>QZKF01000006.1 GCA_003599455.1 Comamonadaceae bacterium
AGTGACGATGAGCCGATCCAGCCGGCTCGGTCCGGTGGGCCGGGCGCTGGCGTGCGCCAAGCCTCAGGCCTCCGCGGCTGGCGGCGCGGCGCCCGCGGCGCGCAGGGCCTGCGCCACGCGCTGGCCAAGCGCCTCGGCCTCGGCCAGGGTGTTGACCTCGGCGTGGTCGCTCACGCGCACCACGCGCTGGCGACCGTCGGGGTCGCCCCAGGCGGCCTGAAGCGACAGCGCGCCCTCGCGGCCCCAGTCGGCGTACGCCGCGAGCGGCATGGAACAGCTGCCCCCCATGGCGCGCGAGACCGTGCGCTCGGCCGCCACGCGCATCCAGGTGGCGGGATGCACCAGCGGGGCGAGCGCGGCGATAAGGTCGGCGCGGTCGGCCCGCACCTCGATGCCCAGCGCGCCCTGGCCGGCCGCGGGCAGCGACTCGACCGGTTCGAAGATGTGGCGGATGCGCGCGCCCAGGCCCAGGCGCTTGAGGCCGGCCGCGGCCAGCACGATGGCGTGGTACAGGCCTTCGTCGAGCTTGCGCAGACGCGTGTCGAGGTTGCCGCGCAGCGGCTCGATGCGCACGTCCTGGCGGCCCATCGCGTCCAGCGCCTCGCGCAGCAGCACCAGGCGGCGCAGGCTGGAGGTGCCCACCACCGCGTTCGCGGGCAGATCGGCCAGGCCCGCGCAGTGCGGCGACACCCAGGCGTCGCGCGGGTCCTCGCGCTCCATCACGCAGGCGAGCGCGAAACCGGCAGGCAGCTCCATCGGCACGTCCTTGAGCGAGTGCACGGCGATGTCGGCGCGACCGTCTTCCAGCGCGAGCTCCAGCTCTTTCACGAACAGACCCTTGCCGCCGACCTTGGACAGGCTGCGGTCCAGGATCTGGTCGCCCAGGGTGGTCATGCCCAGCAGCGTCACGCGGTGACCGAGGCCCTCGAGCAGCGCCTTGACGTGTTCGGCCTGCCACAGGGCCAGCCGGCTTTCGCGGGTGGCGATGGTGATGGCCAGGGCAGCGGGGGTGTGGGGCATGGTGGGAGCGTGTGGTGCCGGGGGCCGAAACAGCGCGGCAATCTGGTACCCGGCTGGTAACGGAACAGGTGTTTTTGGATGCTAGCATGGCCGTTTGCCCGAGCGCCCGACCACCCCACACCGCCCTCCACCATGACGCGAACGCCTGCCCGCTCCACACCCTCCATCAACGCGGCCAGGGGCAGTGGCCGGGCCGACAAGGACCAGCCCCTGATCGACGACATCCGCCTGCTCGGTCGCATCCTGGGCGATGTGATCCGCGAGCAGGAAGGCCAGGCCGCGTACGATCTGATCGAGCAGATCCGCCAGCTCTCGGTGGCGTTCCGCCGCCACGCCGACGAGTCGGCCGACAAGGCTCTGAAGAAGCTGCTCAAGGGCTTGAGCGGCGACCGCGCGGTGAGCGTGATCCGCGCCTTCACCTACTTCAGCCACCTGGCCAACCTGGCCGAAGACCGGCACCACATCCGCCGCCGCGCGGTGCACGAGCGCGCCGGCGACCTGCAGGAAGGCAGCCTCGCGCGCACCCTGCAGAAGCTGCACAAGGCCGGCATCGCGCCGGCCGAGGTGGTGCGCACGCTGGCCAGCGCACACATCTCGCCGGTGCTCACCGCGCACCCTACCGAGGTGCAGCGCAAGAGCATCCTCGATGCCGAACGCGCCATCGCGCGCCTGCTCGGCGAGCGCGACGAACAACAACGCCTGCCGCGCGAGCGCGCCGACATCGAGGCGCAGATCCGCGCCCGCGTCACGCAGCTCTGGCAGACGCGCCTGCTGCGCTTCACCAAGCTCACCGTGGCCGACGAGATCGAGAACGCGCTGAGCTACTACGAGGCCACCTTCCTCACGCAGATCCCGCGCCTCTACAGCGAGCTGGAAGCCGGCCTGGGCGACGGCGGCGCGGCGGCCGCGATCGCACCCTTCCTGCGCATGGGCCAGTGGATCGGCGGTGACCGCGACGGCAACCCCAACGTGACCGCGCAGACGCTGGAACTCGCGCTGCACAGCCAGGCCGACATGGTGCTGCGCCACCACCTCACGCAACTGCACCACCTGGGCGCCGAGCTCTCGGTATCGGCCATGCTCACCCGTGTGAGCCCGGCCATGCAGGCCCTGGCCGAACGCTCCCCCGACACGAATGCCCACCGCCAGGACGAGCCCTACCGCCGCGCGCTCACCGGCATGTACGCGCGCCTCGCGGCCACGCTCAAGGCGCTCACCGGCGGCGAAGCGGCACGCCACGCCGTCGCGCCGCAGGACGCCTACACCAGCGCGGCCGAGCTGCTGGCCGACCTGCGCACCATCGAAGCCTCGCTCAGGTCGCACCACGGCGAAGCACTGGCGCGCGCGCGGCTGCAGCCGCTGATGCGAGCGGTGCAGGTGTTCGGCTTCCACCTCGCCACCATCGACCTGCGACAAAGTTCGGACAAGCACGAGGAGGTGGTGGCCGAGCTGCTCGCCACCGCCCGCATCGAGCCGCACTACTCGCAGCTCGACGAGGCCGGCAAACGCGCCGTGCTGCTGCGCCAGCTCAACGACGCGCGGCCGCTGCGCGTGCCCGGCGCCACCTACTCGGCGCACACCCTGGGCGAGCTCGCAATCTTCGACAACGCGCGCAGCGGGCGCGAGCGCTTTGGTGCGCAGGCGATCCGCCACGCCATCATCAGCCACACCGAGACCGTGAGCGACCTGCTGGAGGTGCTGCTGCTGCAGAAGGAAGCCGGTCTGATGCGCGGCACGCTCGGCGACGACGCGGTGTGCGACCTGATCGTGGTGCCACTGTTCGAGACCATCGAGGACCTGCGCAACGCCGCGCCCATCATGCGCGAGTACATCAACCTGCCCGGCGTGCGCGCCATGGTGCAGCGCGGCGCGGGCGACGGCTACAGCGAGCAGGACATCATGCTTGGCTACTCCGACAGCAACAAGGACGGCGGCATCTTCACCAGCAACTGGGAGCTGTACCGCGCCGAGATCGCTCTGGTCGAGCTGTTCGACACGCTCAACAAGGACGCCGAACAACCCATCCAGCTGCGGATGTTCCACGGCCGCGGCGGAACCGTGGGCCGCGGCGGCGGCCCGAGCTACCAGGCCATCCTGGCGCAGCCGCCGGGCACGGTGCGTGGCCAGATCCGGCTGACCGAGCAGGGCGAGGTGATCGGCTCCAAGTACGCCAACCCCGAGATCGGCCGCCGCAACCTCGAGACCCTGGTGGCCGCCACGCTGGAGGCCACGCTGCTCAAGCCCACGCGCAACGCGCCACCGGCCTTCCTGGCCGCGGCCGACGAGCTCTCGCGCCAGAGCATGGCGGCCTACCGCGCGCTGGTGTACGACACCCCGCGCTTCGCCGAATACTTCTTCGCCGCCACGCCGATCCGCGAGATCGCCGAGCTCAACATCGGCTCGCGCCCGGCCTCGCGCAAGGCGACGCAGAAGATCGAGGACCTGCGCGCGATTCCCTGGGGCTTCAGCTGGGGCCAGTGCCGGCTCACGCTGCCGGGCTGGTACGGCTTCGGTTCGGCGGTGCACGCCTTCCTGCACCGCGACGGCCCCAAGGGCGTGGCCGCGCAGAAGGCGCTGCTGCAGAAGATGGTGAAGCAGTGGCCCTTCTTCAGCACCCTGCTCTCCAACATGGACATGGTGCTGGCCAAGAGCGACCTCGCCCTGGCCTCGCGCTACGCCGAGCTGGTGCCCGACAAACGCCTGCGCAAGCAGGTGTTCAGCGCGATCGAGGCCGAGTGGCAGCGCACCGCCGACGCGCTGGCGCTCATCACCGGCGAGAAGCAGCGCCTGGTGAACAACGCCGCGCTGCAGCGTTCGATGCGCCACCGCTTTCCCTACATCGACCCGCTGCACCACCTGCAGGTGGAGCTGGTGCGGCGCTACCGCGCGGGCGAAAACCAGGCCGACCGAGACGAGCGCGTGCGCCGCGGCATCCACATTTCCATCAACGGCATCGCCGCGGGTTTGCGCAACACGGGCTGAGCCCTTGCCCCCCGGGGAGCACGGATGAGAACCGCGGCCTAAAATGGCTCGGTGAATACCCTGATCAACGCCGACCTGCACTGCCATTCCGTCGTGTCCGACGGCACCCTCACGCCCGAGGCGCTGGCGCAGCGCGCCAAAGCCAACGGCGTGGAGCTCTGGGCGCTGACCGACCACGACGAGCTCGGCGGCCAGGACCGCGCGATCGCCGCGGCCCGCGAGGCCGGCCTGCCCTACCTCACCGGCACCGAGGTCTCGGTCACCTTCGCGGGCATCACGGTGCACATCGTGGGCCTGGGCATGGACCACACCCACCCGGCGCTGCTGGACGGCCTGCGCGCCACGCGCGGCGGCCGCGAGCAGCGCGCGCGAGAGATGAGCGACGACCTGGCCCGCGTGGGCATCAAGGGCGTGTACGAAGGCGCGCTGAAGTACGTGGGCAACCCCGAGCTGATCTCGCGCTCGCACTTCGCGCGCTACTTGGTGGAGATCGGCGTGAGCAAGGACACCAACGAGGTGTTCCGCAAGTACATCACCGAAGGCAAGCCCGGCTTCGTGCCGCACCGCTGGGCCACACTGGCCGACGCGGTGGGCTGGATCACGCAGTCCGGCGGCGTGGCGGTGATCGCCCACCCCGGGCGCTACAAGCTCACGCCCAACGAAGAGTTCGCGCTGTTCACCGAGTTCAAGGCGCACGGCGGCCAGGGCGTGGAGGTCATGACCGGCGCGCACGGCCAGGCCGACTACGCGAAGTACGCCGGCTACTGCCAGGAATTCGGCCTGGCCGCCTCGCGCGGCAGCGACTTCCACAGCCCCGAGGAAAGCCACACCGACCTGGGCCAGCTGCCCGATCTGCCGGGCAGCGTGACCCCGGTGTGGGAGCTGCTGCAGTCGCGCATCCTCCAGTGATGGTGGAGCCGGCCCGCTACCAGCCCGCGCAGGCCGCGCTGGGCATCACCTTCCTGATCCTGGCCACGGCCTTCTTTGCTGTGCTCGACACCACGGTGAAGTACGTCGGCGCCTTCGTGCCGGTGCTGATGGCGGTGTGGTTCCGCTACGTGTTCCACGCCGTCGTGGTGAGCGCCGTCATGCTGCCGCTGCGCGGGCGCAGCCTGATGCAGACCGCCCACCCCCGCTTCCAGGTGCTGCGCGGTGCCTTGCTGCTGGCCGTGAGCGCCATCTCCTTCGTTGCCCTGCAGTACATGCCGGTGGGCGAATTCACCGCCATCGTCATGATCACCCCGCTGGTGGTCACCTTGCTGGCCGCGCTGTTCCTGCGCGAGCGCGTGCCCCTGCTGCGCTGGGCCCTGGTGGCGGGCGGTTTTGCCGGCGCGCTGCTGGTGGTGCAGCCCGGCGGTGACGTGATCGGCTGGGCCAGCCTGTTGCCTCTGGTGATGGTGTTCACCTACGCCTGGTTCCAGATCCTCACCAGCAAGATGGCGCGCACCGAAGACCCCATGACCATGCATTTCTACACCGGCTGGGTCGGCGCGCTGCTCTCCAGCCTGGTGCTGCCCGTGGTGTGGCAGACGATCCCCGACGCCACCACGTTCGCGCTGCTGTGCCTGATCGGCCTCATGGGCACGGTGGGCCACTTCCTGCTGATCCTCGCGTTCAAGCGCACGCAGGCCTCCA
This sequence comes from Comamonadaceae bacterium, assembly GCA_003599455.1. Classification (GTDB taxonomy): domain Bacteria; phylum Pseudomonadota; class Gammaproteobacteria; order Burkholderiales; family Burkholderiaceae_C; genus Hydrogenophaga. The sequence continues at coordinate 5,638 of QZKF01000006.1, forward strand.
CGCTCACGCCCTACCTCTATGGGCAGATCGGCTTTGCCATGTTCTGCGGCTGGCTGGTGTTCGGCCATGTGCCGGGCCGGCTGGAGCTCATCGGCATGGCCATGATCGTGCTGTGCGGCGCCACCGCCAGCTGGCTCACCGCGCGCGACCGGCGCCTGCCGGTGGAGCAGCCCGAGGCCTGAGCGGTCCACAATCGCGCCTCACCATGTCCCAGTTCTTCGACGTCCACCCCGAGAACCCGCAGCCGCGGCTGCTCAAGCAGGCGGTGCAGTTGCTCGAGCGCGGTGGCGTGCTGGCCGTGCCGACCGATTCCAGCTACGCCCTGGTCTGCCATCTCGACGACAAGGCCGCGGCCGACCGGCTGCGCCGCATCCGCCAGGTCGATGACAAGCACCACCTCACCATCCTGTGCCGCGACTTGAGCGAGCTGGCGAGCTACGCCCGGGTGGACAACCGGCAGTACCGCCTGCTCAAGCTCGCCACGCCCGGGGCCTACACCTTCATTCTCGAAGCCAGCAAGGAAGTGCCGCGCCGCGTGAGCCACCCCTCGCGCAAGACCATCGGCCTGCGCGTGCCCGACCACCGGGCCCTGCAGGCCCTGCTGGCCCTGCACAACGCGCCGCTGCTGGCCACCACGCTGATCCTGCCGGGCGAGAGCGATCCCCTGAACGACGCGCACGACATCCGAGACCGGCTCGAACACGACCTGGCCGGCGTGATCGACGCGGGCGCCTGCGCGCTGGAAGCCACCACGGTGATCGACCTCACGCCCATGGGCGCCGGCGGCGAGCCCGAGGTGCTGCGCACCGGCCAGGGCGCACTGGCCCCGCTCGGGCTCTGAATCCCCGCGGCAGCGCGCGGACCCAGTCTGGGACAATACGCGTTTGCTTCCAGCGCCCCCCGCCATGGATTTCGCCCAGATCGTTCAAACCGTCGCCCTCTACGCCATCCCGGTGCTGTTCGCCATCACGCTGCACGAGGCCGCGCATGGCTACGCCGCGAAGCACTATGGCGACAACACGGCCGAGATGATGGGGCGCATCACGCTCAACCCGATCAAGCACATCGACCCGCTGGGCACGATCGCGATGCCGCTGCTGCTGTACTTCGCCACCTCCGGGGCCTTCCTGTTCGGATACGCCAAGCCGGTGCCGGTGAATTTCGGCCGCCTGCGCAACCCCAAGCGCGACATGGTGTGGGTGGCCCTGGCCGGCCCGGGCGCCAACCTCGTGCAGGCCATCGCCTGGACCGTGCTGCTTTACGTGCTGGTGGCCATGGGTGTGGAAGAGCCGTTCTTCCTGCAGATGTGCCGCGCCGGCCTGCTGGTCAACCTCGTGATGTTCGCCTTCAACCTGTTCCCGCTGCCCCCGCTCGACGGCGGCCGCATCCTGGTCGGCCTGCTGCCCTGGAAGCAGGCGGAACTCGTTTCCCGTGTCGAGCCCTGGGGCTTCTTCATCGTGATGGCCCTGGTCATCAGCGGTGTGGTGGGCAACCTCTGGCTGCGCCCGCTCATGATGCTCACCGGCAGCGCCATCGAGGTGCTGCTCACGCCGCTTCGCCTGCTGATTCTCTGAACCCGCCCATGAAAACCCAACGCGTCCTCACCGGCATCACCACCTCGGGCACGCCCCACCTGGGCAACTACGTGGGCGCCATCCGCCCCACCGTGCGGGCCAGCCGCCTGGCCGAAGTCGAGAGCTTCTACTTCCTGGCCGACTACCACGCCCTGATCAAGGTGGGCGAGCCCGCGCGCGTGCAGCGCTCCACGCTGGAGATCGCCGCCACCTGGCTGGCCTGCGGGCTCGACCCCGAGCGCGTGACCTTCTACCGCCAGTCCGACGTCCCCGAGATTCCCGAACTCACCTGGCTGCTCACCTGCGTGACCGGCAAGGGCGTGCTCAACCGCGCGCACGCCTACAAGGCATCGGTGGACAAAAACACCGCCGCCGGCGAGGACCCCGACGCGGGCGTGACGGCTGGCCTCTTCATGTACCCGGTGCTGATGGCGGCCGACATCCTGATGTTCAACGCGCACCAGGTGCCGGTGGGCCGCGACCAGATCCAGCACATCGAGATGGCGCGCGACATGGCGGCCAGCTTCAACCACCTCTACGGCGAACACTTCACGCTGCCCGAGGCGGCAATCGAAGACCACGTGGCCACCCTGCCCGGCCTGGACGGCCGCAAGATGAGCAAGAGCTACGACAACACCATTCCCTTGTTCGTGCCGCGCGAGCAGTTGCGCAAGCTCATCATGGGCATCCTGACCGACTCGCGTGCGCCCGGCGAGCCCAAGTCCACCGAGGGCTCGGCGCTGTTCCAGCTCTACCAGGCCTTTGCCTCGGCCGAAGAAACCGCCGCCCTGGCCAAAGCCTACGCCGAGGGCATCGCCTGGGGCGACGCCAAACAGATGCTGTTCGAGCGCCTGGACCACGAGATCGCGCCGCTGCGCGAGGTCTACGACCGCCTGATCCAGGACCCGGCGCAGATCGAAAAAACCCTGAAGGCCGGCGCGCAGAAGGCCCGCGCCATCGCCACGCCATTCACCGCCCGGCTGCGCGACGCGGTCGGCCTGCGCCGGCTCGACAGCGTGGTGGCCACCACCACCAAGGCGGCCAGGTCCGCAGCGCCCGCGTTCAAGCAGTACCGCGAGAGCGACGGCCTGTTCTATTTCAAGCTGGTCGATGCGGGGGGTCAGTTGCTGCTGCAAAGCACCGGCTTCGCCTCCGGCAAGGACGCTGCCCAGGCGATCGCGCGCCTGCAGCAACAGGGCAGCCAGGCGCTGGCCGGGCTGCGCGACCAGCTCACCACCCAGGGTGACGCGGCTGCACTGGACCAGGCACTCGCACACTTCGCAGCGGACAAGGGCTGAGCGTCGCGATCGCGCAATGCGACCGCCCCGACCTTTGGTGGACAATCGGGGCATACCGGGCTCAAACACGAAAGTCACCATGGCCTCGACGGGGCGCGCATACTGAACCCCTCAGTTCATATACCCCCCGGTGTTTGGGTCCAAAAGTAAAAAGAACGACTGCATTCATGGGTCCCTGGCTATCGCCAAACACCGACAATCTCGATATGCTGTCGCATTGAAACCAATTATTACCAGCACGCCAGACATGAGTATTTTTGTTATCGACGACCACCCGCTGATGCGCGAAGCCGTCGTCATGTTGCTTCGGCGCCTGCGCGCCTCCACCCAGGTGATCGAGCTGGAGCGGCTGGCTGCGGTGAGCAAGGCCATCGCCGAACACGGTGAGCCCGAGCTGGTCTGTCTGGATCTGAAGCTGCCCGACACCAACGGCGTCTCGGGTGTGCGCGAAGTGCGGCAGATGCTGCCCGACACCTCCCTCATCGTGCTGTCCGCGTCGCCCTCCTCCGACTACGAAGACCTGGCCCGTGAAGCCGGCGCCGACGCCTATGTCGAAAAGTCGGCGGGCGCCGCCCAGATCGCCAAGGTGTTGCGCGAATTTCTGGCCGAAGAAGTGGAAGACGAGAACGCGCCCACGATTCCCGACAAGCTCTCCAAGCGCCAGAAGCAGTTGCTGGTCATGCTCGACCGGGGCTTGAGCAACCGCGACATCGCCGAGCAGTTGCAGATCAGTGAGCACACCGTCAAGGTGCACCTGTGGCGCCTGTTCCGGCGCCTCAACGTGAAGAGCCGTTCGCAGGCCAGCCACCTGGCCCGCACCGCCGGCCTGCTCGACCTCTGATCTGAGGTCTCCGACTCAGAAGCCGGAGCCCGGCTCCGTGGCCGCTTCGGGCGCGCTCAGCGGCTCACGCTGCGTGAAGTCGGGCAACATCACCCGGAACACGCTGCCCCGGTTGGCCACCGAGTTCAGGGCGAGCTGGTAGCCCATCAGGGACGTGAGCTTGGAGACGATGGTCAGGCCCAGGCCCAGGCTGTCTTCGGTGCCCTGGTGTTGCGACACCCGGAAAAACTCCTGAAAGATCGCCTGCTGGTGCTCGCGGGCGATGCCCACCCCGGTATCCCAGACCTCGAACACCAGCATGTCCTCGCGGTGGCGCAAGGCCAGCAGCACGCCGCCCTGGTGGGTGTGGCGCAAGGCGTTGGAGACCAGGTTGCCCAGGATGCGCCGCAGCACCACGGGATCGGACCAGATGGTCGTCGGCCGGGCGTGGGTGCGCAGCCGCAGCGACTTGCCCACGGCCACCGGTTCGAACTGCAGCGACAGGTCCGCAAACAGCTTCTGCACGTCCACGTGCTGCAGGCGCACCTTGTAGTTGCCCGCGTCGATGCGCGTGAGGTCGAACAGCGAATCGAAGAGCTCGTTGATCGCGCGTGTCGACTGCAGGATGCGCGGCGCGATGTCGCGCGCCATCTCGGGCTCGGTGGCCAGCCAGTCGGCATAGAGGCTCAGCGCGTGCACCGGCTGGCGCAGATCGTGCGCGGCCGAGGCCAGGAAACGGTTCTTGGTGGCCACGGCCCGCAGCGAGGCGCGCGTCTGCAGGGTCAGCGAATCGATCAGTTCCTGGTTGGAAAACTGCAACTCGAAGCTGGATCGGTGCACCTCATGCAGGCGCCGCCCGGCCATGAGCAGCAACCCCCAGAACACGAACAGCAGCACCATCAGCACCAGACCGGTCTGCACCGCCTCGGGCTTGTCCAGCAGCCGCACGGTGTTCCAGGCCAGCCCGACGAACACCGAGAAGATCCAGGCGTTGGCGTAATGCCGGAAGACCGGCAGGTAGGCACTGAACGAGGTGAGCGTGAGCAGGCCCTGCCCCAGCACCACCAGCCCGCACACGAACTGGGTGGTCTGGCTCGCCTGCTGGTAGCTCAGGATCACCGGCCCGCCCCAGAGCAGCGCCATCACCGTCCACGACCACCGGTAGCGCTCGACGAACACCATGCGCTGCGGGCCCTCGAGGCTGTCGTGGCGCAGGCGGTAGATGCCGATCAGGCGGTAGCGGTAGATCAGCAGCACCAGCACCAGGCCGGCCCACACCGCCAGCGCGATCGGGTGGGTCTGACCCGCCATGAGATACACCAGCACCGGCAGCGACAGCACGGCCGCCAGCAGAGACGGTCCCATGTTGTCCATGAGCACGCCGATGAGCTGGGAATTGACCCAATGGTCACGCACCTCGGGCGAGGCGGGTACATGCTGGTAGGTGGCGGGTTGGGTATCGACGAGCATGAAGGGCCGGCGGACAAACGGTGCCGCATTGTCGCACCCGTCCCGCGCGCCTCGTGCGGCTCAGAGCCCTCTCGCCAGCCTGATAGAATCGCAGGCTTCGAACACGGAGAGGTGGCAGAGTGGTCGAATGCGCGGGACTCGAAATCCCGTGTACGTTTTCAACGTACCGTGGGTTCGAATCCCACCCTCTCCGCCAGATACGAAAAAGCCCCGCCATGCGGGGCTTTTTGCTGGGCAAGGCCTTCTTCGCGGCTCAGGCCGGCGTCAGGCGCTCCAACCCGCCCATGTAGGGGCGCAGCACCTCGGGCACGGTCACGCTGCCGTCGGCGTTCTGGAAGTTCTCCAGCACCGCCACCAGCGCACGGCCCACCGCCAGGCCCGAGCCGTTGAGCGTGTGCACCAGCTCGTTCTTGCCCTGGGCGTTCTTGAAACGGGCCTGCAGGCGCCGCGCCTGGAAGGCCTCGCAGTTGGAGACCGAGCTGATCTCGCGGTAGGTGCCCTGCGCGGGCACCCACACCTCGAGGTCGTGCGTGCGCGTCGAACCAAAGCCCATGTCGCCGGTGCACAGCACGATCACGCGGTACGGCAGGCCGAGTTTCTGCAGCACGGCTTCGGCGTGGCCGGTCATGGCGTCCAGCGCGGCGTAGCTCTGGTCGGGGTGCACGATCTGCACCATCTCGACCTTGTCGAACTGGTGCTGGCGGATCATGCCGCGCGTGTCGCGCCCGGCGCTGCCGGCCTCGGAGCGGAAGCAGGGTGTGTGTGCGGTGAGCTTGATGGGCAGCTCGGCCTCGGCCAGCACGGTGTCGCGCACGGTGTTGGTCAGCGTCACTTCGCTGGTGGGGATCAGGTAGAGCGCCTGGGTGTCAGGCACTTCCTCGCCTTCCTGGCCGCCTTTCTTCACCGCGAACAGGTCGCCCTCGAACTTGGGCAGCTGGCCGGTGCCGTGCAGCGTCTCCGCGTTCACGACATAGGGCGTGTAGCACTCGGTGTAGCCGTGCTCCTGGGTCTGCACGTCCAGCATGAACTGGGCGAGTGCGCGGTGCAGGCGCGCCATGGGGCCGCGCATGAAGGTGAAGCGCGAGCCGGCCAGCTTGGTGCCGGTTTCAAAATCGAGTCCGAGCTTTTCGCCGATATCCACGTGGTCGCGCAGTTCGAAGTCGAACGTGCGCGGCGTGCCCCAGCGCCGCAGCTCCACGTTGCCGCTTTCGTCGCTGCCCACCGGCACGCTCTCGTGCGGCAGGTTGGGCACGGCCAGCAGCAGGGTCTGCAACTCGGCCTGGATCACTTCCAGCCGCGCGGCCGAGGCTTCCAGCTCGGCCTTGAAGGCCGCCACCTGCGCCATGGCCGCATCGGCCTCGGCGTGCTGGCCCTTGCCCTTGAGCATGCCGATCTGCTTGGACAGCGTATTGCGCTGGCTCTGCAGCTCTTCGGTGCGGGTCTGCAGCGCCTTGCGCTCGGACTCCAGCGCCTGGTAGGCGGGCACATCCAGATAGGGCTGCGGCTGCTTGCGGGTCTGCAAGCGCGCGACCACCCCGTCGAGGTCTTTTCTCAGTTGAACGATGTCTAGCATGCGGCGATTGTAGGTTTGGGCGGGAGGCGCCCCGGCACTTCAGCGCAGGTGCTGCAGCGGCGCGGCGTCCTCGCCGTCGATCTTCAGCCCCTTGGGCAGCGGGAACTTGATGGTCTCGGTCAGGCCGTCCAGGGTGCGCACCGAAATCGCGCCCAGCGCCTTGATGCGCTCGATCACCTCGCGCACCAGGATCTCGGGCGCCGAGGCGCCGGCCGTCAGGCCCACACGGTGCTTGCCTTCAAACCACTCGGCACGCAGTTCTTCGGCGCTGTCCACCATGTGGCTCGGCGTGCCCAGCTTCACCGCCAGCTCGCGCAGGCGGTTGCTGTTGGAGCTGGTGGGGCTGCCCACCACGATCACGATGTCCACCTGCGGGCTCATCAGCTTGACGGCGTCCTGCCGGTTCTGCGTGGCGTAGCAGATGTCCTGCTGCTTGGGTTCGCGCACGCTCGGAAAGCGCGCCTTCACGGCGCTCAGGATCTCGGCCGCATCGTCCACCGACAGCGTGGTCTGCGTCACCACGGCGAGCTTGGCGGTCTGCGCTGGCGACACGCGCGCCACGTCGGCCACGTCCTCCACCAGGTGGATGCCGCTCTCGAGCTGGCCCATGGTGCCCTCCACCTCGGGGTGGCCCTTGTGGCCGATCATGATGAACTCGTAGCCTTCGCGGTGCAGCTTCGCCACCTCCACGTGCACCTTGGTCACCAGCGGGCAGGTAGCGTCGAACACGTGGAAGCCGCGCCGCCGCGCCTCTTCCTGGATCGCCTTGCTCACGCCGTGCGCGGAAAACACCAGCGTGGCGCCGGGCGGCACGTCGGACAGCTCCTCGATGAAGATCGCGCCCTTGGCCTTGAGGTCGTTGACCACATAGGTGTTGTGCACGATCTCGTGGCGCACGTAAATGGGTCGACCGAACTTGGCCAGCGCGCGCTCGACGATCTCGATGGCGCGGTCCACGCCGGCGCAGAAGCCGCGCGGCTCGGCAAGCACGATTTCTTGCGACATCGGCATCACAGCACCCCGATCAGTTGCACTTCGAAGCGCACCGCCCGACCAGCCAGCGGGTGGTTGAAATCGAACAGCACGGCGCCGTCTTCGCGCCCCTCCACCGCCGCGCCCGCGTAGCTGCCCAGGCCGTCGGGCGTGGGGAACTGCACCACGTCACCTTCGGCGTACTGCTCGTGCGGGTCGCCCAACTGGTTGAGCAGCTTGCGCGCCACCCACTGCACCATGTCGGGCTGGCGCTCGCCAAAGGCTTCGCCCTCGGCCAGCTCGATCACCGTGTGCGTGCCCTCCTCCAGCCCCAGCAGGCGCTGCTCGATCGCGGGCGAAAGCTCGCCCGCACCCAGGCTGAGCGTGGCGGGCTGGCCATCGAAGGTGTCGATGATCACCTGACCCTGCGGACCGGACATGCGGTAGTGCAGCGTGAGGAAAGAGCCTTCTTGGACGTGGGGCATGGCGTGGGGGGGTATCCCTGAACGAGGTGTGCGAAAAAGGGCGGCACCGGGCCGACTGAGGCCCTATTGTAAAAACCCGGCCGGATCGGGGAGGAAAAACACATGGATGGCCTTGTCACGCCCGGGCTCAAGGGCCTGCCCAGCGACTCGCGACCGCGCGAAAAACTGCTCGCGCGCGGCCCCGGCGCGCTCAGCGACGGCGAACTGCTGGCCCTGCTGCTGCGCACCGGCATCGCCGGCAAACACGTGCTGCAGCTCGCGCAGGAGCTGCTGGACCGGTTCGGCGGCATCGGTGGCCTGCTGCACACCGGGGCCGACGCGCTCAAGGCCGTCAAGGGCCTGGGCCCGGCCAAGCGCGCCGAGGTGGTGGCGGTGCTCGAGCTCGCGCGCCGCGCGCTGGCGCAGGAGTTGCAGCAGAAAACCCTGTTCGAGAGCCCGCAGGCGGTGCGGGACTACCTGCAGCTGCAGCTGGGCGCCCGGCCGCACGAGGTGTTCGCCGTGCTGTTCCTCGACAGCCAGAACCGCCTGATCGCGCTCGAAGAGCTGTTTCGCGGCACGCTCACGCAGGCCAGCGTGTACCCGCGCGAAATCGTGCTGCGCGCCCTGCACCACCACGCCTCGGCCGTGCTGCTGGCGCACAACCACCCCAGCGGCGTCGCCGAGCCCTCGCGCGCCGACGTCGACCTCACCCGCACGCTGCGCTCCGCGCTGGCGCTGGTCGACGTGCGCGTGCTCGACCACTTCATCGTCACGCGCGACCACGCCGCTTCCATGGCCGAGCTGGGGTTGCTTTGAACCCGGGCATGGGTTGGCAGGGGGCTCGGTCACAATGCGGACACCATGAAAGCGAACACGCTGGCCGAACTCAAGGCACTCAAGCGCGCGATGGCCGAACGCGCCGCGGCCGAGGCCATCCAGCGCGAAGCCCGGCGCCAGGCCGAGCTCAAGCGCGAGCGTGAGCAGCGCCTGTTTGCCCTGGCGGTGGGCCCGGTGCAGGCCCTTGCCAACCCGGGCCGCATCGAGCCGCGCGCGGTGCCGGTGGAGCCGGTACCGGTGCAGCGCCAGCGCGACGAAGCCTCGGTGATGCGCGAGGCCCTGTCCGACGAGTTCGACATCGAGACCCTGCTGCACACCGACGAGCTGCTGAGCTACCGCTGCCCGGGCCTGGGGCCGGAGGTGGTGCGCAAGCTGCGCGAAGGCAGCTGGAGCATCCAGCGCCAGATCGACCTGCACGGCCTGCGCACCGACGAAGCCCGCGAAGCCCTGGGCCGCTTCATCCGAGACGCCCACCAGCAAGGCCTGCGCTGCGTGCGCGTGGTGCACGGCAAAGGCCTGGGTTCCCCCGGCCGCACCCCGGTGCTGAAAAGCCGCGTGCTGCGCTGGCTGGTGCAGAAGAACGAGGTGATGGCCTTCGTGCAGGCGCGCCCGGCCGAGGGTGGGGCCGGGGCGCTGGTGGTGTTGTTGCGTTCGGGGTGACTGGCCAGGCCGGTCGGCGGCTACTTCGGTGAGGTTTCCCGTTCATAGGGCCAGCTCAGGATGCCGCCCCAGACGAACACATGCCTGTAACCGTCGGCCAGCATCTTGTCGCCCGCTGCCGGCGACTTCATGCCGCCGTGGCAATAGAGCACCATGTACTTGTCCTTCGAGGGCGGCGCCTGGATGTCTGCGGTGATACCCCCCGGGATGTTGATGGCCGTCGGGATATGCCCCGCCGCATAGTCGGCGGGTGGGCGCACGTCGACGATGACAAAGCGCGGATCCTTGCGCTCGATGACTTTGCGCAAGCCTTCGGGCGTGCGGATGTCCTTGCCCAGCCCGTCGGGCAAGGTATCCGTCTGAGCCCAGGCCGGCGCGCAGAGCGGCAGGACCAGCAACAAGGCAACAAAGGACCGCTTCTTCATGATGACACCTCCGTGGCGTCCCCCCGGTGAAGACGCTCCCGGCCTTTTTAAGCCTTGGGTGCCCTGAACGTGTTGAGGGAAGTCAATGGGAGGCCTGGAGCTGGCTTCGAGGCTTCCTGATGAACCCGCGCGGACTGTCGCCGCTGCGTCTGAAGCGGACGGACAGCCCACTACCCCGGCGAATTCCGCATCCAGTCCGCCGTCTGGAAAAAGCTGGTCTTGAGGCGCTCGCGCAGCGCCGCGTCCACGCCCGTCTCGCCCATCGCCTGGTCCATGCAGGCCAGCCACTGGTCGCGTTCGATGATGCCGATGGAAAACGGCATGTGGCGCATCCGCAGGCGCGGGTGGCCGAACTGTTCGGTGTAGTGCTGCGGGCCGCCGAGCCAGCCGCACAGGAACCAGAACAGTTTCTGCCGCGCGTCGGCCAGCGTGCTGCCGTGCGCGGCGCGCAGTTCGCGGTAGCCGGGCTCGATGTCCATGAGGTCGTAGAAGCGGTCGACCAGCGCGCGCACTTTTTCTTCGCCGCCGATCCATTCGAACGGGGTGGCGTGCTGCACGGACTCCTGGGGAGCCTGGGTCATGTCGCTCATGCTGTCCTCGTTCACACCGTGGCCTTGCGCAGGGTCTCCACCACCGGCGTGCGCAGCACGCTGCGCAGCCCCCACCAGCCGGCCATGAGCGCGAGCAGCGCGCCCGCGATGGCGCCGCCCAGCGGCACCCAGGGCGAAGCGGTCCAGGAGAACTCGAACACGAAGCGCGCGAGCGCCCAGCCCACCACCACCGCGACCACCGAGGCCAGGAAACCGGCGAGCAGGCCCACGCCCAGCAGCTCGATGCGCTGCACCTGGCGCAGCAGGCCCGAGCCCGCGCCCACGGCGCGCAGGATGGCGAACTCGCGCTCGCGCTCGCCGCGCGTGGCGGTGATGGCCGAGAGCAACACCACCAGGCCGGCCGCGAGCGTGAAGGCAAACAGGAACTCCACCGCGCTGATGACCTGACCCAGCACGCGTTGCACCTGGGCGATGGTCTGGCTCATGTCGACGTTGGTGATGTTGGGAAACTGGCGCACCAGGGTGTTGTCGAAGTTCGCGCCCGCGGCGCTGGCGCCATCGGGCGCGCGGAAGGCGCTGATGAAGCTCAGCGGCACGTTGGGCACCTGCGCCACCGGGAACAGCACGAAGAAGTTCACCCGCATGGAGCCCCAGTCCACCTTGCGCAGGCTGGTGATGCGGCCCTCGGTGATCTGGCCCGCGATGTCGAAACCCAGGCGGTCGCCGAGCTTGAGGCCCAGCTCCTCGGCCAGGCCCTCTTCCACGCTCAGCGCGTCGGCCTCGTTGTCGGTCCAGCGGCCGGCCGCCACCGGGTTGTGCTCGGGCAGCGTGGTGGTGGTGGAGAGATTGAACTCGCGGTCCACCAGGCGCTGCGCGCGGTCGCTCGCGAAGTCGTCGGGGTTGACGCTCTGGCCGTTGATGCTCACCAGCCGGCCCCGGATCATGGGGTACCAGTCGTAGCGCTGCACGCCGGCCTGTCGCAAGGCCTGCTGGAAGGCCTCGCCCTGCTCGGGCTGCACGTTGATCACGAAGCGGTTGGGCGCGTCGGGCGGCGTGGCGTTGCGCCAGCTCGAAATGAGGTCGGTGCGCAGCAGCACCAGCAGCACCAGCGCGAGCAGGCCGACCGCGAGCGCGCTGATCTGCACCACCGCGTAGGCCGGTCGCGCCGAGAGCTGGCGTGTGGCCATGACCAGCGCGCGCGGCGCGGTGGCCTCGTTCACGCTGGCGCGCAGCAGGCGCACGGCGGCGTAGCTGGCGGTGGCAAACAACACCACCGCACCAGCGAAACCACCGACGGCGATGGCACCCAGCAGCAGGTCGCGGCTGGCGGCCAGCAGCAGTGCGGCGAAGCCGAGCAGCCCCACGCCCAGCACGGCCAGCGTGGCGGGCTTGAGCTGGCCCACGTCGCGGCGGATCACGCGCAGCGGGGGCACCTGCGCCAGCTGCAGCACCGGCGGCAGGCCGAAGGCCATCATGAGCGTGAGGCCCATGCCCAGGCCGAGCAGCACCGGCGCGATGCCGGGCGCGGGCAGGCTGGCTTCCACAAGGCCAGCCAGCAGCAGCACGAACACATGGTGCACCGCGTAACCGATGGCCACGCCCAGTGCGCTGGCGAACAAGCCGATGAGCGCGAACTCCAGCGTGTAGGCGCGCGCCATGGTGCCCTGCGACAGGCCGAGCACGCGCAGCATGGCGCAGTCGTCCAGGTGGCGCTGCGCGAAGCCGCGCGCGGCGATCGCCACCGCCACGGCGCACAGCAGCGCGGCCAGCAGGGCCACGAGGTTGAGGAATTTTTCGGCACGCACCAGGGTCTGCTGCATCTCGGGGCGCCCGCCTTCGAGCGACTCCAGCCGCATGCCGCGCACGCCGGGCTGCTCCAGCGCCTGCGCCACCCAGCGGCTGAACTCGGCCACGCGCGCGTCGTTGCCGGCCACGGCCAGGCGGTAGTTGAGGCGGCTGGCGGGTTGCACCAGGCCGGTCGCGGGCAGGTCGGCCGCGTTGAGCATGACGCGCGGCGCGAAGCTCATGAAGCCGGCACCGCGGTCGGGCTCGACCACGATGATGCGCGCGATGCGCAGCGAGGCGTCGCCCAGCAGCAGCGGGTCGCCCATCTTGAGGTTGAGCGAGACCAGCAGCGCCGCGTCCACCCAGGCGGTGCCGGGCGCGGGAATCTCGCGCGTGGCGGCATCGGGCGCCGAGGGCGCCTCGGCCACGCGCAGGGCGCCGCGCAGCGGGTAGCCCTCGCCCACGGCCTTGAGCGCCACCAGGCGCGCCGCGCCGCCCTCTTCCTCACGCGCGCGGCCCATGGTGGGAAAGCCCAGTGTCTGCGTGGTGCTGAGGCCGAGCGCGCGGGCCCGGGCCTCGAAGCTGGCGGGGGGCGCGTTGTCGCTGCTGACCACGGCGTCGCCGCCAATGAGGGCGCGCGCGTCGCGCACCAGGCCGTTCTGCAGGCGGTCGGCAAAGAACCCCACCGCGGTGAGCGCGGCCACCGCGAGCGTGACGGCCAGCATCAGCAGGCGCAGCTCGCCGGCGCGCCAGTCGCGGGTCAGGGAAGACCAGCCCAGGGTCCAGAAGCGGATGGGCAGGGAGGACGGGGGCTGGGTCATGGTGTGCGGTTGGAGCGCGCGGGGTCGCGCAGGTTCACTTGGTGCCGAAAATGCGGTCGCCCGCATCGCCCAGGCCCGGAACGATGTAGCCGTGTTCGTTCAGGCCTCGGTCCACCGCCGGGGTGTAGATGGGCACGTCGGGGTGGGCGTCGTGGAAGGTCTTGATGCCCTCGGGGCAGGTCACCAGGCACACGAAGCGGATCGAGCGCGGCTTCGTCTGCTTGAGCCGGTCCACCGCGGCCACGGCCGAGTTGCCGGTGGCGAGCATGGGGTCGAGCACGATCACGTCGCGCTCGTGCATGTCGTGCGGCATCTTGAAGTAGTACTCCACCGCCTTGAGCGTGGCCGGGTCGCGGTACAGGCCGATGTGGCCGACGCGCGCGCCCGGGATCACCTGCAGCATGCCGTCGAGAAAGCCGTTGCCCGCCCGCAGGATGGAGGCCAGCACCACCTTCTTGCCGTCGATCACGCGCGATTTCATCTTCTCCAGCGGCGTCTCGATCTCGATCTCGTGCATCGGCATCTCGCGCGTGATCTCGTAGGCCAGCAGGGCGCTGAGCTCGTGCACCAGTTCGCGGAAGCTCTTGGTGCTGGTGTCCTTGCGGCGCATCAGCGTGAGCTTGTGCTGCACCAGGGGGTGGTCAATGACGTGGACGTCTCGGCTCATGGCAGATCTCTCGGAAAAAAGTGAACCGAGTTTATGCCCGAACGCGCGGGCCGCGCCGCCTCAGGACGGGCTGGTGGCGCGCTCGCGGGCCACCACGGGTGCGGCGGGCGGCACCGCGTCGAGCACCAGGCGCTGGGGGTTGGCATAGCACAGGAAGTGCTTGTGGGTGGCGCGGCCGATGGCGCACAAGCCCACGCGTTCGGCCACGTCCAGTCCCATCTGGGTGATGCCGCTGCGCGAGACCACCACCGCCACGCCCATCTGGGCCGACTTGATCACCATCTCGCTGGTGAGGCGGCCGGTGGTGTAGAAGATCTTTTCACCGACGGGAGCGGCCTGCTGGAGCGACATCCAGCCCGCGATGGTGTCCACCGCGTTGTGGCGACCCACGTCTTCCACGAACAGCTGCAGTGCCTCGCCGTGGAACAGCGCGCAGGCGTGCACCGAGCCGGCCGACTTGTAGGTGCTCTCCTTGAGCCGGATCGCGTTGACGATGGCGTACAGCTGCGACTGCCGCAGCACGGCGCTCTCGGGCAGGCGGATGCTGTCGATCTCGTCCATGAGGTTGCCGAACACGCTGCCCTGGCCGCAGCCGGTGGTGACCACCCGCTTCGACGTGCGCTCCTCGATGCGGTCGATGCCGTGGCGCGTCTTCACCGAGGCGGCGTTGACCTCCCAGTCCACGGTGATGGACTCGATCTCGTCGATGGCACCGATCAGGCGCTGGTTGAGCAGGTAACCCAGCACCAGCCACTCGGGCTGCGCGCCCAGCGTCATGAGCGTGACCAGCTCGCGCTTGTCCACGTACACGGTGAGATCGCGCTCGGCCGGGATCGAGATCGTCTCGCGCTCGCCGTGCTGGTTCATCACCACGACTTCGCGGGTCAGGGGCGCGCGGGCCTCGGTCAGGTGGGGGAGCAAGGGCATGGGCGAAGACTACCGCATGAAAAGGGCCGCCACCCGGAGGTGCGGCCCTTGGGGCTGGGCTGGCAAGGGTTATCCACCCTCGCCTGCAGGTTCATTTTTTGGCTGGCGTCGCGGCGCCGGCCGGCGCCTGCTTGCTGGGCGGGCTGACCGCCGTGGCCGCAGGCGAATGTGCGCCAGCGGCTTCGGCGGGCTTGGGCGTCACCGCCGCCACGTAGGTGAACGGGCCGGGGTCGGCGCACGCGGGCGCGTTGGCCGCGGCGGGCTTGACCGGCTTGCCAGTGGCCGCAGCGGTCTTGAAGTGGTTGCTCGCCGCGCGGTCCATCGACACGCACAGCTTGTAGCTGTCGACCTTGGCGGCCCAGGCGGTCTTGGCGGCGGTTTCGGCGGCCTTGGCCTTGGCCTCGTCGGTCGGGGCGGGTGGGGCCGGCAGCTTGGCGTGGGCCGATGCGGCCACCAGCAGGGCTGCCATGCACAGGAGGGAGCGTTTCATGGGGTTCTTCCTTGTCTCGTGTCGTGTCGGGGAACGCTCAGGCCTTGGCGGCGCGCGTGGCGTCGCCTGCACCCGCCGCACCGGTGGCGCTGCGCTGGGCGGGGATCTTGCCGGCCTTGATGTCGTCGTACCAGAGTTCGTGGTGTTCCCGGGCCCAGGTCTCGTCCACGTAGCCGGTCTTCATGGCCTTGTAGGCGCCTTCCATGCCGACCGTGCCCATGTAGATGTGGCCCATGAACAGCGCCATCATCAGCACCGCGGCGCTGGCATGGATCATGTGGGCGACCTGCATGTTGCCGCGCGTGTACTCCACCGCGGGAACGATCTTGTCGAGGAACAGACCCGAGCCGACCACGATCAGGCCGAACAGGAACACGCCGGCCCAGAACAGCACCTTCTCGCCGGCGTTGAAGCGGTGCGAGGGCACCTCATGGCCACCGAACAGGCCACCACCCTTGAGCAGCCAGGTGATGTCTTCCTTGCTTGGCAGGTTGTCCTTCACGAAGGTCAGGATCACGATCACCAGCGAGACCGCGAACAGCGGGCCGGCGAAGTTGTGCATGTTCTTGAGCGCGTAGGTCAGCCAGCCGAACAGCGTGCTGCCCATCACGGGCAGCAGGAAGAACTTGCCGAAGGCCATGACGATGCCCGAGACCGCCAGGATCACGAAGGCGATCGCGTTGACCCAGTGCGCCGCGCGCTCGACATAGGTGAAGCGCTCGATCACGCGGCCGGTCTCGACACCGTGCAGCCGGATGGTGCCCTTGCCGAAGTAGAACAGCGCGATCGCCACACCGGCGATCAGCAGCAGCGAACCGCCATAGGGAATGATCCAGTCGTTGCGCACCTGGCGCCAGGCTTCACCCGCGTTGGTGAGGCTGGAGCCGGGGTACTGCACGAAGCCCTGGATCATGTTGCCGGATTCCGGGTACGGCAGGCTGGAATAGCCGGTCACGCCCTTGCCCACGTCGCGCCACATGGGCGCGTTGTTGCCGGGCTGCACCTTGCCACGCTCGGCGTTGGTCTGCTCGCCGTACTTGGGATCGGTGCTCGCGTCCGGGGCGATCTCGAAGATGTTGGCGCTGCGGATGCCACCGGCCTGGGCCGGTGCCGCGGCGCCGGCGGCGGGCGCGGGGTCGTCCTGCGCTGGCGTCACCTTCAGGGCCTGGGCGCTGGCCACACCGGCGCTGAGCGCCAGCAGGGCCGCCGACCAGAAGACGGGCGAGGTCAGGCGGCGCAAGCCGTGTGTCAAAAGCCTGTGCATAGGGCGCCTTCTTATTTGGTCATGCGGGTGTAGTCGTTCTGCCCATACTGGGCACGCGACTTGAGCTGCTGCTCCCAGCTGGTCTTGTCACCGGGCTTCCAGCCCGATTGCGCATACTGGCTGCTGCCCACGCCCTGGAAGGACGCGCCGTCCTGCTTGACGCCGGCGCCGGTCATTTCCTGGGGCTTGTCGCCACAGGCGGAGAGGGCCAGCAGCGCGGCGGCGATGGCGGTGGAGAGGGTCAGGCGTTGGATCATCATGACTTGGTCCCTTGTGCGGTGCCGTAGGCGGTGCCCCAGCCCCAGACTTCAGCGCCCTTGCCGCGCTGCAGCACGCGGTTGCGGAAGATGTCGGCCACGACGTCGCCGTCGCCGGCGAGCAGGGCTTTGGTCGAGCACATTTCGGCGCAGGCCGGCAGCTTGCCTTCGGCCAGGCGGTTGCGGCCGTACTTCTCGAACTCGTCCTGGCTGCCGTGGGCCTCGGGGCCGCCGGCGCAGAAGGTGCACTTGTCCATCTTGCCGCGCACGCCGAAGGTGCCCTGCGAAGGGAACTGTGGTGCGCCGAACGGGCAGGCGTAGGAGCAGTAGCCGCAGCCGATGCAGACGTCCTTGTCGTGCAGCACCACGCCTTCGTCGGTGCGGTAGAAGCAGTTGACCGGGCAGACCGCCATGCAGGGTGCATCGCTGCAGTGCATGCAGGCCACCGAGATCGACTTCTCGCCGGGCACGCCGTCGTTGAGCGTGACCACGCGGCGGCGGTTCACGCCCCAGGGCACTTCGTGTTCGTTCTTGCAGGCGGTGACGCAGCCGTTGCATTCGATGCAGCGCTCTGCATCACAGATGAATTTCATTCTTGCCATGTGGTTCTCCTGTGCGGGCGGCTGCGGTTACGCACGCTCCACGTTGCAGATGGTGGTCTTGGTTTCCTGCATCATCGTGACGATGTCGTAGCCGTAGGTGGTGGCGGTGTTGACGGCCTCGCCGCGCACCACGGGGAAGGCGCCATCCGGGTAGTAGGGCTTCATGTCCTCGCCCTGCCAGCGGCCGGAGAAGTGGAACGGCAGGAACACCGTGTCGGGTCCCACGCGCTCGGTCACCAGCGCCTGCACATTCAGGCGCGCACCGGTCGGCGAGCTCACCCACACGCGTTCGCCGTTGCGGATGCCGCGCGCCGTGGCCGTGGCCGGGTTGATCTCGACAAACATCTCCTGCTGCAGCTCGGCCAGCCAGGGGTTGGAACGGGTTTCCTCGCCACCGCCCTCGTACTCGACCAGGCGGCCGGAGGTCATGATCAGCGGGAATTTCTCGTGCATCTTGTCGTCGATGTTCTTCTTCTGCAGCGACTTGTACAGGATGGGCAGGCGCCAGCGGGTCTTCTGGTCGTCGTGGCTGGGGTACTTGGCCACCAGGTCGGGGCGGATGCCGTAGATCGGCTCGCGGTGCTGCGGGATTGCGTCGGGGAAGTTCCACACCACGGCACGGGCCTTGGCGTTGCCGAACGGGTGGCAACCGTGGGCCATGGCCACGCGGATGATGGAGCCGGTCGGGTCGGTCTTCCAGTTCTTGCCCTCGGCGGCCTTCTGCTCGGCCTCGCTCAGGTCGGCCCACCAGCCCAGCTTCTTGAGCAGCACATGGTCGAACTCGGGGTAGCCGGTCGTGATCTCGGCGCCCACCGAGTGCGAGCCGTCTTCGGCCAGCAGACTCTTGCCTTCGCGCTCCACGCCGAAGTTGGCGCGGAAGTTGCCGCCGCCGTCCATGACGTGCTTGGAGGTGTCGTACAGGTTGGGTGAGCCGGGGTGCTTGATCTGCGGCGTGCCGTAGCAGGGCCAGGGCAGACCGAAGTAGTCACCGGTCATGTCGTAGCCGGTCTCCTTGTCCACCACCTTGCCCTTGGCCTTGAGCGTCTTCACGTCGAAGGCGTTCATGTTGCGCATGTGGGCCTTGAGGCGTTCCGGGCTCTGACCGGTGTAGCCAATCGTCCAGACCGACTTGTTGATCTCGCGCAGGATGTCCTCGGGCACGGGCTCGTCCATGCCCTTGACCTTCTGCATCTTGTAGTTCTTGCTGAGCTCGGTGGCGAAGCCGAGTTTTTCAGCGAACTGGTGCATGATCATGTGGTCGCTGCGGCTCTCCCACAGCGGCTCGATGACCTTCTCGCGCCACTGGATCGAGCGGTTGGACGCGGTGACCGAGCCACTGGTCTCGAACTGCGTGGCCGCCGGCAGCAGGTACACCGCGCGGTTGGGGTTGAGGTCTTCGGGCTTGCCGGGCATGGCCGCCATCGAGGCCGTGGCCGAGGGGTACGGGTCCACCACCACCAGCAGGTCCAGCTTGTCCATCGCGCGCTTCATCTCCAGACCGCGGGTCTGCGAGTTGGGCGCATGGCCCCAGAAGAACACGCCGCGCAGGTTCGGGCCCTGGTCGATCAGTTCGTTGTTCTCGAGCACGCCGTCGATCCAGCGCGAGACGGTGATGCCGGGCTTCTCCATCGTGCCTTCGGCGTACTGCTTCTTGATCCACTCGTAGTCCACGCCCCAGGTGGCGGCGAAGTGTTTCCACGAGCCTGCGGCCAGGCCGTAGTAGCCGGGCAGCGAGTCGGGGTTGGGGCCGACGTCGGTCGCGCCCTGCACGTTGTCGTGGCCGCGGAAGATGTTGGTGCCACCACCGCTCTTGCCCACGTTGCCCAGCGCCAGCTGCAGGATGCACGAGGCGCGCACCATGGCGTTGCCGATGGTGTGCTGCGTCTGGCCCATGCACCACACGATGGTGCTGGGGCGGTTCTTGGCGATCATTTCGGCGATCTTGGTCAGCGTCGCTTCGTTCACGCCGCAGGCCTCTTCCACCGCGGCGGGCGTCCACTTGGCCATCACGTCGGCCTTGACGGCTTCCATGCCGTAGACGCGGTCGTTGATGTACTGCTTGTCTTCCCAGCCGTTCTTGAAAATGATGTGCAGCAGGCCGAACAGGAAGGGGATGTCGGTGCCGGAGCGGATGCGCACGTACTCGTCGGCCTTGGCCGCGGTGCGGGTGAAGCGCGGGTCGACCACGATCATCTTGCAGCCGTTTTCCTTGGCGTGCAGCATGTGCAGCAGCGACACCGGGTGCGCTTCAGCGGCGTTGGAGCCGATGTACAACGCGCACTTGCTGTTCTGCATGTCGTTGTACGAGTTGGTCATGGCGCCATAACCCCAGGTGTTCGCGACGCCCGCCACCGTGGTGGAGTGGCAGATGCGCGCCTGGTGGTCGCAGTTGTTGGTGCCCCAGAAGCTCACGAACTTGCGCATCAGGTACGCCTGTTCGTTGTTGTGCTTGGACGAACCGACGAAATACACCGAGTCGGGGCCGCTGGCTTCGCGCAGCGATTTCATCTTCGCGGTGATCTCTTCCAGCGCGGTGTCCCAGCTGATGCGCTGGTACTTGCCGTTGACCAGCTTCATCGGGTAGCGCAGGCGGTACTCGCCGTGGCCGTGTTCGCGCAGGGCGGCGCCCTTGGCGCAGTGGGCGCCGAGGTTGATGGGGGAGTCGAACACCGGCTCCTGGCGCACCCAGACGCCGTTTTCCACGATCGCGTCGGTCGCGCAGCCCACCGAGCAGTGGGTGCAGACGGTGCGCTTGACTTCGATCTTGCCGGTGCCGTCGATGGACTTGCCTTCGGCGGCCCTGGCTTTCTTGACCAGGGTGAGCTGGGTGGCCGCGAGGCCGACACCCACGCCCAGGCCCGAGCGGCGCAGGAAGGCGCGGCGGTCCATGGTGGGCAGGGCGGACGACAGGCCGCGCTGCAGGTTGTGCACGAAGCCGGAGGCGGCGCGCGCGACGTGTGCACCCGGGGAGGATTTTTTGGTCAGCAACATGGGGGGCTCCTGTTCGCTCAGATGCGCGTGGTCTGGTAGTACTGCTTGACGTGCTCGCTCAGGCTGTAGCCGCCGCCCTTGGTGGGCGCGGGCCTGGGCTCGACGGCAGCGGTCTCTTCGGGCGACACGCGGGGGATCAGCGTGGCCGCGGCGGCCAGGGCACCCACGGTGGACGCACCGGCAAACAGGGTGCGGCGGTTCAGGCTCGGACGGCCTTCTTCGGGCGTGGATCGTGGGGACTTGTTCATGCATGTCTCCTGGTTGAACAGGACCCGCAGCACAACGTGCGGGCCTTTTGCATACGTGGAATCTAACCGCGCCCGCAGACCCGCGCAAGCGAGGTAACAGCCACTCTGCAGCCTTCACCCCACGGTCACACGACGGCCGCACTTGCGGCGGCGCAACATCGGCATGCGCTCCCGATTTGATAGCCAGAAGCGTGCCATAAGCCATTGGTTGTGCTTTCCGTGCGGCCAGGGGGCGTGGTCCACGGGTGCCCTACCCCGCTCCGTACCCGAGGCACCGCGTCCTTGCCTCCCGGCACGTGCGGCACCGCTAAGGGATAACCCCATCCCACAAAAGATGCACCACCGCGAGGCCGCGCCAAACTGTCCGGTCGCTTTGCGACAACTTGTCGCGCTGGCGGTCGCGGCAACACCCGGCGAGCGCCTCGGGAATGGGCGAATACCCAAGTGAATCCGTAGGCTTACTCCGTAGAATGCCCGCGGGTGGAACCCTCATTTTTTCCCCCATCGCAAGAGAGAAACCTGGAAGGCTGGCCGGACTGGTCGATCCTGGTCGTCGACGACGAGCAGGGCATGCTCAACTTCCTGGTCAAGACCCTGGCGCCGCGCTGCCACTTCGTGATGAGCGCCTCCAGCGCCGAAGACGGCGCCCAGTGGCTGCGCGGCCACCACGTCGACCTGGTCATCCTCGACATCTCGCTGCCCGGCAAGAGCGGCGTGGTCTGGCTCAAGGAACTGCGCGAACAGGGCTTCACCGGCGAGGTGATCCTCATCACCGCCTTCGCCGACCTCGACACCGCCATCGAGGCGCTGCGCGCGGGGGCCTCCGACTTCATCCTCAAGCCGTTCCGCGTGCCGCAGATCCTCAACGCGGTGAAGCACTGCTACGAGCGCTCGCGCCTGCGCCGCGAGAACTTCGTGCTGCGCCGCGCGGTCACCAGCACCCCCGGGCGCGGTGCGCTGGTCGGCCAGTCGCCGGCGCTGCAACAGCTGCGCCAGTCGATCGCGCGCGTGGCGCCGGTCAACAGCACCGTGCTGCTGCAGGGCGAATCGGGCACCGGCAAGGAGCTGGTGGCGCGCGAGCTGCACGCGCTGAGCAGCCGCGCCAGCGGTCCGTTCGTGCCGGTCAACTGCGCGGCCGTTTCGCCCGAGCTGATCGAGAGCGAGCTGTTCGGCCACGCCAAAGGCGCCTTCACCGGCGCCACGCGCGCGCGCGACGGCCTGTTCCACTACGCACAGGGCGGCACGCTGTTCCTCGACGAGATCGCCGAGCTGCCGCAGCCCATCCAGGCCACGCTGCTGCGCGCGATCGAGGACCTCAACATCCGCCCGGTCGGCAGCGAGCAGCTGGTACCGCTGAACCTGCGCATCGTGGCCGCCACCAACCGCCAGCTCAGCGACGAGGTGGCCGCGGGGCGCTTCCGCAAGGACCTGTATTTCCGGCTGCAGGTGGTCGACCTCACGCTGCCGCCGCTGCGCGAACACAAGGACGACATCGCCGAGCTGGTGGCCCACTTCATCGCCCAGCTCGCGCCCTCGCTCGGTGTCGAGCCCCTGGCCATCAGCGAGCCGGAGATGGATTTCCTTCGCCAGTACGACTGGCCCGGCAACGTGCGCGAGCTGCGCAACCTGATCGAGCGCTCGCTGATCCTGGGCACCCTGAACGTGTCGGCGCTCTACCCGGGCGTGGCCAGACCGGCCGACGGCGGCGCCGCGCCCAGCCAGCCGACCGACCTGCACACCCTGGAGAAGATGCACATCCTCAACGTGCTCGACTCGGTGCAGGGCGACAAGACGCGTGCGGCCCAGCTGCTGGGCGTGTCGCGCCGCACACTGGAGCGCCGCGTCGCCGAATGGAATAGCTTGTGAAGACACCCCCGCCGCGCTTCGCGCGACCCCCTCAAGGGGACGACGCCTGCGGCCCGGCAAAGCCGGTTCCGCGGCGCCTCTGGTCCGTGCATCACTTCTCGCGGCGATGAGCTTCTGGCGCACGCCCCGCTGGCTGGCCGGATCGGTCCGCAACAAGCTGCTGGCGATGGCGCTGCTGCCGCTGCTGGTGGCGTTTCCGCTGCTGGTGCTGGCGCTCGCGCTGTGGGGCAACGCGGCCTACGACCGGCTGCTGATCACCAAGGTCCGCAGCGACCTGGCGGTGGCGCACGGCTACTTCGACCAGGTGCTGGGCGAGGTGGGCTCGGGCACGCTGGGCGTGGCGAACTCGCGCGCGCTCTATGCTGCCCTGCGCCCCGCGCCGGCGCCGCGTGTGGCGCCGCCCGACCCGGCCCATCTGCGCGACCAGTTGGCGCTGGCCCGCGAACAGCTGGGGCTGGACTTCCTCGTGCTCTACGACCCGCAGGGGCGGCCGCTGGCGCGCTCGACGCCCGCCGGCCTGAGCACCAGCGACGCGAACGCGCCCATGCCGCCGATGCCCGCGCCGCTGGCCGGCGCTTTGCAGCCCCACCAGCGCGACGCCAAGGCGCGCCTGCTGCTGCTCAAGCCCGAGGCCGTGGCCGCGCTGGCGCCCCACCTCATGCCGCGCCTGCGCATCCCGCTGGTGGCCACGCGCAACGCCGCGCCCGACACGCGCGAGACCGAGGACCGCGCCATGGTGATGGTCTCCACGCAGCCGGTGCGCGACGCGGCGGGCCAGACGATTGCCGTGCTCAGCGGCGGCCTGCTGCTGAACCAGAACCTGGACTTCATCGACCACATCAACCGCATCGTCTACCCCGAAGGCTCGCTGCCCTTCGGCAGCCAGGGCACGGCCACCCTGTTCATGGACGACGTGCGCATCACCACCAACGTGCGCCTGTTCCAGGACCAGCGCGCGATCGGCACGCGCGTCTCGCAAACCGTGCGCGACGCGGTGCTGGGCCGCGGCGAGACCTGGCTGCAGCGCGCCTTCGTGGTGAACGACTGGTACGTCTCGGCCTACGAGCCGCTGCTGGACGCGAGCGAGCAGCGCATCGGCATGCTCTACGTGGGCTACCTCGAGGCGCCGTTCCGCCTGGTGCGCTACGCCATGCTGGGCGCCATCGGCCTGATCTTCCTGCTGGTGATGGCGCTCTCGGCCTGGTTCTCGCTGCGCTGGGCGCGCAGCATCTTCCAGCCGGTGGAACGCATGAACCGCACCATGCAGCTGGTGGAGGAAGGCCAGCCGCAGGCGCGCGTGGGCGAACTGGCCGCGCGCGACGAGCTCGGCGCCCTCGCCGGCCACCTGGACGAACTGCTGGACGTGATCGATGACAAGACCGCCGCGCTGCAGCGCTGGGGCGAGGAGCTGGACCACAAGGTGGCCGAGCGCACGCAGGAGCTCGAAGCCAGCAACGCCTCGCTGCAACTGGCGCAGCAGCAGTTGGTGAAGAGCGAGAAGCTCGCGGCGATCGGCCAGTTGACGGCCAGCATCGCGCACGAGATCAACAACCCGATCGCGGTGATGCAGGGCAACCTGGACCTGATGCGCGAGACGCTGGGCGATGCGAGCATGCCGGTGCGCGCCGAGCTCAAGCTGCTGGACGAACAGGTCGAGCGCATGCGCATCATCGTCACGCAGTTGCTGCAGTACGCGCGGCCGACCGAGTACGCCGGCTACGTGGAAACGCTGGACCTCAACCGCACGATGGAGGATTGCCTGGTGCTGGTGGGCCACCTGCTGGCACAGACGAACATCGTGGTGCGGCGCGACTTCCAGGCCACGCGCCGTGTCGGCTGCAACCGGCAGGAGCTGCAGCAGGTGGTGATCAACCTGATGATCAACGCGATCCAGGCGATGCCGCAGGGTGGCGAGTTGCGGCTGGTGTCGCGCGACTGGGCCGACGAGGCCGGGCGCACTGGGGTGCGGCTGTGCGTGCAGGACAGCGGGAGCGGCCTCTCACCGGAGGTGCTGGACCGCCTGTTCCGCCCGTTCTTCACGACCAAGAACGACGGCAACGGCCTGGGCCTGTGGATCAGCCAGGGGCTGGTGGAGCGCTACGGGGGCCACATCACGGCAGAAAACCGTTCCGATGTTCAGGGCGCCTCGTTCTGCGTGGCGCTGCTCACGGAGCCACACGCGCCTGATGCGGCGCCTACGCGGGATGGTCGGCCAGGAGGGCTCTGAATTTCTTGGTGTTCATTGGGTTTCGCTGGGACGGATGGGCGAAGGCGGCTGGGCCGGGTACGCGTTCTCCGGCCTTGCTCGCGGGCACCGCCACCGGCCTGGCGCGAGGTCGATGAGCGAAACCCCCGCGCATCAAACCCGAAAACTCAGACCAGCATGTCGAAGCCCTGCGCCTCGACCCCGACAAACGCCCGGGTGAAGCCCGCCAGCGCCGCATAGAAACGCGCCTTGGGATGCGCGGCAATCGCATCGCACATCAGCAGCACCCAGGGCTGCAGGTGGGTGGTGAAGAACTTCTGCTGCTGCGTGAGATTGGCCACTTCCACGTCGTCGCCCGCGATCAGGTAGCGCATGACCTCGCACACATAGGCCACGTGGTCTTCGGTTTCGGGCATGGTGTCGTCGCGCGCCAGGCCCAGCTGGGCCAGGTCGCTGCGCAACGCGGCCAGCGGTTTCTCGTTCAGGAAACCGCTGAGGTAGTGCGAGCCGAACACATAGACCTCGGGCTTGCCGACACCGCCGAACAGCGCGTCGTATTCCGCGGCCACGGCCGCGTCGTCCATGGCGCGCGCGGCCGCCACCACCTCGCGCCAGGGCTCTTCAAGAAAACCACCGGCGGCGGGCGCTTCGGTCACGGCCACGCGCAACTGCGCCATCAGCTCGGCCGAGGGCGGTGCGTAGTAGAGCGCGGCGAGCAGGCCGTAGACCTCGGCGCGGGCGGTTTCTTCGTCCAGGGCGGAGGACGAGACGGGAATGGCGTTGTTCATGGTCACGGCTTCGGTGTTCAGAGGTCGGTGATGCGCGTCTCGCCGGGGTTGGAGTACAGGTCCACCACGCGGCAGTCGCCACACATTTTCAGGCGCTCCAGCGCGTCGCCCTGGAACATGGCGTGGCCCGAGAGCTTGGCCAGCATCACCTCGATGCCCTTGAGGGTGCCGAAGGGCTTGGCACAACGAATGCAGTGGTAGGGCTGGGCCTCGTTGAGCACGCGCAGCTGCTTGCGCTGTTCGCCCAGCAGCAGGCGCGGCTGCAGCGTGATCGCGTCTTCCGGGCAGGTGCTGGCGCACAGGCCGCACTGCACGCAGTTTTTCTCGATGAACCGCAGCTGCGGGCGCTCGGTGTTGTCCTGCAGCGCGCTGGCCGGGCAGGCGCTCACGCAGCTCAGGCACAGCGTGCAGGTGTCCTTGTTCACGTTGATCGAACCCAGCAGCGAGGCAGCCGGCAGCGCAATGGCCTCCATCGGCGCGCGCCGGGCGGCGCTGTCCTGCAGCAGGTGGTCCAGCGCGAGCTCGACCGTGGCGCGCTTCTCGGCCTGCACGGCGAAGGTGGCGCGGCGCTTGACGGTCTGCGCCGCCGGCGCGCCGAGCGCAGCGTCGAGGTCCGCGAGGTCGCGCGCATCACGGGCCTCGATCACACGGAAATGCTGACCGGCATAGCCCAGGCCGCTCAGGACCGCCTGCGCCACCGCCATCTGTTCGCGCACCGCCTCGCGGTACTGCGGCGCTTCCTCGCCGGTCATCAGCACCCAGACCTGCGAGGCGCCATAGGCAAAGGCCGAGAGCCACACGTCCAGCCCGATGGAGGCCGTGTGCCACAGAGGCAGCGGAATCACGCGCGCCGGTACGCCGCGCACGTTCTTCCTGTCCAGCGAGGCCGCACGACCCAGATCGCCGATAAACGCGCTGCCCGCCTCCTGGCTGTGCAGCAGCAGGGCCGCGTCGTGGCCTCCCGCCTTCGCGTAGGTGGCCAGCAGGGTGCGCAGCTTCACGCCCTGCTCGCTCGCGCGTGGGTAGGCATAGGTCAGCGCGCCGGTGGGGCACACGGTGGTGCAGGCGCCGCAGCCCACGCAGAGGTTGGGGTTGACGACGATCTGGTTGCGCTTGAGGTCGCTGGAAATCGCCAGCGCCGAACAGATCTCGACGCAGGCATTGCAGCCCACGGTTTCGTTGCGCCCGTGCGCGCAGAGCTTCTGCTTGTAGGTGAAGAACTTCGGCTTCTCGAACTCGCCGACCAGGTCGCGCAGCTTGATGACGGTGGCCATGGCGGCCTCCGCCTCCCGCAGTCCGCCGGGCAGGTGGAAGTAACCCTGCGGGTGCGCATGCTGCGTGAACGCGGGCTCGCGGCGCAGGTCGAGCACGATGTCGAAACGCTCGCTGTGACTTTGTGGATCGCGCTGGAAGTTGATGGCGCCCACCGCCTCGCAGGCCTTCACGCAGGCGCGGTGGCTCTTGCACTTGTCCATGTCGATCTGGTAGTCCAGGCCGATGGCGTCTTCCGGGCAGGCGGCCAGGCAGGCGTTGCAGCGCGTGCACAGGTCGAGGTCGATCGGGTTGGTCGTGCTCCACGACACGTCGAAGGCGCCGAGCCAGCCGCGCACCTGCTGCAGTTCACCCGCGATCACCGGGTAGCGGCGCGCCTGCATGCCCGCGCCGCCGGTGGCCAGGAGGCTGACTTCCAGCACGTCGGACACCATGCCCGCGATGCGCTCGCTGTCCTGCAGCGCACCGATAACCAGCAGGCGGCCCGCGCTCTTGTAGGTCACGGTGGGCACCGGCTCGGCATCGGGCAGGCGCGCGGCGGCCAGCAGCGCGGCCATCTTGGGCGTGGCCTGCGCGGCCTCGCGGCCCCAGCCACCGGTCTCGCGGATGTTCACGAAATGGATCGGCCGCACATCGAGCGGTACCGCGCCCTCGGTCTGCTCCGAGAGTTCGGTGAACAGGCGGCTTTCCTGCGTGCAGGCCACGACCAGCTCGTCGCTGCTGCGGCAGGCCTTCTGGAAGGCGGGTGCGTCGCGGCGGCACAGCGTGGTGTGCAGGGTCAGGTCTTCATCCAGCGCCTCGCCCAGAACCTTGGGGTTCAGGGGCATGGTCTGGTTGCAGTTGCAGATCAGCGTGGTCATCGTGGTGGGGCTTCGGGGAATCGGGGGCGGTGGGGTCGGGCGTGGTGGCGGTGTCGCCATCGGCCCGGGGTTCGTTTTCGGTCTGTCCGGCGACCGTTTCCTTCGTGTCGTCGGGTGCAGTGGGCGCACGACCGGCCGTGGCGGTGGTGGCGGCGGGCTTGACCTCGTTCGGGTCGTCCACCAGCTTGAGGAACTGCGCGCCTACCATCTTGGCCATGTCGGCGGCGGTCATCGGGCTTGGCTTCGAGTAGTCGTCGATGTAGATGTCCAGGCCGTCCATCACGTTGTAGTGCGGGTCGGTGAACAGCTTCTTCACCGCGGCGTTGCGCACGTCGGCCGGCACGCCACGCGCCACGAAGGACGCGTAGTCGGATTCGGGCGTGAGGCGGGCCACGTCGTCGAGCGTGAGCACGGGGGCTTGTTCGGCGGGCGCTTCTTCGGTCGGTGCGTTTTCGGCGGCCACGGGCGGCACCGTCACGGCCACCGGGACGGCAGGCTTGACCGGCGCGGGCTCGGGCGGCAAGGGCTCGCCCGAGCGCACCTGCACCTTGCGGCGCGACCAGCGCGAGAAAAAATTGCTGCTGTCGTCTTCGGCGGCCATGCTCACGCTCCCGGCATGCCGCCACCGCGGATCTTTTCGGTGCTGATGCGCACCGGTTGACCGAAGCGGTCGGTCAGCGGCTTGAAACTGTCGGGGCGCTTGCGTTTCTTGGGCTCGGGCTGGTAGGCGGTGTCAACGAAACCGCGCAGCCAGTCGACCACCTCGGTCGGCGCGGGCACCTGGTCCACGCGCTCCTGCGCATCGAGCCAGCGACCGGCGTCGTGGTAGCTCAGCGTGACGATCTGCGGCACGGCCATGGGCTCGCCGTCGAGCAGGCGCTCTTCGTCGGCGCGCCAGAACACCCAGAAGCAGGGCGAGGGGCTGTTGAGGTTGAGGAAATAGCCCTCGGCATCGTCGCGGAACAGCTCGACGCGAAAGCGCGGGAACAACCAGTGGGTGGCCTGCGCGTCGCTGGCCGATCCATCCACCGGCTCCACCGCCTGCGGCTCGTGGTCCTCGTGCGCGGGCGCGGGGCCGGTGTCTTCGGGCTCGCTGCGCACCAGCACGTCGGCCAGCACCCAGCGCCAGGGCTGCCAGCGGCTCATGGGCCCGCTCACCGGCTCGCGCCGCATCACCACATCGACCTCGATGGCGGGGCGTTTGCGGGTGGGGGGTGGGGACTGTTCAATCTTCATACGAAGACCGCAATGTAAGCCATCCACCCCCGGGGCGAGGGACGCGCCGCGCTTCACCCCGCCCGGGGCGCAAGAATGCGCGGGGAAACCCTGAGGCCCTTGGACCTCAGTAAGTTTCCAGGTGCAGGCGGCCTTCGCGCTTGAGCGCGGCGCCGATGCTGTCCCAGCTCAGGCCGGCGCCCTGCGCCACGTCGCGCAGCGCGAGCACCACGCCCTCTTCCATGCTCTTCAAACCGCACACATAGAAGTGGGTGTTCGGGTCCTGCAGCAGCACGGCGAGATCGGCCGCGCGTTCGCGCATCGCGTCCTGCACGTAGCGCTTGGGTTGACCCGGCGTGCGGCTGAACGCGAAGTGGGTGTCAATGAAATCCCTGGGCAGGCTTTGCAGCGGGCCAAAGTACGGCAGCTCTTCCTGCGTGCGCGCGCCGAAGAACAGCATGAGCTTGCCGCCCTCGAACTTGCCCGACTGGCGCAGGCGCCGGCGCCACTCGGTCATGGCGCGCATGGGCGCGCTGCCGGTGCCGGTGCA
Organism: Comamonadaceae bacterium; assembly: GCA_003599455.1. GTDB lineage: Bacteria > Pseudomonadota > Gammaproteobacteria > Burkholderiales > Burkholderiaceae_C > Hydrogenophaga. The sequence continues at coordinate 35,091 of QZKF01000006.1, forward strand.
GATCATCACGATGTGGCTCTTCGGGTGGTTGGGCATCAGGAAGCTGGTGCCGAACGGGCCGATCACCTCCACCTTGTCACCGACCTTGAGGTCGCACATGAAATTGCTCGCCACGCCACGCACCGGCTTGCCGCGGTGGTCTTCGAGCACGCGCTTGATGGTGAGCGAGAGGTTGTTGTAGCCCGGGCGCTCGCCGTTGCGCGGGCTCGCGATGCTGTACTGGCGCGCATGGTGCGCACGGCCCTTTTCGTCGGTGCCCGGGGGCACGACGCCGATGCTCTGGCCCTCGAGCACGGGAAACGGCAGGGCGCCGAAGTCGAGCACGATGTGGTGGGTGTCGTAGTCGCTGCCGGCGGTCTTGCCGACCTCGGTGACGCGCACGTTGCCGACCACGGTGGCGGTCACGGTTTTCTGCGCGGCCTTGGGGCCGTAGAGGTTGGTGTAGGCGTGCGCGGCCGACCAGGGCGGCAACGTGGCGCCGAAGGACGAGGCGTTGAAATTCTCCTGGCCGCTGGGGTCGGGCCGGGTCGCGGGAGCCTGGGCAGGCTCGGCCCGGGCGGTGGCATCCCCGTCGGCCAGGCCTTCGAGTTCCTCGGGCGGCAACTCGGCGGGCAGCTCATCCCAGCCCAGCTGCTCGACGGTGGAGTAGGCGCGCACGCGCGGCATGGTGCGCCAGTTGTCGATGGAGCCGGTGGGGCACGGCGAGATGCAGTCCATGCACAGGTTGCACTTCGAGGCGTCGACCACGTAGTTGCGCGAATCGTGCGTGATCGCCTGCACCGGGCAGATGGCCTCGCAGGTGTTGCAGCGGATGCAGATCTCGGGATCGATCAGGTGCTGCTTGATGACAGCGGCTTCAGCAACAGCGTTCATGATGTTGTCTCCATGGGTCGAGACAGTGTAGGAGCGAGGGGAGATTCAACCAAGGTCGCCGCGGAACTGGCTTTGCCAGGCCGCCAGCGACGCCCCCTGGGGGGGGAGACGCGCCGCAGGCGCGGCGCGGGGGGTTCAACCAAACCTGACGTACTCGAAATCGACCGGCTGGCGGTTGATGCCCATGACCGGCGGCGCGATCCAGTTGGCGAACTTGCCCGGATCGACCACACGGCCCATCAGACTGGCCACGAAGGCGCGATCCGACTCGCTGGGCAGCCAGTTGTCGCGGTTGGCGTTCCACTCCGACTCGGAAATCACGCGGCCATCGGGCGCCACTTTCACGCCCTTGAGCAAGCCGATGTTGCGGTGGAAAGCCTTGTGCGGCACGGTCAGGCGCACGGGGATGCCGGCCTTCTCGATCACCTTGTTCCAGCGCTCCACGCCGCCCACGCTGTCCTTGATGTAGTCGTCGCGCAGCACTTCGTTGAGCGCGTTGAGCATCGGCACTTCTTTTTCCACCAGCTGGCCGTTCTGCACGTTGAGAACGCGGTAGGTCTGGCCCTTGAGGATGTGGTCGTCCGTGCGCTTGCCTTCTTCGTAGCGCCCCTTCAGACCCGTGGAATAGAAGGTGGCGGCGTTGCTCGATTCGTCGGCGCCGAACAGGTCGATGGTCACCGAGAAGTGGAAGTTCAGGTAGCGCTGGATGGTCGGCAGATCGATCACGCCGGCGGCGCGCAGCTTGGCCGGGTCGTCGGTCTTGAGCTCGTTCATCACCTGGCAGGTGCGGTTGATCACGCGGCTCACGCCCGACTCGCCCACGAACATGTGGTGCGCCTCTTCGGTCAGCATGAACTTGGTGGTGCGGGCCAGCGGGTCGAAGCTGCTTTCGGCCAGAGCGCACAGCTGGAACTTGCCGTCGCGGTCGGTGAAGTAGGTGAACATGAAGAAGCTCAGCCAGTCCGGCGTCTCTTCGTTGAAAGCTTCCAGGATGCGCGGGTTGTCGGCGTTGCCGCTGTTGCGCTCCAGCAGGGCTTCGCCTTCTTCACGGCCGTCCTTGCCGAAGTACTTGTGCAGCAGGTACACCATGGCCCAGAGGTGGCGACCTTCTTCCACGTTCACCTGGAACAGGTTGCGCAGGTCGTACTGGCTGGGGGCGGTCAGGCCCAGGTGGCGCTGCTGCTCCACCGATGCCGGCTCCGTGTCGCCCTGCGTCACGATGATGCGCCGCAGGTTGGCGCGGTATTCGCCAGGCACGTCCTGCCAGGCGGCCTCGCCCATGTGGTCACCGAAATGGATCTTGCGGTCCTGCTCGGCCGGGTTCAGGAAGATGCCCCAGCGGTAGTCGGGCATCTTCACGTGGCCGAACTGCGCCCAGCCCTGCGGATCGACGCTGACCGCCGTGCGCAGGTAGACGTCGAAATTCTGCGAACCGTCCGGTCCCATGTCGTCCCACCACTTGAGGTAGTTGGGCTGCCACTGCTCCAGCGCGCGCTGCAGCGTGCGGTCTTCGCTCAGGTTGACGTTGTTGGGGATCTTGTCGCTGTAATCAACTGTGGACATGTTGTGCTCCTGCGGTGTCTTCGATCGGTGGACTGTCGTTCGGTTGCGGCTGGCTCCACCGGGAAACCCACCGCACAACAAGACTCAAAAACTCAAAGGGGGCATCAGACCCGGTTCATGTCGAACTGCGCCTTGTCGCCTTTGCCGTAGACCTTCAGGGCACCCTTTTCGCCGACGGCGTTGGGGCGGATGAAGATCCAGTTCTGCCAGGCGGTGAGTCGGCCGAAGATGCGGGTGGCCATGTTTTCCTTCTGCGCAAAACGCAGGTTGGCTTCCAGGCCGGTGAGCGCGTCGGGCGACATGGAGGCGCGCTCCTCGAGCGCCATGCGCACTTCGTCGTCCCAGTCGATGTCGTCCGGTGCGGCCGTCACCAGGCCGAGCGCCAACGCGGCATCGGCGTCCAGCGCCTGGCCGATGGCGCCACGCGCGGCTTCCATCGGTGCCGCCTCTTCGTAGAAGCGGCGCTGCAGACGCGACTGGTCGTTGACCATGGGCAGGTAGCCGAAGTTGAATTCGTCGAGTTGCAGCCGGGGCGCCTTGTCGGCGTCGTCGGGCAAGGCCAGCATGTAAGCGCGGTCGGCGCAGAAGGCCAGTTCGGCAAAGCAGCCGGCGAAGCAGGAGCCGGGCTCGATGAGGGCAAACAGGCTGCGCGAGGACACGTCCAGCCGCGCGAAGGTGCGGCGCATCAGGCCCAGCGTCTCGCGCACCAGCCAGTGGTCCTTGTTCGCGAGCATCAGCGCGTCGCTGGCCAGCACGGCGGCGGCGTCGCCTTCGGTCTTGAGCAGCCAGGTGCCGATGTCGAGTTCGTTGGTGCGCAGGCAGAGGATGGCGTCGTCGAGCTCGCGCGCCATCTGCAGCGGCCACCAGGCGGCGCCCGCGGCTTCGATGCCGGCGATGTCTTTCGGCTGCGCACCGGTGGGCGCCTTCAGGGTGAGGGTGGCGCTGCGCTTGCTGCGGTCGATCGCCACGTTCACGAACGCATAGGCGATGCCGTCGGCGCTGTCGGTGCGTGCGATGCGCGGCAGGGCCACACCTTTGCCGGCGGCCGGGCGGTCGCTCTTGGCGGCCAGCGCGGCGGCGCGTTCCTTCACGTGCGCGGCGAACTGCTGCGGCTTGGCGATGGAGTCGACCAGGCGCCAGTCCACCGCCTTCTTGCCGCGCACGCCCTCGCTGGTGGTGCAGAAGATGTCGGCCAGGTCGTGGCGCACGTGGCGCTTGTCGGTCACGCGGGTCAGGCCGCCGGTGCCGGGCAGCACGCCGAGCAGCGGCACCTCGGGCAGGGAGACAGCGGATGAGCGGTCATCAACCAGCACGATCTCGTCGCAGGCCAGGGCCAGTTCGTAGCCGCCGCCAGCGCAGGCGCCGTTGAGCGCGGCGACGAACTTCAGGCCGCTGTGCTTCGATGAGTCTTCGATGCCGTTGCGCGTCTCGTTGGTGAACTTGCAGAAGTTCACCTTCCAGGCGTGGCTGGACACGCCCAGCATGAAGATGTTGGCGCCGGAGCAGAACACACGGTCCTTGGCGCTGGTGACGACCACGGTGCGCACCTCGGGGTGTTCGAAGCGCACGCGGTTGAGCGCGTCGTGCAGCTCGATGTCCACGCCCAGGTCGTAGCTGTTGAGCTTGAGCTTGTAGCCGGGGCGGATGCCGGCGTCTTCGTTGATGTCGATGGCCAGCGTGGCGACGGCGCCGTCAAAGGCCAGCTTCCAGTGGCGGTACTGGCTGGGGTCGGTGCGGTAATCGACGGTGGTGATGGCGGACGCGGGGGCGAGGGAAGCGCTCATGGTGTTGTCTCCTGGGGCGGCGTTGGAGGCCCCGCAAACCGGCAGTCAACTGCCGGCTGGAGCCCATGGATATGAATAATAATTCACAAATCCAAAACGGTCAATGCATTTTCATGCATGTTTTTCGGGAATGCCCAGTTCTTCGCGCACCAGCGTGCGCAGCGCCCCGAAGGCGTCTTCCAGGCTGTAGGCGCTGGTGTCGAAGCTCATGTCGGCCTTGGAATAGAACGCCGAGCGCCCGGCCAGGATGCGCTTGAGGTCTTCCATGGCTTCGCGGCTGGCCGCCATGGGGCGCAGGTCGCCCTGCGCGGCCACACGGCCCATGTGGTCGGCCGGGTCTGCCTGCAGCCACACCGTGGTGCAGTGCGAGAGCAGCAGGTTGAAGTTGGCCGCGTCCGACACCAGGCCGCCCGGCGTGGCGATCACCACCTCGGGGTAGATCTGGATCGCTTCTTCCAGCGCGCGGCGCTCGTAGCGGCGGTAGGCGGGCGTGCCGTACAGCGAGTGAATCTCGTGGATGCTGCAGCCGGCGAACTTCTCGATCTCGCGGCTGAGCTCGATGAAGGCGAAGCCCAGGTCGTCGGCCAGGTGCTGGCCCAGGGTGGATTTGCCCGCACCACGCAGCCCGATCAGCGCGATGCGGGACTTGCGGCCCGGGTCGCCGCCGGGCACGGCGCCACCACCGAGCAGGCCGCCGATGGCCACGCGCACACGGCGCAGGTCGGCCTCACCGCGCTTCTCCAGCAGCTCACGGATCAGCAGCCATTCGGGTGAGCTTGTGCTCACATCACCAAGCAGCTCGGCGAGCGGACACTGCAGCGCCTGCGCCACCTGCAGCAGCACCAGGATGGAGGCGTTGCCGGTGCCATATTCGAGGTTGGCCAGGTGCCGCTCGGACACGTCGGCCGCCACGGCCACGGCCTTGCGCGTCATGCCGCGGCGCGAGCGCAGGGTGCGCACGCGCTCGCCCAGCGCCACCAGGAAGGGGTGGCGGGCTTCTTCTTCCTGACCGGCCGTCGCCTCGGGCCGGGGGCTGGCCATCACGCCGGAATCGGCTGCATCCATGGGGTGGCGGACCTTTCAAAGGGGTTCATCGGGTTCGGGAGAAACCCGCGGGGGACTTGCCAAGCGCCGCAACATGCACTTTAATGCACATCTCGGCGCACGCAAGATAATGCATTTATAGCGCCATTCTTCACCTGCGAACAGCCCCGGCGGTTCGCCCCACCCGAAATCACGCCCATGACCACCTCCCCCCTGCTCCCCAACCACCTCGGCGGCCAATGGCAGACCGGCACCGGCGCCGGCACACCGCTGTTCGATCCGGTGCTCGGCACCGAGCTGGCGCGCGTGAGCAGCGCCGGGCTCGACCTGGCCGCCGGTTTCCAGTTTGCCCGCGAACAGGGCGGCGCGGCCTTGCGCGCCCTGAGCTATGGCGAGCGCGCCGGCCTGCTGGCCGCCATCGTGAAGGTGCTGCAGGCGAACCGCGACGCGTACTACGACATCGCCACCGCCAACTCGGGCACCACCACCAGGGACTCGGCGGTCGACATCGACGGCGGCATCTTCACCCTGGGCTACTACGCCAAGCAGGGCGAGGCCCTGGGCGACGCGCGCGCGCTGCTGGATGGCGAACGCATCCGCATGGGCAAGGACCCGGTGTTCCAGACCCAGCACATCCTGAGCCCCACGCGCGGCCTGGCCCTGTTCATCAACGCCTTCAACTTCCCGAGCTGGGGCCTGTGGGAGAAGGCCGCGCCGGCCCTGCTCTCGGGCGTGCCGGTGGTCATCAAACCGGCCACCGCCACCGCCTGGCTGACCCAGCGCATGGTCAAGGACGTGATCGACGCGAACATCCTGCCGCCGGGCGCGCTCTCGGTGGTCTGTGGCTCGTCCGCCGGCCTGATGGACCAGCTGCAGCCTTTTGACGTGGTCTCGTTCACCGGCTCGGCCGAGACGGCGCGCATCATCCGCAGCCACCCGGCCGTGGCCGAACGCTCGGTGCGCTGCAACATCGAGGCCGACAGCCTCAACAGCGCCCTGCTCGACCCCACCGCCACGGCCGACAGCGAGGCCTTCAACCTGCTGGTGGGCGAGGTGGTGCGCGAGATGACGGTGAAGGCCGGCCAGAAATGCACCGCGATCCGCCGCGTGTTCGTGCCGCGCGCGCTGTTTGACGCCGCCGCCCAGGCAATCGGCGCCAAGCTGGCCAAAACCTCGGTCGGCAACCCACGCAATGAAGCCGTTCGCATGGGCTCGCTGGTGAGCCAGGAGCAGAAGGCCAGCGTGCTCGAAGGCATTGCGACACTGCGCACCGAGGCCGAGGTGCTGTTCGACGGTGGCAGCGCGGCGCTGGTGGACGCCGACGCGTCGGTGTCCGCCTGCGTGGCGCCCGTGCTGCTGGGCTCGCGCGAGCCCGCGAAGGCGGCGCTGCTGCACGCGGTGGAAGTGTTCGGCCCGGTGGCCACGCTCATGGCCTACGACAGCGAGGCCCAGGCCTATGAGCTGATCCGCCGCGGCGAAGGCTCGCTGGTGTGCTCGGTCTACAGCGCCGACCCGGCTTTCACCGCCCGCGCCGCGCTCGAGCTCGGCTCGGCGCATGGCCGCGTGCACGCGATCTCGCCCGACGTGGCGACCAGCCAGACCGGCCACGGCAACGTGATGCCCATGTCGCTGCACGGCGGCCCGGGCCGGGCCGGTGGCGGGGAAGAGCTCGGCGGCCTGCGCGCGCTGGGCTTCTACCACCGCCGCAGCGCGGTGCAGGCCAGCAGCGCCGCACTGGACGCGCTGGCCGCCTCGGCGGTAGCCTTGAAATACTGAGCCCGACATCATCCGACAGCCCGCAGAGGAGACACACCATGACCGCCACCACCGCGCCGCCCGAGCGCTTCAACTTCGCGCGCCACCTGCTCGAGCTGCACACCGGTCGCGCGGACAAGCCCGCGCTGATCGACGACTGCGGAACGCTGAGCTACGGCCAGCTCACTGACCAGGTGCGGCGCTTCGCGGGCGCACTCACCGCGCTGGGCCTGCGCCGCGAGGAGCGCGTGCTGCTGCTCATGCACGACAGCAGCGACTGGGTGGTCGCCTTCCTGGGCGCGCTGCACGCCGGCGTGGTGCCGGTGGCGGTGAACACCCTGCTGACCGCACAGGACTACGCCTACATGCTGGCCAACAGCCGCGCGCAGGCCGCCCTGGTGTCGGCGGCCCTGCTGCCCACGCTGCAGACGGCACTGGCTTCGCAGCCCACGGAGGTGAAACACCTGATCGTCTCGCGCGCCGCCGAGCCCCTGCCGGCCGGCTCGCACGACTTCGCCGCCCTGGTGGCGGCCAGCGCGCCCGCGGAGGCCGCCGACACGCACGGCGACGAGCCCGCGTTCTGGCTCTATTCCAGCGGCTCCACCGGTGCGCCCAAGGGCACGGTGCACACCCAGGCCAACCTGTACTGGACGGCCGAGCTGTACGGCAAGGCCGTGCTCGGCCTGCGCGAGAGCGACGTGGTGTTCTCCGCCGCCAAGCTGTTCTTCGCCTACGGCCTGGGCAATGCGCTGAGCTTCCCGCTGAGCGTGGGCGCCACCGTGGTGCTGATGGCCGAACGGCCCACGCCGCAGGCCTGCTTCAAGCGTTTCACCGAACGCAGGCCCACGGTGTTCTTCGGCGCGCCCACCGGCTACGGCGGCATGCTGGCCAGCCCCGAGCTGCCGCCGAAGAGCCAGGTCGCGCTGCGCCTGTGCTCCTCGGCCGGCGAAGCCCTGCCGCAGGACATCGGCCAGCGCTGGACCGACCATTTCGGTGTCGAGATCATCGACGGCATCGGCTCCACCGAGATGCTGCACATCTTCCTGTCCAACCGCCCCGGCGACGTGCGCTACGGCACCACCGGCAAACCGGTGCCGGGCTACGAGATCGAGCTGCGCGGCGAAGACGGCACGCCCGTGCCCGACGGCGAGATCGGCGACCTCTACATCAAGGGCCCGAGCGCCGCGCTGATGTACTGGAACAACCGCGCCAAGAGCCGCGACACCTTCCAGGGCGGCTGGACCAAGGCCGGCGACAAGTACACGCGCGACGCCGACGGCTACTGCACCTACGCCGGGCGCAACGACGACATGCTCAAGGTCAGCGGCATCTACGTGAGCCCGTTCGAGGTGGAAGCCACGCTGGTGCAGCACCCGGCCGTGCTCGAAGCCGCGGTGATCGGCAAGACCGACGCCGACGGCCTGACCAAGACCAAGGCCTTCGTGGTGCTCAAGGCCGGCGCCCAGTCGACCGAGGCCGAGCTGCAGGCCTTCGTGAAGGAAAAGCTCGCGCCCTACAAGTACCCGCGTTTCATCGAATTCCTGCCCGAGCTGCCCAAGACGGCCACGGGCAAGATCCAGCGCTTCCGGTTGCGGGAGCGCGAAGGCACAGGCGCCTGAACGCGCCCGGTGGCCACGCGCTCAGCGCGTTCCGCGCTGGCAGCGGCCCTGCTTCTCGAACCAGTAGGCGATGTTGCCGACGATCACGACGCTGCCGGACACGATGGCGCTGGCCGCCGCCGTCGCGCCCGCCGCCACCAGCAGCACCACACAGCCTTCGTTGCCGCATTGCTGGATCGACGCCAGCTGCAGCGGCTCGAGGTTCATGTGCCGTGAAGACACCCGGCAATCCGCGTCATAGACCTCGGTCGTGCGGGGCACGTACACGCAGGCCTGCAGCAAGGCCGCCAGGCAGGGCAGCAGGCAGGTGGCCCGCAGGTGAAGCCCTCGTCGGGTGCGCGGACTTTCCATGCGGGCCGGCCCGGGCTCAGGTTTCCTTCGAGATCTTGATAGAGGGAAACTTGTTCGAGAAGTCCTTGGCCTTGGCTGCGATCTTGATCGCCAGCTGGCGCGCGACCGACTTGTACAGCGCGGCGATCTCGCCCTCGGGGTCGGCCACCACGGTCGGCATGCCGCTGTCGGCCTGCACGCGGATGCTCATGTTCAGCGGCAGCGCGCCCAGGTAGTCCATGCCGTACTCGGCCGCCATGTTCTTGCCGCCGTCGGCGCCGAAGATGTGCTCCACATGGCCGCACTTCTCGCACACGTGCACCGCCATGTTTTCCACGATGCCCAGGATGGGCACGCCCACCTTCTCGAACATCTTGATGCCCTTGCGCGCGTCCAGCAGGGCAATGTCCTGCGGCGTGGTGACGATCACCGCGCCGGTGAGCGGCACGCGCTGGGACAGCGTGAGCTGGATGTCGCCGGTGCCCGGGGGCATGTCGACGATCAGGTAGTCGAGGTCTTTCCAGTTGGTCTGGCGCAGCAGCTGCTCCAGCGCCTGGGTGGCCATGGGGCCGCGCCAGATCATGGCTTCGTCGCGGTCGATCAGGAAACCGATCGAGATCACCTGCACGCCGTAGTTCTCCAGCGGCTCCATGGTCTGGCCGTCCGCGCTCTCGGGCCGGCCTTCCACGCCCATCATCATGGGCTGGCTCGGGCCGTAGATGTCGGCGTCCAGGATGCCGACCTTGGCGCCCTCGGCGGACAGCGCCAGCGCCAGGTTGACCGCGGTCGTGCTCTTGCCCACGCCGCCCTTGCCCGATGCCACGGCGATGATGTTCTTCACGTTGGGCATGACCTGCACGCCACGCTGCACCGCATGCGCCGTGATCTTCATGGTCATGTTGACCGACACGTTGTCCACGCCCGCCACCGACTTGGCGGCGGCGATCAGCGCCTTGCGGAACCCCGGCATCTGGCTTTTGGCCGGGTAGCCCAGCTCGACGTCGAAGGACACGTCGCCGTCGGTCACCTGCAGGTTTTTCAGCGCCTTGGTGGACACGAAGTCCTTGCCGGTGTTCGGGTCGGTGACGGCTTGCAGCGCGGTCAGCAGCGCCTGGGAATCGACGGCCATGGGGAACTGTCTCCTGTGGGGATGGGGGGTATCGGTTTTGCGGAAGGCGGGGGCAAGTCTAACGGCACGCCCCGGCCGGGGTCATACACACAGGCGCCATGAGGGCATAGCCCCGTAAAATCACGGGTTACCCGACAGAAAGCCCTTCCCATGAGCCAGCGACGCCTGTTCGTCACCACCGCCCTGCCCTACGCCAACGGCCATTTCCACATCGGCCACATCATGGAATACATCCAGGCCGACATCTGGGTGCGGTTCCAGCGCATGCAGGGCCACGAGGTGAACTTCGTCTGCGCCGACGACGCGCACGGCGCGCCGATCATGATCGCGGCCGACAAGGCCGGCAAGACGCCGCAGCAGTTCGTGGCCGACATCGCCGCCGGCCGCAAGCCCTACCTGGACGGCTTCCACATCGGCTTCGACAACTGGCACAGCACCGACGCGCCGGAAAACCACGCGCTGGCGCAGGACGTGTACCGCGCGCTCAAGGCCAATGGCCTGATCGAGACGCGCACCATCGAGCAGTTCTTCGACCCCGAGAAGAACATGTTCCTGCCCGACCGCTTCATCAAGGGCGAGTGCCCCAACTGCCACGCGAAAGACCAGTACGGCGACAACTGCGAGGTCTGCAGCAAGGTCTACAGCCCGACCGAGCTGATCAACCCCTACTCGGCGCTCTCGGGTGCCAGGCCGGTGCTCAAGCACTCGGAGCACTTCTTCTTCAAGTTGTCCGACCCGCGCTGCCTGGCGTTCCTGGACCAGTGGACGCAAAGCGGCGCGGTGCAGCCCGAGGTGCTCAACAAGATCAGCGAGTGGATCGAGCCCGGCGAGGACGGCAAGCCGAAGATGGGCGACTGGGACATCAGCCGCGACGCCCCCTACTTCGGCATCGAGATCCCGGACGCGCCGGGCAAGTACTTCTACGTCTGGCTGGACGCGCCTATCGGCTACCTCGCTTCGCTGAAGAACCTGTTCGACAAGACCGGCCGCGATTTCAACGCCTTCATGGCCGACCCGGCGACCGAGCAGTTCCACTTCATCGGCAAGGACATCATCACCTTCCACACGCTGTTCTGGCCGGCGATGCTGAAATTCAGCGGCCGCAAGGTGCCCACCGCGGTGTTCGTGCACGGCTTTCTCACCATCAACAACGGCGAGAAGATGAGCAAGAGCCGCGGCACCGGCCTGGACCCGCTGAAGTACCTCAGCCTCGGCATGAACCCCGAGTGGCTGCGCTACTACCTCGCGGCCAAGCTGAGCGCTCGCAACGAGGACGTGGACTTCACGCCCGAGGACTTCATGGCCCGGGTCAACAGCGACCTGGTGGGCAAGTACATCAACATCGCGTCGCGCGCGGCGGGCTTCATCGCCAAGCGCTTCGACGGCAAGCTCGGCGAGGTCTCGGCCGACGGCGACAACCTGCTCGACCACCTGCAGACCGCCGCACCGGCGGTGGCCACGCTCTACGCCGAGCGCGAGTACGGCAAGGCGCTGCGCGAGGTCATGCTGCTGGCCGACCGGGTGAACGCCTATGTGGACCAGAACAAGCCCTGGGAACTCGCCAAGAAGGAAGGCATGGACGGCCGGCTGCACGACGTGTGCACCACCTGCATCGAGGCCTTCCGCCTGCTCACGCTGCTGCTCAAGCCGGTGCTGCCCGCGCTGGCCACGCAGGTGGAAGCCTTCCTGCAGATCGCGCCCATGCAGTTCGCCGACGCACAGCGCCTGCTGGGCGCGGGCCACGCCATCCAGACCTACCAGCACCTGATGCAGCGCGTGGACGTGAAGCAGCTCGACGCGCTGTTCGAACCCCCACCGGCGCCCGCCGTCGCGGCGACCGTGCCCGGCGGCGAACCGATTGCCGACACCATCGGCATCGACGAGTTTTCGAAGATCGACCTGCGCATCGCGCAGATCGTGGCCTGCGAGGCGGTGCAAGGCTCCACCAAGCTGCTGCGCCTCACGCTCGACGTGGGCGAGGGCCGCACGCGCAACGTGTTCAGCGGCATCGCCAGCGCGTACCGGCCCGAAGACCTGGTGGGCAAGCTCACCGTCATGGTGGCCAACCTCGCGCCGCGCAAGATGAAATTCGGCGTGAGCGAAGGCATGGTGCTGGCGGCCAGCCACGCCGACGAGAACGCCGAGCCGGGCATCCACATCCTCAACCCCTGGCCAGGCGCCACGCCCGGCATGCGGGTGCGCTGAGCGCCCACCCGTGTTCAAACCGATCCACGGCTTCACCGGTCTGCAGCGCACGCCGCAGACCGACCTCAAGCTCGGCTCGGTGCTGGCCTTCGTGGCTGGCGCGGCCAACGCCGGGGGCTTTCTCGCGGTGGGCCAGTACACCTCGCACATGACCGGCATGCTGTCCTCGGTGGCCGACCATCTCGTGCTCGGCCAGCTCACGCTCGCGCTGGCCGCCGTCGGTGCCGTGCTCGCCTTCCTGCTGGGCGCCATGACCACCGCCTGGCTGGTCAACTGGGGCATGCGCCGCGAGTTGCGCAGCGCCTACGGCCTGCCGCTGATCGTGGAGGCCGCCGCGCTGCTGGTGTTCGGCCTGTTCGGCGCGGCCATCGGCCTCATGACACCGGTCTTCCTGCCGCTCACCGTGGTGCTGCTGTGCTTCATTATGGGCCTGCAGAACGCGGTGATCACCAAGATCTCGCGCTCGGTGATCCGCACCACCCACGTCACCGGCCTCATCACCGACCTCGGCATCGAGCTGGGCAAGCTGCTCTATGTGAACCGGCAAGCCGGCACCACGCCGGTGACGGCCGACCGGCGCCGGCTGCGCGTGCACAGCCAGCTGATCGCCTGCTTCTTCATCGGCGGGATCGCGGGTGCGCTGGGCTTCAAGCACCTGGGCTTCGTCAGCACGGTGCCGCTGGCGGCGCTGTTGCTGCTGCTGGTGCTGCGCCCCGCGCTCGACGACTGGCAGCGGCTGCGCGCGGCCTGAGTCAGCGGTTGCGCTCGGGCTCCGGGTCCGGCCCCGACATCGTGGAGACCACGCGCAGGTCGGGATCGAACACCACCGTGAACACCTTGGATTCACCCACGCCGGGGCTCTCGAAGTAACGCCAGTCGTAGTGCGTCTCGCGCTTGAGCGCGTAGGTGGTGATCTTCATCGGCTTGCCCAGCATGCGTCGCACCGTTTCCATGGGCATGCCCACCTGCACCTGCGCAAAGGTGCGCGGGTTGAGCACCTGGCGCAACGAGGCCATGCGGCCGTCGGGGCCGATGGTGATCATGTAGTTGGTGTGGCCCGCGGGCTGGCGGTTGTACTCGTAGACCTGCGCACCGTCCTCGCCTTCCCACACCGCCTCGGGCGCGCCGAAGCGCTCGCGCACGTCGGCCTCGGTGGACACGCCTTCTTCCAGCTCGCTGATGTTCTGCGGATCGCAGGCCGCGAGAAGGCCCGCCAGGGCCAGCAGGCCCAGCGCGCCACGCCACCTCTTGCCCATCGCTGTTCGCATCTCGATCCTTGTGCCGGTCAAAAGGCCAGTCTACTGCCGCGTCCCCTATCCTCTGGCCTGTCAGCTTCGTGAACCGTTGCCAAAGGTAACATCGGCCCATGTTCCAAGGTCTGCCTCCGCTTGCACCTTTCCGCCCCCGGCTGTTGAAAGACCTGCGGGGCTACAACCGGGACAAGCTGGCACGCGACATGGGCGCGGGCGCCACAGTGGGCATCGTGGCACTGCCGCTGGCCATGGCTTTCGCGATCGCCAGCGGCCTCAAGCCCGAAGCCGGCCTGTGGACCGCCATCATCGCGGGCTTCCTGATCTCGGCGCTGGGCGGCACCTCGGTGCAGATCGGGGGACCGGCGGGCGCCTTCATCGTCATCGTCTACGGCATCGTCGAGCGCTACGGCGTCGCCAACCTGCTGATCGCCACCGCGAGCGCGGGGGTGCTGCTGTTCCTGCTCGGCTTGTTCCGCCTGGGCACGCTGGTGCGCTACGTACCGGTCAGCGTGGTGATCGGCTTCACCAACGGCATCGCGGTGCTGATCGGCCTTTCGCAGCTGCGCGACCTGCTCGGGCTGGAGATCGCGAAGATGCCGGCCAGTTTCTTCGGCCAGATCGACGCGCTGGCCCGCCACCTCGACAGCTTCAACCCCCTGGCCTTCGCGCTCGGCGGCCTGTGCGTGCTCGGCCTGTACGTGTGGCCGCGGCTGTGGGCGGTGGACTCGCAGTTCCGCCGCCAGATCAAGTCCCTGGACACCGTGAGCGCGATACGGGCCACCTCGCGCCTGCCCGGCCCGGTGGTGGCGCTGGTCACGCTCACGCTGCTGGCCTGGTCGCTGGAGCTGCCGGTGGAGACCATCGGCACGCGCTTCGGCGGCATCCCGCAGGGCGTGCCGGCCTTCGAGCTGCCCGATTTTTCCTGGGAGACCGTGCGCCTGCTGGTCACGCCCACGCTGACCATCGCACTGCTGGGCGCGATCGAGTCGCTGCTGTGCGCGCGCGTGGCCGACCAGCTCGGCGACGCGCCCAAGCACGACCCGAACCAGGAACTCATGGCGCAGGGCATTGCCAACACCGTGGTGCCCTTCTTCGGCGGCATGCCCGCCACCGGCACCATCGCGCGCACCGTGACCAACATCCGCTCGGGCGCGGTCTCGCCGGTGGCCGGCATGGTGCACGCGCTCACGCTGGCCGCCGTGGTGCTGCTGGCCGCGCCGCTGGCCTTCCACATCCCGCTGGCGGTGCTGGCCGGCGTGCTGCTGTTCGTGGCCTGGAACATGGGCGAGTGGCGCGAGTTCGTGCGCCTGCGGCAGTTCAGCAACCACTACCGCCTGATGATGGTCTCGACCTTCCTGGTCACCATCGTGTTCGACCTCACGGTGGCGGTCGAACTCGGGCTGGTGCTCGCGGTGGTGCTGTTCGTGCGGCGCCAGAGCGAGATCTTCCGCGCCGAACCGGTGGCGCGCACCGAGCAGCAGGCCACCTACCGGCTCTACGGTTCGCTGTTCTTCGGCGCCGTGGCCAAGATCGACCCCATCGTCGCCGACGTGGAGGCCTCGCCCACACCGATCAACGTGATGCTCGACGCCAGCCAGATGATCTCGCTCGACACCACCGGGCTGGACGCGCTGGAGCAACTGCACAAGGCGGTGCACAAGCGCGGCGGGCACCTGGGCATGGTGGGGCTGCACCCCCAGCCGCGTTCGCTGATCGAGCGCTCCGGCTTCGCCACCCGCCTGAACACCTGCCAGTGAGCCCCGCGGGGCCCGGCCACCCGGCGAGCGGGGCGGCCCGGTAAAATCACCGCTTTCCCCCACCGCGCCCCGCCCGAGCCCACCATGTCCATCTTCCGCCGACCCGACTACACCTCCGACGCGACGCAGTTCATCGAACAGCTCAAGGCCGGCAAGCCCGGGCTGGAACAGTCGCAGCGCCTGGGCCGTTCCCTGCTCTGGGACAAGCAGATCGACCGCGAATTCCAGGCCAAGGCCGAAGCCGCCCGCGTGCCGCAGCAGCCCTACGTCTACCAGACCGGTTCCGACTTCGCCTGATCGTCCCCTGGCATGAGCGATCCGCACACGCTCGACGAGGCCCCGCAAGGCCTGGACGAGGTCCTGCCGACGGTGGTGGACCACGTGGCGCTGGCGCGGCTGTATGGCGAACCGCTGTTCGCCATGCCGCGCGACCTGTACATCCCGCCGGACGCGCTGCAGATCTTCCTCGAGGCCTTCGAGGGCCCGCTGGACCTGCTGCTCTACCTGATCCGCAAGCAGAACTTCAACATCCTCGACATCCCGATGGCGGCGGTCACGCGCCAGTACCTCACCTACGTCGAGGAAATCCGCGCCAGCAACCTCGAACTCGCGGCCGAGTACCTGCTGATGGCGGCCATGCTGATCGAGATCAAGTCGCGCATGCTGCTGCCGCCCAAGAAGACGGCCGAAGGCGAAGAGGCCGAGGACCCGCGCGCCGAGCTGGTGCGCCGCCTGCTCGAGTACGAGCAGATGAAACTGGCCGCGCACCGCCTGGCCGACTGCCCGCAGTACGGGCGCGATTTCCTGCGCGCGCAGGTCTACGTGGAGCAGGCGCTGGCGCCGCGTTTCCCCGACGTGAGCGCGATCGACCTGCAGAGCGCCTGGCGCGACATCCTCAAGCGCGCCAAGCTCGTGCAGCACCACAAGATCAGCCGCGAGGAGCTCTCGGTGCGCGAGCACATGAGCATCGTGCTGCGCCGCCTGCAGGGCCGCAAGTTCGTCGAGTTCGGCGAGCTGTTCGACCCCGAAAAAGGCTCGCCGGTGCTGGTCGTCACCTTCATCGCCATGCTCGAGCTCGCCAAGGAAACCCTGATCGAGCTCACGCAGGCAGAGGCCTTCGCGCCCATCTACGTGCGCCTCGCCTACACCCCTTCCTGAACACGGCTTCATGACCGATCTGCACCGCTTCGACGTCCTCATCATCGGCAGCGGCCTGGCCGGGCTCACCGCCGCGCTGCACCTGGCCGGCACCCACCGCGTGGCGGTGATCACCAAGCGCGCGCTCAGCGACGGCTCGAGCAACTGGGCCCAGGGCGGCATCGCCGCCGTGCTGGCCGAGGGCGACAGCGTGGCCTCGCACGTGGAAGACACGCTGGTGGCCGGCGCCGGCCTGTGCGACCTCGAAGCCACGCAGTTCACGGTGGAAAACGCGCCCGCCGCGATCGCCTGGCTGCAGGAGCTCGGCGTGCCCTTCTCGCTCGAGCACGGCGAACTGCACCTCACGCGCGAAGGTGGTCACAGCCACCGGCGCATCGTGCACGCGGCCGACGCCACCGGCGCGGCCGTGCAGGCCACGCTGATCGAGCGCGTGCGCGCCACGCCCGCCATCCAGGTGTTCGAGCACCACATGCTGGTGGACCTGATCACCGACCGCAAGCTGCCCGGCCACGACCCGGCCCGCCACGTGGCCGAGCGCTGCTTTGGCGCCTACGTGCTCGACACGGTGCGCGACGAGGTCGTGACCTTCAGCGCCACCCACACCGTGCTGGCCACCGGCGGCGCGGGCAAGGTCTACCTCTACACCACCAACCCCGACACCGCCACCGGCGACGGCATCGCCGCGGCCTGGCGCGCCGGTTGCCAGGTCGGCAACATGGAATTCATCCAGTTCCACCCGACCTGCCTGTACCACCCGCACGCCAAGAGCTTCCTGATCACCGAAGCGGTTCGCGGCGAGGGCGGCCTCCTCAAGCTGCCGCCGCACCTGGGCAGCCACCGCTTCATGCCCGACCACGACCCGCGCGCCGAACTCGCGCCGCGCGACGTGGTGGCGCGCGCGATCGACTTCGAAATGAAGAAGCACGGCCTGGACTGCGTGCACCTGGACATCTCGCACCAGAGCCCCGCGTTCCTGCAGGAGCATTTCCCCAACATCCTGGCGCGCTGCGCCGAGCTGGGCATCGACATCACGCGCGAGCCGATCCCGGTGGTGCCCGCGGCGCACTACACCTGCGGCGGCGTGGTGACCGACCTGGCCGGCCGCACCGACATCGCCGGCCTGTACGCGGTGGGCGAGACCACCTGCACCGGCCTGCACGGCGCCAACCGGCTGGCCAGCAACTCGCTGGTGGAGTGCATGGTGTTCGCGCAGGGCGCGGTCAACGCGATTCGCGGCGCCACCGGCGTCGCCACGCCGGCCATGCCGCTGTGGGACGACAGCCAGGTGACCGACGCCGACGAGCAGGTGGTGATCTCGCACAACTGGGACGAGCTGCGCCGCTTCATGTGGGACTACGTGGGCATCGTGCGCACCAACAAGCGGCTGGAGCGCGCGGCGCACCGCATCGCGCTGCTGCAGGGTGAGATCCAGGAGTTCTATTCGCAGTTCCACGTCACGCGCGACCTGCTGGAGCTGCGCAACCTGGTGCAGGTGGCCGACCTGATCGTGATGTCGGCCATGCTGCGGCACGAAAGCCGTGGCCTGCACTTCAGCCGCGACTACCCCGGGCTGCTCCCGGTGGCGAAACCGACCATCCTGGTGCCGCCAGCGCGCTGAAACGGCGGTTCAGGCCGCGCCGATGTTCGGCACCAGCGCGCCCGGGTTCTGACCGCTGCGCTGCGCGCCGGTGAACGCCAGCATGCGGTCGATCGGCAGGCGGGCCCGGGGAATCAGCGCCGGGTCCACATGGATCTGGTTCAGCCCCTTTTCCAGCACCTGCGCCACGCCCGCCAGGCCGTTCATGGCCATCCAGGGGCAGTGTGCGCAGCTCTTGCAGGTGGCGCTGTTGCCCGCGGTGGGCGCCTCGATGAAGACCTTGCCCGGGTTCTGCAGGCGCAGCATGTGCATCATGCCGTTGTCGGTGGCCACGATGAACTCGGGCGCGTCGAGCGTGCGCGCCGCGCGCAGGATCGCCGAGGTCGAGCCCACCGCATCGGCCAGCGCGATCACGTCGGCCGGGCTCTCGGGGTGCACCAGCACCTTGGCTTTCGGGTGCTCCTTCTTCAGCGCCTCGAGTTCGAAGGCCTTGAACTCGTCGTGCACGATGCACGAGCCGCTCCACATCACCATGTCGGCCCCGGTCTCGCGCTGGATGTAGGCGCCCAGGTGCTTGTCGGGTGCCCACAGGATCTTGTGGCCCTTGTCCTTGAGCGCGCGCACGATGTCGAGCGCGCAGCTCGACGTGACCAGCCAGTCCGAACGCGCCTTCACCGCCGCGCTGGTGTTGGCGTAGACCACCACGGTGCGGTCGGGGTGGGCGTCGCAGAAGGCGCTGAACTCGTCGATCGGGCAGCCCAGGTCGAGCGAACAGTTGGCGTCGAGGTCGGGCATGAGCACGGTCTTCTCCGGGCTCAGGATCTTGGCGGTCTCGCCCATGAAGCGCACGCCCGACACCACCAGCGTGGTGGCCGCGTGGTCGCGCCCGAAGCGCGCCATCTCCAGCGAATCGCTCACGATGCCGCCGGTCTCGATGGCCAGGTCCTGCAGGTCGGGGTGCACGTAGTAGTGCGACACCATCACCGCGTTGCGCTCCTTGAGCAGTTGGCGGATGCGCTCCTTGAGCGCAGCGCGTTGTTTCGGGCCGGGCTCGACCGGCACACGCGCCCAGGCGTGTTGCGTCGGGCAGGCCGGCTGTTCGTACTCGACGTCGATGACGCCGCTGGAATCGGGGGTAGTCATGTCTGTGGCCTTGGTGTTCCCGCGCTTCAGAGAGTCTGGAAGCGCATGGAAAAGTCGGTCGCCTTGACGTCCTTGGTCAGGGCTCCGATGGAAATGCGGTCGACCCCGGTTTCTGCAAGGGCGCGCACGGTGTCCAGGTTCACGCCGCCCGAGATCTCGAGCACGGCGCGCCCGGCGTTGCGGCGCACCGCCGCGTTCAGCGTGGGAATGTCCATGTTGTCGAGCAGCACCATGGTGGCGCCGTGGGCCAGGGCTTCGTCGAGCTGGGCCAGGGTTTCCACCTCGATCTCGACGAAACGCGCCTTCGGCGCCGTCTCGCGCACGCGCTGCAGCACCTGGGCCACGCCTCCGGCCGCGGCGATGTGGTTTTCCTTGATCAGCACCGCATCAAACAGGCCGATGCGGTGGTTCACGCCGCCGCCGGTTTTCACCGCGTACTTCTGCGCCAGGCGCAGGCCCGGCAAGGTCTTGCGCGTGTCCACGATCTGGGCGCGCGTGCCGGCCACCGCGTCGACGAAAGTCGCCGTCTTGCTGGCCACCGCCGAGAGCAGTTGCAGGAAGTTGAGCGCGGTGCGCTCGGCGGTCAGCAGCGGCTGCGCGCGGCCTTCGATGGTGAGCACGGTCTGGTCGGCCACGCAGCGCTCGCCCTCGCCCACGTGCCAGCTCAGCGTGGCCTGCGGATCGAGCGCGTGCACGGCCGCCTCCACCCACGGCGTGCCGCAGATCACCGCCGCTTCGCGCGCGAGAATGCGGGCCCGCGCGGGCCGCGCGGCATCCACCAGCGCGGCGGTCAGGTCACCGTCGCCCACGTCTTCGGCCAGCGCCAGCGCCACGTCGCGGCGGGCCAGGTCCTGCACGTCCGCAAGGGTGAATTCAGACAGATGTTTCATGGGCCGCAAGCATACCGGTATGGACTATAGTGCCCCCATTCTCACCCACCCCCCTTCACCGCGGGCACACGACATGAGCACCCCCACAAACCCCACGCCCATGGCCACGCCCTATGGCACGCTGCCTTCGGCCTCGCCCCTGCCGCAGCGCAAGCCGGTGAGCCTGCCGCGCCTGGCCGAGATGCGCGAGCGCGGCGAGAAGATCACCATGCTCACCGCCTACGACGCGACCTTTGCCGCCGTGGCCGACGCCGCGGGCGTGGAATGCATCCTGGTGGGCGATTCGCTGGGCATGGTGTGCCAGGGCTTGGCGAGCACGGTCAGCGTGACGCTCGACACCATGCGGTACCACACCGAGAGCGTGGTGCGCGGCCTCATCCGCGTGCAGGCCACCGCCTGGGTGATCGGCGACCTGCCCTTCGGCAGTTACCACGAGTCGAAGGAACAGGCGCTGCGCAGCGCGGCCGTGCTCATGCACGCGGGCGCGCACATGGTCAAGCTCGAGGGCGGCGGCTGGACGGCCGAGACCGTGCGCTTCCTGGTCGAGCGCGGCATCCCGGTCTGTGCGCACCTGGGCCTGACGCCGCAGACCGTGCACGCGCTCGGCGGCTACCGCGTGCAGGGCCGCGGCGACGCGGCCGGCCTCACGCTCAAGCGCCATGCACTCGAACTGCAGGACGCGGGCGCCACCATGCTGGTGCTCGAAATGGTGCCGGCCGCGCTGTCGGCCGAGATCACGGCCCAGCTGCCCCACTGCCACACCATCGGCATCGGCGCGGGCAAGGGCACGGCGGGCCAGGTGCTGGTGATGCACGACATGCTGGGCATCAACCTGGGCAAGAACCCGAAGTTCGTGCGCAACTTCATGGAAGGCGCGAGCAGCGTGCGCGACGCCATGGCCGCCTACGTGGCCGCCGTGAAGGACGGCAGCTTCCCCGACGACAGCCTGCACGCCTGGTGAACATGCCCACCCCCGCAGTCCGGCAAAGCCGGCTCTGCGGCGCCCCTTGAACAGACACTTCTCCCTCATGAAACTCGTCCACACCATCGAAGAGCTGCGTGCCACGCTGCGGCCGTACAACAGCCCGGCCCTGGTGCCCACCATGGGCAACCTGCACGCTGGCCACCTCGACCTGGTGCGCGCCGCCAAACCCCTGGGTGACGTGACCGTGGCCAGCATCTTCGTGAACCGCCTGCAGTTCGCACCGCACGAGGATTTCGACACCTACCCGCGCACCCTGCAGGCCGATTGCGACAAGCTCGCGGCCGAGGGTTGCGACGTGGTGTTCGCGCCGTCGGAAAAGGAGCTGTACCCCGAACCGCAAGGCTTCAAGGTGCAACCGCCCACAGAGCTGGCCGACATCCTGGAAGGGCATTTCCGCCCGGGCTTCTTCACCGGCGTGTGCACCGTGGTGATGAAGCTGTTCCAGTGCGTGCTGGCCGAGGCGAAGGGGCCGCGCTACGCGGTCTTCGGCCAGAAGGACTACCAGCAGCAGATGGTGATCCGGCGCATGGTGCAGCAGTTCGCGCTGCCGGTCGGCATCGTGAGCGTGCCCACCCAGCGCGCGGCCGACGGCCTGGCGCTGAGTTCACGCAACGGCTACCTGAGCGAGACCGAGCGCGCCGAGGCGGTGCAGCTCTCGCTGGCGCTGCGTGCGCTGGGCCGCGATGCCATGGCCGCGGCCGATGGCCTGGCGCGGCACCTGCCGGCGCTGGAAGAACGCGCCGTCCAGGCGCTCGCCGCGCGCGGCTGGCAGCCCGACTACCTCACCGTGCGCCGCCGCATCGACCTGCAGCCGCCGCAACCCGGCGAGCCGCTGGTGGTGCTGGGCGCCGCGCGCCTGGGCAAGACGCGCCTGATCGACAACTTCGAAATCTGACCGCTTTGCTGGAGACCACCATGCTGCAACTGCGCCCCAACTGCGAATGCTGCAACCGGGACCTGCCCAACGAGAGCACCGAGGCGCGCATCTGCACCTTCGAATGCACCTTCTGCAGCGATTGCGCGGACCAGCGGCTGAACCACACCTGCCCCAACTGCGGGGGTGAACTGCTGCGACGCCCGCGCCGGCCGGCGGCCGCGCTGGCCCGGCATCCCGCATCGGCCGAGCGCGTGTTCAAGCCGCAGGGCTGCGACGCCGCGGCCTGAGCGGCTACAGGGCTTCTTCCTTCGGGTCGCGCCCCATGAGCGCGGCCACCGCCTGCGCCGGCTTCAGCCGGCCTTCGAGCAGCGCCACCACGGCTTCGCTGATCGGCATGTCCACCCCCAGCAGGCGCGCGCGCTGCACCACGGTGCGCGCGCTGTACACCCCCTCGGCCACATGCCCCAGCGACTGCACCGCCTGCGGCAGGCTCATGCCCTGGGCCAGCAACTGGCCCACCTTGCGGTTGCGCGAGAGGTCGCCGGTGGCGGTGAGCACCAGATCGCCCAGGCCCGAGAGGCCCATGAAGGTGTCGGCGCGCGCGCCGAGCGCCAGGCCCAGGCGCGTCATCTCGGTGAGGCCACGCGTGATCAGCGCGGCGCGCGCATTGAGACCGAGCGCCAGGCCGTCGCACAGGCCGGTGGCGATGGCCAGCACGTTCTTCACCGCACCCCCCACTTCGACGCCCACGAGGTCGTCGTTGGCGTAGACGCGCAGCGTGGGGCTGTGGAAAGTGGCCACCAGCACGTCGCGCACGCTGGCATGCTCGCTCGCGGCCACCAGCGCGGTGGGTCGGCCCTGCGCCACCTCCAGCGCGAAGCTCGGTCCGCTGAGCACACCCGCCTTGAGCCGCGGCGCCACCTGGGCGCGCACCTCGTGGCCCAGCAGGCCGGCGCCGGACTCACCCCCGAGCGGCGCCTCGAAACCCTTGCAGAGCCAGGCCACCGGCGCCGGGTGGTCGGCCAGCCCCTGCAGCATGCCGCGCAGGCCCGACATGGGTGTGCCGATGACCACGAGGTCTGCGCCCGACAGCACCGTCGAGGCCCGGTCCAGCGGGCCGGACGCGATCAACACCGAGGATGGCAGCGCAATGCCGGGCAGGTAGCGCTGGTTTTCGCGCCGCGCGCGCATCTCGTCGGCCTGTCCGGCATCGCGGGCCCACAGCGTGACCTGACGGAACCCGCCCGCCTGCGCCGCAGCGCCAACGGCCAGCGCGGTGCCCCAGGCGCCCGCTCCGAGCACGACGATGTTCATCGGACCTCTGCGCAGGCGGTGGCAGCCGGTTTACTGCGTGACGATGCGCGGTGCGTCGGCGGCGGTCTGTGCCTGCTGCTGCTCGTACATGGCCTGGAAGTTGATCTCGGCCAGGTGCACCGGCGGGAAGCCGCCGCGCTGGATGATGTCGGCCACGTTGCTGCGCAGGTACGGGTAGACGATCTGCGGGCAGGCGATGCCCATGATCGGGCCCATCTGGTCCTGGGGCAGGTTGCGGATCTCGAAGATGCCGGCCTGCTTGGCTTCGACCAGGAACACGGTCTTGTCCTTGATCTTGGTGGTCACCGTGGCGGTGACGCAGACCTCGAACACGCCGTCGGCCACCGGGCTGGCTTCCACGCCGAGCTGGATGTCCACCGAGGGCTGCTCCTGCTCGAGCAGGATGGCCGGGGAATTGGGTTGCTCCAGCGAGGCTTCCTTGAGGTAGACGCGCTGGATCTGGAAGATGGGGTCCTGGTTTTCTGCCATGGTGTGGTCTCGAAGAAAGCGGGGGAGAAAAAAACAAACCCGCCGGGGACGGGGTCGCCGCGGCGGGCACTGCCGTGGATTATGTCAGCCCGACAAGGCGGCTTCGTGACTCAGGCCTGCAACATCGGCACCAGCTTGCCGACACCATCGAGCGCGTGCAGGTCGTCGCAGCCCCCCACGTGGGTGTCGCCGATGAAGATCTGCGGCACGCTGGTGCGCCCGGTCAGCCGGGTCATCTGGGCGCGCAGCTCCGGCTGGCCGTCCACGAACACCTCTTCGATATCGGCCACGCCGCGCCGGTCCAGCAGGGCCCGGGCCCTGCTGCAGAAGGGGCAATACGCGCTGGTGAACATCTTGACCTTGGCCATGCGGAAATCCTGAGGGGGAAAAAGCGAAGCCGCGATGATCAGGCTTTTTCCACCGGCAGGCTGGCGGAGCGCCAGGCGCCCATGCCGCCCGTCAGGGAATGCGCGTTCTCGTAGCCGAGCTTTTTCGCGGTGGCCACGCCGCGGTTGGACGTGGCGCCGTTGGCGCACACCAGGATCAGCGGCGTGGCCTTGTTCTTGACCGCGCCGGGCAGCTTGGCCTCCAGCTCGGCCAGCGGCAGGTTTTTCGCACCGATCACGTGGCCGGCGGCAAATTCGGCCGCGTCGCGCACGTCCACCACCACCGCCTTGTCGCGGTTCATGAGCTGCACGGCCTGCACCGTGTTGAGCGATCCGGCGCGCCCGCCGGCCGAGACGGCGGGCCAGACCAGCAAGGCACCCGCGGAAAAAGCCACGGCAATCAGAATCCAGTTTTCGATGAAGAAACTCACGGGTACACCTTTCGAGTAAGCCCGGGATTTTAGAATGCCTGACTGCGCCGTGCCCGGACGCCCTCTCCGGCACCCGCCGCGGAGCGCCAGCACCGCCGGTTTCCCGACCCCGTTTCGCCCCCTCAACGCCCCTCATCCCATGCACAAACTCGTCCTGATTCGCCATGGCGAATCCACCTGGAACCTGGAAAACCGCTTCACCGGCTGGACCGACGTGGACCTCACCCCCACCGGCCTGAACCAGGCGCTGGCCGCCGGCCGGCTGCTCAAAGCCGAGGGCTACGACTTCGACCTCGCCTACACCAGCGTGCTCAAGCGCGCCACCCGCACGCTGTGGCATGTGCTCGACGAGATGGACCGCACCTGGCTGCCGGTGGTGCACAGCTGGCGCCTCAACGAGCGCCACTACGGCGCGCTGCAGGGCCTGAACAAGGCCGACATGGCCAAACAGTACGGCGACGAGCAGGTGCTGATCTGGCGCCGCAGCTACGACACGCCACCGCCCGCGCTGGAGCCGGGCGACCCTCGCAGCGAGCGGGGCGACCGCCGCTACGACCGCCTCAAGCCCGAGGAAATCCCGCTGACCGAGTGCCTGAAGGACACCGTGGCCCGCGTGCTGCCGTTCTGGAACGAGGCCATGGCACCGGCCATCAAGGCTGGCAAACGCGTGGTGGTGGCCGCCCACGGCAACAGCATCCGCGCGCTGGTGAAGTACCTCGACGGCATTGGCGACGACGAGATCGTGGGCGTCAACATCCCCAACGGCATTCCGCTGGTCTACGAACTGGACGCGGAGCTCCAGCCGATCCGGCGCTACTACCTGGGCGACGCCGAAGCCGCCGCCAGGGCCGCGGCGGCCGTGGCGGCCCAGGGCAAGGCCTGAAGCGGGCCTTCGTCACACCCCGCCGCAATACCAGTGCGGGGTATGGGGAACCGAAGCATGCCGGCATGCTCCAAGGTGTATATTGACCCGCCAGGGTCTTGCAGGCCCTGCTCGGGCTTTTTTACTGGGGTATTTCGATGGCAAAACAGGTGAGTCACAAGCTGAAGATCGTGGGCTGGGTGGCCATTGGCGCGGTGGCCGGGGCACTGACCACGGTGCAGCTGCAGGCGGTCGCGCGCGGGTCGCTCGCGCCCCTGCCGCTGGAAGAACTGCAGCAGCTCGCGGCCGTGTTCGGCATGGTCAAGACCGACTATGTGGAGCCGGTGGACGAGAAGAAGCTGATTTCCGAGGCCATCACCGGCATGGTGGCCAGCCTCGACCCGCACTCCCAGTACTTCGACAAGAAGTCGTTCAAGGAATTCCGCGAAGGCACCAGCGGCCGTTTCGTCGGGGTGGGCATTGAAATCACCATGGAAGACGGCCTGGTCAAGGTGGTCTCGCCGATCGAGGATTCGCCCGCTTTCCGCGCCGGCCTCAAGACCGGCGACCTGATCACCAAGATCGACGACACCCAGGTCAAGGGCCTGACCATCAACGAAGCGGTCAAGCTCATGCGCGGCGAGCCGCGCACCAAGGTGCTGCTCAACATCTTCCGCAAGGACGAGAACCGCACCTTCCCGGTGACGATCACACGCGAGGAAATCAAGACGCAAAGCGTGAAATCGCGCGTGGTGGAGCCGGGTTACGCCTGGGTGCGCGTGTCGCAATTCCAGGAACGCACGGTCGAAGACTTCGCCCGCAAGGTGGAAGACATCTACAAGGCCGACCCCAACCTCAAGGGCATGGTGCTCGACCTGCGCAACGACCCGGGCGGCCTGCTCGACTCGGCCGTGGCGCTCTCCGCCGCCTTCCTGCCCGAAAACGTGACCGTGGTGTCCACCAACGGCCAGCTCGAGGACAGCAAGTTCGTCTACAAGGCCATCCCGCAACACTACCTGCGCCGTGGCGGCACAGACCCCATCAAGCGCCTGACCGAAAACACCAAGGGTGCGCTCAAGCGCGTGCCGCTGGTGGTGCTGGTCAACGAAGGCTCGGCCTCGGCCAGCGAGATCGTGGCCGGCGCCCTGCAGGACCACAAGCGCGGCCTCATCCTGGGCAGCCAGACCTTCGGCAAGGGCTCGGTGCAGACGGTGCGCCCGCTCGGCCCCGACACCGGCCTGAAGATCACCACCGCGCGCTACTACACGCCGTCGGGCAACTCCATCCAGGCCAAGGGCATCGTGCCCGACGTGATGGTGGACGAGACGCTCGAGGGCAATGTGTTCGCGGCACTGCGCACCCGCGAAGCCGACCTGCAGAAGCACCTGAACAACGGCACCGCCACGCCCGAGCAGCCCATGACGGACGCGCGCCGTGCCGAGGAGCAGCAGCGCGAGGAGGCCCGTGAAGTGGCGCGCAAGCGGCTGGAGGAAGAGGCGCGGAAGAACCCGAACCAGCGCCTAGTGCCCGAGTTCGGCACCGACAAGGACTTCCAGCTGCAACAGGCGATCAACCAGCTCAAGGGCCGCCCCGTCATGGTCAGCAAGACGATGGCCGTGCGTGTCGAAGAGAAAAAAGAAAACTGACAGACCCCGCGGGCCCTGAACGGCCCGCGGCGCGCCCCTTGGACGACGCCCAACTCCTGCGCTACTCGCGCCACATCCTGCTCAACGAAATCGGGGTCGAAGGCCAGGAAGCCTTGCTCGCGTCCCACGCGCTGGTGATCGGCGCCGGTGGCCTGGGCTCACCGGTCGCGCTCTACCTGGGCAGCGCCGGTGTGGGCCGCATCACCGTGGTGGACCACGACGTGGTCGACGAGACCAACCTGCAGCGGCAGATCGCGCACAACCTGGCCCGCGTGGGCCGCCCCAAGGCCGAGTCGATCCGCGAGGCGATCACGGCCATCAACCCCGACGTGCAGGTCACACCGGTCGTGCAACGCGCCGACGAGGCGCTGCTCGACACGCTGATCGCCCAGGCCGATGTGGTGCTCGACTGCACCGACAACTTCGCCACCCGCCATGCCATCAACCGCGCCTGCGTGAAGCACCGCAGGCCGCTGGTCTCGGGCGCGGCGATCCGCATGGACGGGCAGCTCAGCGTGTTCGACACGCGCAGCCCGGGCAACCCCTGCTACGCCTGCGTGTTTCCCGAAACAGCCGGTCTGGAGGAAACGCGCTGCGCCACCATGGGCGTGTTCGCGCCGCTGGTGGGCATCGTGGGCAGCATGCAGGCGGCCGAGGCGCTCAAGCTGCTCACCGGCCTGGGCTCGCGCCTCACCGGCCAGCTGCTCATGCTCGACGGTCGCGACCTCGCCTTCCACCAGATCACCGTGCCGCAGAACCCGCAGTGCGCGGTCTGCGGCCAGGCGCACTGAGCCGGCGCGCGGATCAAGGCATCGGGCAGGGCCCATGGCGTTTGCGGAAATCGCGCGGCAGCTCGGCCGAGGCGTCGGCAAACAAGCCCTTGCGCGCCCGGCGCGCCACCGCCTCCTCGTCGGCGAACGGCCCCGGGCTGCGGCGCCAGCGGTACGACCAGGCCTGTCCCTGGACCACCATCCAGGCCGCGAGGTCGTCGCCCTGGTGGGTGAGCCGCACCAGCCCGCGGCCGTAGTCGTCGTGCTGGCGCACGCGGACCTCCACCACCTGGTTCAACACGCGAGCGGCCAGCGCATCGCGCGACGCGCTGCCACCGGCCTGGCAGATCTCGGGGGCGTCGATGCCGTCGAGCCGCAGCTTGCGGTAGCGCCCCCCATCGAGCGGCTTGACCCAGAGGGTGTCGCCGTCGAACACGCGGCTCACGCGCGCGGCAAAGACCTCGTTCGCGCGGGCCGCACCCGCCACGACGCCGGCCATGGCGAGCACGCCCACGGCGGCCAGCCAGGCCGTGGGCCCGCGAGGGGTGCGCGGCATTCGCGGGCGAACGGGCCGTTGTTCAGCCCTTCTTGCCACCCATGACCAGCAGCAGGCCACCAACCACGATGGCGCCCACGCCAGCCCAGACCGGCACGTTGACGGTCTCTTTTTCCTTCACGGTCAGTTCCAGCGGGCCGAGCTTCACGGCCTGGGTGTCCTTGGTGTAGCTGAAGCTGCCGTAAACCAGGCCGATGACGCCCGCGGCGATGAGAATGATGCCGACGAGTTTGGCTGTGTTCATGGAAATGTCCCTCGGAACCGTGCGCTTCCACCGACCGCCCCAATGGCTCCGGCGCAGCGCAGGGGCCCATGATGCATCAAGTGCCGGGGCGAACGGTTCGGCTCGAACCAGGGAGTCGATGACTCAGGGGGCGGGTTCGGCCAGCAGGCGCTGCAGGCGCGCGCGCAGCCGCTCGTATTCGGCCGTGTGGCGGGTCTTGAGGCGTTGCAGGCCGGCTTCCACCGCCTCGACATGCGTGGTCGCATCATCGGTCTTGAGCTGTTCGATCTGCGCCTGGATCTTGCGCAGGCGCTGCCGCGCCTCGCGGCCCGCCGGCGTGCGCGGCGGTGTCTGCGCGGCCATGTCGAGCAGCAACTCGGTGAGCAGCCCGAGCTGGCGGCCGTAGCTGGCGACCTCGAAGGCCTTGCGCTCGATCACCGGGTCGCCCGAGGTGCTGTCGATGCCGTCGAAGAACCACTGGGTGCGGGGCTCGATGCGCTGGGCCACGTCGCCGCTGAAGGGCAGCTGCAGCTGCGGCGCCCACAAGAAAAGCCATGGGTACATGGAGTCCTCCTGTCCTGAAGTGTGGTGCCCAGCTTACCCGGCCCGGGCCCGACGACCAAGCCCTGTTCGGGGGACCACCTCAGGCCGGCGCGAGCAGGGCGTCGAGCCGGCGCAGCCCGGCCACCGTCTGCAGGCAGGCCTGCGCCGCCTCGGTGCCCTTGACGGCGAAGTGGCGCAGGAAGTACTTGCGGTGCTCGGCGTGCTCGTGGAAATGGTGCGGCGTGAGCACGGCCGAGATCATGGGCACGCCAGTGTCGAGCTGCACGTCCATCAGCGCCTGCACCACCGTCTGGGAAACGAAGTCGTGGCGGTAGATGCCGCCGTCGACCACCAGCGCACTGCCGACCACGGCGGCGTAGCGGCCCGAGCGCGCCAGGCGCTGCGCGTGCAGCGGGATCTCGAACGCGCCGGGCACGTCGAACACGTCGATCGATTCGGGGCCGAAGCCGCCGAGCGCCATTTCGGCGAAGAAGGCATCGCGCGCCTGGTGCACGATGTCGGCGTGCCACGAGGCCTCGACGAAGGCGAAGCGCAGGCCGGACGGCAGGTGGAGGGTGTGGGAAGACTCGGTCTGATTCATGCTGTCCTCGAAACAGGAGGGGCCAACAAATCAGGGCGCACAAGCGCAAGCGCCCCGCTGCGCGCAACGCAACGGACGCCTGGCTCGCGCTCTCTTTCATCCGGACTGTGACCGTCGGTCCCGGGATCCCACCGGGTCTGCTGACCCCATGCACCGGAATGGCCGGTGCATGGGCGCTCGCGGCACTCGTGCGGTCGTGTCGCCACGCCGCCATCACCGCCGGTGGGGAATTTCACCCCGCCCTGAGAACGCTTGTGTCCGGCACGGGGCCGAACCCTGCCGATTCTAGGCACACCAGGGTGCCCGCACTGTCGCGCGGGTTGAAGCGCGCCGCCGGCTCAGGCGCTGACGATCCAGCCTTCGAGCGGGTCGAACACCGGCAGACCCCAGCGCGGGTGGCCCGCGCGGTGCTGCTGCTCGGCCCAGGCCGCCTGCAGCAGGCACAGCACCGCGTCCAGGCTGTCGCCGCTGGGGTCGTCGGCCAGCGCGTCGCGCTGCGCGTGCGTGAGCTTCAGGCGCAGGCCCGCGCCCTGCAGCAGCGGTGCCTGGCCGTTTTCCAGCGCATTGATCAGCGTCTTGCGCGCGATCAGGCGATCGGGCGTCTGCTTCGCCCGGTCGTCGCTCTTGTACGAGGTGGCACCGAGCACGCTGCGCGCGAGCAGGCCGGGGTAAGCCTCCAGGCCGATGCGCGCGGGGTCGCCCGCCCGCAGACCGGGCAGCGTGACATCGGCGGCGATCAGGCGCGGCACCCCGGCGTGCAGCATGAAGGCCACCGGCGGGTTGACCCATTTCATGCTCGGGCTGGAGCCGGCCGGCCCGTCGGTGGCGCGGTGGGCGAACTTGCCACCCACCGGCCGCGCATCGCAGAAGGCCGCGAAAGCCTCGCGGATGGCCTCGCGGCTCAGGCCCGCATAGCGCGCCATGCAGGCGGCCCAGTCGGTCGGCCAGCCGAGCGTAATGACCAGCTCGCGCGGCAGGCCGAAAGGCAGGTCGAAACCGCCGACCCAGTGGCCGGGCGCGGCGAGCCGCTGGCCCCAGGCATCGAGCGACTCGAAGCGCTCGACCGCGTCCAGCAGCACGCGGCCGCGGTCGGCGTGGCCCACGGCGAGCGCGACCGGTTTGCGGCGATTCGGTGCGCTGGTGAAGTCGCAGCCCAGCAGCGTGAGGGGGACTGGCGTGCTCATGCCGCCCTCAACCCAGCGCCAGCGCGCTCACGCCCGCCGCGATGCACAACGCGCCGAAAACGCGCGCCACGCGGTCGCCCTCGCCCAGCAGGTGGCCGCCGATCAGCGCGGCGAACAGCATGGACACCTCGCGCGCGGGCGCCACGTGCGAGATCGGCGCCTCGCGCATCGCGTAGAGCACCAGCACGTAAGCCACCGGGCTCACCACCGCCACCAGCAGCGCATAGCGCCACTGCAGGTGCCAGTGCTGCGCGGCGGTGGGCAGGTCGCGCAGCACGCTGGGCGCGAGCAGGGCCACGCGCACGAAGTTGCCCATGTAGTCGACCAGGATGGGCGACATCAGCAGCACCTTGACCGCATAGCCGTCGACCACCGTGTACGACGCGATGAAGACGCCGGTGAGCAGGCCGTAGACCATGCCCTTGCGCACGCGCCGGCGGGCCACGGGGTCGTGCGCGGCGCGCAGCAGGCCGGGGCCACCCGCGATCAGGAACACGCCACCCACCACCCCGGCGATGCCCGCCACGCCCAGCGCCGAGATGCGCTCGCCCAGCAGCACGATGGCCACCAGCGAGGACAGCAACGGGCCCGAGCCGCGCGCCATCGGGTAGACCACGGTGAGGTCGGACTTGCGATAGCCGCGCAGCAGGATGACGTAGTAGAAGACGTGCAGCACGCCGCTGGCGACCACGAAGCCCCATTCGGTGGTGCCCCAGCGCGGCACCTCGTCGCGCCCGAGCCACCAGCCCAGCGGCGCCCAGAACAGCATCATGAGGAAGGCGCTGAAGAAGGCGAAGCGCGCATCGCCCGCGGCCTTCTTGGCCGCGATGTTCCAGCCGGCGTGGATCAGGCCCGCCAGCACGATGAGGGCGAAGGCAGTCAGCGACATGCAACGTCAGGAGAAGCCCCGATCCAGGAGCAACGAGGGTCCGGGTCCGCCGGCCCGAGGTGCTGTCCCCCCTCCCAGCGCCGCAGGCGCGCCAGAGCGGGGGGAAGCCGCGCAGCGGCGCAGGGGGGAGCTCTTCAAGCCCTGCCGATGATGCTGGCAGTGGCCATCAGCTCCTCGAGCAGGGCCAGCGACACCTTGCCCGAGACGGCGTAGGGATCGAACTCGGGGCGCTCGGAGTACTTCAGCACGATGGAGGTGTTGAGCTTGGCGAGGTTGACCTGCCCCATGGTCCAGCCGCCGAAGCGGCGCTCGGTGATTTCTTCGTAGTGCAGCAGCTCCACGCCGGTGTGCCGGGGGTCGGCCACGATGTGGTTGTAGAGCACGTTGACGGCGGCGCGGCCGCCTTCGATGGCCTGCAGGAACACGCCACCGCCGTAGCAGAGCACGCCAGTGATGCCGTTGCCCATGTTGTGCGAACGGGAGGCCTCGAGGATGGACTCGATGGCCTTGGAGCAGTCCTTGTCGACCGCGTGGCTGACGTAGAGAAGGCGTACCAGCATGTTGGGCTTCTTCAGGTGGGAGGGGTGTTCAACGGGGAATGAGCGAGAGGAATTCGCGGCGCAGGTTGGGGTCCTTGAGGAACACGCCGCGCATGACCGAGTTGATCATCTTGCTGTCCATGTCCTTCACGCCGCGCCAGGCCATGCAGTAGTGGCTGGCCTCCATCACGATGGCCAGGCCGTCGGGCTGCGTCTTCTCCTGGATCAGGTCGGCCAGCTGCACCACCGCCTCTTCCTGGATCTGCGGGCGGCCCATGATCCACTCGGCCAGGCGCGCGTACTTGGACAGGCCGATCACGTTGGTGTGCTCGTTGGGCATGACGCCGATCCAGATCTTGCCGATGACCGGGCAGAAGTGGTGGCTGCAGGCGCTGCGCACCGTGATCGGGCCGACGATCATGAGCTCGTTGAGGTGTTCGGCGTTCGGGAACTCGGTGACGCTGGGCCCCTTGACGTAGCGGCCGTTGAACACCTCCTTGATGTACATCTTGGCCACGCGGCGCGCGGTGTCGCCGGTGTTGTGGTCGTTCTCGGTGTCGATCACCATGGCGTCGAGCACGCCCTGCATGTGCACGGCCACTTCATCGAGCAGCTTGTCGAGTTCGCCCGGCAGGATGAATTCGGCGATGTTGTCGTTGGAGTGGAAGCGCTGGCGCGCGGCCTTCACGCGCTCGCGGATCTTGACGGAAACGGGCACGCCGTGGTCGTCATCGGAGGGGGCTTCGGAGGTCATGTCGGAGGCGGTTTTCGTCAGCATGGGGCATGCTAACACCGGACTTCCGGGCGGCGCCACGCGGGCTGGCTTGGCCCGCAGCGGCCGGGGGTTTACCCGGCGCGCTCAGCTCGCCGGGCCGTCCAGCAGCAGCTCCAGGTCCTGCAGGTTGCTGGCCTCGTGCAGCGGCTTGTCGTGGCGGATGCGCTGCATGCGCGGGAAACGCAGCGCCACGCCGCTCTTGTGCCGGCTGCTGCGCGCGATGCCTTCGAACGCGAGCTCGAACACCAGCGTGGGCCGCACGCTGCGCACCGGACCGAACTTCTCCAGCGTGTGCTGGCGGATCACCGCATCGACCGCCTTGAATTCTTCGTCGGTCAGGCCCGAATAGGCCTTGGTGAAAGCCACCAGCTGCAGGCCACCGGGCACGGGCGGCTGGCGCTGTGCGATCGCCTCCACCACCACCTGCGCCTCGGCGGCATCCACCGGCGGGCGGTTCCACACCGCGAAGGTGTAGTCGGTGTAGACCGAGGCGCGGCGGCCATGGCCGGCCTGCGCGTAGATCAGCACGCCGTCGACGGACAGCGGATCGATCTTCCATTTCCACCAGGCGAACACACCCTCCTCGCCCGCGCGCTTCTGCCGCCCGGTGCCGTAGGCGCTGTGGCGGTGCTTGAGCATCAGCCCTTCGACGCCGAGTTCGCGCGCCTGGGCACGCTGCGCGGCCAGTGCGTCCCAGCCGTGCGCGCTCAACACCGGCGAGAGCCACAGGCGTGGCCCCGGCGCCGCGTTCAGCTGTGCCGCCAGGGTCTGCAGTTGCGCGCGCCGCTGGTACTGCGGCGCGGCGCGCAGGTCGCCGCCCCCGGCCTCGAGCAGGTCGTAGGCCATGAAGCTCACCGGCGCGTCGGCCAGCACCTTGGGGCCCAGGGTCTTGCGGCCGATGCGCCGCTGCAGCAGGGCGAACGGCGCCGGGCGGCCCGGGCGGTCGCTGCCCGGCAGGCGGGGCGAGGGATCGCTCGCGTCCCAGACCAGGATCTCGCCGTCGACCACGGTGCCATCGGGCCAGCGCTGCGCAAGCGCCTGCAGCTCGGGAAAGCGCTCGCTCATCAGTTCTTCACCGCGCGACCACACCCACACCTGCCCGGCGCGCTTGACGATCTGGCCGCGGATGCCGTCGAACTTCCACTCGGCCAGCCAGTCGTCCACCGGCTCCTGCGCGCGCAGGTTGGCGGTGGCAGCGGCATCGAGTGGGCTGGCGAGGAAAAACGGGTAGGGCTGGCTCGGTTCGCGACCGGCGTCGGCCTGGCCCGGCGCGGAGTCGGGCGCCAACAGGGCGCGGTAGATCGCTGCGGTGGGCAACCGCTTGCTGTCGGTGAAGCCCATCATGCGCGCGGCCACCTGCCTGGCGTCGAGCCCGGCGTGCGCGGCGAGGGCGCGCTGCACCAGCAGCTTGCTCACCCCGACGCGAAAGCCACCACCCACCAGCTTGACGAGCAGAAAGCGGCCGGCGGGATCGAGTTCGCGCCACCACCCGCCCAGGGCCTGCAGCACGGCGGCATCGCTTTGGCCGCGCAACGGCAACAGGCGCTGTTCCATCCACTGGCTCAGCCGCGTGTCCATGCCCCCGCTGTCGCGCGGTTCGGGCAGCACGAGTGCAATGGTCTCGGCCAGGTCGCCCACGGCCTGGTAACAGGCCTCGAACAGCCACTCGGGCAAGCCCGCGGTCTCGGTGGCCAGCGCGCGCAGCTGCGCGGTCTTGATGAGCTGGCGTGGCTTGCCCCCGGCCAGGAAGTACACCGCCCAGGCCGCGTCGGCGTCGTCCACCTCGGCCAGGTAGCGCCGCAGCGCCGCCACCTTGGCGATGGTGGCGGTGCTGGCGTCGAGCTCGGCGAACAGGGCGGCGAACCGTTTCATGCGGCAACCGGGGGCGCGGCCTCGGCGCGGGTCTCGTGCCCGTCGCCGTACTCGGTGTCGAAGCCCTCGGCCTGCAGGCCCTGTTCCTGCAGGTAGCGCACCAGCACCGGCACACTGCCGTGCGTGACGATCACGCGCGCGGCGCCGCTCGCGCCAATGGCGCCCAGCAGGCCGGGCCAGTCGGCGTGGTCGCTGAGCACGAAACCGCGGTCGTGGCCGCCGCGGCGGCGCTGCCCGCGCACCTGCATCCAGCCGCTGGCGAAGGCGTCGCTGAAATCACCGAAACGCTGGATCCACGGCGAGCCCAGCGCGCTGCCCGGGCACAACACCAGCGCGCGTTTCAGGTCGGCCTTGTCGGCGACCTCGCCCACCGCCAGCGTGTCGGGCAGAGCAATGCCGGCGGCGCGGTAGGCGCGGTTGAGCGGCTCGACCGCGCCGTGGCACACGATGGGACCGATGGACGCGTCCACGCCGGCCAGGATGCGCTGCGCCTTGCCCAGGCTGTAGCAGACCAGCACGCTGGCGCGGCCGGCCTCGGCGTTGTCGAGCCACCAGTGGTTGATCTGCCCGAACAGCTCGGTATCGGGTCGCCAGCGGTAGATCGGCAGACCGAAGGTGGACTCGGTGATGAAGACGTCGCAGCGCACCGGTTCGAACGGCGCGCAGGTGCGGTCGGGCACGGCGCCGGCCGGCGTGGTGCGGTAGTCGCCGCTGGCCACCCAGACGCGGCCCCGGTGTTCGACCCGCACCTGCGCCGAGCCCAGCACATGGCCGGCCGGGTGCAGCGAGACGCGCACGCCATGGTGTTCGACCGTCTCGCCGTAAGCGAGGCCTTGCAGCGCGATGCCCGGCCCCAGGCGCGAGCGCAGCAGGCCTTCGGACACGGCGGTGGCGAGGTAGTGCGCATGGCCGGGGCGCGCGTGGTCGGCGTGCGCGTGGGTGATGACGGCGCGCTCCACGCGGCGCCAGGGGTCGATGTAGAAGCCGCCGGGCGGGCAGTACAGGCCCTCGGGGCGCTGGACGATCAGGTCTTCCACCATCCCCTCAATACCGGTGGCCGGTGACGAAGAGCGTGGCGCGCATGATGGCGAAGGCAATGCGGTCCAGCAGGCGCTGCGTCCAGTGGCGCTGGCTCAGCGCCTGGGCGTCCAGCAGCTGGCCCGTGTGTTGCACCAGGCCATCGAGGTAGCCATGCAGCAGGCTGGAGAAGCGCCGGTCGCTGGTCATCACGTTGGCCTCGCGCGCCAGCAGCATCGACAGCGGGTCGAGGTTGGTGGAGCCCACGGTGGACCAGCGCTGGTCCACCACCGCCACCTTGGCGTGCAACGCGCTGGGCGCGTACTCGTGGATTTCGATGCCCGCGTCCACCAGGTGCTGGTACACCGGGCGCGCCGCGCGGTACTGAAAGAAGTGCTCGTATTTGCCCTGCAACAGCAGGCGCACGCGCACGCCGCGCGCCGCGGCCATGGTGAGGGCGCGACGCAACTTGCGGCCCGGAATGAAGTAGGCGTTGGCGATCATGATGTCCTGGCGCGCCTCGCCGATCGCCTTGAGGTAGGCGCGCTCGATGTCGTGCCGGTGGCTCACGTTGTCGCGCAGCAGCAGGGTGGCACGCGCGCCGTCCACGCCCAGTGGCGACGGCGAGGTCTCGCCGAACGGGCCTTCCACCGGCGGGTGTCCGTGCAGGCCGGCCTGGGCCTCGAACTTCTGCAGCAGGCGCGAGAAATCGCCTACCGGGCCGGCCGAGCGCAGGGCGTCCCACGCGGCCTTGAACTCGCGCTGGCGCGCGCGGCGCGCGGCCTGCATGCGCCACCAGAGCTGTTCCATGGTCTCGACCATGTCGTCCACCAGCGGGCCGGCCACGCGCAGCGCGAAGTCCAGCCGCGGCGCCGTCAGCCGCCCCAGCGCCACGTCGTCCTGGTCGTCGATGATGTTGATGCCGCCGCAGAAACCGACCGTGCCGTCGACCACGCAGAGCTTGCGGTGCAGCCGCCGCCAGCGGCTGGGCAGCAGCAGGCCCAGGCGCCCCAGCGGCGCGTAGATGCGCATCGCCACGCCAGCCTGCTCGAAGCGCTGCCGCCATTCTTCGGGTATGCGCGGCGTGCCCACACCGTCGATCAGCAGACGCACCACCACGCCGCGCCGCGCCGCGCGCTCCAGCGCGTGGGCCACGCTCAACGCCGATCCGGCGAACTCGAAGATGTAGGTCTCCAGGTGCACGACCATGCGCGCGGCGTCCATGGCCTCGACCAGGGATGGGAAGAACTCGGCGCCGCCCTGCAGCAGCAGCAACTGGTGACCACCGCGCATCGTGCCCGGCGCAGGCCGTGCGCTGGTGGAGGTGTCGGAGGTATCGGGCGCGAGGCTCACAACTCCAGCTCGGCGATCAGGGGCAGGTGGTCGGACATGCGCGACCACACCCGTCCGTGCGGCACCTGGGCCGACACCAGCCGCAGGCCCCGCACGAAGATGCGGTCCAGGTGCAGCAGCGGCAGGCGCGAGGGGTAGGTGGCCAGGCGGATGCCCTCGAAGGTGCGCAGGTCCAGCGCGGCCATGGGGCGCAGCAACTGGGCGCCCCAGTCGTTGAAGTCGCCGGCCACGATGAGCGGTGCGGTCTGCGGCAGCTCGCTGGCGATGTACTGGCCCAGGCGCTGCACCTGGCGCTCGCGGCTGGCGTGGATCAGGCCGAAGTGCACCACCACCACATGCACGTCGATGCCGTCGACCAGCAGCTGCACATGCAGCAGGCCACGCTGCTCGAAGCGGTGGTCGGACACATCGGAATGGTTGCTGTCCAGAACCGGCCAGCGCGAGAGCAGCGCGTTGCCGTGTTCACCGTGGCGGGTGGTGGCGTTGGTGCGGTAGACCGACTCGTAGCCCTCGGGCGAGAGGTAGCCGGCCTGGTCCAGGTCGGGCCAGCGGGTGAACTGTTTTTCGAGCTTGCGGTGGTGGCGGCGCACCTCCTGCAGGCAGACGATGTCGGCATCGAACTGCTCGACCGCGTGCGCGAGGTTGTGAATCTCCAGCCGGCGCCCGGGGCCCACGCCCTGCACCCCCTTGTGGATGTTGTAGGTGGCGACGCGCAAGATGCTCATGGGCAAATCATGCCACCAACCCCGTGCCGGCGCGCCGGGCTCAGTCCGGCCTTGCGGCCAGCCGGGGCAGCCAGGCGATGGCCTCGGCGTTGGACGGCGAGAAACAGCGCTCGGCCGCCTCGGTCCAGGGCAGCCACACCTGGTCGCGGTGCTCGCGCGGGCTCAGCGTCACCGGCAGCGCGCGCGGCACGCACAGGCCGAACAGGTGCTCGGTGTTGTGCGTGACGCCTGGCGCGTAGCGGTGGCGCCACTGCGGGTAGATCTCGTACACGTTTTCCAGCGCCCAGTCGCTCAGCACATGGCCCGGCGCGCGCGCGTCCAGCCCGGTTTCCTCGCGCACCTCGCGCACCGCGGTGGCCTCGAAGGCCTCGTCCTCGAAGTCCTTGGAGCCGGTGACCGACTGCCAGAAGCCGGGCGCATCGGCGCGCTCGATCAGCAACACCTCCAGCGCCGGCGTGTGGATCACCACCAGCACCGACTGCGGAATCTTCATGGCCGGCTCAGAACAAGCGGCGGGACACCGGCCCCGGCGCGCGCACACGCTGCAGCAGCTGCCAGGCCGACCAGGCGCGCAGGCCCAGGCCGAGCAGGCGCCGCGGACGCCACACCGCCAGGCCGACCACGCCAGCGGCCACCGCGAGCGGGTGGGCACGCAACCAGAGCCAGGCGTCCTGCAGCCGGTCGGCCCACGCGAGCGCGGGCTCCAGGGCCTGCAACTCCGTCGCCACCTGCCCGCGCAGGCGGGCCGAGCGCAGCACGAGGCGCTCGCGCCGGCGGGCCAGCAGATCGGCGCGGTCGTCGCTCACGGAACCGCCTTCATGAACGCAGGCCCTCGCGGTCCTGCCGCAGTTCCTCGACGCTGGCCGAGAACAAGCGGGTCCCGGAGCGCAGGCGCTCGCGCGCCAGCCACGCGGCCACGCCGCCGAGCACCAGGAAGAGCCCGGTGAAGGCGGCCAGCGCGAGCAGGCGGTGGCTGTCCCACAGGGCCACGGTGATCAGCAGCGCGAGAAACACCACGCCCAGGCTGAGGAAGGTGACCGCCACGGCGCCGTAGACCAGCAGCGCGCCCACGCGCAGCACCTCTTCCTGCGCCTCCACGCTGAGCAGTTCCAGCCGCAGCTGCAGCAGCTCGAGCACGGTCGCGGCCAGCCCGCGGAGGGACGACGACAGACGCTGCGGCGTGGCCATGGGACCGGACGCCGGGTTCAGCGGCGGCTGATGAGCAGGCCGATGATCAGACCCACGCCCGCGGCGGCGCCGACGGCGCGCCAGGGGTGCTCGTGCACGTAGTCGTCGGTGGCGCGCGCCACCTCGCGGGTTTTTTCCCGGATGGCGTCCTCCGCGTCGCCCAGCTTGTGGCGCGCGTCGCGCAGGTTGTCATTGATGCGGTCGCGCAGTTCCACGATCCTGCCCTCGGTCTGGTGGGCGGTGGCCTGCATCAGTTCTTCGGCGTCGGCGATGACGCGCTGCAGATCGGCGACGAGCTTTTCCTTGCCAGCCAGGGTGTCTTGTGTGGTCTTGGTCATGAGCGGCTCCTTGTTAAAAGGGCATGGTAACAAACCCCGCCGGATGTCGGACATTGCCGGCAGATGACCGCGCGTCACGGTGCGATACCGAAAAAAAGGGCGCCGATGGGCGCCCTTGGAGGTGCTTCAGACCGGATCTCAGGCGGTTTTGGCCAGGTCCGTGTTGCGCAGGCGGATGTGCAGCTCGCGCAGCTGCTTCTCGTCCACCAGGCTGGGGGCCTGGGTCAGCAGGCACTGGGCGCGCTGGGTCTTGGGGAAGGCGATCACGTCGCGGATGGACTCGGCACCGGTCATGAGGGTCACGATGCGGTCCAGACCGAACGCCAGGCCACCGTGGGGCGGCGCGCCGTACTGCAGCGCGTCGAGCAGGAAACCGAACTTGACCTGGGCCTCTTCGGGCGTGATCTTGAGCGCGTCGAACACCTTCTGCTGCACCGCGGCAGTGTGGATGCGCACCGAGCCACCGCCGATTTCCCAGCCGTTGAGCACCATGTCGTAACCCTTGGCGATGCACTTCTCGGGCGCGGTGACCATCCAGTCCTCGTGGCCGTCCTTGGGGGCGGTGAAGGGGTGGTGCACCGCCGTCCAGCGGTCGGCTTCCTCGTCGTGCTCGAACATCGGGAAGTCCACCACCCACATGGGCGCCCAGCGGCTTTCGAACAGGCCGTTCTTCTTGCCCAGCTCGCTATGGCCGATCTTCAGGCGCAGCGCGCCGATGGCGTCGTTGACCACCTTGGCCTTGTCGGCACCGAAGAAAATGATGTCGCCGCTTTGCGCTTTCGTGCGCGCGAGGATGTCGGCCACGGCCTTGTCGTGCAGGTTCTTCACGATCGGGCTCTGCAGGCCGTCACGCCCCTTGGAAGCGTCGTTGACCTTGATCCAGGCCAGGCCCTTGGCGCCGTAGATCTTGACGAACTCGGTGTAGGCATCGATCTCGCTGCGGCTCATGTCGCCACCGCCGCGCACGCACAGGGCAACCACGCGGCCGCCCTTCATGGTGGCCGGCGCCGAGAAGACCTTGAAGTCCACGTCGCCCATCACGTCGGTGAGCTCGGTGAACTCCAGCTTGACGCGCAGATCGGGCTTGTCGGAGCCGAAGCGGTGCATGGCCTCGCTGTAGGCCATGACCGGGAACTCGCCCAGGTCCACGCCCAGCGTGTTCTGGAACACCGTCTTGATCATGCCCTGGAACATGTCGCGGATATCCTCTTCGGTCAGGAACGAGGTCTCGATATCGATCTGCGTGAACTCGGGCTGGCGGTCGGCGCGCAGGTCTTCGTCGCGGAAGCACTTGGTGATCTGGTAGTAGCGGTCGAAGCCGGCCACCATGAGCAATTGCTTGAACAACTGCGGGCTTTGCGGCAGCGCGAAGAAGTGGCCGTCGTGCACGCGACTGGGCACGAGGTAGTCGCGCGCGCCTTCGGGCGTGCTCTTGGTGAGCATGGGCGTCTCGATGTCGATGAAGCCGTTGGCATCGAGAAACTTGCGCACTTCCATCGCCACGCGGTAGCGCAGCATCAGGTTGTTCTGCATGTAGGGGCGGCGCAGGTCGAGCACGCGGTGCGTCAGGCGCGTGGTTTCCGACAGGTTCTCGTCGTCGAGCTGGAACGGCGGCGTGACCGAGGGGTTGAGCACCTTCAGTTCGTGGCACAGCACCTCGATCTGACCGCTCTTGAGCTTGTCGTTGGTGGTGCCGGCGGGCCGCGCGCGCACCAGGCCGGTGACCTGCACGCAGAACTCGTTGCGCACGTCCTCGGCGGTCTTGAACATGTCGGCGCGGTCAGGGTCGCACACCACCTGCACATAGCCTTCGCGGTCGCGCAGGTCGATGAAAATCACGCCACCGTGGTCGCGGCGGCGGTTCACCCAGCCGCAGAGCTGGACGGTTTGGCCCAACTGGGCTTCGGTCACCAGACCGCAATAGTGGGAGCGCATGGCCATTTCGGTTTTTCTTTCAACAGGTTCGCGGACCGTGCCCGCGGGGAAAACATCAGGGGGAGGGGGTGGCGGCGCCGTCAGCGGACACCTTGAGGTGCGGATTCTTCGGCCCGCCCGGCACGATCACACCCATGGAGACGATGTAGGTCAGCGCTTCGTCCACGCTCATCTGCAGCTCCACGCAGGCGCTCTTGCG
Source organism: Comamonadaceae bacterium (assembly GCA_003599455.1). Classification (GTDB taxonomy): domain Bacteria; phylum Pseudomonadota; class Gammaproteobacteria; order Burkholderiales; family Burkholderiaceae_C; genus Hydrogenophaga. The sequence goes on from QZKF01000006.1 coordinate 76,888, forward strand.
CACCATCACGAAGTAGCCACCGGTGGGGTTGGGCGTGGTCGGCACGTAGACGCTGTGGAACTCGTCGAGCTCGCCGGTGCGGCCCGGCTGGGTCTGCAGGTGGTGCAGCACATCGCCGGCGGGCGAGCCGGTGAGGAAGCCGATGGTCCACATGCCCTCGTGCGGCCATTCCACCAGCAGCGCCTTGCGAAAGGCGTTGCCCTTCTCGGAGAACAGTGTGTCGGACACCTGCTTGACGCCCGAGTAGATGGAGCGCACCACGGGAATGCGGTGCAGCATCGCGTGCCACCAGCTCACCAGCTTGTTGCCGATGATGTTGGAGGCCAGCGCACCGATCGACAGCACCACCACCAGCGCAAACACCACGCCCAGGCCGGGGATGTGCACGCCGAGCAGTTGGTCGGGCTGCCAGCTCACGGGCAGGATGCGCAGGGTCTGGTCGAGCGTGCTCACGACCCACTCCAGCACCCACAGGGTGATGATCAGGGGCACCAGGACCAGCAGGCCCGAGAGCAGCCATTTGCGCACAGAAGGCATGTCGGAACGATCAGTTGGAGGCGGGCGGGGTGGTGGTGCTGGCCGGCGCCGCGGCCGCGGGCGCGGCGGCAGGGGCCGGGGCGGCAGCG
>QZKF01000104.1 GCA_003599455.1 Comamonadaceae bacterium
GGTGCCCGCCGGTGCGCGCCTGGTCATGGAGCCCTGGCAGCCCGCCAGCGCCGGCCCGGTGCGCTTCGACTGGTTTGCCGAGCCCGAGGCCCGCGCCGTGGAGCAGCCCGGTCGTTTCGGCCGCGAGGTGGTGACACCCATGCACGAGCTCGCGGTGGCCCTGGGCCAGGCGGGCTGGGCTTTTGCCCGGTTGCTGCGCGGCCTGTTCGGCTACAGCGAGTTCCTGGTCGCGGGCCGCGGCAGGGTGCTCACGCCCTACGAATCCAACCCGCCCTGAACACGGTTACTTGCGCGCCGGCCGCTTCTTCGGCTTGCGCGCGGTCACCGCAGCTTCCAGCGCCAGCCGCGCCCAGGGCAGCATGAGCGCGGGCGATTCCAGCGCCTCGTCCGGCGGCGTGTGGTAGTGCAGGGCCATGGCCTTGCCTTTGGCCTCGTACACGAATGGCCGCCCACCGGCGGCCAGCCAGCGTGGCTCGGTCTCGGCGTTGGTCTTCAGGAACAGCGTGTCCCAGGCGATGATCGCGATGTTCATGCCGTCGGTGGAAATGCCCCAGCCGCCGAACATGCGCCTGGCCACGCAAGGCCCCACGCCCGAGAGCAGCTCGCAGGCGTGCAGCGCGAAGGGATCGACCGGTTGGACCATGGCGCCATCTTAGAGGCACCATCCGGCAGAATGCGCCGATGGCCCGGCCCAAATCTGCTTCCCACGACCTCAAGCGCGACGAGATCCTCGACGTCGCGGCCCACTGCTTCGCGCGGCAGAGCTTTCCTGCCGCCAGCATGAACGACATCGCCGCGGCCTGCGGCGCCAGCAAGGCGCGGCTCTACCACTACTACGAGAGCAAGGAAGCGATCCTGTTCGACCTGCTCGACCGCTACACCCAGCGCCTGCTCGCGCTCATCGGCGAATCGGAGGCGCGTGCCCAGCGCAAGAACCTCAGCGAACGCGAAGCCCTGAGCGAGCTGGTGCGCGCTTTCCTGGCCGAGTACGAGACCTCGGCCACGCGCCACGTGGCTCTGGTGTCCGACACCAAGTTCCTCGGCGAGGTGCAGCGCGAGCTCATCGTCAACCGGCAGCGCGACGTGGTGGCCGCCTTCACCCGTTTCCTCAAGCGCGCCTACCCCGACCGCGTGACACCGGCCAACCAGACCGCGCTGACCATGATGCTGTTCGGCATGATCAACTGGACCTTCACCTGGCTGCGCCCCGGCGGCCCGATGAGCTACAGCGCTTTCGCCGACGAGGTGGTGGCGGTCATCGAACGCGGCCTTTCCGGCCCGGTACAGGGTTGATTCATGTTCAACCATGCGAAATTGATTTCGTTTAGGTAAAATCGCCAGCTTCCCCACACGGAGACCGCCATGAGCAAAGCATTCGCCTCCCAGGCCGACCTGGACGACAAGAAAACCACCTTCGAACAGCTCAGCCCGCACTGCTGGGCCTACACCGCCGAGGGCGATCCGAACTCCGGCGTGATCATCGGCGACCAGTTCATCATGGTCAGCGACGCCACCGCCACCCCGGCCATGGCGCAAGACCTGATCAAGCACATCCGCACCGTCTCCGACAAGCCCATCAAGTACGTGCTGCTGACCCACTACCACGCGGTGCGCGTGCTGGGCGCCAGCGCCTACAAGGCCGAGGGCGCGACCGAGGTCATCGCCAGCCGCGGCACCTACGAGCTCATCGTGGAGCGCGGCGCGCAGGACATGCAGAGCGAGATGGAGCGCTTCCCGCGCCTGTTCCGCGGGGCCGACAGCGTGCCCGGCCTGACCTGGCCCACCCTGGTCATCGGCGACGGCCAGCCCGGCCGCCAGGGCAGCCTGGAGGTGGACCTGGGCGGCGTGAAGGTCAGCATCTGGCACCCGGGCCCGGGCCACACGCGCGGCGACACGATTGCCTGGGTGGAGGAAGAAAAGGTGCTGTTCAGCGGCGATCTCGTGGAGTACGAAGCAGGCGTCTACACCGGCGACGCGCAACTGGAAGAATGGCCCGCCACGCTCGAAGCGCTGCGCGCGCTCAAGGCCGAGTACATCGTGCCCGGCCGCGGCGAAGCCATGAAGGGCAACGCCGACGTGAACAAGGCGCTGGACTACACGAAACGCTGGGTCACCACCCTGTTCCAGGCCGGCAAGGAAGCCGCCGCCGCCGGCATGGACCTCAAGTCCGCGATGGCCCACACCCGCAAGAGCATGGACCCGGTGTTCGGCCACGTGTTCATCTACGAACACTGCCTGCCGTTCGACGTCAGTCGCGCCTACGACGAGGCCAAGGGCATCAAGAACCCGCGCATCTGGACCGCCGCGCGCGACCAGGAGATGTGGAACGCGCTGCAGGCCTGAGCGCGCTGCCCGCCGCCACACCAGCCGCCTTCGGGCGGCTTTTTGTTGGGCCGCACGCTACGATCCACAGCACCCCACCGGACCGACCATGCCCGATACCGCCCTGCACCACACCGCCACCGACTGGGGCATCGTCGCGGTGTTCGCCGTCGTCTACCTCGGCATGTTCCTCGGCGGCCTGCCGCGCCTGAAGCTGGACCGCTCGGGCGTGGCGCTGCTGGGGGCGATCGCGGTGATCGCGCTGGCCGGGCTGTCGGTGGAGGACGCGGCGCGCGCGATCGACCTGCCCACCATCGTGCTGCTGTTCGCCTTCATGGTGGTGTCCGCGCAGATGCGCCTGGGCGGCTTCTATGGCGCCGTCACGCGCCGTGTGGGGGCCATGCCGTTGCCGCGGAGCGGCCTGCTCGCGGCGCTGATCGGCGTGGCCGGCGCGCTGTCGGCGGTGTTCTCCAACGACATCGTGTGTCTCGCCATGACGCCGGTGGTGGCGCGGCTGTGCCTGCAGCGCGGCCTGAACCCGCTGCCCTTCCTGATCGGCCTGGCCTGCGCGGCCAACATCGGCTCGGCCGCCACGCTGATCGGCAACCCGCAGAACATGCTGATCGGCTCGGTGCTGCAGCTGCCGTTCGCCGGCTATGTGCGGCAGGCACTGCCGCCGGTGCTGATCGGCCTGGTGTTGTTGTGGGGGTGGCTGGCGTTCGGGCCGGGTGCGAAGGCGGGGGCGGGGAGCCCTCACCCCAACCCTCTGCCGGAGGGAGAGGGGGTCATGCGGGGAGAGGTTGTCGCGGAAGAGCCGGCGTTTGATACCTGGCAAACCGCCAAAGGCCTGGTGGTCGCTGGCGCGCTGTTGCTGATTTTTCTCTTCACCGACTGGCCGCGCGACGTGGCCGCGCTGGTGGGCGCGGGCGTGCTGCTGCTGAGCCGGCGCCTGCACACCTCGAATTTCATGGGCCTGGTCGACTGGCCGCTGCTGATCCTGTTCATGGGCCTGTTCGTGGTGAACCATGCTTTCGAGACCACGGGGCTGGCCGCACAGGCCGTGGCCTGGCTGGGCGCGCAGGGCGTGCACCTGGCCGACCCCGGGCCGCTGCTGGTGGCCAGCGCGCTGCTCTCCAACCTGGTGTCCAACGTGCCGGCCGTGATGCTGTTGCTGCCGCACCTGGGCGGCAGCGGTGAACAAGCCGGCGTGATGCTCGCGCTGGTGACCACCTTCGCGGGCAACCTGCTGCTGGTGGGCTCGATCGCCAACCTGATCGTGGCCGACCTCGCGCGCCAGCAGGGCATCGTGATCGACTGGAAGCGCCACGCCGTCACCGGCATCCCGGTGACGCTGGCCACGCTGGCCGTGGTCTGGGGTTGGATGAAGTTCGCGGCTTAGTCGTTGATCGACGACAGGAACTGTTGCAGTTCAGGCGTCTCCGGCGCACCGAACAACTTCGCGGGCGGCCCCATCTCGTGCACCCGGCCCTGGTGCATGAAGATCACGCGGTCGCTGACCTTGCGCGCAAAACTCATCTCGTGCGTCACCATCAGCAGCGTCATGCCCTCGTCGGCCAGCGACTCCACCACGCGCAGCACCTCGCCCACCAGTTCGGGGTCGAGCGCCGAGGTGATCTCGTCGCACAGCAGCACGCTGGGCTGCATGGCCAGCGCGCGCGCGATCGCCACGCGCTGCTGCTGGCCGCCCGAGAGCTGGTCGGGAAAGGCGTCGAACTTCTCGGCCAGGCCCACGCGCTTCAAGAGTTGCCGCGCGCGCTCGGCACCCTCGGCGGTGGCGGTCTTCTTCACCAGGCTGGGCGCGAGCATCACGTTGCGGCCCACGCTGAGGTGCGGGAACAGGTTGAAGTTCTGGAAGATCATGCCCACGTGCTGGCGCAGCTCGCGCATGGCGGCGGCGTCCTTGTGCAGCAGGGGCTTGTCGTCCACGCTCAGCGAGCCGGCCTGGAACACTTCCAGCCCGTTGATGCAACGCAGCAGCGTGCTCTTGCCCGAGCCGCTTTTGCCGATGATGGCGATGACTTCGCCAGCTTTCACCTGCAGGTCGATGCCCTTGAGCACCTCGTTGCTGCCATAGGACTTGCGCAGCGCGCGGATGTCGACGATGGTGCGGGCGTTGGCCAGAGCGGTCTCGGCCACGGGAGCTTCAGCGACTTGCATGGAGTTTCCTTTCCAGGGTGCGCGCATACAGGCTCACAGGGAAGCACAGCGCGAAATACATCAGGGCCACACAGCTGTAGACCAGGAAGGGCGCGAAGGTCGCGTTGGTGATCATGGTGCCGGCCTTGGTGAGCTCGACGAAGCCGATCACCGAGGCCAGCGCCGTGCCCTTCACCACCTGCACCAGGAAGCCCACGGTGGGTGCGATGGCGATGCGCGTGGCCTGCGGAAGGACCACGTAGCGCAGTTGCTCGCCGAAGTTCAGCGCCAGGCTTTGCGCGGCTTCCCACTGGCCCTTGGGCACGGCCGCCACGCAGCCGCGCCAGATCTCGACCAGGAAGGCACTGGTGTAGAGCGTGAGCGCCACCGAGGCGGCGGTCCAGGCCGAGGTCTCGAAGCCGAACAGCGCCAGGCCGAAGTAGGCCAGGAACAGCTGCATGAGCAAGGGCGTTCCCTGGAAGAGCTGCACGTAGCCGCTCACGAAGGTCTCGGCACCGGGCCACTTCGCGGTGCGCGCCACCAGCAGCGCCAGACCGACGAGGCCGCCGCCAATGAAGGCGATCAGCGAGAGCGCCACCGTCCAGCGCGCGGCCAGCAGCAGGTTGCGCACGATGTCCCACAGACTGAAATCAACCACGGCGGCCTCCAAACAGGTAGCGCGGGCCGAGCCAGTTCAGCAGGCTGCGCACGCCGACGGACAGCAGCAGGTAGATGCCGGTGGCGACGATGAAGGCCTCGAAGGCGCGGAAGTTGCGGCTCTGGATCAGGTTGGCGGCGTAGCTGAGTTCCTGCGTCGAGATCTGACCGCACACGGCCGAACCCAGCATGACGATGATGATCTGGCTGGTGAGCGCGGGCCACACCTTTTTCAGCGCGGGCGGCAGCACCACGTGCAGGAAGGTCTGCACGCGCGAGAGCGCCAGGCTGGCGGCCGCTTCGAACTGGCCCTTGGGCGTGGCCTCGATGCCGGCGCGGATGATCTCGGCCGCGTAGGCGCCGAGGTTGATCACCATGGCGATGACCGAGGCGGTCTCGGGCGAGAGCTTCACGCCCGCGGCCGGCAGGCCGAAGAACACGAAGAACAGCTGCACGATGAAGGGCGTGTTGCGGATCAGCTCCACGTAGGTCGCGGCGATCCAGCGCAGCGCCACCGGACCGTTGCTGCGCGCCCAGGCGCAGGCGGTGCCGACCAGCAGGCCGATCACCGCCGAGATGGCTGTCAGGCCCAGCGTCCAGAGCACGCCTTTGGCCAGCAACGGCCACTGCGCGAGCACGGCCGGGAAGTCGAGTTCGATGCCCATGGGTGGACCCGGTGCGGCGGGGCTGACTTATTCCGGGAGATTGCCGGCAGGACGGCCGAGCCACTTCTTCGCCATGGTGTCCAGGTCACCCGCTTTCTTCGCGGCGGCCAGGATCTCGTTCACCTTCAAACGCAGCGCATCTTCGCCCTTGGCCACGCCGATGAAGTTGGGACTGTCCTTGAGCAGCAGCTTGTACTCCGCGCCCAGGGCGGGGTTGCGCTTGATCATGTTGTCGGCGACCGAGACGCCGGTGGCGACGAACTGGGTCTGGCCCGAGACGAAGGCCGAGACGGTGGCGTTGTTGTCTTCGAAGCGCTTGATGTCGGTGCTGGCGGGCGCGACCTTGGTGAGTTCCTGGTCTTCGATGGCGCCACGCGTGACGGCGACCGACTTGCCGCCGAGGCCGTTGAAGTCTGCCAGCGCCGCGCCTTTGGGCCCGTAGACCGCCTGGAAGAACGGCGAGTAGGCGGCGGTGAAGTCGATCACCTTCTCGCGTTCGGGGTTCTTGCCCAGCGTGGAGATGACGAGATCGGCCTTCTTCGTCTGCAGGTAGGCGATGCGGTTGGCGCTGGTCACGGGCACCAGCTCGACCTTCACGCCCAGCTTGGCGGCTATGTAGTTCGCGGTGTCGACGTCCAGGCCCTGGGGCTTGAGGTCGATGCCGACGAAGCCGTAGGGCGGGAAGTCGGTCGGGATGGCGATCTTGATCAGCTTGGCCTTCATCACGCCGTCGAGCGCGGACTGCGCGTGGGCATGGCCCAGGCCCAGCGCGGCCGCGAGGGCCACGGTGGAGGCGAGGAAGGCGCGTTTGGTCGGTGTCATAGCAGGGCTCCTAGGTAGGTGTCGTTGGGGGTGGCGGGGGTGGTGTTCTTGCGGGCGCGCTTCTTCGCGGGGGCTGCGGCGGTGTCGGCTTCGCGCACCGGCGCCAGGGCCTCGCGCAGGTCGGCCAGCGGGTCGCTCGTGGTGCCCAGCCGCAGCGCGGCCTGCACCTGGCCGATGTGGGCGGCCATCAGGCGTTCGGCGGTGGCGGTGTCGCCGCGCTCGAGCGCGGCCACGATGTCGACGTGGTCCTGACAGGACTGCACCGCATCGTGGTTGCTCTGGTAGAGCATGGCAATGAGGGTGGTGCGCGCGGTGAAGTCGCGCAGCGTGTCGGCCAGCAGCTGGTTGCCCAGGCATTCGGCCAGGCACACATGGAAGTCACCCAGCAGGTAGCTGCGCTGGCCCACGTCGTCGCCCTTGAGCGCGGCCTGCTCCTGCTTGAGGTGCTGGCGCAGGCGCTTGATGGCTGCCTTGTCGATCTGGCCCGTGCTGCGGATCAGACCGGTCTCGATCACGCGCCGGGCTTCGAAGGCCTCGCGCGCCTCGTCGTGCGAGGGCTGCACCACGTACCAGCCGCGGCGCGAGCTCACGGTGACGATGCCGCGCGCGGCCAGGCGCACCAGGGCTTCGCGCACCAGCGTGCGGCTGCAGTCGAACAGCATCGACAGGCTTTGCTCGCCCAGCCGCGTGCCGGGTGCCAGGCGCTGGGCCAGCACGGCTTCGATGATGCGTTGGGCGATGTCGGTGGAGCTGACCATGGGAGACCTTTGGGGTCTCCTTCATGCGAATTCCGTGCCACCGTCCATACAAGCCTTGTATGCAAGACAGATGCACCGGGCTTGTGCGCGATCGGGGCGGGAACGGCCCTGCCTGCACCAAAGGGCGCTGGTGGGCGAAGGGAATGGGGCCGTTTTGGTGCCGCCGGGCCGGGCCGCGGTGGCCGGGTCAGCGCTGCGCGCTGAGCACGCGCAGGTCGTCTTCGTAGCCCTTGAGCACGCGCACGGCGTTGGCGCGCTGCTCGGGCGTGGTGCTGTTGTGCAGGGTGGCAAATTGCGCGCAGCCCTCGCGCACCAGCGTCTGGTTGTAGGCGTCGTAGCCCGGGGTGGGCGACTGGCTGAAGCGCGCGATGTGCGCGCGCACCAGCTGTTCGGCCTTGGCGGGCGTGGCCTGGGCTTCGCGCACCGTCTGCGCCAGGTCGGCCTGGCGGCGCAGGCGCTCAGCCTGCGTGCGCTGCGCGTCGAAGGGCGACGTCTGGATCAGGCCGCGCAGCAGCGTGCGCTGTTCGGCGCTGAGCTTGCCGTAGAGCGATTCGCTGCGGCTGAGCGCCTTGTCCAGCCGCTTGCCGATGCGCTGCTCGGGGCTGCCGCGCAGGAAGTCCTTCTCGAAGGTCTCGTTGCCCTCGGCCAGGTGGCCCTTGAGGTGTTCGAGCTGGGCCGGGCTCAACTGCAGCGCGAGCCGGGCGAAGGGTTCGACGGTCTCGCCGGCGGCGCGCTCCAGCCGCGCGCGCACCACCTCGAACTGCGCGCAGGCCTGCGCCGGGGTGATGTCCTGCGTGGCCAGCGCCTGCCATTGGCGCAGCAAGCCGGCGTAGACAGGCAGCTCGCTGTTGCGGTGCCACTGGAAGAAGGCGTCGAGGTCCTGCCGCGCCCGGGCCGACTGCGTGTCGTCGAGGTTGACATGGCTGTCCAGCCACCAGTAGCTCAGGCTGGGCGCCTGGTTGTAGGCCAGCCGCGCGGCGGTGCAGGCGGCCAGGGTGGTCGCGAGCACCAGCAGCGCACCGAGCCGCATCCAGCGGCGGGCGATAATCCGCCGCAGGTGATGGCCGGCAAGAACGCCGCGCAAACATTCCCCGAAAGAGGTGTTCATGTCGTTCCCTGTGGATGTGGTGGTGATGGCGGCCGGCAAAGGCACGCGCATGAAAAGTCAACGCCCCAAAGTGTTGCACCGATTGGGTGGGCGTGCACTCGCCCAGCATGTGATCGACTGTGCAGCGCGGTTATCGGCCCGCTCGGTGGTGGTGATCACCGGCCACGCTGCCGAGCAGGTCGAGGCCGGCCTGAGCGCCCCCGTGGCCTGCGGCGATCACGTCGCGCCGCAGCTGCGCTTCGTGCGCCAGGAGCCGCAGCTGGGCACCGGCCACGCGGTGCAGCAGGCCGCTCCGGTGCTGCCCGAGGACGGCGTGACGCTGGTGCTCTCGGGCGATGTGCCCCTGACCCGCCCCGAAACCCTGCAGGCGCTGCTGGACCTGTGCGCCGGCGAGTGCCTGGCCCTGCTCACGCTGGACATGCCCGATCCCACCGGTTATGGCCGCGTCGTGCGCGCGGCCGGCGGGTCGGTGCAGGCCATCGTGGAGCACAAGGACGCGAGCGAGGCGCAGCGCGCCATCACCGAGATCTACAGCGGCATCATGGCCGTGCCCACGCGCCTGCTGCGGGGCTGGCTGGCGCGCCTGGACAACCGCAATGCGCAAGCTGAGTACTACCTCACTGATGTGGTGAAGCTCGCCGTGGCCGACGGCCTGCCGGTGGTGGCGCACCGCATCGCCGACGCGGTGCAGGTGGCGGGCGTGAACAGCCCGGCGCAGCTGGCCGAGCTGGAGCGCGCCTACCAGCGCCGGCTGGCCGAGGCCCTGATGGAGCAGGGCGTGCGGCTGGCCGACCCGGCGCGGCTGGACGTGCGCGGTGAGCTGGTATGCGAGGAAGATGTGGAAATCGATGTCAATTGTGTGTTCGAGGGGCGCGTGGAATTGCGCTCGGGTGCGCGCATCGGTGCCAACTGCTTCATCGCCAACGCCGTGATCGAGTCCGGCGCGGAGGTCCTGCCCTTCACGCACATGCAGGGCGAGAAGGCGGGCATATCCGTTGGACCCGGGGCCCAGGTGGGGCCTTTTGCCCGGCTGCGCCCCGGGGCGCAACTCGGCGCCCATGTCCACATCGGCAACTTCGTGGAAGTGAAGAACAGCACCCTGGCCGCCGGCGCCAAAGCCAACCACCTGGCCTACCTGGGCGACGCGACGGTGGGCGAGCGGGTGAACTACGGCGCGGGCAGCATCACCGCCAACTACGACGGTGCGAACAAGCACCGCACGGTGATCGAGGCCGACGTGCACGTGGGCAGCAACTGCGTGCTGGTGGCGCCGGTCACCATCGGCGCGGGCGGCACGGTGGGCGCGGGCTCCACCATCACCAAAGACACGGCGCCAGGCTCGTTGGCGGTCGCGCGTGGCAAGCAGATCGGTCTGGAGAACTGGCAGCGCCCCGCCAGGAAGCGCTGAAGCCGGAGGAGATTTTTTATCCAGGGCACCCGCAGAACCGGCTTTGCCGGGCTGCCAGGTGCGCCCCCTTGAGGGGGTCGCGCGCGGCGCGGCGGGGGTGTGTCTCTACCGGCCGCCGCGCACGTCGAGCGAGTTGCCGTCGAAGCGGCTGTCCCCGCGCCGGTGATCAAATCCGCTGTTGCCGTTGAGGCGGCCGCTGGTGCGGTTGAGGTCCATCAGCCCGCTCATGCCCATGATTTCCGATTCGCGGAAACCCGTGTGGCTGCTGTGCTGGTGGTCAAAGCCCGAGAACTGGCTCTCCAGTTGCTGCATGGCGCTCTCGCGGCCTTCTTCCTTGGGTTTGGGCTTGGGCAGCTCGGCCAGGTTGAGCTGGGCGCGGAACTCGGCCGGTGAGGGCATGCGGTGGATGCCGTTCTTGAGGAACACGAAGCGCACGCCCGCCGTCTTCAGGATGCGGTTCTTCATCTTGACCCTGTGCGCCTTCGCCCTGGCGTCGCTCAGGTGGTGTTGCTCGACGTCGAAGGCGAAGCTGGGGCGGCCGTCTTCGCCGCACACCACGAAATCCACCTTGTGCTCGTTCAGCCGCTCTTCGGCGCGCTTGCGGTTCGAGGCGCGGCGCACCGTCAGCATGTCCTTGAGCATCATGTTGGGCAGCACCACCTGGCCGGGAAACGTGTCCTGCAGGTAGTCGAGCATGTGCGCCTGCTCGGGCGTGAGCACGCGTTCCGGCGTGTAGCGGTCGTCCCGGCCGGACGACTCGGGGTGCGTCAGGCGCCGATACGCCCAGACGCCCAGCGCCAGCACCACCAGGGCGGCGGCGGTGACCAGGGCGATCGTCAAAACATCCATACAACCTCCTTGAACCAAACCGACGTTGTGTTGTTTGGTCGCATTTTAGGAGCGTGTTACATGTGGCACGGCCCGTCAACCGTTCGTAGCCGACACAAGGGCCGGTTGTGTGCGGTTTGCATCAATAAAGCCGCTTGTGTGTACGCAAAGGTACTCAATTGGGGGATGTCGTGCGGTGCCGGCCCAAGGGCAGGCGGGGGTCGAACTTGGCCCTCTTGAGGCTGAAGAAAGCCTTGATGTTGCGCACGTTCGCGTCGCTCGTGAACAGGCGCTGCGCCAGCGCCAGATAGCCCGGCATGTCGGTGCAATGCACCACCAGCATGAAGTCGGGCCCGGGGCTCACGCGGTAACACTGCTGCACCTCCGGCGCCGGCAGCACGCGCGCCTCGAATGCGTCAAGTTGCTCGGCACCCTGGCGCTCCAGCGTGATCTCCACCAGCGCGGTGAGGCCGTGGCCCAGCACCGGGGCGAGCCGGTCGGCGCTCAGCAGCGCCACCTCGCGCTCGATCAAACCGAGCTGGCGCAGCCGCTTGATGCGGCGCAGGCTGGTCGGCGGCGAGAGGTGGGCCAGTTCGGCCAGGGTCTGGTTGCTGCGCGAGGCGTCGGTCTGCAGCAGGTCCAGCAGCCGCAAGTCGGCTTCATCAATGTCGACTGGTTCCATAAATCTATCTTCAGTGAAATATTTGGCGTTCATTTGCTGATGAAGAAATTATTCACGATTTGCGGTCGATATTTGAAGATTTATTTTCAGTCACTCTGACTAGCATCACACCCATTCAAGTTTCAGGAGTGCGACATGTGCGGCATCGTGGCAGGGGTTTCGGGGCGCGACATCGTGCCCGTGCTGGTTCAGGGTCTGCAGCGGCTGGAGTACCGCGGCTACGACTCCTGCGGCGTGGCGGTGCATAGCGGTGGCCTGCGGCGCGCACGCAGCACCGCGCGCGTGGCCGAGCTGGCGCAGCAGGTGCAGCAGGAAGGCATTGCCAGCGGCACCGGCATTGCACACACCCGCTGGGCCACGCACGGTGCGCCGGTCGTGCACAACGCCCACCCGCACTTCAGCCATGGCCCGGGCGCGGTGGCCGGCGCGGCGGGCCGGGTCGCCCTGGTGCACAACGGCATCATCGAAAACCACGATGAGCTGCGCGCCGCCCTGCAGGCCAGGGGCTACGTGTTCGAGAGCCAGACCGACACCGAAGTCATCGCGCACCTGATTGACTCGCTCTACAACGGCGACGTGTTCGCCGCACTGCAAAGCGCGGTGTCGCAACTGCACGGCGCCTACGCGCTGGCCGTGTTCCACAAGGACGAGCCGCACCGCGTGGTCGGCGCGCGCGCCGGCTCGCCGCTGGTGCTCGGCGTGGGCCAGGGCGGCACCGAGCATTTCCTCGCGAGCGACGCCATGGCCCTGGCCGGCGTGACCGACCAGATCGTCTACCTCGAAGAGGGCGACCTGGTGGACCTGCAGCTCGGGCGTTACTGGGTGCTCGATGCCAGGGGCCGCGGTCTCGACGCCTCGCAGCGCCCGGTGAAGACCGTGCAGGCCCACAGCGGCGCGGCCGAACTCGGCCCCTACCGCCACTACATGCAGAAGGAGATCTTCGAGCAGCCACGCGCCATCGGCGACACGCTCGAAGGCCTGGAAGGCATCACGCCCGAACTGTTCGGCGACGGCGCCTACGGTGTGTTCAAGGACATCGACAGCGTGCTCATCCTGGCCTGCGGCACCAGCTACTACAGCGGCTGTGCCGCCAAGTACTGGCTGGAAGACATCGCCAGGATTCCCACGCAGGTGGAGGTGGCGAGCGAGTACCGCTACCGCACCAGCGTGCCCAACCCGCGCACCCTGGTGGTGACCATCACGCAAAGTGGCGAGACCGCCGACACGCTGGCCGCGCTGCGCCACGCGCAAGGTCTGGGCATGAAGCACACGCTCACGGTCTGCAACGTGGCCACCTCGGCCATGGTGCGCGAATGCGAGTTCGCGTACATCACCCGCGCCGGCGTGGAAATCGGCGTGGCCTCCACCAAAGCCTTCACCACCCAGCTCGCCGGGCTGTTCCTGCTCACGCTGGCGCTGGCGCAGGTGCGCGGCCACCTCAGCGACGAAGCCGAGGCGGAACACCTCAAGGCCATGCGGCACCTGCCGGTCGCGCTGCAGGCCGTGCTGGCGCTGGAGCCGCAGGTGATCCGGTGGTCCGAGGACTTCGCGCGCATGGACAACGCGCTGTTCCTTGGCCGCGGCCTGCACTACCCGATCGCCCTGGAAGGCGCGCTCAAGCTCAAGGAAATCAGCTACATCCACGCCGAGGCCTACCCGGCCGGCGAGCTCAAGCATGGCCCGCTGGCCCTCGTGACCGCGGCCATGCCGGTGGTGACGGTGGCGCCCAACGACACGCTGCTGGAAAAGCTCAAGAGCAACATGCAGGAAGTGCGCGCGCGCGGCGGCGTGCTCTACGTGCTGGCCGATGCCGACACCCGCATCGCCAGCGGCGAGGGCATCCACGTGATCCGCATGCCCGAGCACTACGGTGCGCTCAGCCCCCTGCTGCACGTGGTGCCGCTGCAGATGCTGGCGTACCACACGGCGCTGGCGAAGGGGACCGATGTGGACAAGCCACGCAATCTGGCCAAGAGCGTGACGGTCGAATAGCCCATCTGTTCCAAAGTGACTAGACGGAATAAAGTTCGTCGGGACGGAATTAAGTCCGTCGGAGCGGCGGCTGGCAGGGAGGGCGGCCAAGCGCTTCCCTTCATTGCATAGTCTCGGTGAGGTGAGGGTGATCTCGAAATACCCTGTTCCTCAGTGGCCCCCTGGAAATGCGAGCAAGTCTGTTGTCTTTCATGAAAAGGCTCCGTTGGCCTCGCACGCCGAGAGGAAAGGCGCCTTCAGGAAATTGCCGTCTCCATAGGGCTTCTTTAGTGCGCTTCTCTGAACTTGCGTCAACAGCTCTTGTGGGTCTCTGCCTAACTCCTTCCACTCATCCAGCGCCTGCTCCAGCCAGAACTTTCCGTCGTTGTCACCGCAAAGCTTGGCCTTGTACCGCTCATCAATTCCATACACATCGCGCCAAGTGTCGATCTGCTCCTGCAGCTCAGCTGGACCGAACTGGACAGACACGTGCTTGGGTTCCAGGGAATCCAAGTTCACTTTTTCTAGAGTGAAAGAGAGCGTTATCTTGTACGGTACAACCGAGTACGGATAGAAAGCCTTCCGGCGAACTTGTGCCCCTGCCGGGTCTTTCGCCGAGTATGCAACGTCTTTAATCGTCTTGTAGCTGCTGTTGCAGTGATGGCAGGCAGGTGCGAGGTTCTTGAAGTTGATGGAGTTGAACGGATACAGCGCTTTGGGCAGGTAGTGGTCGTAAGCCTCGCGGTTTCTGTGGTATTCGCCAAGTAGGTCGTTGACGCCGCAGAACGGGCACTTGCCCGCCTTGTTGACAGCGATAAACGTCCGGTAGTGGTCATCGACTTCACCGGTCCACTTTTTCAGGGCTGCGATGTCCACATGTGAGTAAAGACCCTTGAAGAACGAGCCCAATAGATCACGGAGGTCCTTCATTTCTTCAGGGAACTCCGCGTACCGCCTTGTGGGTGCGGTGGGGTCATTAGCGCAGACACGTTCAATATCGTTGTTCGCTCTGTACCAGAGGCGAAGCTGCTCAACTTGACAAGGATTCAATGTGGCGAAGAGCGCGTAAATCTGCTCCACATGCCCGGCGAAAAAATGCGCCCCTTTGCTGTGGTCATAGTGAAAAGTCGTCATCAGCTCAAACAGCTCTGGATTCGAGGCGAACAGTTCCAGACCGTAGTGGCTTTTTGACGGTGCCTGACACCAAACTGCATAGAAGATGAAGTCGATGAACGACTGGATCTTTTCCATCTTGTGCGGCACATAGGCATAGGGAAAAAGCATCGCCTTTACGCCCCCTTCTGTTGATTTTCAAGCTTGTCTTCGATCGCCTTGATCAAGAGAATTTTCTCTACTGAGTCGCCCAGCTCGTCTTCGATCTCATCGGCCAGCTTCGTCAAGTCCTCCTGTCCGGCGTCAAAGCGCTGCTTGAAACCTTCGAGCAGCGCTTCGGCGATGCCACCAACGGTCTCGCGCTTGCCGAAGGTGTTCATGGTGATCTTGTTGATCGAAGCACCCAGGGTGTTGTATTCAGGGTGCTTGATGGTCACGTTGCCGCTGATGCGGTCTTTCTCGAAAACCAGTACCTTGTCAGGCTTACTGTCCGAGATCAGGAACGGCGAGTGGGTTGTGATCAGCATTTCCTGTCTGATGTTTTCCCGGTTGCTCTTCAAGCCCTCGCGCAATCGGCTGATGAAGTTGGCGCGCCAATCCGGGTTGAAGTGCGTTTCTGGCTCGTCGAACAGAAACAGGCTGTTGGTATCCCGGAACAGAAGGCAAAGGCCCAAGCTGTGCAGCAACTGATGCTCGCCGTCCGACAGGCTCTTGAGCATCAGCGGCTCCTTTACGCCCTTCTTGGCAAAGCGGACGAACTTGAAACGCATCACCCGTTCATCCGACGCCAGCTTCGGCACCGTCTCGCTCACATAGTGGCTGTCAGATCGGTACAGGTCTGACTTCAACTGGTCGCTCACCGTGTATAGATTCAATGTGAGCAGGACTTGGAACGCCTGAAACAGCGTCCGCGCGTCGGTAAAGCTCTCTCGAAAGGCCTGCTGGGTTGCGGGGTTCACCCAGTAGTCCAGGGTCAGCGTGTCGGTGGACTCGTCGTAGAACTCCAGCGTGGCACAACGCCGCAACGCGTCCAATGGGTGCTGCGACATGCGGCGCTGTTTGGGGTTCTGCTCTTCCAATAGGCGAAGGACATCCAACTGATACAGCCCCGTCTTGTCGTCTATGGATACAGCCGGTCGGCTTATCCAAAACTCTTCATCAAAAGACGCAACGGTGCGCTCGATGGGGCGAATGAATGGTCTGGCTTGCGCTTCGTTCAGCAACACATAGCGCTTGAGCACGATGCGAAACTCCTTCAACGCCTCGATGCCAATGTCGCGCGTGAAGAGCTCTTCCCGGCCATCCCCGGCGAACAGCAGGTTGCACAACAGAATCGCTTGGCTGAAGCTGCTGTCCATGTAGGTCAGGCGTGTCTCTGGCCGCCCCGGGTAAGGCAGCCCTTCCCTCAGGCTGGTCCAGTATTCATCGAACTGGATGAAGCGCATCTTGAAGAAAGGCAGGCTCAGGATTTCGTTCTCACCCGACGAGTAGCCCACCACGAAATCTGGCAACAGGAAGTCGCGATGCTGCTCGCCACAAAGGCCGCCTTCGCCCAAGCCGTCGGCCAAGTGACTGAACTCCTGAGCGTTGGTCCAGTACATGCGAGGCGATTCGTCCTTGATCTTTTCTACTCGGATGGTTGCCAGTCGACCCAACGCAGCCAATGAAAAGGTAGACGGGTAGATCTGGTACTCCAGCTCAAAGGCATTTGGAAAGCCTGTCCCTTCTTTGATGCCTTGCGGGTTGTCGACTGGGTCGTACTGAAAAACCTCCGGCAGGAAGCTGCGCCGCACGCGTAGCAACTCCAGCTGGTAGAAGATAGCCGCCAGGGCCTCCAGCAGGTTCGACTTGCCGCTTCCGTTGCGACCGGCGCAGACTAAGGGGGCAAACTCATCCCCTTCGTCCTCCAAGGTGATCTCGGTTCGGAAGTGGTGATCAAAACCGGCCGGCAAGCTGCGGAAGCCGTCGGGGTCGGTGATCTTCAGGCGCAGCAGCTTCATCGGGTTTAGCCCTCGGCAACGGTACGTGGCTTTCGCAAAACCACGCGGATGTCATCGTCACTATTGGGATAGACCTGTTCCATGCGCCCCGCACGCAAGGCATCAAACACCCAAGCCTTGATTAAGTCATAGGCTTCGGTACCCAGCTCGAACTCACGATCTGGGAGGGATTCGTCAGCCCGAGACTCGGCTGCCCGAATGAAGTCATCGACCGAAAACGCTCCATCGCCGAGTTGCTCGGTGTACGCCTGTAGCCAGAAGCCAAGCAAGGATTCGAGTTTCTGTCGATCGTTCAACGCAGCCAGCAACTGGTCGGTTGCTGGAAGACTGATCACAGCCGCCTCACGCGGCGGCGGTTGAATGTTGTTCATTTCGTTGGACATGGGTCTGGGCACTTTGGGCATAAACACTCGCGACAGATCAAGCTCGCCCTTGAAGGCCTTCTGGCTCAGTGCGCTATAGAGAGCCCCGAGTTCGCGGAGGCTCTGCTGGTATCGGGATCGAATGGCTTCGACTTTCTTCACAAGTTCGGCGAACTTGTCTTGAAGCTCGATGGGTGGCTTGGGAACCACGAGCCCACGAAGAATTTCGAGGTTGATGTTTTTCTGCGCAGCTGCCGGCGCGTTCTTTTCCAGAATGGCCTGGAAAAACCAAAACAGCCCATGAACATACAGGGTGTTGGACTCGTTCTTATGAGCGAGGAAGCCGACCACACTGTCAGGGAAGCAAGCGTCGAACGTCAGGATGCCAGTCTGCGCGATGTTGGCCGCGATGGTGATACAGAGCGTTCCAGCAGGCCACAGCTTGCTCTGTGCAAAGCCCAAGTCGGAGTATGTCTGCGTGTATGCAGTGATATAGGTTCCGGCATTCGACACTTCGCCGGTCTGGATGAGCGGATGCGGACCGCCTAGTAGCTTGGAGTCGTTTCGCGGGCGGTGTTTCGAGACACCACGGTTGATTGAGCCTAGTTGCTCAAGCGGCGCCGTTTGCCATCCCTTCTCATTCCGCACCGGGTCGCCAAACATCTCCACGAACACGCTCTTAAGTAGGTCATCGAGTTGTTGCAGGTGTTGTTTGCGCTGGGCGATCAGTCCTTCCACTTTTCCGAGCAGATGGGCAACGCGGATTTGATCATCGAGCGGTGGCAGAGGAATCTCGATATCTGCAAGCGACTTGGAATTTAGCGTCTTACCCATTACGGCTTGATTCGACCCGCCATAGGTTACTGATCGCAAGGCGTAATAAAGAAATTCAGGGCTTAACTCTTTCTCGTCTTTGATTCGAAAGGCAGCAATCGCCTCATTTGTGAACAGGTCGCAGCCAGCAAATGCCATCTTGCCGATAGTTAGCTTGAAGCTAAATAGCAGGGTACCCTTCTTTACTACTTTGCATCGAGCTTCGTTGACGGCCAGATCCGTGATCTGCTCTTTTGTTTCGGTAATGATTTTCGAGCTCAAATCCCGAATGGAGACCCAGCGATGCCCATCCCCCCAATAACTTGGCTCGATTCTCGATGGGGTTCGCCCAATCGAAATATCCAAGAGTTCAGACAGTTTTTTCTGCCTCATCCCACCATCCTCTTCAAATCCAGCAACTCGCGCACGATGCCGCTTTGCACCTCGGCCAGCTTTGCCTCCTCTACAACGCCAACCTCTGCCTGAATCAACCGCTTCAGAATCACGCCCGGCGCGTCGTAATACACCGCCTCGAATACGTCGGTCTTGTAGCGGGAGAGCGAGAGGTCGTGGTTGTTCTTCTCGTTCGCAATCTCCACGCGCGGCACCATGAAGCATTTGGTGGTGCGGTCGGTGTCGGTGGCCGCGTTGCGGGCGTGGTACCTGGCGACGATGTCTTGCAAGTCGCCGTTGCCTTCCTGTTTGCTGCGTTTGTCATCCAGCGAATAGCCATCAGCGGCCATTTCGTAGAACCAGACGTGTTCGGTGGCGGGCTGGGTGACCTTGTCTTTCGGCCCCCAGACCTTGGTGAACAGCAGGATGGCGGTGCTGACTCCAGCATAGGGTTTGAACACGCCGCCGGGCAGGGTGATGACGGCTTTTAGATCGCAACGCTCCAGCAGCAACTGGCGCAGGGTCTTGAAGGCGCCGCCGGAGCCAAACAGCACGCCCTGCGGCACGATCACGCAGGCGGTGCCGCCTTTCTTCAACAGGCGGTAGATGTTTTCGACGAACAGAAGCTCGGTCTTGGTGGTGCCCAGTTGCAAGTTTTCGTTGATGTCGCCCTTGTCGATGCTGCCGGTGAAGGGCGGGTTGGCCATCACGATGTCGTATTCGGATTCCTCGGTGTAGCTCTTGCTGAGCGTGTCCTTGTAGTCGATGTGTGGCTCGTCGATGCCGTGCATCATCAGGTTCATCAGACCTAGGCGCACCATCGTGGCGTCGATGTCGTAGCCGTGGAGCGAGTCTCGCAGGATGGCTTGAGCTTTTGCAGTGAGTGCGGCGGCAACCGACGTGCGCACGAAGCCGTCTTCATCGGGCGCGAGACCTGTGGTGCCCGCCTGGATGGCCAGCTGGGTGACGATGAATTGGTAAGCGCCCAGCAGGAAGCCACCGGAACCACAGGCCGGGTCGGCGATCTTGTGGCCCAGCTGGGGCCGCACCAGATCGGCCATCAGCTTGATGATGTGGCGTGGGGTGCGGAACTGGCCGTTCTTGCCCGCGGAAGCAATTTCGGACAGCAACATTTCGTAGACATCGCCCTGAATGTCCTGAAAGGCCTGG
Organism: Comamonadaceae bacterium; assembly: GCA_003599455.1. Lineage (GTDB taxonomy): Bacteria > Pseudomonadota > Gammaproteobacteria > Burkholderiales > Burkholderiaceae_C > Hydrogenophaga. The sequence continues at coordinate 19,230 of QZKF01000104.1, forward strand.
CCACCCTCCCGTGAGTCGCGCTCCATGATCTCGAAGATCTCGTCGATGGTCTTCACCGCCTCAAACAACAGCCTGCCACTGGGGATGATGAAGACCGCATTGCGCATGTGGTGGGTGAAGTGGGACTCCGCACCGTTCAGGTCTTTGAGAAAGGGGAATACCTTGCTTTGGACGTACTGCAACATGTCCTCGGTCGGCATCCGCTTGAACTCGCTCCAGCGCAGGGTGCGCTTGTCGACACCATGAATCTTCTTAGCTTCATGTTCCAGCTGCAGACGTTCGACGGCGGTCGCAGATTCTGGGATGCGCGCCAGCTGCTCCGGTGGCAACCAGGTGCCTTCGAACCTGGACGCGTACTTCTCGCCAAGGAACTCCGCATCAGCTTGGCGTTTGAGGTCCAGCTCGTCGAGCCGCTTCATGAACAGCAGGTAGGTGATCTGTTCGATGGCGGTGAGCGGGTTGCTGATGCCACCGGCCCAGAATTTCTGCCAAAGCTGGTCGATCTTGCTTTTGAGTTCGGGATTGTTTTGCAGCATGGGTTTGCGTGTTTTCTTATGCAGCCAACCGTTCGGTCAGTTGCAGGATGTCGTTGATTTCCGCGGGGCTGAACACGCCACGGATGCCCTGCGGGTGGATGACTGTGAAGGGCGCGTTGATGAGGTCCTTCTTTTCCACCTTTTCGCGCTCGATGATGAAGTTCTTCAACAGGTTGAGGAACTCCATCTGCCGGGTGCTGAGTGTGGTGTGCGCGCGGATGAACTGGTCAAAGGCGGCGCTGACTTCGTCGGGGAAGCTCTTGAGTGCTTCAATGCCCAGGATGTGGCGAATGAACTGGATGAAGCGCGCCTTGCGGTTCTTGTAAACCTGACGGAGCAGGTCTTCGGTGATGTGGGGGTGCTCTTCGTGCAGCAGGTCGGCCAACTGGCTGGCTTCCTCAGCGCTGACGGGTTCGCCGTTCTTGATTTTTTTCAGCACCGGGTTGTGGTCTGTCAGCTCCGTGACCAAGGCCTCGACCATCTCGCGGTAGCGGGTGATGCTCACAGACTCATGCTGTGGGCCGAACTCCACCCACTCTTTCTTGTGCAGCTCATCGGCCAGATCGAGATGGGTTTGCTCCTGACCGGTGTTGTTTTCGCGGAACTTCATCAGCGGGCCAAGCTTGGCGACCAAGTCATCGAAGGCGTCTTCGTCGGCCTTTGACCAGTAGTGGTTGGTTTGGGCGGCGCGTATGAGAGCTTCTTCTTGCCTCACGAAACTGACCGAGAGCGGTAGCTCGCCAACTTGTTCGACGATGCCTTCTTTGAGGGTTTCAGCCTGGTCTTTGTCTTCGTTCAAGACCGCGAGCGAGTACTCCAACACGTCGCGTTCGAAGCGCATGGCTTTGAAGTCGGCCTCAGAGACGGTGCGAAACAGCGGCTTGATCTCAGCGCGCAGGAACTCCAATCGGTCGTGGCTGAGGCTGACCCAGAAGTTCTCTTCATCCAGCCTTGCTAGGACGGCGGCGGCTTCCTTGATAACGATCGACGCTTTGGGCAAGGCCGCAATTTGGTGGCGCAGCTTGGCCACTTCCCGCGCGGCAATGTCTGCATGGCCGCTGTCGTTGGCTCTCTCGATCTTGTCGAGCCGCAAGCCGACCAGACGTACCGGCAACGACAACTGTGGTTTCAGTTCCCTGCCTTTCGGATTGAGCTTGAAATACTCGAAGTTGTCCCAGCAATCGAGGATGAGGAATACGTCCTTCTCAAGGCACCATGGTTTGGGCTTGTTCGTTTCGAGCAAGCGGGTACCCCGCCCAACCATCTGCCAGAACTTGGTGTACGAGTACACCGGCTTGGCAAAGACGAGGTTGACGATCTCGCGCACGTCGATGCCGGTGTCGAGCATGTCCACGCTGATGGCAACGCGCGGCATGTCGTTGTTGGTGAACTGGTCGAGCAGGCCGCCCTTCCCATAGACCCGCGGGTCATCTGACACCAGCACCTTGGCCAGCTCGCCGTGGTACTGCGGAAAGAGCTTGTCGAAAATCTCTTCCATGCGGCGGGCATGGGCCTTGGTAGCACAGAAGAAGATGGTCTTTCCGGGCAGAACACCGTTCGCATCCTTGATGGACTCTTCCATGAACTCCCGGACGATCAGGGTGTTAGTGCCTTTGTTGATGACCTGCTTTTCCAGCTGCGAGCCCTCGAAGTTGATTTCTTCAACATCCTTGCCTTGGTGGATCAGCTTTTTCTGGTCTTCCAGCGTAATGGTGCGTTTGCTGATGCCTTCTATCTGGAACTTGGTCTGAATCTTCATGACCTGGAAGCTGGAGAGGTATGGCGGCATGTTGTTGACGGCCTGCTCATACGTGTACGCAAACGTCGGGATGCCGTCTTCGCAGTGGAAGAGCTGGAAGGTGTTGTGGTCGATCAGATCTGTGGGGGTCGCGGTCAACCCAAGGGTGATGGTCTTAAAGTAGTCAATGACCTCGCCAAATGTTTTGTAGATAGAGCGGTGGCTTTCGTCGACCACGATGAAATCGAAGAAGTGAGGCGAGAGCTGCTGCGTCTCGTCCCGGATGACGTTGAGCATCGTCGGGTAGGTCGCCACATATACGCGACGGTCTTTGGCGACCAGCTTTTCACCCGGGTTTGGCCAACGTGGTTCGTTGGGCATGTGCTCTTTGAATGCGGCCAAGGCTTGTTCACGCAGGGCGATGCGATCCACCAAGAACAGAACTTTTTCGGCGCGCCCCGCGCGCATCAGGGCATCTAACATGGCAATACAGGTTCGGGTCTTCCCCGTGCCAGTGGCCATCACTAGGAGGAAGTCGCGCTTCTTCTGCTCGATGCCTTCCAGCACAGCGCGGATGGCGCGAATTTGATAATCACGACCAGCAATTGAGGTGTTGATGAACTCGTGCGTCAGCGGCTTGCTATTGCGGCGGATATAGGCGAAGCGTTCCAGGTCATCACGGGTCGGGAATCCCACCACCTTGCGAGGCGGGGCGTTCTCCAAGTCCCAGAAGTAGGTGTCGTGACCGTTGGTGTAGAAACAAAAGGGCAGTTCGCCATCCACATGCTTCTGAATGTTGTAACAGTACTGCTTGGCTTGCTCCCTGCCCAGGGCTGCGTCTTTGCTGGTTCGTTTGGCTTCGACAACGGCCAACGGTTTGCCATCTTTTCCTAGCAGAACATAGTCGCTGAATTGGTGCCCTTCATATGGCGTACGAGGCTCCTTGACGCCGGGCGCCAACCCAACACTTATGTCGAACTCTTCAATGACCTGGGTTGGGTCTTTGACATTCCAGCCCGATTGACCAAGGGCTCTGTCAATCAGCGCTGACCTGGTGGCCGCTTCCGAGTGCGTCATTTGTCAGTCGAGATAGGGTGTTCTGGAAATTGAGGACCGCATTGTCAGCTGGTGGCGGCGACAAGCCGAACAGTCCAGTGACCGCCATTCTCCTGCTGCACCTTGAGCAGGTCATAGGTCTTGAGCATATCGAGCAACCCAGTGTGGCCGTATTTCTTTGGCGAGAACGATGGATCTGCGCGCTTGAGATACGAGCCGAGTCCGCCGACACTGACCTTGCCTTCTGGTGTGTCCGCCGCCAGTAGGGTCACAGCCTCGACAACAAACATCGGGCGTTGCTTCGATGCAGGCTTGGCTGGGTCAGGTTTCGCGGCCTCAGCTTTGGCCGTGGCTTGGGGTTGCTCCAAAAGAGGCTCCGGCTTGATCCATTCAAAGAACTGGTCGCTCGCGTTGCGCAGCGCATCCGGGCTCTTGGCTTCACCCACGATGTGCACCGTGGCGCCGCGTTCGCGCAACTTGCGGCAGAGGTAGGCGAAGTCCGAGTCGCTGGTGACGAGGCAGAACGTATCGGCCCGCGCGTCGAATAGGGCTTCAACGGCGTCAAGAGCCAACGCGATGTCGGACGTGTTCTTACCCGCAGCGTACTGGTATTGCAAGCAGGGCGTGAAGGCGAGGCGAACCAGCGCTTCCTGCCACTTGTTGGCCAGTGTGGTGTGGTTACCGTAGCCGCGGCGCAGCACGACGCGGCCGAACTGGGCGACGACGCGCAGCGCGTATTCGAGGATTTCGGGGGTGGTGTTATCGCAGTCCACCAGGACGGCGACGCGCGATTCTTGGTCTGCACTGGTGTAGTTGTTTGCCATCGGTGCGGGAGCCCTTGGTGCGAAGCTCACATCATAGGCAACTCCACAGGCATCCTGCGGCGCCTGCTAGCACTGAGCTACCAGCGTAGCGACAAGTGGTGAGCAAAGTGATCGAGGCTCAAGTTCCGTGAGTTTGCAAGCAAGAAGAACCCTCACGCCTATCGAGAAGTCGATCGATCGCCCTTGACCGCCGCTGTTGCGCATTTTTCTGTTTCTGCTCTGCGTGGTTCCCACGACGAGCTGAGTTGCATACTTGACCAAGAATTTCTAGCCATTCCCGATCGTTTCGATACAGCCATGCGAAAGTTGCAGGCGCTATTCTTCTCGCTATTTTTGTGCTGTGGCCCTCTTCACCCTGGCGAAGCCCAAGCCACTTTGCGCGCGCTGCAGCACGTCGGACGTCAAAGCGGATTTGGTGCCACTGCTTTTGCAAACCTGGGGTGGTTCGAAGGACGCGGGTGATCGTTTCGATTGACAACTCCAGCCCTGCGGCCAACTGGCTTTTTTCGTGACCCTGTTGGAGATGATTCACGATCGTCTCGCGTATCTCAGGAGTGAGTTTTTTTGGGCGGTGGGTGGCCTCAGTTCCTTGCGCACTCGCCCACGCTGTGAACGTGCTGTATGAGACGCCGGCTTGATGGGCTGCGCGGGACATGCTGATCTCTCCGGCGCATGCTTCAGCCAGAATCGTTGCCTGCCAAGTATTGGGGCCATTTTTGGTGGTGGAGGTGGGGGTTGGATCGGGTTGCACTTCCTCGCTCGGTGCTGATTGGTCATACGACGCCTTGAGTGCTTGTAGATCGTTGAACCAGACTGAACACCACAGCAGCCAGCGCAGTGGGTGCGTCACCGAACGTCCTGAAAGCGTCCGCAGCAGCTGCCCCTTGAGAAGCTCTTTGTCTGCAAAGTGCTGCATCTCGGGTAGCGTCAACTGGCGTTTAGAAAGCAGATCAAGCGAGGGTTCGATATCCCGCCAGCGAATCCGTCCACATGGACTGGCCAAGCTCAGATCGACCAGCCTACGCCGCAAAGCGAGGCCCAACCTCACAGGGTCATCAAGCTTGCCGTGTTCAAGTTGAACCAGCTCAGCGCCCATGGAAGCCAGTTTGGCCAACCAGCGCATGGCGCCCCGGTCTTTGGCGTTCAGTGAAGCTCCAGTGGAGATTGACTCAGCGGTGGAACTCGGCAGTACCCACGCGAACCGTGCTCGTTGGTCCAGCTTGCAAGGGGAAACTCTCAAGTGCACCTGGTGTCTTGTGCAGATCCAGGTTCCTGGCAGCTGGTGATCCCTGTGCCAATAGGCCCAGCCATTTCGCTCCTGATCAACGGCTATGCAGCGAGGACAAGACTTCAGCGGGTGGGCCGCCCCGAGCCCACTGGTGAGCAGTCCAAGCTGGTATTTAAGGCTCCCGATGCTTGGCCCTCGCATGGCCTCGTGGGCGAGGGCTGCAAGCCTCGGCGATCGGAACGGCAGGTAAAACGGGAGCAAGGTGCGTTGGTTGATGATCGAGACGGCATCTCCTATCGCACCACCGCTCCGGGTCACTAAAGCGTCCAGTCTTGCGGGGAGATCGTGAGCGGTGCCGATCCTCCGGTCTCCGAATAGCTGCATGCAGGTTGCCGCGTCGCGTCCATTGGCAGACATCCTGTGGTACCTGCTGCACCAACTGAAAAGGGTTTCGTCCCGAAACGGACGTAGACGCAAAGTGAAACCTGGGATTTCAGTCTGGTTGTTCATGGGACGCACCTTCTGCGGGGCCTTGAGGGACTGGCCGGCGTGCATTCGGTGAGGTGCTCCGGAGGAGCTGATCTCCTCGCAGCAATGCCTCAGCGGTGACAGGAAAGGTTCGGGCCCTTTTTGCCTTCGGCGTTGGGGAGGGAACAGAGTCTTCAGCAGCTACGGCTGAATCCCGGAGCTGTTTGAGCGCCGCTCGGGCCGCGACGCTCAGCGTGCTTTGAATAAGCGCCTCGGGAGTCGATACGGCTGGTGGTGATGCTTGAGTCGCCGCAGTTCGTGGCGGAGCAGCAGGGCGTCTCCAGGCGGGAGGATCCATATCCTCGAATGGACACACCAGATCGGGACGGCTTTCCTCCATCGTGCGGGATACCGCCAGCGACGCCAAGGCCTCCACATTTCGCCGGGATATGCTGAAGCTACGGCCGCGGTAGGCTCGTCGCACGTCCTGCATCGTGACTTCGAAACGACCTTGGTCGCGGACGTCTCGGTACGCTGCGACAAGCAACTCTCGAAGCAACCGATACAGGCCACCGGTGTAGCGATGGAGCTCCTCTCCATCCCGGGACGAATCGAGTAAGAATATCGAGGGCGAGACCTTCATCAGCTCGTCGATGACATCACGCCACACGGGGTCCTCGACCGTCGGTGGATTCAGAATCATGGGGCGCGCGAGCAGTCGATCTGTCTCCTCATGCGCGCGCTTTTTCAGCTTGTTCACCAGCGAGTAATTGGCGATGTACACCATTGGCACCCCTAAATTGGCAAACGTCATGATGAGTTGTGACGTCTGTGTGCTGGCAGTGCTGCTCTGGGTGAAAAACTGCATCTCGTCGACCGCCAGCATGCAGGTCGCAGTGGCCCCAAACCAATCGCGAAGGTGTGTCTTGAGAAACGGCAAGGAGTACACCGAATTGCTGGTTGCAATCACTGGGTTGGAAAGTGATTTGAGGATGCTGGCGACACTGGGTTTCCCGCTGATCGTGGCCAGAGTCACGGGATGTATGGACAGCACCTGACCTGCCACCGCGAAACTGGGGCCGTTTGCGGGCTGGAGCACACGCTGCAGCGCCTTGATCAGCGATGACTTGCTGACGCCAGCGAGTCCGCTCAGGCAGATCAGCGACTCAGACGCACCTTCATCAGCCGGTGTTGCGCTTCGCAACCGGTTGTACGCGTTGAGCGTGGGGATCTTGACTTCAGCGAACGCCTTGGCAATCTGCAAGAGGCGCCTTAGCAAATCCAGATGGTCCCTGCCCGGTACGAACACCTCCTTCCAGGCGTCCTCAAGTGCTTTGCCAGCTTGTTCAGATGGCATCGATGAAAGTCCAGTGATTACACGGCAGGGTGCGTACGCCAAGGTGCGAATCGACTCGTCAGTCTCAAGCCCTTCGAACCACGACAGCCAGTCACCGGTCCGGTCTGCGTCCATCATTTGCGTCCGTCAGTGAACTGCATGTGCGGCACGGTCGCCTGCCGATCCGCAATCGATGCCTTCTTCCCGCGCTTCGAGCGCCCAGGCTTGTTGGTCGCCTGGTCGAATTTCTCACCAGTGGCGCTCTGGAGTCGCATTTCGAAGTCGGCATGGACGGCCTGTCGGTGTTGCCGGTGTTCGCGTTTGCCATCCCGCCGAATCTGCTGGATTTGCTCCAACTCGACGACCGACACGTAAAGCTGGCCATCGCCATCGCGGATCGAAAGCTGAGCATCCACTTCGATCAACTGGTGGCCCAGATCCACCCAGATGTGCCTGACACACACATCCAGGGCGTAGCCCCGAAGCTTGAACCGTCCGGTGTCGTGCGCCGCTTGGAGCACACCCGATTCGGTCAATGCTTTCGAGGCGAACCGTGCGTCCCGAAAGTACACAGCGTCATCCTGTACCGTTACTTCGATCGGCGTGAGGTAGGCCCTGACGGCCTCTTCAAACCTCATGTTCACCGCGTGGCTGCGGCCCAGGCTATCAAGGTGGTTCCAAATCGCCACAGGATTGGGCAGCACGCCGGCGATCAATGAGCGGTGATTTAACCGATCAGTAACATCGGTTGCGTTGTTGTCGCGAACGGCACGAAGGATCTCTTGCTTGGCAAGCTGGGGAATCGATTTTTGGGTTTCTTTGTAAGTCGGGCTCCCCTCATTCTTAACGGCCTTTGGGTGCAGAGTCTCCACCGTGGCCTTGGATTGCCCTGAATAGCTGGGTGCGCCTTCCTTGATGATGAATTGGAATGCCTCCTCTTTCCCGTCCGCCTTGGAAGTGCTGCCAGGTCCGCGGTCGTTGATCACGTGGGGAGATACTCCTCGACTTGGCCAGTCTTGCGGGGTCAACTCCAAGCCAAATAGCTGCGCGAACTTGACCTTGTCGATCGCGGCGCAGAATAGCGCCATGCGGTAGGCCGATGCTTTTTCGGCGCCCACCGAGAAACCTACCCCGGCAACGATTCCGGACGCAGTGCACCGAATCCGGACGGTCAGTAGGGGAGGCAGATGACTGCCGGGCAAGTAGCCCTTGCACACCTCTTTACATTGATAGCCATCCTGTTCTGTCCGCTCCATCAGGCTGCTGACCGATTCGGTGAATCGCCCGATCGAATGGGTCAGGTGATTCCTTACACGGGCCTGGCCGAGCTTGTGAGTCTGCCTCTCCTTAAGCGGGAATACTTGGCTGATTCGATAGTTGAACTGGTCTTGGCTCGGGAAGGGCAGCCCTGCTGGATGGATGAACTTCATTGCTCCTGATGGACCCCTTTGGGGTAGGCATCCAAAAATCTCTACAACTGTGAGACGGTAGATGGTGGCGAGGTGCACACCTGATCGGCTGAATTTCCGGTATCCCTCAATAATTCGATCCTGCATCTCCTGGCTGGTGCACCCATGGCCATGATGGGCACCTTGCCGTATCGATGGACGGCCCAGTTTGCCCCGGTACTTTTCCCTGTCCCAGCGTCCGATGCTTTGAAATGAATAGTGCAACGCCCAAGCTGTGCAGCCAAAACAAAGGTAGGCATAAAACGCCGTTCGGAACCGACCCTCGTGCTGAACGGGGTTACAGGCCCTGGCATGGGCATTGATCAGCTTGTCGGGGATCAGGGCCGACAGCACCTGGTCAAGGTTGTGAACCAGCGGCTCCAAGTGCGTCATCAGTCGGCTGGTTCTCGCCTCATGGCTGACCTTGCGATCCGGGTGCCTCAGGTCGCACGCTTTTAGATCGTCGATTTTCAGCGTGCCAAACCACGGAGGCAACTCGCGCTGCTCTTCGCACAGCAAGATCTCACCGCCATCGACCCCAAGTTCAAATCGGAAGCTGCTTAGAAACGACAGAACGGCCGAATAGTCCTCGATCGATGTGCCCAAGCTCTCACGGCGAGGTCCGTCTTGTGTGGGGTCGTGCGACTTGTCAGACTTGCCCCCTCGTTTGCCTGACGCCTTTTTCTTGTTTGGCTCCTTTCGACAGAACGACACGAGAATGGCGCGCTGCTTGTTCGGGTCGTTTCGGAGCAGGTGGTAAACGATGCCCTTGCAAAGTACATCAAAGCCATCCGGCGCATGCAGCTGAGATCCCATTTGCATGGTGTGCTCCTCACCCTGCGGGACGCTGAAACAAGGGAGCCAGGACTTGCCAGGGGTCGCGCCTGCGGGGGCGCAGCGGTGTGTCGATCAGCACCGGACGATCCATGAGCTCGGCCTGAACATCCCCCACCAGCAGCGCAGTGGCAAACGCCGACCGAACTTCTTCCAATGGCAGGTTGTGTCCGTGAACTATCGACAACACAATCTCGAGTGACGGCTGTCCTGTTGTTGTGCTTGCCTGGAGTTGCTCGCACAGCTGCCAGTACGCGGAGGGTGGAAGTTCCGGGTGGCGGTGCTGCAGGAGTAGCAAGCTCTGCAGATTTGCTACGAACTCCCGGGGCATGCTGCTTCGAGTCAGTCTGACTGTGTGAATCCCGGCCTCAGCGTAGTAACGCTCTTCGATGGCGTGGCGCGAACGTTCGGCCCGCTCGTCAGCCATTGGATTTTTGGACGGCCTGGATCGCGACATTGGTCGGGTGAAGTCCTCGTCAGTGGTCTTGACTGTCCAGTTGACGCAATATGGCCCATCGTGATCTTGCAGAAACAGCAAAAGGTCGCCGATGAAGGGATTCACAACTGGTAGCCTCTCCAGTCCATCGTCCGAATCGATCCACAACCATGAGTGCCTATCAAGCATGTCGAGACGTTCGCTAACTTTGATGGTTCCGCTCAACGAGGGCAACTTCATTCCCACGGCGCTGGGGTGACCAGCCAAGGGGTGGCTGCTGGGACTGGGGTGAAGAAGTCGCTGTTCCTGCAGTTCAAACAGTTGTGGGTGCAGGAGTGCGATGATCAGAGCGCTTTGTTCCGGGGTGGACAGCGCATGGCAGTCGCGCCCCAGTCTGCGAGACCAGACTGTCGAGAACCTGCTGTTTGAAGGGGCTTCTTCCCGGACTGCGCGAATCGCGGGTTCGTAGTGCGGACCCCAGCGCGGTGGGTCTTGGCGACGTGCTATCTCCTTCAGCCGACCGAGGCTGAATGGCATGGTCTTGCCCATGGGCATTCCTTTCCGACTGACGGCGGTCAGCCATTAACGTGAACAGGAAAGGAAAACCCTTGACTCAGGCGCAGGCCCGAGCGTAAATTACAGGTGTGCGACACCCGAGGGTTTTCCTTCGGACTAAAACGCCATCGGCTGGTACCCGGTGGCGTTTTGCTTTTGTGAATCCGCTGCGGTGTATTTGCCTCCTAGGTTGATGGGTTGGCCTGATCGCGTACTTTGCTAAGCCAGCGCGCGACCTCGATCGTCAAAGCGAAGTGGCCTCGACGGTTTGGCAGTTTGAAGACCGTGAATGGAACTGTATTCCTGACCAACGCTTGCTGAAAGGCGGAGGCTGATGGGTATCCCAACTCTCTGGCCAGTGCCCGAGAGCCCAGTACTGCTCCATGCCGCTCGATCAGCTGCGAGGTCAGGTCATCCAGGAATTCCGCTTGTGTGTTCTCGTCCTGCTCCGTGGTGTTCATGTCGTGCCCTGTCGTGAGAGAGCCCATGTTATGAACACATACGCGCGCTGAATATCCGGGACGATTTTGGAGGAAGTTTTCGGAAGGGCCGCTGCAAGTGCTTGATTCGGAAGACCCTTTTTCGGGAAAAGTTACTTTCCCCGCCCACCCCCTTGCATACCACTCGTCGGCACAGCAGTTGAGTCCAAATGCCATGCGGACGATTTACTGGTTCAACGAGTTGAGAGTTCGAACGCGTACCTCAACGATCGCCGAGCTCCAGCGCCGCATAGAGCGTGTGCCGCTGGGCAAGCGGAAGGAGGTCCAGCGACGATGGGGGTACTACAAAAGCGGACGGCATAAACCCTGCTCACGCGTGGTCGATCTGGCAGAGGGGGCAGCACCGGGGTCCAGCCGAGCTTTCAATTCAGACTTTTGGGAGTGCTTACGACCAGACCGCAATGCCCGTGTGCTGGCCCTTAAGTTGATCGGGCAGACCAATGACGACGGCAACAGACTGCTCAGGTGGATGCTCAGCCCTAAAGAGCCACGCTACAGGAACACATCTCTCATAGTCCGGAAGTTTCACAGCGTGACCATGCTGGGATCACTTGAAGCACTTGCGGTGCTGGTGCTTTGCGCTCGTCTTGCCAGCAGGAGAGGAATCCACCACCTTGTCCAGCGTCTGTACTTGCGGATCTACGACTTCCTCATCGTGCACGTACACCATTTTCAAGAGCGGGGTATCGCTCTGGCGTTGGCGAAGCATTTTGATGCGGTACTCTTTGAATCCTTCACACCTGCGTATTTCGGTCTTCATGGACATCAAGTTCGGCACCGTTGACACAGCGTTCGGCACCGCGGTCAGTGAGCTTCATTTACCCCCCGTGGAAAACTCACCATAGTCAATCGATTGTTGAAAACTCACTGGTTGGGCTGAGTGGTGTCCTTTATCCTGCTAGGCGCCGCAGCCTTGCCTGCACCCCGTCGTTGGCCGCCCCAACTCGCTCTGCCTTCCCATGCGCAAAGCCAGGCCTCCGCTCTGGCAGTAGCAGGGGTGAGCAGGTGCACTGATCCTCCAACAGCCTGCGCCACATCTACCCCTTTGTCCCCATACAGGACCTGTAGCAAAGCGGGCAGCAGACGCACTTCACCCTTGCGACCGTTAGCCTCCAGCTGTTGCGACAGAGCAGGCCGGCGCTCCTTCAACCAGCTGCCAAGTCCTGATGGCGGCACCATGACCGCCAAGCTGAACTCGGACTCGTGAAACTGCCATTCCTCGGCGCTTACCAGGCGGCGCAGTTCCTTCTCAAAAGCGGGTCGTAACCGCTGTACCTGCTTGTGGGTGGCCACGGCGCAAACTGGACCACCCTCCTTGTCCCGAGACATAGAGTTGGTGGAATGGTTGTCGCACACGCTGCGTGAGCGCTGCGGCAGCCAGCAGTACCGGCAGAAAGCATAAAGTGGCGCAGCGACTTCTTGTGCGCCCACGTGTGGATGTGCCTTGGGCAGGCCCAGCACGTCAGCCATCCGCGCGAATGACGCCAATTCCAAGTGAGCTGGAAACTCAACTTCGCGCGGCGGGCGAGTGGTGTGCCGCACGAAGATGCTCACGACAGCAGCGCTTGCCATGAGCTGCTTGTCGTTACCACCACTGGCAGTTGCCAAGTTCGCGTAGAGCAGCCAGAGGCTATCCCAACTGGTCTGCCCCCGTAGATCAAATAGTGACTTGTGCACATCCGGCAAGAGCGGCAGCAAGCGTTCACGCAGTAGACCGATGACCATGGCTGGGTTCACGGCCTCCTCGCCGAAGAACGTGTAGCCATCGAGCAGAACGTCCAGGAAAGCTCGGGGCATGGGTGGCGGCACTGCGTCGTCGAGGTACAGCGGCATTTCAAGTGTCCAGATAGCCCAGTAGTTTGGCGTGATCGACTTTCGTACGATGGCCGATCCCCGCATTCGGCGTGCCGATCCAAGTGTCGAGCTTGCCGTTTTGACGGCCCAAACGTTTCTTTCGGCGACGTGGACACTTGTTTCGGCAACGTGGACGGGGATATCGACAACGCGCGCAATGTCGATGGCATCGCGCCGTCATATCAACAGCAACCAGGAGCCTCACCGAGCAAAAAAACTACACGTCCAGAAACGAAAAAGCCCGAGTTGCAGCTCAGGCTTTTTGTCCGGCCGAGGCCAGCAAGATTGGAAAGATCTAATGGTGTGGAGTATCGGTCGCAGCGTTCGGCACGTCAAGTGCTGGGCGTGCTGGGCAAACTCGTCCTTGCAGCGCGTCCTCCCGCGCTGCGCAAGAAATGAGTCCATGCGCATTCCAATTCACTTGCAGCGGGAAATCGCCCGCCTGCATTACTACGATCCCAACAGTTCTGACCGCGCCATCGCCGGCACCGTGGGCATGTCGCCTTCCACGATCGGCAGCTTCCGCCGAATGCTGCGAAAGCAGGGGCACGAATGGTCAGCGATCGAGCCGCTTGACGACGATCAGTGGCGAGACACCCTGGGCACGCGCGATCGCTCCATTGCGCAGCGGAAACCTCTGCCCGACTGGCAGTGGGTGCACACGGAAATGCAACGCCCCGATGCGACCATGGAGCAGCTGTGGCGCGAGTGGAGGGAAACATGCCCCGAAGGGGTGGCCTACACCCAGTTCGCGGTCGGATACCGGGCCTGGAGAAAGAATCTTCACGTAGTCATGCGCCGAGTACACCGGCCAGGCGACAAGTTGTTTGTGGACTTCGCTGGCAGGACCGTGGAGATCCGAGACCCTGCTGGCGGCCCCTCTCGGTTTGCTCAAATCTTCATCGCGGTGCTCGGCTACTCCAACTACACCTTTGTGCACGCCGTCCCCACCCAGACGACTGGTGACTGGGTGCAGTGCCACGTCGAGTGCTTTGAGTTCTTGGAGGGGGCACCGTGCTGGGTGGTCAGTGACAACCTCAAGGCCGCTGTCTGGCGCCGCAGCCGCGATGAGTTGGTTATCAACCCGACCTACCGCGACTGCCTCCACCACTACGACACCGCTCCTGCACCCGCCAGGCCAAGGCGCCCAAAGGACAAATCCAAAGCAGAGGTGGGCGTGCAGATCGCGCAGCGCTGGATACTGTTCAAACTGCGCGATCGGGTGTTCTTCAGCATCGACGAGCTCAACAAGGAGCTGCGCCGGTTGAACCACGAGCTCAACGATCATCCGTTCAAGAAGCTGCCAGGCTGTCGGCGCAGCAGGTTTGAAGGCGATGAACGCGCCACGCTCAAGCCGCTTGTGCAAAAGCGCTTCGAGTTGTGCGATTGGCGCTATCAAGTCCGCGTGGGCAATGACCACCACGTAGAGCACCTGCGCTGCTTTTACTCAGTTCCCTCCCAGTTGGCTGGAGAGCGCGTCGACCTGCGCACCACCGCGTCCATGGTGGAGGTGTTTCGAGGTGGCCGCCGGGTAGCGTTTCACGCGCTGCTCGCTGAGCCAGGCAACAGCACAACGCTGCCTGAACATCGGCCCGTGGCCCACCAGCGTGTTCTGGAAGGCGAGCCCAAGGCGTTGATGCAATGGGCCACTGCGGTGGGCGTCAGCGCGCAAGAAATGATCGGCTACCACCTCAACGGGCGGCGCGATCCCGCAAATGGCATGCGCGCAGCCCGACGCATGCGTGATCTGGCGCGGGACCATGGCGAGGATCGCTTCGAGTCCGTCTGCCGCTACGCACTCCCACTGAACATCACTTCGCTGCGCAGCATCACCTCGATCCTGACCAACCAGGCGGACCTGCGGCCTCGTGCAGCCATGCCGCCGCCCCGCATGGAGCACGACAACCTGCGCGGCGCCCAATACTTCGGAGATTAAACATGAACACCGATATCCAGAACTTGAACAAGTTGCGCGAACTGCGCCTGAACGCCATGGCGACAGCCTACGAACTTCAGCAAGAGCAGGCCAAGCTGCAACATCTCGCGTTTGACGATCGCTTTGGTTTGCTTCTTGAGTCGGAAGTCTCCACCCGGAATTCCCGCAAGCTCAACCGCCTCGTGAAATCGGCCGGCTTTCCGGAAGTTGCCGCATTTGAAGACTATGACGCGCGTGCAAGTCGAGGGCTGGACAAGGCGCTGATGTCAACGTTGGTCAATTGCAGCTGGATCACGCGAAAGCAGAACCTCATGATCCTCGGGCCCACGGGTGTGGGTAAAACCTGGCTAGCGTCGGCGTTCGGCCACCAGGCCTGCCGGCTGGGAATGACCGTGGCCTTCTACGTGGCCAACGACCTTTTCACCAGCATCGGTCAAGCGGTGCTCGATGCCTCGCTGCCAAAACTCAAAACAGCCCTTTACAAACCCAACCTGCTGATCCTTGACGACTTTGGAATCGGGGAGATGTCCCCAACCGCAGCGCAGGTCCTGCTCGATGTTGCCGACCGGCGCATGCGAACGGGATCTCTGCTTTTGACCAGTCAGTACCCCTCGGACACCTGGCACGGTTTCTTCACTGATCCAACCGTCGCGGATGCGGTTCTTGATCGCGTTGTGCATCAAGCGCATCGGGTTCAGCTGAAGGGTGAATCGATGCGCAAAATCAGGGGGCGGGCCGCTTTGAATCTTGGCTGAGATACTGCGCCTGCTCGGTGATCCCAAGTCGGAAGCGGCCGCACACATCGAGCAGGCATCGACCCACTGGATGCGCCACACGGCTGGAACCCACCAAAGCAATCAGGTGGACCTCAAAGTCGTTTGTGACAACCTCGGTCATGCGAATATCTCGACAACCAACACCTACCTACATGCCGAGGACGACACGCGCCATGACACAACCTCGCAGGCTCACCGTTGGTCGGTTCGCTAATAGCGAGGTCGTTGGCGATCAAAAACTCAATGTGCAGCGCAGCGTGACCGCGTACGTTCCCCAAATGTGATGAAAGACGGGACGCAAAACGGCCTTGTCATCCATACACGCATGACGTTGGACACGAAAGAGTCATGGCTTGGTGATGTCATGACGGACGGCAATTCTGCCGGTTTCAGGGAGTCTGAAAATGAGTTCTGTTACTACTTTTTCTGCTGTCACGCACGAGAAGATGGTTGTTAGAAATGCGCATAGTGATCACCTGCGCGTTACCGTACTTTCTTTGATCACGCATGGCTATGCCATCGTAAAAATGACGACATCGGCTCAAAAGGCTGTGTGGTCCGCTTTGGATGAGATTTCGCGAGTTCCGGAGGACGTGCAAGCTGACTTTTGTTTTCCTGATCGAACAGACGGCTTTCTGCCCAAAGGTGGGGAGCACGCTAAGTACACAGATAACGTCGACCTTTGCGATCGTTTTTGCTACTGGCACCACCACCGAGCGCTTCATGCAGGGCACCCGTTTATTCACACGCCCGCATACCAAAACATAGTGAATAGTGAAGTCGAACTTTCGTGTTTAACTCAGAGCATCGTCACAGGTTTGTGGGATTTTTTCCGCAATGAGGAGCAAGTGACTATTCGTGATAGCTCCTACGTACAACTGTGTATGTACGAGCGCAAATACCAAGAGGACGACCGCACCTATTTGCAAGACAGGCATGAAGACGGCCATCTCATCACGTTGATCAAACCAACTCGCGATGGACTGGTCATTTTTCTCAACGACAGGGAAGTCCCTGTGCACTTGGCAGACGATGAAGTCATCGTCATCACAGGCTCTTTGTTGACATTACTTTCTGATGGGCAAATTCCCACCATGTATCACGCAGTTCGAAACCCGAAGATGGAACTTGCACGCAAGTCGTTGGTGTACTTTGCCATCCCAGATCTCCAGCGCTCGTACACCACATTGTTGGGAAAGAACCCTATCAACGTTGCCGCATTCGCTGATGAAAGTCACCGCGCTTTCGGAAACACCCCCTTGATCTAATGCATTTGGAGAGGGCCTTCGCCCTCTCCACTTTTTACCGAGACTAATGTGTTAAACCTGCAACTTATCGAGGGATTCATTCTTGGAGCAGGTCTGTTGATAGCGCTTGGACCCAAGGATACTTTTGTAATCAAAAACAATCTTGCCGGAAGCAATGCAGTTGTTTTGGTGTTGATCTGTGCTCTCTCGGATGCGATGTTAATTATGTTAGGCGTGGTTGGACTCGGGGCGGTCATCACTGCGAATCGTTGGGTTATGGTGCTGACAATGACCGTAAGCATTCTTTATTTGATTTATTTTGGTATTCGAGCTTTGCAGTCGGCATATCTTGGGCAAACATCGGTTGGTGAACTGGGTGTTATTCATGCCCCAATGACGCGCGCTTATGTTGTTAAGGGCGCAATTTTTCATTCGCTTCTTTCACCTTTTGCCTGGCTTGATACAGTATTGGTCATCGGGTCAATAAGTGCAATCAAAATTGGAGCGGATAAATTTTTCTTTGCAAGTGGGGCGGTGGTGGCTTCATTCCTATGGTTCATCGCGTTGACGGTAGGCTCACGCCTCGCTGCTCCAATGTTCCGGAACCCACGTGTTTGGCAGGGATTGGACATCCTAGTCTTCATATCCATGTTTGTATTGGCTGGGAAACTGTTAGCAGACTACCCTTGGCGGTGACGCAGCTCGGATCACTCACCAGATATTGAGCGCGTATGCGCTATGTTGACGTCTGCGACCGATGGCCGAGCTGAGCCGTGCGAGCATTGGCCGTTTTGGCCGCCGAACGCTGAACTCTTGGCGGCCGCACATCTACCCTGACAACCTACATGGCAACTGGGAGCCGCAGAATCGATGCCAACTGGTAGCAAACTGCGCGTGTCCAAGGGAGCCGAACCGGGTGTCCAGTTCCCACCGTTCCCGCTGTCCAAGAGAAACCGAACTGAGTGTCCATCAGCGACCGAAATACGCAACACCGATCCCACACGAGATTTGTCGTGGTGCTACCGGTTACCCTGAGACAGCCGAGAGGCTGGATCGTGCCTTCCACAAACACATCGCCGAGAACAGGCTGAGCCTGACGCCGAGTGAACTGGTGCTCTGGAAGCTGAATTACTTTCAGGAGCCGTACTGGGTGTGACCACGAGGCTTACGCTTGGACATGCATCGGAGTTGCCTCCGCCGGCGGTGGGATGCACTTAAATTTGGCATGTTTTTTGAGAAGTTTTTCTCGAAGTACTGCCTCCAGCACAAGCGGACACACCCCGTGTCGTTGGCCGGCTTCGACTAGACCCGAGCCACGCGCAAAGTCCTTGAGGGCCAGTTGGGTCGCTACTTTGAGGGGACCGTCCCCAGAGAGCTGGCGGTCTGCCGAATCCAGTGCTTCGGACGCCTCTTCAGCTGAGCTAAAAAGGACCGCCAAAATCGCCGTGCAGATCAGGCTGGGATATGGAACGCGTTGGGCGTAGCATGCGCCATCCACCCTCCCGATGAAGTCCCTTGGACGTTTGTTTGCCACGTCCGGCATGTGGCGGTGTAGCCAGGAAATTGGCATCTGATCTCTGAGGAGATCCGAGACCGTAGGTAGTGAGCCCAGGTTCCCGACTCGAACGTTTACGTCCCGACATCTCGCGCCAACCGCAGACGCCCAAGCTGCAACCCGCAACGGAGTTCGACGCGTCAGCCAGAGGCTCATGAGGCTCTGGAACCTGGCAATGGAGTCCACACTGCATTCCCTCTGCAACTCGCTCGAGCATGGATACGGGGAACACACGGTGGAAGCATGACCAGGGGGTCGATATGCATCGTGTGTCGCAGCTGTCACGAGCGCAAGCCCGTGCTCCAAGCAGACGTCGACACCGGCCAGCTGGTGCTTCCGCCTCCAGATGCCAAACCCTCTCGTGTCCAAATCGCGCTGGACACAAGCTTGACACCATCGCAATACCTTATGGGGGATCTGCATGCCTCGGAGCATCGCGACGCTTCGCGCGCAGCTCTGCTCGTTGGCCGTGTCTAGGTATCGCGACACCGGAAACAGCGCTGGCAACATGGAGTGCCTATTGGCGAAATCGAATCGCTCCTCTCCAAGCAGTTCTGCCAATCGCCAAAGTTTCGGGGTCTTCTCGGTGACGAGATGGCGTCCTGCGCGAGAGATGCAATCGATGGCTATCGCAATCGACGGCAGACCATTGAGTCGTGCAAGCCGCCCGGCTATTCCCGCCGCCAGCTCATCCTCGAGTGGCTCTGGCACGCAGTACGTCATGCGCCGTCCCCTGGTGTGGGTTGGGGATGAAGCATTCCGAGGCTTCTGATCACGACGGCCAAGGCCCGTGCATGGGCTGGCGTTCCATCCCAAGTTTCAGCCAAAGCGTTCATGAGATCGTCGTTTGCGGCAATGCTCGATTTATCGAGGAAGTGCACTGACTGATTCACATAAAAGCATAAGTCTCTCGCCAGCTTTGAGGAGGCAGATGTTCGACCGGAGAGGACTCGACTCACCTGAGACTGACTGGTATTTAGCTTTTTCGAAAGCCATTGCTGTGAGATGCCCAGCACTTCCATTTTGCTCTTGGCAAGAGCAACATCTGCTTCGAAGATCCCGTTGTGCATGCCAAGATTATGCATAAATGCATAAGTTTTAGAAGTCCGTATTTGATTTGATGACCCTGTGCGGGTATCAGCGGCAACTTCGCGGCCGAGCTCGCCGGAGGAGGCACTCAAAGTGCGGCGGCGGAGAAGGAACGCCGGCGTCCTCTCCAGCCAGAGCGACGCGGCCGAAAACGGCGCCTGCAAGAACGCCCAGATCTTCGATTCACTTGCTTTCAATGTCCGCGGCGGCTACCTTGAGAGCGGCGGCGATGACCGGAAGGTAGTGGTCCGCCTCGGGCGGCTGATATTGCTGCAGGATGCGCAGGGCGCGCAGCAGTTCCTCGGGGCGGCGTCCGACCAGGGCAAACGACTGACTGGCTACCAGAAGGCTCGGGATGACTTTGACTTTCTCTTGCGACAGTATTTGAAGAACAGATTGCACGTAGTCCTCGCCCAGCGCTGGGAACTCGATCGAGGTTGCCCCCAAGAACGCGGATTGGTTCCCCTCCGTCATCCCCACAACCTGGGCGCGGTGTGAGCCGGCGCCAATGAAGATGAAGTGGCCGGGTGTGTTGGGGCTTGCGTTGACGGCATCGCGTGCTGCCTTGAAAGCTCGCATGAGTGCGAGGCCAGCGCCAGAGGTGAGCATGTGCTGGACCTCATCGACGATGAAGACCAGATCGGTTTTGGCCTGGTCGACAATTTCCTTCGCGACCTGTGCGATGGTCGCGCCGGTTGGGGTGCCAAGGTCCGCGGTCTCGAAGCTGAACGACAAGCGTGTGGCCGCAACGTCCGGGTTTCTATGCCGCGGGAGGCGGGACAACAGGTCTCCTGTCGTGGACTGCAGGCACTTCAATGCTGCGCGCAGTGCCGTGTGGATGGGTGTGCTGGGATCTGCGCTGACATCGGTCCATAGATCCACATACACCACGAGCGCGCCTGCGTTTTCAAGCGCCGGTATGAGGTCATGGAGCAAGAAGGTGGTTTTCCCGGTGCGGCGCGGGCCGAACAAGAACAGGCCGGAGCGAAGGCCCTGCTCGAGGACGCCGGGTCTCAGAAGCTGCGTTGCAATGTCACGAGCGAGTTCGGGGCGGTGGTAGACGTGGCTCATGGCCTGACTTACAGACTTTGAGTGACTGGGCATCCTGCAAAAACGGGCTGAACGCTTCAAGCGTTTGCATTCCTACTGCACCTTTGAGTCGCAGTTGTAGTGGACGGTAAGTCTCGTGTGAGAGGACAAATTGGTGGGACGGTACGGCTTGCACACTCCGTAGTGTTGCGCACGATCGCCAAGCCCGAAGCGATCAAACACCGTGTGATGCAGGGGCGCCTCAACGTTGATCTCGCGCGGCGTCTCGCTCCAAGTCCAGCGCCATGACTTGGGCCACCAACTTGGATAGGTTTCTCGCATGCTTTCGATTTCACTGTGCTGCATTCCCGCGCAGTCCGGAAACAAGTGCAGGCGATTGGCATCAACCACCAGGGGGTGCGGCAGGCCGGTCGCTTCTTCCACCATCCACTTCAGGGTTATGTCGGACAGGCGTGCCTCATCCTCTGGATAACTGCCGCCAACATCGGAGTGGTTCCCAGCGAACCAGACCTGCTTCAGCCACTCAGGCTCACCGGCCCTGTCTGGCCTCTCTCCCTTGTTTGCCCATTGAACGCGCCCAAAGTCTGAGCGTGTCTCGTCAATGGCCAGCGCGTGGCGTGCGTACCGAACCCGTGGATTGAGCGTCAGGTCGTAGAAGCGAAAACGCCAGGCCGCTACGTGCCAACTGAAATCACCTTGGTTTGGGAAGTCAGAAATGGTCTTGATCTGACTCTTGGCATAGCTCGCCAGCATGCTGAAGATCACCAATGTCGTCAGGACAATAAAGGCAGTGCGAAACTCGAACCAGGGCATCAGGGACAAAAGTCCAGCGGCAAGCGCAATCATGAGGCCGGTGAAGGCTATGAGGCCGCCCTGCATCAACCAACGGCGAGGTCCAGGTGCGCCGAGTGCTGCGACAGTATCAAACACGCCAATGAAGTAGGGCAAGACATTGGCCCGTCCTTCGGCGTCAGAACACGCGTACTTTTTTCGAAATCTTCTCGCCTTCTCGAGCCGCTCTGCTTCGCGCTTCGGGCTGTTGCTGCCCGATCCATGTTCGTAAACATCCTGGACTGCCTCGTCAGCGATCTTTCGCAGTTCCTTGCCAAAGCGAGGTAGAGGACCACCGTCAGCGGCGCGAGTGGGCACACCGCACAAGGACATCACACCTCCCACGCACCGGGCCGTGTATGCACCACGGCTGAAGCCAAAGAGAAAAACGCGGTCGCCGGTCTCGTGGTGCTTGAGGATGGCCTCGTAGCAATCGGCGATGTTGCGGCTGATGCCAGTGCCGGTGGCGCCACTCCACAGCTTGCGAAACTTCTGAATGGGCCGAAAGGGAATCTTGCCTTCGTCATTTTCCGTGCCCAAGCCCGCGTCATAGAAGGAAACTTGGTCCCTCGGATTGATCGGGCTCTCTGGACCTGTGCGACTGGCGCGGAAGAGCTTGTAGATGTTGCTCAGGTTTTGATCAGGTCTGAGGCCGCCTGCCTGTCCCGTGCCGTCTGAGAAGATGACGATGTTCTTGGGCATTTCCGTTTTCCTCTGGGATTCGCCTACCGAGCGCAGATCTGTTTCACATCAAGTGTGAATTCGCAAGGATTTGGACCGGTGTTCCAGCGTGGCGCATCCAGCCTCGCCGTGCAGCCTGCGTCTTCCAGAAGGGCACGCCCACTATTGGCCTGGCAAACAAGAACTGCTGAGTCACGGCCGACGCGAAGCACCCGAACCGTCATTCCTTCGAATGGCTTCATCAGGCTGGCGTCGTGAGCAGTCGAAACTTGCAAAAGCTGTTTCTCATCCAGAGTGTCAGTGGATCGTTTGTAGCGGGCACTTGCATCAACCGCTGCCGAGACCTTTGTCAATGCTGAAGCCAAGCTGTTCATCTCGCGATCGCTCGGCTGCGAAGCACAACCCATCAGCAGGACCAACATCACCGAAGCGATTGGGGGCAGATATTTCTTCATACGACCTCTGACCAAAAAACCAGCTTGCCAGTCTGCACACTTCGGCCGGTGTCAAGGTTCCAGTCTTCAAGCGCATCCAATGCTTCGGAGCGACCGTCAACAAGCGCCTCGTCGAGGCCCTTCCACACAGCTAGGACATTGGATCGAGCTTTTTCGTAGATGGCCTCGTACTCCATGTGACCCTCTGGCGTTTTCAGTCTCTTGATGAATCTCGGGTCAATGTCCTTCTTGCGCGGATAGGCGAGGTTCAACTCCGAGCTAACGTGCCTGGCGAATGGAAACAAGTGATTCGCGTCTGCCATCGCGGACAAGATATCGCGGAAACCACAGTGCCATGCACTGGGTAGAGGTGGATTGCTCGCTGGCGTGTCGCCGTAAGCCGCTGTGAGCATTGCTTGCCAAGCGTGCTCGACTGCGGGCTCAATAACATCTTCGTCCTCCAGGGCATGGCAAGTGGCGATGCCTGAGGACAGGTGTTCTGACAAACCGGTGTCTCCCACATTCATCACCTTAGGGAAGATGAAGGCATCCTGGTGCATCTCGCAGCGCCGGTGTTCGCCTTCGTTCCCTTGGTAAGGTCCTACAAGCAGCTCAACCACAGGATGGATGGTCATGTCGGTGGCCATGTGTGCCGCAAAACCAAGAAGCCATGCTGTTGCCTTGGCCTTCTGATGCTCGGGCATGTTCGCCACAGTCGCGACACCGGCGCGAAGCAGTGTGGCGTTGCGGTTGTAGTGCATGGCATCGGCCCACTGCTTCTGACCACGCTTCAATGTGAGGTAGGGGTAGTCTGGACTGACGGCACCAAGCTCAAGAAATTTCAGATGCAGCCCGAGGCTCACGAGTGTCTCTTCGCGCAGACCAGCACCTTCCGCGCGTTTTTGGGCGTCGTTTACAACTGAGAGGTGGGCATAGGCGCCTGGCATCGGTAATTCCAATAATGAAGGGTAAAAAAAGGCGGACTTTGTTATGTCGGCGACCATCGCTGAAGCCGAGCTTTTACTTCCGCTGCAGGCAATCGGCAGCGTGGATGATTGGAGATGCGAGTCATGCCTTCGTGCAGCAGCGAGATGCCAACTGCTCCGCTGGCCTCCATCTGATCGAGGATCCACAGCAGTCCATAGACTGTGCATTGCCGATTGCTGGCTTCCTTGCGCAATAACATGTCTCCGCTTACCAGCGCATGGTCCGGTCGCCTTGCGCAACTCAGGGCGAAGCAGTCTGGCAGTGAAAGGCCGGGGCGCAACGTTCGTAGTTGCTGAGCAAACGAGACTTCATCAGGTGCCAACTCAACAACGCCCAAGCCGAGTTGCCTGAGTAGCGGCCCGTTGTCCGATGCGAGTTCTCGGTCATACAGGAGGTCCGGCACTACCATCGTGAGGCCGCATGAAAACGCGGGCTCCAGGAGCCCTCCTCGCTCCAGGTCGATCAAAACGGAAGTGTCTGAGACCAGGATGATCATGATTGACTAGGCTGCCTGCCCCATCAGTCGGCGGTCCAGTTCGCGCACGCTGATGCTCAGCAACT
This sequence comes from Comamonadaceae bacterium, assembly GCA_003599455.1. Classification (GTDB taxonomy): domain Bacteria; phylum Pseudomonadota; class Gammaproteobacteria; order Burkholderiales; family Burkholderiaceae_C; genus Hydrogenophaga. The sequence continues at coordinate 43,190 of QZKF01000104.1, forward strand.
CTGCCGCGCGAGCCTCCGAGATGGCGCCCTCGGCCACAGCGCGTAGGCACAGTCGCTCCATTCGTTGGGGGACCTCTGCAGGAAGCAGATTTGGCTCGCCTGATGCCTGGCCATTCCAGCCCATGCCTTTGATCTGAGCCCAGAGCCGTCCATACGCTTGCTTTGGCAGGATGCCGAGCTGAGAGCAGCGCACCACCAGGGAGGCGATGCTGACCTTGAAAATCTTCTTCAACTCTGCCAGTTCACCGATGGATATTGACGTCCGGTGCTCTCCGAGCAGGCGCAGAACCATGTCCTTGGCCATGAGGAATGCGCCCGCAAACCTGTCCGCAGCCTTTTCCTGCTCCGCGTCGCTCAGTCCGCTGAAACGCAAAACCAAGTGCGCAAGTTCGTGTGCGAGCGTGAATCGCTGACGCTCCCCGTTGTGACTTTGGTTGACAACAATCACCGGCACGTCACCACGCCTGGGGCTCTGCACGAAGGCTTTGGAGCCTGAGACGTTTTCTGGCAGGTCCAAAGCGATGACTTTCACGCCCTTGTCTTCGAGAAGTTCAGCCATGAACGGAATGGGGTCGATGCCCAGACGCCACAGACTTCGAAGCGCATTGGCCGCCTGCTCGGCATCCTCAATGCAGTTGATGGCGAACGCCTCGCTTAAGGGCGCGTCCCAAGGTTGATCCACGCCTGGCAGGAGTTCTTCCAACTCAAGGTACCGCTCAACCTGGTCGAGAACAGATGCCTCGACGGCGCGTTCTTCCTTGACACCGGCATGGGGCGCCTTTCGAAAGTCGACTCCCGTAAGTTCAATTTCGCGCTCGCTGAGCAGGTACTCTGGAGAAACCTTCAGGGCCTTGGCCAGCGCCAAGAGGACCGCCGAGCTCGGCATCATTTCATCGCGCTCGTACTTTCCGATGGCCTGTGCAGAGACATGCCCCTGAATGGCTGCCTCCAGTTCGCGCAAGGAAAGCCCGAGGGCGTCTCGCGCTCTCTTGAGTCGGTTTCCGATCATGATTTTCTCCGCGGGGTGGTTTACAGATTGACAGTACAAATTATAGTTTGTAAACTGACATCCGTCAATCTCAACACACTGGAGTTCATGATGGCCAACCCGAAAAACGTTCACATAGTGCAGCGCGACAACGGTTGGGGCACGCTGCGCGAAGGCGGACAGCGCGCGACCCAGGTCTTTGATACGCAGGCCCAAGCCATTCGATCTGGGCGGCAGATGGCGCGACAAGGCCAGGGTGAGTTGGTCATCCATGGGCAGGATGGCCGTATCCGAGCCCGTGACTCGCATGGCAACGATCCCCATCCGCCCAAGGACCGCAAATGATCCAGATCAACTTCAAACTGCCCAGCACGGCAGAGCTGAAGAAGGCGGCGATGGCAGAGCTTGAAAAGCAGGTCTCCGTGAAGGCCCGGCATGCAGCCGCTCGACACGGCGGCGTGTCAGTCCGGTTCAGCCGAAAGCCGGACGGAACGATCCGCACAGTTGAGTTTCAGGGGTCTGACGCTGCGATACAGGCGGCGAAAGACGCTGTTGCCGATGGATCCAGCTGAAAGTCACCCATGAACAACTGGTTCACCGAGGTTTGGATTGTTTTCTGTCTTTCCACGAAAACTCAACTCGCGCTTGCGTTCGGCGTCGCCTTCTTCCTTGGCATCATGCTCATGGGTGAGATGCTCGTCGGAGGCATCGAGCTACACGGTCACCTGAAGCCTTTGACCGATGTTGTCCGCGCCAGCCTTGCACATCGCTATGAGAGCGCAGCTTGGATGGCTCTTGGAAGTTTCTTGCTTCTGGCGACCAAGACCTATCGAAAAGACCGTCGTCGCGTATTCGGCTACTGAATCCATCTAACAGATCAGGGAGAAAAAATGGCTTGCGCAGCTGAACACGCTGCGTTCAATTTCATCGCTGTGACTGCTGCAGTCGCAGAAGTTCAGCACCGTGGATTTCTGAGTGGGACGCAGGGGGTCTGCAGCGAGCCGTGGTGAGCCCGCTCCAGACACACTCAAAGTTGCGAACGCCGAGGTGCTCACGGTGGTCCTCGGTGGTGAGATGTGCGAATGGGCTGCCCGCGTGCGAACGCCTCGACGATGAGCATCACAGCGCTGCGTTGAACGCACACGAAGGTCCGGTGGATCTGCTCGGCCGCACCGCACCAACCTTCTCGAGCAGTACGCCTAGTGTCTCGGGCATCAGCAACTGGCGCGCCTGATCGATGCAATCCCGCCGATTGGTGTTGGGGAGCAGCCCGTAGTGCCGGATGCGGTGGAACCTGCCGGGCAAGACGTGCAGCAGGAAGCGTCGCATGAACCCCTCGGGCGAGAGCGTCATCGTTTTGTGGCGTGTCTTGCCCTAGGTGCTGTCTTTGTCACGATAGTCCTTCCAGCGGAAAGTCCCCCGCGTTCGAGGTCCGCCACCAGACGTGAGTTGAAGATCGCCACCCGATGCGTGTAGCGCGAGAGATAGGCCAGCACAGCATGTGACCACTCAAGTCCCAGTTATGAATGCAATAGTGCGTAATGGGTGGGAATTTGGTGCCCTGATACTTTCAATCAGTCTGGACCAGCGGACGGTAGAAGTTGCAGGAGCAGTCCGAAAGCAATCTCTTAAAAGCATGCTGGAAGTAAACCTAAATATTTAAAGTTTGGTCCAAGGCCTTCGCTGCGTCAATCTGCAAATGCCTCGCAATCCCCCATTTGTAGGATGGACACCGCGCAGCTTTCAGTGATCATTCAATGGGGAATTGGTCAGAGGCTAGAAGCTTGACTGGCACTCCCACTACTGCAGGTCAGCATCAGCAAAGGCCAGCCATGATTGAGAAAGCCTTCGTGACGAAGCGACGCTCTTCGCGGCTCGATGCAGCGGTGGAGGCGGACGACGGAGCCTTTCTCCTGCGGTCTGTCGAGAGCGTCGGCGGGAAAGTCAGTTCCGCAACTACGCAAGGAGCTCTTGTCACCGGCAATGCAGCCCACTGGGAGGCACTTGAGAGGCAAGGTTACCGGGTCAAGCTCCTTCCTGCGACAAATATGCTAGAGGTGGGCTCGCACCGCATCGACACCTCGATTGGCGCAGCACCCCTCCCTTACGCGCTGGAGCTCTCGCCTGAGGAACTGGCATCTTGGAGGCACCATCTGGTGCAGCTGGTAGCCCCGCCCACGGCCGAATGGACCGACAAACTTCGGGTTGCAGGGGTCGACGTCGTCGAGCCTGTCGGCCCCTATGGACTGTTTGTGGTGGCTTCCACAGCCGAGGTGATGGCGTTACCGCAGAGCTTCCACTTTGTAATATGGGCCGGACCCTTCCAACCGGCTTATCGCCTTTCGCACAATGTCGTGCCGCAGCCTGGTGTAACGCACCGTCTAGGCATCGGCGTTTATCCGCCGCGAGACGGAACAGCGGTGGAGAGTGCGGTGCATGACGCGGGTGGTCTGGTTGTCTGCACTTCAGAGTCTGCGGCGCACCGCGGTCTTTACCACCGACTCGTCGCGGAGTTGTCCGACGACGGGCTTTATGCGCTAGCCCACCATCCTTCCGTCCGCTGGATCGAGCCTGCGGCCGATAGACCCGGGTTGGACGGCGAGCGCGAGTGCCAGATCGTGGCCGGCAATCTCGACGGTGCCGCCGCTCCTGGCACTGCGCCATTGCCGGGCTACGACCGGTGGCTGAGCGAGGTCCGGGTCGACGGTACAGGCATCGTCATTGCAATCTGCGACTCTGGTGTGGACAGCAATGTCGATGATCAGAATCATGCAGACTTGCGCGGACGACAGGCGGCGTTTATCGACTACACGGCGGGCAACGTTGTGCAAGACCGGATCGGGCATGGTACGCATGTCGCGGGCATCGCGGTGGGCAACGCCGGCAGCGAGCAGATCGAGCCCGGCCCGTCCAGCTTTCGGTGGGGGCAGGGTGTCGCCCCGGGCGCGCGCTTCGTCAGTATGAACGCGATCGAGATGACGCCTTGGCCACCGAGTGACCATTCTCAACTGACACGTGACGCTGTGGGAAATGGCGCACAAATCATCAACAACAGCTGGTTTGACGGTGGCCCTGGATCGGGCTACACATCGAGTGCTCGGCGCTACGACCAGTTGGTGCGCGACCCCGATCCGTTGTCGCCCCGGCTCGAATCTCTGGCCATCGTCTTCTCGGCCGGTAACCGGGGGCCAGGCGCCCACAGTATTACCGCACCCAAGGAGAACAAAAACACAATCATCGTTGGCAATTCGCTTGGCTTCCGGCCTGCGGTGGGTGATGCCGACGACATTCGCGGCGTCGCGCAGTCGTCGAGCCGAGGCCCGGCTACGGATGGTCGCCTGCTGCCGACCGTTGTCGCGCCCGGTACCGACGTGGCGTCGGCCCTTTCGCACTTTAGGACCAGCGTCTCGGCCGCGCCGATTATCGGGACGGGCGTCGCAGATCCCGCGAACCAAGGCTTGGTCCTGCACCGCTACGTGTACCTCACCGGTACCTCGATGGCAGCCCCGCACGTGGCCGGTGCCTGTGCTCTGTTGATCCAGTGGTGGCAAGCCCGGCACGGCGTCGCACCCAGCGCCGCGATGATCAAAGCGATCCTCGTCAACACGGCCGAGGATTGTGCCGGCGGCCGGGACGGAAGGGGCGGTCAGCTAGAGGCGATTCCCAACAACGACCAAGGATGGGGCCGCGTCAACTTGAACAACATTTTCCGGGGTTCGCCCTTCACCACACGCGGCCCGCGGCTGGTTTTTGACCAGGACGCGCCGTTCACGGAAGGCGGTAGCGAGCGCGTTGTCGTCGTGCGGGCCCACCATGTAGAGCGACCGCTGCGCGTGACGCTAGTTTGGACGGACGCTCCCGGTGCGGTCCAGGCCGGAGCGGCGCTAGTTAACGATCTTGATCTCGAGGTCACCGAGGTAGCGACCGGCCGAATTTTCAAGGGCAACTGGTTCGCCGGTGGCTTCTCTGTAACGGGCGGCAGTTTCGACAACCTGAACAACGTCGAATGCGTCTACGTGCCGGATGCCGATGGCGAGTACGAGGTGCGTGTGATAGCTGCCCATCTGCGCGCCGATGCTCGGCCACCTTACGCAGCGCAGCCGGTCTGGCAGGACTACGCGCTGGTCATCGACAACGCCGAACAGGTCTGACGGGGAGGGATATGAGCAGCGATTCAATACTTCACACCGAATTTGTGTACCGCGATCATGTGATGACCCATCCATTGACGAAAGGTCGTGCCGCTGAGCCACCGCCGGTAGGTGCAGCTGTTGAGGACGGTGGAGTTTCAGCGAGCGTCGTGGCGGTCAACTTGGCCGTCGGATTGGCAGCAAAGGCTGCAGAAAGTTTGCTTGACGCCGCTGCTGCCCGTCTGCAGCCCGAAGCGGTGACGCTGGAGGCCACAATCCCGTTAGAGGGTTTTTATCAAGCCGACGGGCTCATCGCCATCGATCAGGGATGCCTTGCGTTTCATGATGGCACCGATCCTGGCAAATGTGCAGTCATGGCGGTTTTCCAGGTCGACGTGTCCCCAGATGCCACCGCGTTCCGCTTTACGGTTCGCCACTGGGCAAGGAAGGAATTCTTGCGACCAACGAAGCAGTTCTTCCAACGTTCGACTGAGCGTGACTTCGCCATCAAGATCGAGATGCTGGCGCCGGGATCCGATGGGGTAGGGACGCGTTCAGTCTTCTTCGAGCACATCTTCACGTTGGTAGAGCCGGCGGAGTTGCCAGAGCTCTTCGTGCCGGGCCAGCAGCTTCCCTGGCTCGCCGTGCCGAGGCGCCCGACCCCCATCCCCGGAATGCGTCCTTCGGCGAAGGTCATGCCGCTCAACTTGCGCGTGACTTTGATCGAGACCACGAAGCCCAACCAGTTCGCGCACTGGCTGCAGGGGTTGGCTGCGGAGAAGAAGGGCGACATCACGACCGTGGTCAAAGACGCAGTACGCCAAGCGATCGATCCAGGCTTTGCTGCCATCCAGACTGCCAAGCAGGCCGGCACGGCAGGGACTGCCTACGCGGCGTACAAGACCTTGTGGGACGACCTCTCAACACATCATGCGGCGCGGCCGAAGCTGTCCAACTCGGCAACCGCCCAGCAGAAGGCTGAGCACGCAGCGTGGAACGCGACGTTCGATGTCAAGAAACAACTGCTTGAATCCAACCGGATTGTTGCCAAGGTCGGATTCGACGCGGCCGACCTGCCTTGGCCCGGCGATCTACCTGAGTTGAAGGTGGATTGAGTCAGAAACCTTTAGCTACTTCACGGAGGAACAGATCATGCTTTTCAGTCTTCGACACGGTGAAAAACTGCAATGGCTCTCGCCCGGGACGGCTGTGACTGACTCGACCACGGCGTCCATGGATAGGCCGCGAGCTGCTCCGCCGGATATCGTTGCGGTTGAAATGGCGGTGCCCGGTATCCGCGATACCCAGGTGACCGGACGAGAGACGGAGTCAATACGTGCGCCCATGGATCTTGGTGAGCCATTCGTGTTCCTCTTCCCAGATGCGCCACCCCTCAAGTCGGAGGACAAGAAAGCGCAGCTTGGCGCGCTCGCGACAGCCATGATTGAAACCTTTTCGCAGGAGACCGAAGACGGCATCCCAGCGGTCTTTACCTATCTCGGCCAGTTCATTGATCATGATATGACAGCGGGAACCAATACCGACGATGTTCTTGAGGCCCTCAGGATCGACGCAACGTTGATCATTCCGCAAGATCGTCAGCTCGTTCAGAACGGCTTGCGGAACATGCGAAAAGGATCCCTGCAACTCGACAGCCTCTATGGGGATGGGCCGTTTAATTCGCCAGAAAGCACGAAGCTCCAGGCAGCAATGCGGGATCCAGTCAATCCAAACAAGATGCTTTTGGGCGAACTTGTTCGCCTCAATGGTGCTCCTCCACGCACCGAGCGCATTGCCCCAGCCGACGACAATTTTTTCGATCTGCCCCGGGTCGGTGCCATCGTTGGACCCGGCAAGCCGTTCGCGGACGTAGCGGCTCTGCCGCTGCCGCTCCAGCCAGCGCCCGGCGACACAAGCGGGAAGTGGAAACGCAAGGCTTTCATCGGCGACTCTCGCAACGACGAGAATTTGATCGTCGCCCAAACCCACCTTGCTTTCCTGAGGCTGCACAACAGCTTTGTCGAACGCGGGATGGATTTCACTGAAGCGCGGCAAGCTACAGTGTTCCATTACCAATGGCTTATCGTTAACTCGTACTTGGACGAGGTTTGCGACCGCGCCACGCTCTCCAGCGTGATTGCCAACAAGGCACCGCTCTACACGAAGTTTCTCGAGAGAGTGAAGCCTACTCTGCCGCTCGGCGTCTTGCCCGTGCCGTTAGAGTTCTCAGCGGCAGCCTTCCGCTTCGGACACTCGATGGTCAGAGGGGTCTATGACTTCAACGCGAACTTCAAGGATGCAACGCTGACTCAACTCTTCCAGTTCACCGGCGGTGGTCCGAACCCTGTCGGTGGCGCGGGATTCGATCTCGAAACCTTGCCAGACAACTGGCCGATTGACTGGGTGCGCTTTCTTGACCGCGCGCCTGGACGTCGAGCGCGGCCGATCGATACCGGACTGGCAAGCCCGCTCGGAGATATGGTCAACGAGACAACGGGCGTGTTCAAACAGCTCGCCGAACGCAACCTCAGGCGCGGCCATGTGCTGAATCTGCCTTCGGCCCAGAGCGTGATCGCGGCCCTGACGAATATGGGCCTCGAGCCCACCACCGAATTGACGTCGGCGCAGCTCACATCGGGGGTGACCGGCAGCGCCCTCCAAGCAGGAGGCTTTGTGGACGAAACCCCGTTGTGGTTTTACGTTCTCAAAGAAGCCGAGGTGTTTGGCAGAGGCAAGCTTGGTCCAGTCGGCAGTAGGCTCGTAGCCGAAACGATCTTTGGTTTGATCGTTCATGACCCGGACTCATACCTGAATCGAACTGGTACACCATGGCATCCCGCTCAGATGGCAGCCGGAGGACAAGCGTCTATCACCTCACTTGAGGCCCTGTTTAGGGCGGCGGGGACAATGGCGGCGATTTAGGGCTCTAATTATGTTCGCACAATTGTGGAGGGAGACGTAATGGCTAGCCTACGCATCTTTACCAGGGACATGGTCATCCGATACGGATTGGTTGTAGTCGCAGTTGGAGCACTTCATGGATGTGCAAATCTCGATGCTGTTCGCCAGTTCAGCAAGACAGCTTCTACAGAGGTGGCTAGGTATGGAGATGCCGGAGAGGCAGTAGTAGAAAGCTCAAGGACCGTCGAACCGTACCGTATTGGAGCGCCCGAACCTAGAGACCAGGCCGATATGCGCCGGAAGAATGTTGCAACCGCCAACGCTCTTCAGGCGTCGGTTGTCGGATACTTCGCCACCCTCGCACAGCTTGCTGGTGAGGACTCCTTCAGTCTTGAAGCTGAATTGGATGCGGTTCAAAAAGGGCTCGAGTCTTTACCTCCTGCCGTGGCTGACCCAGACCAAGTAAAGAATGCAATTTCGCTTACAAAGACGGTGCAGAAGTATGCGCTCGCGCATGCTCAGTCCAGTGCTGTCAAAGCGTTGGTTATCGAAGGTGGACCAATTGCCATGAGCAACGTTTTGTACATGGTCGGAATCGCGATGAGTTGGAGGGGGGTAATCGAGAACGATTCGAAGCTCGTGGAAAATGCACTTTTGAACCTCTCGGCTGCGCGAGACACGCCCCCTCTATTGGCAATTCTGGCGCGCGATAGGCTTCAGCAGCATCAGTTGCACTACGCTCAAGGCATTGAGCGAGTTGATGTTGCTATCGCAGCGCTACGAAAGATTCATACTGCGCATGAAGCGATGAAGCTGAACTTGAATGCACTTGACACTAAAGAGCTGAAATCGCTGCTGAAAGCCGCTGTGGCGGATCTGAAAGTGGCTAGAAGCAGCCTTACAGCACTGAGATAACAGGAGGCAGAGATGTCTACTCAAAAGGAAGAGCAATCTATTCTTCACGACGCTGCTTCAGTTAGGGCGGTGGCTGTCTTGTTTAGCGAACTGGCCGATGCTTATAACGCGCGTCTAAAGGTGGAGGCCCCCCAGTTGAATAGCGTGGAGGTGTACGCGCGACTGCAGGAGGAGCAACGGATGAGGTCTATCAGCAATCAGTTGTACTTCGAAGCTGCAGACAGAATCCTGAATGTTGCAGGAGAAAGCCAAGCTGCACTGGAGGAGGTCCTCAAAAAGTCGAAAAGGCGACTAAAAAAGATGGAGGATTGGGCCGCCGCACTGGACCTAATTGCCGACCTGCTGGTGCTTGCCGGCGCCGTCCTCGCTCGTAAGCCTGGCCCCATCTTGGCTGCGCTAAAGGAAGTGCGAGATGACATTAAATCTGGGACCGCTGATGCTTAGGGAAGGTCTGCACAACCTCGGCGCCCATCGCCCGATGTGAGACATTGACGGCATGAAACAGATGAGCCTGGGCGAGAGCGGATTCGAGCGCAAGACCAAGAGGACGCGCAAGCGCGAGTTTCTCGACGAGATGAACCTGGTGGTGCCCTGGTCCGAGCTGGTGTCGCTGATCGCGCCGCATGCGCCGGCACCGGGCGCCAAGGGCGGACGCCCGCCGTTCGCTGTCGAGACCATGCTGCGTATCCACTTCGTCCAGCAGTGGTTCAACCTCTCGGACCCGGGGATGGAAGAGGCGCTGTACGACACGCCGATGTTTCGTGAGTTTGCAGGTCTGGATGCCGGCGAAGACAACCTGCCCGACGAGAGCACCATTCTTCGGTTTCGCCACCTGCTCGAAGCCCACAGCCTGAGCTTGCAGATCCTGGCCACCGTCAACGCCACGCTGGCGGCCAAGGGCCTGCTGCTCAAGAGCGGGACGGTGGTCGATGCCACGCTGATCGCCGCACCGAGTTCGACCAAGAACAGCAGTGGCGAGCGCGACCCCGAGATGCACCAGACCAAGAAGGGCAACCAGTGGCACTTTGGCATGAAGGCGCACATCGGTGTCGATGCGGATTCAGGACTGGTGCACACGGTGGTGGGCACAGCGGCCAACGTCAACGACGTGACGCAGGCGCACGCGCTGGTGCATGGTGAAGAGGTCGATGTCTTTGCCGATGCGGGCTACCAGGGGGTGGACAAGCGGGATGAAACGCAGGACATCGCAGTCCACTGGCACGTGGCCATGCGGCCGGGCAAGCGCAAGGTGCTGGACAAGAGCACGCCGATGGGCGCGATTCAGGACCGGCTGGAGCAGGTCAAGGCGAGTATCCGGGCCAAGGTTGAACACCCGTTTCGGGTGATCAAGCGCCAGTTCGGGCATGTGAAGGTGCGCTATCGGGGACTGGCCAAGAACACGGCGCAGCTGCACACGCTGTTTGCGCTGTCCAACCTGTGGATGGTGCGGCGCACGTTGCTGCAGGCGATGCGGGGATGAGTGCGTCCAAATGCGGCCAGAGGGCCGTGAATCGGGGCGAAATCGGCCTTCAAACCGACCTTCAAATTCTGAAATCGCCGCCAACCGAAATCAAGTGCATCAACTCACGCCACGGCGGGTGTTGTGCAGACCTTCCTTAGCTCCAAGAGCTTATGACCCTGGCCGCGGAAAACCAATACATTATCACCTCAAGTCGTATCAACAGGCGTCTCCTACTCAAGTTCTGTTTTCCGATAAGCAAGACTGGCGCCGTAACCGTCTAGGCTCACAGCAAATTCCTGACATGCGCTTGGAATCAGCGGACGTGGCGAGTTTTCATCTCCATCATCTGGAGTGGACACACCCTTAAGCTGAACGTATCCTGCAACTTGCGGCGATGGAACTGGCACTATCGGGAGAAAATCTGACGCTCTCCTCACAATGAATAAATCATGTGACGTTTGGCGAACGATGTGGATGCGTGTGGGCCCGAATCAGATCGTTCGTCTGTATGATTTCTACGGGAACTGCACGATATTTCAAGTAGGGAAATATTGTCACTTGTCAATAGCAGCGATTTGGCTCCCCGAAAAATGCATGCGGTGAAAAGATTAACATGAAAGCTAAACTCTAATGACGCCCAAAATACAAGTCGCATTTCAAGGGGGCGGTGCCAAACTATGCGCCCTTCTTGCCGCAGCTGAATCTCTGCAAAAAGCGGAAAAGGACGGCCTGTGCAGGGTCACACGGGTTGCGGGCACCTCTGCTGGCGCAATCGTAGCCTGTTTGTTCGCTGCGGACGTTGACATTAAGAACGTTCGAGCGTCGCTGTTTGCGGCCTCAACTTCCGCAGAAGGTGGCAGCTTAACGTTTGAAGGGCAAGAGCTCGCTACCTACTATGGCGCCGAAATAACAAATCTGCAGCTTGTTAAGTCCCTTGTGATGAGGAGGGGAATCCGTTCCACCGACTTGCTGAAAAAGTGGCTTAGTAAACACCTCTGTCCACACCAGAAGTTGACCATTAGCGAATTGGAGAAAAGAAAAAATGTCTCAGTCTTCCTCCCAATAACAGATCTCGGAGATCGTTCATTGCACTTGCCTGACAAGAGCAGCGACGTTATCAGTGCGATCTTGCATTCGAGCGCTCTACCCATTTATTTCCGAATGTGGGCCACAGGGGATAATCCAACACTTGTGGACGGTGGTTTAGTTGATAACCTTCCTATATCCCAGCTTTACGACGGTCAACAAGAACATGGCAGTGTTTTGGCTTTCTCATTCTCATCGCCTCCCTCGCGCGCGATCTCGGGCCTGAAAGATTTTGTTCTCGCCATCGCGGACGCTGCCATTTCAGCGTCTGAATTGAAGGCCCGCGGTCTGCTTCCGCCGGAACAGGTTCACCTAATGTCGCCTCGCTTTGGAACGTTTGAATTCGGCGAGGCCCTGCGGTATGGTTTGTCGGACTTTTACTCGTCCACGAGAGACGCAGCTTACAAATTCCTCGAAGATCACAGAATCAAAAGCGAAGCCAATGAGGTGTTGGCATCGAAAAACCCTTGGGCGGAAACTAACGCCACGGCTCGTCGCGTGATGAACCAGCTGGGTTTGCTGTACCAGAACGTAGAAGCCGGCCGGCCAATCAAGTACGAGTGCGTGAAGTTCTCGGTCTTCGCAAATTCGTTGCGCGAACCAACGGATCCGATGCGCGCCATAGGCGATTGTGCAGAATTTTCATTGAGGTTTCGAACCTGTGATGACGAGGTAAACAGCTTGGCCGTCGGTCTCGTCATCACCGACTTCTCTTCTCGATTCAAAACAGACACCGCCACTTACAAAGTGATGGGGCCGGACGGGCCCATCACATGCATTGCGATTCCAATGTCCACTGAATTAGCACCCAGGGATCGGGATCTTTGCATATTTTTCGACCCGCCATTGCCCCCACAAACGGGGCCGTACCATGTTAGTTTCACCGAATTCGGTGAGAACCTTTTTCAACCCTTGATCACAGACAAGCGCGATGAAATCGGCTACTGTCCTAGGCGTCCAGGAGGCTTGATCGACGAACTTCATCTTATTGCGTACGTGCCAGCCAATTACGGTTTGGAAATCAAGCCAAGAGGGGTTGCTAAAACTCAGAGGGCACTGCTTGAGCATGAGTGTGCAGACACGAGCAGGTATCCGGGGTTGGTAGCCATGGGGTGGTGCGCCTCCGACGTGGACGCTGCAGCTACCCCTGAAGACCTCTGGGCACTTGACCTTTTTTCAAAGTAAGCAGTCCAATGCTGCTCGTTCCGGTATAGTAATGTTATGTCGATCATCCTAAAAGTTTAACCCTAGGGGGCTAGCCAGCCCCAGGTCGTTCCGTCGCAGCTCGAGGTTGCGGATGCTTTACTCTGCGTCTCGTTCCCGAGGGCAGGGTCGTCCTCTGCAGTTTCACGCGGTGCAAATCCCGCGTACACAGAAATGCAGGCCGGCGGGTTTCGACAAGCCGGCATGGGTGGCCTAGCCCGAGTCAGTGCTGCGCCAAGCACGGGAGAAGTCCCGGAAAGTTGATGGGGGGTGGTCGAGTGCGGACGCAATTCCATTTTCCGATGCTCCGTATGGTGGCGCCATCCGCACACACTGGCCATCCACCTTTTCATGACTGAGACCGCCCTTTTGTGAAGCTCGCAGCATGCTTCGCTCGGGTGCCTTCTGTATCTTGAAAGGTTTGGCAGAGCAGATACGAGGCTACTCGCTTTACCACTACTTCCCGGAAATGATGGTTCGCTCCATCGAGAAGATGCCTGCAGACTCCCAGGTCCGAGCGCCGCTAAGCGAGGCAGGATTCAAGTCGGTCGAGGTCACATCGTTTTTGTCATGAGCGAGCTTGAAGATCTGTTCCTGTATTCGGGCAAGCACCGTCGAGAGCTGCGACGCTCTTAGCTCTAGGCACGCCTCCGACGGACTTTAGAGCAAGACTGAAGAGTCGTCGTGAAGAAAGAACACATTGCGACGAACTTTGGCCATCGTAGCAAGCCTAGAAAAATCAACACGTTAGCGCCCATGCGACCGACGAACTTTATTCCCTGCAGTCAAAAGCAGAACAGTTCGGATACCGGGTAAACCCGGTCGTGTGCGCAGGCCATGGTGTTCTCAGAATACGGAGGGAACCCCACCACCTCACGACTCAGGAGACAACCATGATTCGAACACCGCATCTGCTGGGTGGCCTGTTGCTGGCGGCCCTCGGGCTGACCACCCAGGCCCAGAGCCTCAACGACCTGAAGACCGACCACGCCACGCCCAAGGACGTGCTCACCTACGGCATGGGCTACAACAACCAGCGCTACAGCCCGCTCAAGCAGATCACCACGCGCAACGCGTCGAAACTCAAGCCGGTGTGGGCCTACAGCCTGAACAACCCGCAGGGCCAGGAGTCGCAGCCCATCGTGCACGACGGCGTGATGTACGTGACCACGCACAGCTCCACCGTGGCGCTCAACCCGGTCACCGGCAAGCAGATCTGGAAGCAGGACATCGAGCTGCCGCAGGATGTCTTCAAGATGGCCTGCTGCGGCATCCTGAACCGCGGCGCCGCCATCTACGAGGGCAAGCTCTACCGCACCACGCTGGACGCGCACGTGATGGCGATGGACGCCAAGACCGGCAAGCAGCTCTGGAAGGTCAAGGCCGCCGACTACCTCGACGGCCAGGCCATGACCAGCGCGCCGCTGATCGCCAACGGCGTGGTCATGACCGGCATTGCCGGCGGCGAGTACGGCACGCGCGGCTTCATCGACGGCTGGGACCCGGCCACCGGCGCCAAGCTCTGGCGCTTCTTCACCACCGCCGCGCCGAACGAAAAGGGCGGCAACACCTGGCCCGGCGACACCTACCAGAAGGGCGGCGCACCCACCTGGCTGACCGGCGCCTACGACCCGGAGCTCGACCTCGTGTACTGGGGCACCGGCAACGGCGGCCCGTGGAATCCCAACGCCCGCCTGGGTGACAACCTCTACATCGCCTCGGTCGTGGCCATCCGCCCCAAAACCGGTGAGCTGGTGTGGCACTACCAGTTCAGCCCCAACGACCCGTACGACTACGACGCCACCGAGGTCGGCATGCTGGTCGACATGAAGGTGGGCGGCAAGGACCGCAAGGTGCTGGCGCAAGCCAACCGCAACGGCTTCTTCTACGTGCTCGACCGCGCCAGCGGCGAGCTGCTGGCCGCCAACCCCTACGTCAAGGTCAACTGGGCCGACCGCATCGACCTCAAGACCGGTCGCCCCGTGCTGTCCGAGATCGACAAAAAGGCCCGCGCCGGTGAAGACGTGGAGATCTTCCCCAGCGTGCTCGGCGGCAAGAACTGGACGCCGATGTCCTGGAACCCGGCCACCGGCCTGGCCTACGCCAACACGCTCAACATCAGCTGGCCCTACCAGCTGAACAAGCCCGAGTACAAGAAGGGCGAGTGGTACCTGGGTGTGAATTTCCGCGGCGTGAACATGCCCAAGGACCAGCCGCACGGCTACCTCTCGGCGATTGACCCGATGACCGGCAAGAGCAAGTGGCAGATGCCGTGGCCGGGCCAGCCGAGCATGGCGGGCACCTTGTCCACTGGCGGCGGCCTGGTGTTCACCGGCGCGGCCACGGGCGAGTTCATCGCCGTGGACGCGAGCAACGGCAAGAAGCTCTACGAGTTCCAGACCAGCAGCGGCATCATCGGCCTGCCCGTGACCTTCGAGCACAAGGGCAAGCAGTACGTGAGCATCGTCTCGGGTGCCGGCGGCGTGTGGGCCCTGCTGGGCGATGAGCGCATGGCGCAGGTGCCGGCCGGTGGATCGGTCTGGACCTTCGCGCTCGACTGAGGATGCGCCGCGCCACGCTGGTGCTGTGCGCGGCCACCCTGGCGGGTGCCGCGCACGCACAGACCACGCCCGTCTTCACGCAGGAGATGGTGGACAAGGGCCGCGAGCAGTACCACCGCACCTGTGCGCAGTGCCACGGCCGCAACATGGTCAACGCCGGCACCACGGTGTACGACCTGCGCAAGTTCCCGATCGACCAGCACGAGCGCTTCGTGACCTCCGTGCTCAAGGGCAAGGGCAACATGCCCTCGTTCCAGGGTGCGCTGGACGAGGCCACCATCACCACGCTGTGGGTCTATGTGGCCACGCGCGGTGGCAAGGAGATGTGACATGACACCCCGGACCCTGGTGGTCGCCTTTCTCGCGCTGAACGGCGCATGGGCGCAGGCGCAGACTACCGCGCCCGCCGCCGCGCCGGTGTCGCCGCTCACGGTCTGCGTGAGCGAGGACAACGCGCCGTATTCGTTCATGCGCAAGGGCCAGGTGGGCGGCTTCGACGTGGCGCTGGCCGGGGCCGTGGCGCGTGAGCTCGGGCGCGAACTCCGGCTGGTGCCGTTCGAGCCCGAGGTGGAGAAGGAAAGCATGCTCACCCACGAGGTGAATGCCTTGCTGTCGGCGGGCTTGTGCGAGCTGGCCAGCGGCTTTCCGCTGCTCAAGTCCGACCTGGGTGCGCCCACCCGCGCCCGCTTCAAGACCGCCGACCACCCGGGCGCCGCGCGCAAGCGCGACCGGCCCTTCGTGGAGCTGGGCACGCTCATCCACAGCCAGCCTTACCAGGGCACGGCGCTGGTGGTGGTGCAGCGCAGCGGCCTGCCGCCCGTGCAGGACCTGGGCGGGCTCAAGGGTCGCAAGATCGCCGCCGTGGCCGGCACGCTGGAGGGCACGCTCATCGCCATGCATGGCGGTGGTGCGCTGCGCGACAGCATGGTGACCATGGGCCAGCGCGACGATCTCTGGGCCGCCATGAAGGACGGCCGCATCGACGCCATGCTGCTGCCCACCGCGGCGGTGGACGCCCAGCGCCAGCGCGGCGCTGGCGCAGCGGCGGCCGACATCCAGCTCGGCAAGCCCCGCCCCCTGGGCATCAACCTGGGCTTCGTGGCGCTGGCGCCGCAGGCCGGGCTGATCGCCGTGGTCGACCGCGTGATCGCACGCAGCCTGGCCAGCGGCGAACTGCAGCGCTGGGCCAGCGAAGCCGGCCTGAGCTTCGTGCCGGCCACGGCGCCGGCCGTCGCGAGCACGCTGGACCTGGCCACCTTGCTGGCGGACTGAACCGTCAGCGCCGCGGCACCGGCGGCCTGGCTCGCGGGTGGCGCGCGGCCACCACCTGCCGCATCGTGGCGATCAGGGTGGCCATCATCCAGGCCGCCAGCCGCTCGGGCCAGCTGCCGGCCGGCGGCGCGAAGGCCGCCGCCGGGCCCTGCACATCCACCCGGTCGAACGCCAGCGCATGCAGCCGCCGGCGCTCGGCCGCGCTGAGCGCCGATCCATCGGCCAGCAGCAGCTCCAGCGTGCGCGCACCCTGCGCGCGCACGGCCGTGGCCAGGGGCAGGAGCTCGGCGCGCGAAGGTCGCCAGAACACGGCTTCGCGCGCGCGCCGCAGCGCGCCGAGCTGGATCACCACGTGGTCCGCGGGCGGCAGCGACGCGGCCCACGCGGCGCCCGGCGTCACCAGGGCACAGCGCGCCCGGTGGGGCATGCCCCGGAACGGGCGCGTCGTGAGCACCGTGAGCTCGGTGTGCGGCCCGTGCGTGCGCAGCGCGTGCAGCAGGGCACCACCCGCACCGGCGACCAGCACGCGCGGCGCCTGCGTGCCAGGCCGTGGCCTCATCCGCCGAACGGCGCGGCCAGGGCGAACCACACGCCCAGCGCCACCGAGATGATGAAGGCGCCGTCCAGCAGGCCCGCGAGCAGGAAGACCTTGGGCTGCATGGCCTCCATCATCTCGGGCTGCCGCGCCGAGGCCTCCAGGTACTTGCTGGCCATGATGCCGATGCCGACGCAGGAACCGAGGGCGCCGAGGCCGATCATGTGCCCGACGGCGAGGGGAAGGCTGCTGAGGTCTGCCATGTGAAGCTCCTTTCTGTTGCGATGGCTTCACTGTGGCAGCCCGCCGCGCAGAAATCCATGACCCCGCAGGTCATGCCGCCTCAGCCCAGCTTGCCCAGCGCCCGCAACAGCTTCTGCGGTGTGACGGGCTGCGAGAACACGTGCGCGTCGAACGGCGCGATCGCGTCGTTGATCGCGTTCATCACCGCGGCGGGCGCGCCCGCCGTGCCCGCTTCGCCCGCGCCCTTGGCACCGAGCTTCGAACTGGCGGTCGGTGTCTGCACGTGCGCCACCTCGATGTCCGGCATCTCGGCCGACATGGGCACCAGGTAGTCGGCCATGCTGGCGTTGAGCATCAGGCCGCTGTCGTCGTACAGGCATTCCTCGAACAGCGCGCCGCCGATGCCCTGCACGATGGCGCCGCGCATCTGCTCGTCCACCAGCATCGGGTTGAGCACGCGGCCGCAGTCCTCCACCGCCCAGTGCTTGAGCAGCTTCACGAAGCCGGTGTCGGGGTCCACCTCCACGTACGAGGCCTGCACGCCGTTGGTGAAGATGAAGGGGTAGTCGCGCTGCGCGTAGTGGCGCGTCACCATCAGTTCGGGCGTGAAGTCGGGGGGCAGGGTGTCGGAGCGGAAGTAGGCGATGCGACCGAGCTCGTGCAGCGGCAGCAGTTCCTCGCCGGTAACCGCATCGACGATGCGCCCGCGCCGCACGGCCAGCCCGGCGCCTTCGCGCTGCAGGATCACGGCCGCCACCTTCACGATGTTCTCGCGCAGGGCTTGCCCCGCCAGCAACACGGCCTCGCCGCCGATGCCCGCGCCGCGCGAGGCCCAGGTGCCACCGCCGTAGGGCGTCACGTCGGTGTCGCCGGTGACGATGCGCACCTTGCCGATGTCCACGCCCACCGCGTCGGCCGCGATCTGCGCGTAGATGCCTTCGGTGCCCTGGCCCTGTTCACCCACGCCGATCAGCACCGTGACGTTGCCCTCGGGGTCCAGGCGCGCGGTGGCACCGTCCTGCGAGGCGATGCGCGCGCCGCCCACGCCATAGAACGCCGCGCTCGGGTTGGTGAGCTCGATCAGCGCGGCGATGCCGATGCCGCGGTGGATGCCCTGCTGGCGCAGCGCGGCCTGCTCGGCGCGCAGCGCGTCGTAGTTCATCAGCTCGCGCAGCTTCTTCAGGCAGGCCTCGTGCGAGAGCAGCTCCAGCTTGATGCCCGAGGCGCCGGTGGTGGGGTAGGCGTCGTCGGGGATCACGTTGCGGCGGCGGATCTCCAGCGGGTCCATGCCGATCTTCTGCGCGGCCATGTCCACCAGGCCCTCGGTCACCGCGCAGGCGATCGGGTGGCCCACGCCGCGGTACTGGCAGGTGGGCGTCTTGTTCTGGAACACCACGTTGAGCCGGGCGCGGTAGTGCCGGTGTTTGTAGGGGCCGCCCACGAGGTTCACCACCTGGTTGCCTTCGATCGCGCTGGTGCGCGGGAACATCGAGTACGGGCCGATACCGGTGAGGTCGTCGATCTCGAAGCCGAGGATTTCGCCGTCCCGGTTGACGGCGATGCGCCCCTTCACGCGGTGGTGCCGCGCGTGGATGTCGCTGGTGAAGCTCTCCAGCCGGTCGGCGACGAACTTCACCGGCCGGCCGAGCAGGATCGACAGCGCCACGGTGGCAAAGTCGTCCGGGTAGGCGTGCACCTTGATGCCGAACGAGCCGCCCACGTCCTTGCAGACCACGCGGATGCCGGAGGCCGGCAGGTCGAACTGGCGCGCGTAGAGGTCCTGCATCATGTGCGGCGCCTGCTGCGAGTGGTAGACCGTGAGGCGCTGGTCGGCCGGGCTCCAGTGCGCGATCTGGCAGCGCGGCTCGAGCGTCACGCCGGTGTGGCGACCGAACTCGAAGGTGGTTTCGGCCACCACGTCGGCGCTGGCGAACGCCGTGTCCACCTCGCCCACGTTGAGGCTGCGCGTGAAGCACAGGTTGTCGCCCAGCTCGGGGTGGATCAGCGGCGTGGTGTCGTCGAGCGCGGTTTCCATGTCGTTGGCCGCGGGCAGCTCTTCCCACTCCACCTGCAGGTAGGCCAGCGCGTCCTCGGCCTGCGCGCGCGTCTCGGCCACCACCGCCACCACCGGCTCGCCCTGCCAGCAGGCACGGTCCACCGCCAGCGCGTGCTGCGGCGCCGACTTCATGCCCGCGAGGTGGCCCAGCGTGGCCACCCAGGGCTTGCACACCCGGGCCAGGTCGTGGCCGTCGGCCACCAGCAGCACGCCGGGCATGCCGCGCGCGAAATCGCCGTTGACCTTGAGGATGCGGGCGTGCGACACCGGGTTGCGCCAGAAGGCCACGTGGGCCATGCGCGGCAGTTCGATGTCGTCGACATACTGGCCCAGGCCCTGGGTGAGGCGCTCGATGCCACCGCGTGGCACCGACACGCCCACGTAGCGCGGGTCTTCGGTGACCGGGGCCAGCACCACTGGCTGGTCGGCGCCGGGCTCGAGGTTGACGGTGTCGCGCTTCATGCGGTGACCTCCCTGCGTTGCTGCAACACGCTGCAGATGGCGTCGACGATGGCGTGGTAGCCGGTGCAGCGGCAGTAGTTGCCCGAAATCCACTCGCGCACCTCGGCGCGGCTGGCGTCGGGTTTCTGCTCGACCAGTTCCTTCGCCGCCATCAGCATGCCCGAGGTGCAGAAGCCGCATTGCAGTGCGTTGTGCCGCACGAAGGCCTGCTGCAGGTCGCGGATGGTGCCGCTGCGGCTCAGCCCTTCGATGGTCTGCACCTGGCCGCCGTCGGCCTGCACCGCCAGCGTGAGGCAGCCGCGCACGATGTGGCCGTTGAGCTCGACGGTGCAGGCGCCGCACACGCCGTGCTCGCAGCCGAGGTGGCTGCCCTTGAGGCCGAGGTCTTCGCGGAGAAAGTCCACCAGGTGCGTGCGTGGCTGCACGCTGCACTGGTGCGGCTTGCCGTTGACGGTGACTTTGATCGGGTACAGGTCTGCCATGGGTGTTCCTTGGGGGCTCAGGCGCGGGCGGTGGCCGGGGCGGTCAGCATGCGCTGCAGCAGCACGCCGGCCAGGTGACGCTTGGTGTCGGGGGCGTTGGTGAGGTCGGGGAAAGGTTCGATTTCGGCGCGCAGGCTGGCCACGGCCGCGGCCACGGTGGCGGCGTCCAGTGGCCGGCCTTCGAGCAGCGCCTCGGTCTGGCGCGCGCGCAGCGGCGTGGCGCCGATGCCCAGCAGCACGATGCGCGCCCCCTTGAGCACGCCACCGGTGCGGCGGGCCGAAGCCGCCAGGCCCACGATGGCGTAGTCGCCGTGGCGCCGTGCCAGTTCGGAGAAGCCGCACCAGTGGTCGGCCGCGGCCAGCGGGATTTCGGTGGCCACCAGCACCTCGTCGGGGCGCAGCGCGGTGCTGTAGAGCCCGGTGAAAAAGTCGTCGACCGCGATGCGGCGCTCGCCCGCCGGGCCACGCGCCACCACCGTGCCGCCCAGCGCCAGCAGGCAGGTGGGCCACTCGGCGGCCGGGTCGGCGTAGGCGATGGAGCCACCCCAGGTGCCGCTGTTGCGGATGGCGCGGTGCGCGATGTGCGGCGCGGCCGCGCTCAGCAGCGGTGCATGGGTGGCCACCAGCGCGCTGGCCTCGATCTCGCTGTGCGTCACCAGCGCGCCGATGCGCAGCACAGGGCCTTGCGTGGCGATGCCGCGCAAGGCGTCGAGCCCGGTGATGTCGATCACCAGCGCGGGCTCGGACAGGCGCATGTTCAGCGTCGCCATGAGCGTCTGGCCCCCGGCCAGCAGGCGGGCGTCGTCGCCGTGCTCCTGCAGCAGGGCGAGCACCTGCTCGAGGGAGGTGGGCTTGATGTAGTCGAATGCGGCGGCTTTCACGGCGTGTTCCTCAGGTGCCCAGCAGGGATGCGATCCACACGCCGAAGCCGGTGGACAGGGCGCCCAGCACGAACCACAGCACGCGCACGCCCTCGCCGGGAGCCGTGGGCACGCTGGGGGCGTATGGCCGCAGGGGGGCGGATGCGCTGGAGGCGGCTGGCGGGGTCGTGACCCCTGCGGCAGCGGCGGGGGCGCCGCCGACCTGCGCGTTGAACGCGGTGAAGAACTGGTCGGCCATCTGCTTGGCGGCCGCGTCGATCATGCGACCGCCCACCTGGCCCAGCTTGCCGCCGACGGCGGCCTGCGCGGTGTAGCGCAGGCGGGTGCCACCGTCTTCGTCCGCCAGCTGCACGCTGGACTGGCCCTTGGCCATGCCGGCCGGGCCGCCCGAGCCTTCGAACTGCAGCACGCAGCCCTCGCCGGGGCGCACCTGGTCCATGCGGATGTGGCCGACGAAACGGGCCCGCACCGGGCCGACCTTCACCATCACGCGCGCCGTCTTCTCGGTCGGGCTGGTCGCTTCGACGCCCTCGCAACCGGGGATGCAGCGCGCCAGCACGTCGGGGTCGTTGAGCCCGGCCCAGACCTTGTCGCGTGGCGCGCCGATCAGGATGTCGCCAGTCAATTCCATGTTTTGAATCCTCGGGTTTTCACGGGTGTTTTTGTTTACCACGCGGTTAACAATGGTATGAATCATTGACCCGATGGTAAATAGCGTGCGCATCCAGACAAACCCTGATCGGTCCGAAACAAAGGCCGGGCCAGCCCTGGCGCGCCGCCGCATGGGTGTGGCGGAGCGCGAGCGGCAGATCCTCGACGGGGCCATCGCCTTCTTCGCGGAGCGCGGCCTCGATGGCCAGCTGCGCGACCTGGCCAGGAGCATCGGTGTGACCCACGCGCTGCTGTACCACTACTTCCCGACCAAGCAGGCGCTGGTCGACCGCGTGTACCTCGAGGTGTTCGAAGGCCGCTGGCGCGCCGAGTGGGACGACCTGCTCGACGACCCCAAGACCAGCGTGGAAGACAAGTTCACCGCGTTCTACGCGGACTACGTGAACAACGCGCTGTCGCGCGACTTCGTGCGCATCCTGGTGTTCTCGGGCCTGACCGACCACACCATCACCGACCGCTTCTTCGCGATGCTGCGCACGCGCCTGTTCCCGCGCCTGATCCGCGAGACGCGGCGCTTCCGCGGTGTCACCAGCCGCGCCAAACCCAGTCCGCGCGAGCTCGAGCTGCTCATGGGCCTGCACGGCGGCTTCTTCTACATCACCATGCGCCGCTGGATCTACGGCCAGGTGGTGCACAGCGAGGCCATGCCGGGCCGCTACGACGAAGCGCTGGTGCGCGACCGCGTGCACGCCTATCTGGCTTCCAGCCGCGAACTGTTCGCGCAACCCGACGCCGCGCCGCGTGCCCGCGCCGCGCGACGATGAGCACACCGATGCATCCATGAAGCCGGCGCGGGGGCGCTGGCACAACCCGAGCCCGGCTGCAAGTCCAGCCGACACACCAACGAAGGAGACAAGATGAAACTCACGAAATTCGCGGTGGCCAGCCTGATGGCCCTGGGCGCCACGGCGGTCACCGGGTCGGCCCTGGCGCAGCAGCGCGTCACGGTCAACATCGGTTCCAGCCACCCCACCACCAACATCTGGGCCTTTGCCATGAAGGAGGTGTTCCAGCCCGAGGTGGACCGCATCCTCAAGGAGGGCGGTGCGAAATTCGAGGTGCGCTGGCGCGAGAACTACGGTGGCACGCTCTACAAGTTCACCGACACGCGCGCCGCGGTGCGCGACGGCATCGTGGACGTGGGCATGGTCGGCACGGTCTGGGAAAACTCGGCCATGCCGCTGCAGAACGTGACCTACTTCACCCCGTTCGCCACCACCAACCACGAGATGCTGATCGAGATCTTCGACAAGCTCAACGCCACCGTGCCCGCGCTGCGCGACAGCTGGGCCGCGCAGAACATGGTGCCGCTGTCTTCGCTGATCACCGACAGCTACGACATCTACGCCACCTTCCCCGTGAAGGACATGGCCAGCCTGAAGAACAAGCGCATCAACGCGCCCGGCACCTCGGCCAACTGGCTGCGCGACACCGGCGCCACGCCGGTGGACGGCGCGCTCACGACCTACTACACCAACATCCAGACCGGTGTGACCGACGGCGCCCTCTCGTTCGCCAGCGGCATCGGCCCGGCGCGCGTGTACGAGGTGGCCAAGAACCTGACCCGTGTGGATGTCGGCGCCATGTACTTCGGCAGCGTGGCGGTGAACAAGAAGTTCTTCGACGCCCTGCCCAAGGACGTGCAGGACGCGATGCGCGCCGCCGGCAAGGCCACCTCGGTGGCGCACGGCAAGCACGTCACCAAGACCGCCAACGCCGCGCTCGAGACCATGAAGGCCGCCGGCCTGCAGATCACCGATCTGCCGCAGGCCGAGAAGACCAAGTGGGTCAATGGCCTGCCCAACATCGTGGCGCCCTGGCTGCAGGGCACGGGCGACAACGGCAAGGCCGTGCTCAAGGCCTACTTCGACGAGTTGCGCGCGCGCGGCGTGAAGCCGCTGCGCGACTGGGACAGCCAGGCCCGCTGAGGGCCCTTGCCCGCCCGCCACCGGCCAGTGCGCCGGCGGCGGGCCGGCGCCCCACCACCAACCCGCAGGTGACCCGTGCACAACGAACCCGATTTCGCTTCCGAGACCCCCGCGGTCGCCGGCCTGACCAACCCGCTGCAAGGACCGGCCAACGTGATGGCCGCCGTGGGAACGGTCTGGATCTTCCTCATGATGATGCTGGTCGTGGCCGACGTGATGGGTCGCAACTTTTTTGACGCACCCATCACGGGCGTGGCCGAGTTCGCCGCCCGTTCGGTGGCGTCCATCGTCTTCCTGCAGCTGGCTTCCGCCGTGTGCAGCGGCCGCATGACGCGCAGCGACTTCCTGCTGCGGATCTTGGGCCGGCGCTCGCCCGGCGCGGCCAGGGCGCTGGAGGTGTTCAACGTGGTGCTGGGCGCGCTGCTGTTCCTGGTGCTCGCGGCCATCGCCTGGCCCGAGCTCACCGAGGCCATGCAGGCCAGCGAGTACTTCGGCGTGCAGGGTGTCTACACCGTGCCCACCTGGCCCTTCCGTGCCCTCATCGTGCTGGGCTCGGTGTTCGCGGCCCTGGCCTACCTGTGGTGCATTCCCGCGCTGTGGCGCATGCAACACGGGAGCGCTTCATGAGCGAGATCGCCCTGGGCGGGCTCCTGATCGGGGCCCTGGTGCTGTTCGTGCTGCTGGGTGTGCACATCGCGGTGGCGCTCACCGCGATCGGCTTCGCCGGTGTCTGGCTGATGCGCGAGGACCTCGAACTCGCCATGCGCCTGATGTACCTCTCGGCGTACAACGGCGTGGCCGACTACATCTTCGCCACCATCCCGCTGTTCGTGCTCATGGGGCTGCTGGTCTCCATATCGAACGTCGGCAAGGACACCTTCGACGTGGCCGAGTCCCTGCTGCGCCGCGTGCGCGGCGGCCTGGGCGTGGCCACGGTGCTGGCCAACACGGTCTTCGCCGCCGTCACCGGCGTCTCCATCGCCTCGGCCGCGGTGTTCACCCGCGTGGCCGTGCCCGAGATGGTGCGCCACGGCTACCGCACCTCGTTCGCCGCCGGCACGGTGGCGGGCAGCTCGGTGCTGGGCATGATGATCCCGCCCAGCCTGCTGCTCATCATCTACGGCGTGCTGGCCGAGCAGTCGATCGGCAAGCTGTTCGTGGCCGGTCTCATCCCCGGCCTGCTGCTGGCGGTGGTGTTCGCGGCCATGATCATGCTGATGGCCCGGTTCACGCCCGGCCTGGTGTTCGACCTCAAGCGCCACGCCGAGCTGGCCACCGGGCGCAGCACCGCGCGGCTGCTGGGCACGGGCGAGATGCTGTCCAAGCTGGTGCCGATCGCGGCCCTGGTGCTGCTGGTGCTGGGCGGTCTGTACACCGGCTTCTTCACGCCCACCGAGGCCGGCGGCATCGGTGCCTTCGGGGCCTTCGTCATCGCCCTGCTGCGCCGCTCGCTGGGCGGTGGCAACCTGTGGCGCGTGCTCACCGAAACCGGCGCGGTCTCGGTGGGCATCCTGATCCTGCTGGTGGCCGCGGGTTTCTACAGCCGCATGCTCTCGGTGGCGGGTGTGCCGGTGGCCATCAGCGACATGGTGCAGGGCGCCGGGCTCGGCCCCTACGGCTTCCTGTTCGTCTACGTGGTGATCCTGCTGCTGCTGGGCATGATCCTGGACTCGAGCTCGATCCTGCTGATCATGACGCCGGTGGCGGTGCCGATCGCCACCGACCTGGGCTTCAACCTGATCCACTTCGGCATCATCACCGTGATCGCGGTGGAGATCGGCCTGCTCACGCCGCCTTTCGGCATCTCGGTGTTCACGGTGAAGTCCACCCTCAACGACCCCAAGGTGTCGGTGGAAAGCATCTTCGCCGGCGCGCTGCCCTTCGTGGGCGTGATGCTGCTGGTGCTGGTGGTGATCGCGATCTTCCCGGTGCTGGCCCTGGCGCTCACCTGAACGGGAACCCGGACGGCGTGCAGACCTGCACGGTCTGTGGCGCGCGGGCCGCAGCGGCCGGGCGCAAACGCGGCTAAGCTGTGCGCAACCGGGCCGCGGCGGTCGCCGTCGGCCCCATCCGCCCACCCACACCGGAGGCTGCCATGGAGAGGCTGGACGCGACGCTGTCGGTGCTGACCTTCCTGGGGGACATTCGCGTCCTGTCGTCCATCATCATCGGGATGCTGGGCATCACCTTCATGGCCCACGCGAGCCCGCGCTCCTGGCCGTATGTGAAGTGGCTCGCCGGCTCCGCCCTGGTGTTCGGGGTCTCGCAGTTCATGGTGCTCCTGTTCGAGTGGCTCGGCTGGTTGAGCGGGTCTGTCGCCGGCCCGCTGGGCTCGGGGCTCGGCCTGATCGCCATGGCCACGGTGCTGGCGGGCCTGCAGGCCTACTTCTCGCCGGGCAAGCTCCCGCCCGCGCGCGTGTTTTTCGCGATCCTGATCGGCGCGCCGCTGCTCGTGGTGGCCATGAGCGCCGTGCTGCAGGGCTGGGGCTTTGCCGGGCCGGTGACGATCTCGGCCATCTTCGTGATGGCCTCGTGCTGGCTGATGTCCCTGTGGTGGCGCGACCGCTGGGCCGGGCAGTGGATCATGGCCCTGTTCTTTCTCGGCCACCCGATGCTGGTGGGCGTGGCCCTGGCCGGCGGCCTGAGCCTGCTGCAACTGCGCCAGCTCACGCCACTGCCCATCAGCGTGTCCTACGTGTTCCTCCTGATGCTGATCCTGCAGCGCGATGCGGAGACGCTCGCGCGCGAACTGCACGAACGCGTGAAGGCCGAACGCGCCCTGCAGAAGCTGACCGATTCGCTGGAAGACATCGTGCGCAGCCGCACGCGGCAGCTCGAAGAGATCATCCAGGGCCTGCGCTCGTTTGCCGGCATGGTCTCGCACGACCTGAGCGGGCCCCTGCGCAACGCGGCCAGCCTGGCCAACCTGGCCCTGCAGGAGTACCGGGCCGGCGATGCGGCCGGCGCCGAGCGCTGCCTGGAGCTGATCCGCCTCGAAGCGCTGCGCGCCTCCAACATGGTCAACGACCTGCTCACGCTCGCCAAGGTCGACCAGGGACCGCCCAGCCCCAGCCCGGTCGACATGCAGGCCCTGCTCGCGGACTGCCTGCAGTCGCTCGCGCTGCAGTACCCGCAGGCGCCGCGGGTGGTGCAGGGCGCGGCCCTGCCGGTGGTCCACGCCGACGCCGGCCTGATGCGCCATGTGCTGATGAACCTGCTGGGCAACGCGCTCAAGTTCGGCGCCGACCGCGCCGACCTGCGCATCACCGTCGAGGCCCGCAACGACGACGGCGGCGTCTGGCGCTTCTCGGTGGTGGACAACGGGCCCGGCTTCGACCCCGGGCGCAGCGGCGAGCTGTTCCAGCCGTTCTCGCGGCTGGACGAACGCCAGGCCGGTGGCACCGGGCTGGGCCTGACCGTGGTCAAGCGCGCCGCGGAACGGCACGGCGGCACGGTGGGCGCCATGTCCGCGCCGGGGCAGGGCGCCACCTTCTGGTGGACCCTGCCGACCGCGTCGGCCTGACGCCGTCCTGCAACGCTGTGCGTGCAGGGCATGCGTCCTCTTCCGGGCAGCGCTCACCGTCTGCGTGCTGTCATGAGCCGATGGTATGGTCTGGGCCTTTCCGGTTTCTGAAAGGTCCATGATGCGATCTCGCCGTCTTGTCCTCGCGCTGCTGCTGGCGCCCATGCTGCTGGCCGGTTGCGGCAAGACCGACCCCCAGGCCGCGCTCGAAGCCGCCGTGCAGGAACTGCAGGACAACCTGGAGGCGAAGAAGACCGGCGCGGTGATGGACCAGCTGCACCCCAGCTTCCAGGCCGGCGAGGGCATGGACCGCGAATGGGCGAATCGCACCATGACGCTCATGTTCCTGCGCTACGCCAGCGTCAGGATCATCGCGGTCACGCGCAGCAGCCGCATCGACCCCGGCACCTCGCAGGTGGGCCACACCGAGGCGCAGGTGGTCGTGACCGGCGCGCAGGGCCTGATTCCCGAACGGGCGGCACCCTATGCGGTGAAGCTGCAGTGGCGGCGCGACGGCAGCGACTGGAAGCTGATCGAACTGCGCTGGGAGTGAGCGGCGGCGCCCATGTGCGCTGGGGCACAGACGCCGAGGTGCCCACGGGCTAGTTTGGTTGACCGGTGCGGTGGTTCTTCGTCGCGCCGATCACCTGAACGAAGGATGCCCCATGAACCTCTCTCCATTCACACGTCCACGCATCTGGCTGGCCAGTGCCGCGCTCGCTGTTTCGCTGCCCGTCCTGGCCCAGGGCGCCACGCCCGACAGGGCCGCCATTGAAGCGGCCTACCAGCGCGACCGCGCCGCCTGCGCGTCGGCGCAGGACCGCAACAACTGCCTGCGCGACGTCGGTGCCGCGCGGGCCCAGGCCCTGCGCGGCGGCTCGCGCACCCCGTCGTCCTCCGAAGAGCTGGCCCGCAACGCGGTGCAGCGCTGCAAGGCGCATCCGCCCGAACAG
Organism: Comamonadaceae bacterium; assembly: GCA_003599455.1. Classification (GTDB taxonomy): domain Bacteria; phylum Pseudomonadota; class Gammaproteobacteria; order Burkholderiales; family Burkholderiaceae_C; genus Hydrogenophaga. Next base: position 71,443 of record QZKF01000104.1, read on the forward strand.
CAGGCCATTTGCGAGCGCATGGCGCGCGGCGAGGGGTCGGTGTCGGGCTCGGTGAGCGGTGGCGGCATGATCCGCGAAATCGTCACGCAGGAACCGGCACCACCCATGATGCGGCCGGATATGCCGCCCATGGCACCCGCACCGGCTCGCTGAGGCCACGCGGCGCGCGCGCGCTCACAGCCAGTATTCCCAGGCCCGCGCAAACAGCTCCTTGATGCGCAGGTCCAGCCCGCGGCGCTCCCACTGCGCGAGCGAGACCTCGGTGGAGCCGGCGAGGTCGCTTTCGAACACGGCCCGCAACTGCGCGGCGAAGTCGGGCCCCAGCACCACGGCGTTGAGCTCGTGGTTGTGCAGGAAGCTGCGCCAGTCGAGGTTGGTCGACCCCACCGTGGCCCACACGCCGTCGATCAGCCCGGTCTTGGCGTGCAGGATCACGCCCTGGCGCTCGTAGATCTTCACGCCCGCGCGCAACAGCTGCCCGTAGTAGTTGCGCCCGGCGTGGAACACCAGCCACGAATCGGTCTTGCCGGGCAGGATCAGCTTCACGTCGACCCCGCGCCGGGCCGCGTCTTCCAGCGCGGCCAGCAGCTGCGGGTCGGGCGCGAAGTAGGCGTTGGTCAGGTGCACGCTGGTTTCGGCGCTGCCAATGGCCGAGAGCAGGGTGGCGTAGATCAGGCTGTAGGGGTCTTTGGGTGAGCTGCCGATGGCGCGCACCACGTCTTTGCCCACCCGCTCGGGTGGCGGGAAGTGGTTGCGCGCGGCCAGGGGTTCGCCTTTCTGCGCCACCCAGGTCTCCAGGAACAGCTTCTGCAGCTCGGCCACCACCGGGCCCTGCAGTTGCAGGTGGGTGTCGCGCCACGGCGTCGTGTCGCCGGTCGTGGCATCGGGCTTGCGGCTGCGCGAGCCGGAGGCGAACGAGCCGCTGGAGTACACGCCGCTGATGTTGATGCCGCCGAGGAAGGCGGTGCGCCCGTCCACGATCAGCAGCTTGCGGTGGTCGCGCTCGTTGAGCTCCCATTCCTGGCGCGCCATCGCGGGGTTCACCGGGTTGAACTCGAGCACGCGCACGCCGGCTTCGGTGAGCCGCTGGAAGAATTCCCTTGGTGTGGCGAGCGTGCCGAAGCTGTCGTGGATCAGGTTCACCTGCACGCCCTGGCGCTGCTTGTCGATCAGCGCCTGCGCGAAGCGCTGCCCCACCTCGTCGTCGTCGAGGATGTAGGTCTCCATGTGGATGTGGTCCTTCGCGCCCTCGATGGCCGCGAGCATGGCGCGGTAGGTGGCCGGGCCGTCCTGCAGCAGCACCACCTGGTTGCCCGCGGTCAGCGGGGAGCCGACGATGGCCTCCTCCAGCGCGAGGTGGCGCGAGAGCACGTCGGTGCCTTGCCCGCTGCTGCGCAGGCGGTCGAGGATGGCCTTGCTGCGCTCGGCCGACAGCGGGCCCTGCGCGCCTTCGAGCTGCACGGGCGGGGGGCGCCGCGTCTGGTCGGGCACGACGCGGGGCAGGCTCTTGCATCCGGTGAGCACCGCCAGGCCGAGCAGGCACGCCATCGCCATCTGAAACCGCCGCCGCGCCCGCACCCGGTGTGTTGCCATGCCTGCACATCCCTGCAATGGTTGAAACAGGCGCCACGTTGACAGCGCAACGGGCCAGCGTCAAGGATTTTGCCGATTCACGTCACCGGCGCGGGGTTGAACAGCACCAGGGCGTTGTGCAGCTTCCAGTGCTCGGCCCAGGTTTTCTTGCGGCCGCTGGCCACGTCGAGCATGAAGCGGAACATTTCCCAGCCCACGTCCTCGATGCTGGCCGTGCCGTCGGCGATGGTGCCGGCGTTGATGTCCATCAGGTCGTGCCAGCGCCGCGCCAGGTCGCTGCGCGTGGCGACCTTGATCACCGGCACCGCCGCCAGGCCGTAGGGCGTGCCGCGCCCGGTGGTGAACACGTGCAGGTTCATGCCGGCGGCCAGCTGCAGCGTGCCGCAGATGAAATCGCTGGCGGGCGTGGCGGCGTAGGTCAGGCCCTTGTGCTTGAGCTTCTCGCCGGGCGCGAGCACGTTGGAAATCGGCGCGCTGCCCGACTTCACGATCGAGCCCATGGCCTTTTCCACGATGTTGGACAGGCCCCCCTTCTTGTTGCCCGGCGTGGTGTTGGCGCTGCGGTCCACGCTGCCGCGCTTGAGGTAGGCGTCGTACCAGGCCATCTCGCGCACCATGGCCTGGGCCACCTCGGGCGTGGTGGCGCGCGCGGTGAGCTGGGCGATGCCGTCGCGCACCTCGGTGGTCTCGGAAAACATCACGCTGGCGCCCGCGCGCACCAGCAGGTCGGTGCAGAAGCCCACGGCCGGGTTGGCGGTGACGCCGGAAAACGCGTCGCTGCCGCCGCACTGCACACCCACCACCAGTTCACTGGCCGGCACGGTCACGCGCCGGCGCGCGTTCAGGCGCTCCAGGTGCTCCTCGGCCTGGCGCAGGATGGAGTCGACCATGCTCATGAAGCCCACGTGCGCGTCGTCCTGAAGACAGATGGTGTCCAACCCCCCTGCGCCGCTGCGCGTCTCCCCCCCTGGCAGGGGGGGCACACCTTGTGGCCCGGCAAAGCCGGTTCCACGGGTGTCCTGGATCGGGATGACGTTGGGCGGGAAGAGGCGCTCGGGCTGCAGCTTCTCGCAGCCCAGGCTCACCACCATCACCTCGCCACCGAAGTTCGGGTTCAGGCTGATGTGGCGCAGCGTGCGGATCGGGATCACCGCGTCGGGCGCGTCGATGGCCACACCGCAGCCGTAGCCGTGCTCCAGCGCCACCACGTCGTCCACGTTCGGAAAACGCGGCAGCAGCTCGGCCTTGATGCGCTGCACCGCGAAGTCGGTGACGCCGGCCACGCACTGCACGGTTTGGGTGATGGCCAGGATGTTGCGCGTGCCGACCGAGCCGTCCGGGTTGCGGTAGCCCTCGAAGGTGTAGCCCTCCAGTGCGGGCTGCGGATCGGGCCGCACCGTGGCCATGGGCAGGTTCTCCAGGTCGCGGGCATCGGGCATCTGCAGCAGCCGCTCGTGCACCCAGCTGCCGGCGGGAATGTCGGCCAGCGCATGGCCGATGGGCACGCCGTAGCGCAGCACCGCCGCGCCGCGCGCCAGGTCGACCAGCGCCACCTTGTGGCCCTGCGGCACCTTGTCGCGCAGCACCGGGCCGCCGGGCAGGGCGGTGCCCGCCGGCAGGCCGCCGTCGTTGGCGACGATGGCCACGTTGTCGTGGGCGTGCATGCGGATGGTCAGCGGCGAGGGCGCCGTCCGCGTGGGGGCAAGGGTGTCCGGCATCCGCATCTCCTATGATTCAGCGCGCGTCGCGGGCCGTTTCCGGCTACGATCGTCGTCAATTTGGTACCGGTACCATTTTAAGCCGCAAATGAAAGAATCCGACAACACCCGGCGCGCGCGCCGCGGCAGTGGGGCCATCACCCTGCGCGACGTGGCCAAGCTCGCGGGCGTGGCGCCCATCACCGCCTCGCGCGTGCTCAACACGCCCGAGCAAGTCTCGGTCGACGTGCGGCAGAAGGTGCTGGACGCGGTGCAGAAGACCGGCTATGTGCCCAACCGCATGGCCGGCGGCCTGGCCTCGTCGCGCAGCCGCCTGATCGCGGCGGTGGTGCCCAGCACGGTGATGTCGGTCTTCATGGAGACCATCGAATCGCTCAACGCCACCCTGTTCGACGCGGGCTACCAGCTCATGCTGGGCCAGTCGAGCTACTCGGCCAGCCGCGAGGAGTCGCTGCTCGAGGCCATCATCGGCCGGCGGCCCGACGGCATCTTCCTCACCGGCATCCTGCACTCGGGCAAGGGCCGCACGCGCCTGCTGGCCTCGGGCATTCCGGTGGTGGAAACCTGGGACCTGACGCCCGCGCCGATCGACATGCTGGTGGGTTTCTCGCACACCGACATCGGGCGCGAGGTGGCGAAATTCCTCGTCGGCAAGGGGCGCCGGCGCCTGGCCATGATCCGCGCCGACGACGAGCGCGCCGACCGCCGCGCCCAGGCCTTCGCGGCCGAGGTCGCGCGCAGTGGCCTGGTCGACGTGCAGGTGCAGGTGATCGACGTGGGCGCCTCGCGCACCATCAAGAGCGGGCGCGAGGCGCTGGGCCGGCTGCTGGCGCTCGACCCCGCGGTGGACGCGGTGTTCTGCAGCTCCGACCTGCTGGCCTCGGGCGTGGTGACCGAGGCGCGTGTGCGCGGCATCGACATCCCCGGCCGCCTGGCCATCGTGGGCTTTGGCGACGTGCCCTTCGTGGCCGACATGGTGCCCGCGCTGAGCACGGTGCACATCAACGGCGCCGACATCGGTCGCATGGCAGCGCGTTGCCTGATCGACCGCGCCGAGGGGCGCGAGGTGGCGCAGCGCGTGGTGGATGTGGGGTTTTCCATCGTCGAACGCGAGACCACCTGATCTTTCTCCAGCAGCTCCGGTCATCGCCGGTTGGGGTGGCCGGCTCCGCTCATGTCCCCCGACCCGGCTGCGCCGGGTCTCCTCCTGATATTGTTCAAACCGCTCTCCTCGCGCCGAAGGGAGCCCGCTGCGTGACCCCGATCTCCTCCTGGGGAATTGCATCCCGCCGTAAAGACTGGGGCACACCGCGGATTCGACGCTGTAGCTCGTACGGTGTCTTGGGGCGCCGCTGGCCTGCGGCCGGCGGCGACCTCGCATATCAGGATGCGCAAGTCGGATAAGGTGCTGTCCAAGGGAGAACGGCATGTCTTCAGTACTCGGCGTGGATGTCAGCAAGGCCAAGCTCGATGTGGCCCTGCTCAATGACGAAGGCAAGTACCGCTGCAAGGTGTTTGCCAACACAGGATCGGGCTTCGCGGCTCTGCAGCAATGGCTGCAAATTCACTTGCCTCAAGGGCAGGAGCTGGCCGCACTGCACGTCTGCATGGAAGCCACAGGCTCGTACCATGAGCCGCTGGCGCTGTACCTGCACGATCTGGGCGTGCCGGTCTCGGTGGTCAACCCCTTGCGGGTCAAACGTTTCATTGAACTGGAGGGCACGCGCAACAAGACCGACCAGGGCGACGCCAAGAGCCTGGCGCGGTTTTGCCGCATGACAGCACCTGAACCCTGGGAGGCGCCTTCGCCTGGCGTGCGCGCGCTGCAGGCCTTGGTCGCGCGACTCGATGCTTTGCAGGAGATGCGCCAGAGCGAGGTCAATCGCCTGGAGGTGGCCCATGGGGTGGTGCAGCCATCGCTGCACGAGATGCTCGCCACGCTGGACAAAGCCATCGCGCAGGTCAAGGCGCAGATCCGCGAGACGATCGACGACGATCCGGACCTGCGACAGCGCGCCCAGTTGCTGCACAGCATCCCGGGGCTGGGCGAGCGCACCATCCCGCAGTTGCTGGCCTACATCGGGCGCCCCGAGCGGTTCAGGAGCGTCAAAGCCTTGATTGCCTACGCGAGCCTCTCGCCCGTGATTCGCCAGTCCGGCACGTCGCTGGACAAGCGGATCGGTACGCACGCCCACGGCCATCGTCAGCTCAAGCATGCCTTGTACTTCCCGGCCATGGTGGCGGGTCAGCACAACCCGGCCGTAGCGGCGTTCTGGCAGCGCCTGAAGGCTCAAAACAAACCGGGCAAGGTCATTGTGGTGGCCTGCATGCACAAGCTGCTGGCCATCGTCTACGGCGTGCTCAAGTCCGGAATGCCCTTCGATCCCACGCGCTTCTCTCATGCCAACGCTTGACAGACACAACGGTGTCTTTACTTCGCTGCGC
>QZKF01000042.1 GCA_003599455.1 Comamonadaceae bacterium
ACCCCGGCTGCAGCTCGATCCGGTGGACCTGGACCCCGGCGTCGAGCGCGACCCGGTGCTCAAGCTGTCCCCTTTGCTCCTGGGCGAGCCCGGCACGTCAGAAGAGGCACGGGCCGCCGCGGGCCTGTTGTGGAAGGCGATCAACGCATCACCCGAAGACATCCTGAGTGAAGCCCGGAAACTGGCCGCACTGGAAGCCGAGGCCGCGCAGCTGCGCGATGCGAAAGCCGAGAACCAGAACAGCATCGGCGAGCTGAACGCCCGGCTGGAACAGGCGATGGATCAGCGCTACCGCAACTGGCTGGTTTACCTGCTGGGGGCCTTGCTGCTGCTCGCGCTGCTGGCCTTGCTGCTGGTGTCGCGCCGCCGCCCGGCCACGCGGGGGTCGGAGGCGTCGCGTGCCTGGTGGTCGTCCGAACCGGCCGACAAGACGGTGCTGGACGAGCCCCGACCAGGTGCCCGGAAGGGCACCTCCGTGGCTGCCGCGCTGGAAGACGACGGCATGGACATCGACCTCAACCTGGACCAGGACTCGTCTCCGGACAGCCTGCGACCCCTGACCGGTGCCGGTGAACGCGACAGCAAGTACCCCGCCGAGGCCGCTTCGTCGCTGCTGGGCCGTGACCGGCGCGATTTCTCCCCGAGCGCCATCGGCGTGTCGCGCTCGGTGGCTGCCGAGGAATTGTTCGACGTGCAGCAGCAGGCCGATTTCTTCGTGTCGCTGGGCGAAGACGAGCAGGCCATCCAGGTGCTGCGCAACCACCTGGCGGAAAGCCATGAACCCAGCCCCCTGGCCTACCTGGACCTGTTCAAGCTGTACCACCGCCTGGGCCGCCGCGACGACTACGACGCGCTGCGCGACGAGTTCAACCACGTCTTCAATGCCGGGGCGCCCCCGTTCAAGCAGTATTCCGATGCAGGGCGCGGACTCGAGGCCTACGAGACGGCTTTCAGTCGCATCCAGTCCCTGTGGCCACAACCGCGGGTGCTGGACCTGATCGAGGAATCCATCTTCCGGGACGCCAACGACGATCAGGTCGAGGTGTTCGATCTCGAGGCGTACCGCGAGCTGCTGTTGCTGCACGCGATCGCCAAAGAGCTGATCCAGCGCGACGACTCACCGGTGATGAAGCACAGCGAGTTCCGCCACACGAACATGCAGCCCCTCAAAGCCGAGGGCAAGCTGCTGGCCGCATCGACCGCCGCCCGCGCGGCCGAGGCCGGGGCTGGCCGCAACACCGAGCCGATGGGGCTGGACACCTCGTTGCCAGCGTCGTCCCGCCTGGGCCTGGACGTGAATCTGGACGACCTGTCGGAGTTCTCCGCGTTCGAGGCCTCTCTGCCCGAGGTGTCCCCGGCGGTCGAGCCCACGGCCCGGCCGGGTGGCGCCGGCGCCGAACCAGGGGGCAACCTGATCGATTTTGAAGTGCTGGACTTCATGCCGCCGGAGGACGAGCCGGGCACACCGCCCGGTAGCAAGAGCTGAGCGGGCTCAGCGCCGGACCTGCAGGGCCCCCGGGTTGACGATATTGGTCGGCGTGCCCTTGATGAAGCTGACCACGTTGTCGAACGCCGACGAAAAATACATCTCGTAGCTGTCCTGCTCCACGTAGCCGATGTGCGGGGTGCAGATGCAGTTCTCCAGCCGCAGTAGGGCGTGCCCTTGCAGGATCGGCTCCGACTCGAACACGTCGATCGCAGCCATGCCGGGGCGCCCGCGGTTCAGCGCGGCAATCAGGGCTTCGGGCTGAATGAGTTCGGCGCGCGAGGTGTTGACCAGCAGTGCCGTGGTCTTCATGCACGCCAGATCGTCGGGGGTGACGCAACTGGCGCTGGACTCGCTGAGCCGCAGGTGCAGCGTCAGCACATCGGCCTCTTCAAACAGCGCGGTTTTGCTCGACGCCACATCGAAGCCGTCGGCCGCGGCGCGCGCCCGGCTCTCCTCGCTGCCCCAGACGACCACGCGCATGCCGAACGCGCGTCCATAACCGGCCACCATCTGTCCGATGCGGCCATAGCTCCACACACCCAGGGTCTTGCCGCGCAGCACCATGCCCACGCCGAAGTTGGCGGGCATGGCGGCGGCCTTCAAACCGGCTTGTTGCCAGGCGCCGTGCTTGAGGTTGGCGACGTACTGTGGGATTCGGCGCATCGCCGCCAGGATCAGGCCCCAGGTGAGTTCGGCCGTGGCAACCGGTGAGCCCACGCCTTCGGCCACGGCGATGCCGCGCTCGGTACATGCGTTGACGTCAAGGTGGCTGCCCACGCGGCCTGTCTGGGCAATGAGTTTGAGCCTGGGCAGTTTCTCGATCAGCTGGCGCGTGATCACGGTGCGCTCCCGTATCAGCACCAGCACATCGGCGTCGCGCAACCGGATCGACAACTGGCCCACGCCCTTGACGGTGTTGGTGAAGACCTTGGCCGGGTAAGGCTCCAGTTTTTCGGCACAACGCAGCTTGCGCACAGCGTCCTGATAGTCATCAAGGATCACGATATTCATGGACCCCATTGTGCCTTCAGCTCCACCGCACACCTGTCATCCGCCGACGCGGGAGTGGGGCAGCGCCGCGCTCAGGCCGCGCGCGTGGCGAGCAGGCGTTCCTGGTCGGCCAGGCGGTCGAGTTCGGCGCACACGTCGTTGATGCGGCCCGAAATCACCAGCCGCACACCGGGGCGGTGTGCGGGCACCGGCTCGACTTGCCGCAGCACGCGCACACGGCACGGTGTCGTGGACGTCGACGGCACGGTGCGCAACGCAGAGGCGGCACCTGTCGGCGCGCCGCGTCCGAGCCATCCAGCGCGCGCAAAGCGCTGCACGGCCCGCGTGACCAGGGGCTCGTTGGCGGCCGGCGCCTTGCGGATGGCGGGGGACGGCAGCCAGCAGTCGATCAACTGCAGGGGTGCACGCCAGGTGTTGGTGTTGAAAAGTTTTCCCATGCGAAACTCCATTGGTGGGGTTGAACACAGGCAGGATTGCAAACAAGCGCCTTCGCAGGGATGTGTCCGAGCTGCGGCAGCATGCCCGCTGGACCAAACGCCCGCCACCTGCTGAGGCGACACCGACCGGAACCGGTCAGAGCTGGAAACTGTTGCGGATCAGGCCCACGGCCAGGCCTTCAATTTCAAAGGGTTCGCCCGGCTCGACGACGATGGTCTTGTAGTCGGGGTTTTCCGCGTGCAGCTCGATCAGGTGCTGGCGCCGCATGAAGCGCTTGACGGTGACGTCATCGCCCAGGCGGGCCACCACGATCTGGCCGTTCTTGGCTTCCTTGGTGGCTTGCACCGCGAGCAGGTCGCCGTCCAGGATGCCGATGTCGCGCATGGACATGCCGCGCACCTTGAGCAGGTAGTCGGGCGTGCGCTGAAACAGGCTGCGCTCGACCTGGTAGGTCTGGTCCACATGCTCCTGCGCCAGGATGGGCGAGCCGGCCGCCACGCGGCCGATCAGGGGCAGCATCAGCTGGGACAGGCTAGGGAGCGGCAGTGTAAGCTGGCGCCCGCGCGAGTCGTTGATGGACTGCAGGTCTTCGCTGCGCAGCCGGATGCCACGCGAGGTGCCGCTGACCAGCTCGATGACGCCCTTGCGCGCCAGCGCCTGAAGGTGTTCCTCGGCGGCGTTGGCCGACTTGAAACCGAGTTCGCTGGCGATCTCTGCCCGGGTGGGGGGCGAACCGGTGCGGGCGATGGCGGTCTGGATCAATTCCAGGATCTGCTGCTGCCGGGCGGTCAACTTCGGTGCGATGTGGGGCATGTCGAGCATGGGGACCTCGTGGATGACGTGGGTGCCAAGGGCGGAACGCCGTGTGGAGAAGCCGGTGCGGGGCCGCTGTGCGACCGATACCTGTTTTCTTATCCAGTGGCTGTATTTTTAACCAGTTTCGAAGGATTGGCAAGTGGTGGATGCAAACCAGGCCCGACGGCTTGTGATTCTGGGCACCGGCGGCACCATTGCCGGCCGGGCTGCTCAGGCCAGCGACCACGTCGGCTATGTGGCCGGGCAGGTCGGGGTGGGTGAACTGGTGCAGGCGGTTCCCGCACTGGCGGGCCTGCCGCTGGACGTGGAGCAGGTGGCCCAGGTCGACAGCAAGGACATGGGGCTGCCGGTGTGGCAAGCGCTGGCACGGCGGATCGCGGTGCATCTGGAGCGGCCCGAGGTGTCGGCCTTGATCGTGACGCACGGCACCGACACGCTGGAGGAAACCGCCTTCGTGCTGCAGCAGCTGTTCGGGCCAGGCAAGCCGGTGGTGCTCACCTGCGCGATGCGGCCCGCCTCGGCGCTCGTGCCCGATGGCCCGCAGAACCTGAGCGACGCGGTGGCCGTCGCCCGCCACACGGATGCTTGCGGGGTGGTGGTGGTGTGTGCGGGACAGGTGCATGGTGCGCTGGAGGTGGTCAAGGTGCACACCTACCAGCTCGATGCCTTCGATTCGGGCGACGCCGGCCCGCTGGCCTGCGTCGAGGATGGCCAGGTGCGCAGCTTCCGGCCCTGGAGCCCGGCACCCGCCGGCCCAACGCACGGCACGTCCCTGCTGGCCCGGCTGCTCGCGGCCAGCGCCTTGCCGCGGGTGGAGCTGATTACCAGCCACGCCGATGCCGGTGGGGGTCTGGTGCGCGCGCTGCTCGCGCAAGGCGCCTCCGACGCCGATCGCGTGGTGCGCGGCATTGTCGTGGCGGGTACCGGCAATGGCACGGTGCACCAGGCGCTGGCCGAGGCCCTCGACGAAGCCGAGGCGCGTGGCGTGCGGGTGGTGCTGGCCAGCCGCTGCGCGCGTGGCCGGGTGGTGCCGCACCCGGGGTTGCGCTTTGCCGATTCCGCAGGACTTTCCCCGGTCAAGGCCCGGCTCGCCCTGGCGCTGGAGCTGCTGGCGGCCTGACGCATGTTCGCCGCGCTCGGAGCCCATCCCTGGGCCTATCCCATGCTGGAGGTGGTGCACCTGCTCGGGGTGGCACTGCTGCTGGGCAATCTGGTGCTGCTCGAGCTGCGTGTGTTCGGCTGGGGCCAGGCGCTGCCGGTGGAGCCGCTGGCCCGCCTGAGCCTGGGTGTGGTGGCGGTGGGTTTTGGCCTGGCCGCGGCGTCGGGCCTGCTGATGTTCGGCACCCAGGCCGGGGAACTGCTGGCGAATCGGGTATTCACAGCCAAGATGGCGCTGATCATGCTGGCCGGGTGCAACGCCGGCTGGTTTCACGCCCGCCGTTCGTTGCAGCTGCAGGACCGCACCGCGCGTGGCCTGATGCTGTTGTCCTCGGCGCTGTGGCTGCTGGTCCTGACCTGCGGCCGTTGGATTGGCTATGTGTGAAGGAGATATCCATGCAACGACGTGACGTGATCCAGGCGGGTGCCCTGCTGGGCTTCGGGGGCTGGGGCGGCGCCGCGCTGGCCCACCATGGCTGGAGCAGCTTCGACCAGGACCGGCCGATTTACCTCGAAGGCCGCGCGGCCAACGTGCAGTGGCGCAATCCGCACGTGGAGTTGGCGCTGGAACTGCCCGATCCCCTGAGACTGCCGGCCGACTTGGCCCAGCGGCCCCTGCCGGCGCAGACGGCTGGCGTCGACGGGCCTGCGTTGCTGGCCAGGGCGGTGCTGCCGACCCGGCGCGACCGCCGCTGGCAGATCGAGCTGGCGCCGCTGTTCCGCCTGGGTCAGTGGCAGATGCCCGAGATCAGGAATGGCGCGGCCTTGTCCATGGTGGGCTTCACCTTCAAGGACGAGAAGGGCGAAGCCATCCTGCGCGCCGAGTATGTGTTCCTTGACGGCAAGGCCTACGGCCTGCGCTCCGGCCCAGCCTGAGACCCAGCCACAAAAAAACCCGGCGCGTGGCCGGGTGTGCTGTCGATGCGCGGCGGCTTATTTCGAGAGCGCCTCGAATGCCCGTGCGGTGATGTCCTCCACCGAGCCGATGCCGGCAATGGCGCGGTACTTCGGCGCCGCGGCCGCGTCGGTGCGGGCCCAGCTGCTGTAGTAGTCCACCAGCGGGCGGGTCTGGGCGCTGTAGACCTCGAGCCGCTTCTTCACGGTCTCTTCCTTGTCGTCTTCGCGCTGGATCAGCGGCTCGCCGGTCACGTCGTCCTTGCCGGCCACCTTGGGCGGGTTGAACTTGATGTGGTAGGTGCGGCCCGAGGCCGGGTGCGAACGGCGCCCGCTCATGCGTTCGATGATGGCGTCGAACGGCACGTCGATTTCCAGCACGTAGTCCAGCTTCACGCCGGCGGTCTTCATGGCGTCGGCCTGCGGGATGGTGCGGGGAAAACCATCGAACAGGAAACCGTTGGCGCAGTCGGCCTGGGCAATGCGTTCCTTCACCAGGTTGATGATGAGGTCGTCGCTGACCAGGCCACCCGACTCCATCACCGCCTTGGCCTGCAGGCCGAGCGGCGTGCCCGCCTTCACCGCGGCACGCAGCATGTCGCCGGTGGAGATCTGGGGGATGCCGTATTTCTGGCAAATGAACGTGGCTTGCGTTCCTTTGCCGGCACCCGGGGCGCCCAACAGAATCAGTCTCATCGCTTTCCTTTTTTGCAGAGTTTCAATGGCGTGGCCGCTTGTCTCGAGCGGCTGCCCCAGGGCGTGGGGGCCGGGGCGACCGGTCGAGGATAGCACGGGCATCCCGCGCGCTGGCTTACAGGAAACGGGGGTTGCCGCAGGCCCCGTTGCTCTTGTTTCAGGCCCGTGCGAGCAGTGCGCGCACGCGCTGCAGGTCTTCCACGGTGTCGACGCCGGGACCGGGTGCGTGGGCCGTCACATGCACCGCGATGCGATGCCCGTGCCACAGCGCACGCAGCTGTTCGAGCGATTCCGTGGTTTCCAGCGGGGCGGGTTCCAGTACCGGGAACTGGCGCAGGAAACCCGCGCGGTAGGCATAGATGCCGACGTGGCGCAGCGGCGCCGGCGAAGGCAGTGCCACCATCGGCTGGTCAGTGCCGAGCGCCGCCATGCCGTCGCGCCACCAGGCGATCGGTGCGCGGCTGAAGTACAGCGCGGTGCCGGCGCGGTCGAGCACCACCTTGACCACGTTGGGGTTGAGGAAGTCGGCGGTGCTGCCGATGGCGTGCGCGGCCGTGCTCATCGCGCAGTCGCCGCGCCGCTGCAGTTCGGCCGCCACGGCGTCGATCAGCGCCGGCTCGATCAGCGGCTCATCGCCCTGCACGTTGACCACCACGGCGTCGTCGGGCAGGGCGAGCAGCGTGCAGGCCTCGGCCAGCCGGTCGCTGCCGGAGGCGTGGTCGGTGCGGGTGAGCAGGGCCTGCACGCCATGGGTTTCGCAGGCCTCGACGATGCGCGCGTCGTCGGCCGCCACCACACAGCGGCGTGCGCCGCTCTGCATGGCCCGCCGCGCCACGCGCACCACCATGGGCAGGCCGGCGATGTCGGCCAGGGGCTTGTCGGGCAGGCGGGTGGAGGCGAGCCGGGCCGGGATGAGGACGGTGAAGTCCGCGGCAGCGCTCATGGGGTTGCCTTCGTGCGGTGCATTGCGGCGCGAGCTGGCTTGGGACGGCCCGGCGATACGCTCACCGGGGTACCTTTGCCCTGCGGGCTGCGGTGCGAGCTGGCTTGGGAACGGCCCGGCGCTGCGCTCATGCCAACGGTGCCGGGGCCGAGGGGCGCGCCGCTTCCTCTTCGCTGATGGTCCGGGCCTCGTGTTCGAGCAGGATGGGGATGCCGTCGCGCACGGGGTAGGCCAGGCGCGCGCTGCGCGAGAGCAGTTCCTGCTTCTCGCGGTCGAAGATCAGGGGGCCCTTGGTGACCGGGCAGACCAGCAGTTCGAGCAGTTTGGTGTCCATGGCGCGATGATAGTCGGGCGGCACCCCGCGGCGCGCTTCAGCGGTCGGCTTGCAGAGCCGCCAGGCGCGCATCGATGGCGGCGAAAAAGGCCGGGTCGGGTGTCAGTTCCAGCGGCACGGCCCAGGCTCTCACGGGGGCGTCGGGCGCACCGGGTGGCAGCAGCGCAAAGAGTTTGACCGCGTCCTTTTCGGTGCAGATGACGGGATGGGGGCAGTCCCTCAGCAGCGCCGCGTAGACGGACGCGTCCGCATGGTCCGGGAGCGCCACCTGCTGCACGAGCGAGAGTCCGCGCTCGTGCAGCATGTCGAAAAACACCTCGGGCCGCGCAATGCCGGCGGTCGCGACCAGATCCTGGCCCCGCAGTTCCGTCAGCGGGATGCGCTGGCCCTGGGGTCCGGTGGCGTGGGTGGCCAGGCGCCGCACGGCGTCGAATGTGGGCATGCCGGGCGCCGCCGCGGCGGCGGTCTGTCCGCCCTCGCGGCCCTGGCGCAGCACGATGTCGGGCCGGAACGACATGCCGGGCGCCGGCGGCCAGGGCTCGCGCAACAGGCCGGCGGGCAGCAGCCAGCCGTTGCCGCTGCCGCGGTCGTCGAACACCACGACGGCGAGCTCGCGCCCCAGGGCCAGATGTTGCAGGCCGTCGTCGCAGACCAGCACGTTCACCTGCGGATGCGCCGCCCGCAGCGCCCGTGCCGCGTCCACCCGGCGGGAGGCCACGCACACCGGCGCGCCGGTGCGGCGGTGGATCAGCAGCGGCTCGTCCCCGGCCTCGGTGGCGGGCGTGTCGGCGCCGACATGGGTCACGCCGGTGCCGCTTCGGCCATGTCCTCGCGACACGACGCCGGGGCGCCAGCCCCGTGCCTGCAGGTGCGCGACGAGGGCGATGGTGCAGGGCGTCTTGCCCGCGCCGCCGACGACCACATTGCCCACCACGATGACGGGCACATCCACCCGGTGCACCTGGAAAATGCCCGCGGCATACAGCCTGCGGCGCAAGGCAATGAGGCTGCGGTAGAGCAGGGAGACGGGCCAGAGCAGGCAGGCCATCGGGCCCCGGCGCCGGGCGCCCTGCAGCCAGGCCGCCTGCCACCGCGTGGGCCCCGTGCCGTGGCTCATGGCTGGCTGCGCGCGGTCCGGGACCGCGTCAGGGTTTGCCGCGGGCAGTGCCCGTCTGCTGCGTGGCAAACGTGATCTGCACCAGGCCCGCGCGGCGGGCGGCGTCCATCACGTTGATGACCGACTGGTGCGTGGCGGCGGCGTCCGCGCTGATCACGATCACGGTCTCGCTGTTGCCCTCGGCCGCCAGCGAGAGCACGCGCGTGAGCGCCTCGACGCCGACACCCTCGAGCACCTGGCGGTTGATCGAGTAGCGGCCGTCGCTGCCCACGGCCACCACCACCTCGCGCGGATTCTGCTTGGGCGCCTGCGCATCGGCCACCGGCAGGTTCACCTTGAGCTCGGTGAACTTGCTGTAGGTGGTGGTGAGCATCAGGAAGATCAGCACCACCAGCAGGATGTCGATGAACGGGATCAGGTTGATCTCGGGTTCATCGCGCTCGCGCGGCCGGAAGTTCATAGCGTGGGTTTCCGCAGGCTCAGCAGGTGGCGGGCAAAGCGCTCGGCGGCCAGTTCCATGGCCAGCAGGTAGTCGTCGACCCGGGCGCGGAAATAGCGCCAGAAAATCAGCGCCGGGATCGCGATCATCAGGCCGAACGCGGTGTTGTAGAGGGCGATCGATATGCCGTGTGCCAGCTGGCCGGGGTTGCCCATGCCCGGCACCACGCCAGCGCCCTCGGCGGCCTGCGAGCCGAAGATCTCGATCATGCCGATGACCGTGCCCAGCAGGCCCAGCAGGGGCGCGGCCGAGGCGATGGTGGCCAGCGCGCCGAGGTAGCGCTGCAGTTTGGCGGCGGCTTCCCTGCCCGCCCCTTCGAGGCTGGCGCGCAAGTCGTCTTCGCTGGCGCGCGGGTTGCTGTTGTAGGTGCGAAAGCCGGTGGCGAGCACGGCACCGAGCACCGAGTTCTGTTCCAGCTGCTTGACCACGTCGGGGCCCGGGATGCCGTTGCGCGAGACCATGATGGCTTCGTCGAGCAACTTGGGCGGGCAGATCTTGCGCGATTTGAGGCTGATGAACCGTTCGATGACCAGCGCCATGCCGAGCACGGAACAGGCGATCAGGGGCCAGATGGGCCAACCGGCGGCTTGTATGATGGAAAACAAATCAGGGCTCCAGTCGTGTGCCACCGAATCCAGTGGCCTTCATGCGTTCGAAGGATTATGTCTCAGGGCCTTTGCCTGCCCATGAAGACCCGGTCGTCGGCCCCGTGCCCGCGGCTTCGCGCCTGCGGGGTCCGCGCTCCGCCCCCCAATGCACAGAATCTGTGGATAACTTTGTGAAGAACCCTTGCGTTTTCCGCTCCAGGGCCAGTCCCCGCTGGGCTTGTGACACGTCGATCACAAAACAGGCACCGCAAAAGGCTTTGGAATCAAGGCCTTTGCCCGCCATGCGCAGCGCGACTGAGGTCGGCATGCCGCTCGCCAGCAACGGCGCGGCTTGTGGACACATTTGGCCCGGAGAGCCCCATGCCTGATTCACTTTTTGATGCCGAGTCCCCATCGGCGCGGCGCGTGTGGGCCGTTGGCCCGCTGATGCGAGCGGTGGCGGATACGCTCTCCGCCCGATTCAATCCGGTGGCGGTGCGCGGCGAGCTTTCCGGCTTTTCGCGCGCGGCCAGCGGGCATTGCTATTTCTCGCTCAAGGACGACACCGGACAGGTGCGTTGCGCGCTGTTTCGCCGCTCGGCCGAGCAGCTGGGCTTCGCGCCACGCGACGGCCAACTGGTGGAGGCGCGCGGCAAGCTGGACGTGTACGGCCCGCGCGGTGACCTGCAGCTCATCGTCGAGACGCTGCAGCCGGCCGGGCAGGGCGCGCTGTTCGAGCAGTTCCTCAAGCTCAAGGCCCAGCTCGAGGCCGAGGGCCTGTTCGACGAGGCCCGCAAGCGGCCGCTGCCGGCGCAGCCGCGCAGCATCGGCGTGGTGACCTCGCTCGGCGCGGCGGCCCTGCGCGACGTGGTCACCGCGCTCAGGCGGCGCGTGCCACACATCCCGGTGGTGGTGTACCCCGCTGCGGTGCAGGGCATGCAGGCGCCGGCCGAACTGTGTGCCGCCCTGCAGGGCGCCTACCGCCGGCACGCCGAGACCGGCGAGAGCGAGGTGCTGTTGCTGGTGCGTGGCGGGGGCTCGCTGGAGGACCTCTGGGCCTTCAACGACCCGACCCTGGTGCGCACGATCGCCCAGGCGCCCATGCCGGTGGTCTGCGGCGTGGGGCATGAAACCGACTTCACCCTGGCCGACTTCGTGGCCGACCTGCGCGCGCCCACGCCCACCGCCGCGGCCGAGCTGTGCGCCCCGGCGCGCGAGCAGCGCCTGGGGGAACTGGCCTACCTGCACGAGCGGCTGAGCGATGCTGCCCTCAATGCGATCGACCAGCGCGGCCAGCGGCTGGACCGGCTGGCCCAGCGCATGGGGCGCCCGTCCGCCCGCCTGCACGACAGCCAGCAGCAACTCACGCGCCTGCAGCACCGGCTGCAGAGTGGCTTGCTGCTGACCACCCAGCAGCGGCACAACCGCCTGCAGGTCCTGCAGACGGCTTTGCCGCTGGCCCTTCGACGGTCCATGGACGCGCAGCAACGCCGGTTGCAACGCGGCGAGACCGCCTTGGGCCTGCTCGACCCGCGGCTGGTCCTGCAGCGCGGCTACGCCTTTCTCACCGACGAGCAGGGTCAGGCGCTCACGCGCGCCGCGCAGGCCCGACCCGGCCAGCCGCTGCGCGCCACCCTGGCCGATGGCGAGCTCGGTGTGCGGGTGGATGGCTGAGCCGCTCGACGCCCGAGAAACCCTGATCGCCGTGCCATCAATGCCCGTGCCTACAATGCACTGGCTTGATTGCCCTGTACCGCTCCAACCGCGGCCAGGCGCGCCTGTTCACAACACCAACGCACGAGGAACCCCATGGAACACACCCTGCCGAAACTGCCCTACGAACTCGACGCCCTGGCGCCGCATTACAGCCGCGAGACGCTGGAGTTCCACCATGGCAAGCACCACAACGCGTATGTGGTCAACCTCAACAACCTGCAAAAGGGCACCGAGTTCGAAGCCATGGACCTCGAGTCCATCATCAAGAAGTCCAGCGGCGGCATCTACAACAACTCCGCGCAGATCTGGAACCACACCTTCTTCTGGAACTGCATGAAGCCCAACGGCGGCGGTGAGCCGTCCGGCGCGCTGGCCGCGGCCATCACGGCCAAGTGGGGCAGCTACGCCGCCTTCAAGGAAGCCTTCGTCAAGTCCGCCGTGGGCAACTTCGGCTCGGGCTGGACCTGGCTGGTGAAAAAGGCCGACGGCTCGGTCGACATCGTCAACATGGGCGCCGCCGGCACCCCGCTGACCACCGGCGACAAGGCCCTGCTCACCGTGGACGTGTGGGAACACGCCTACTACATCGACTACCGCAACCTGCGTCCCAAGTTCGTCGAGACATTCCTCGACAAGCTGGTGAACTGGTCGTTCGCGGAAGCCAATTTCGCCTGATCCCCGCTTCCCCGAAAAAAGGCTCGAAGGGCAACCTCCGGGCCTTTTTTGTGCGCGCCCCACCCCGAAAAAAAATATCAGATATTTCGTTCGATTTTTATATCGTGGGAGTGCGGTTCAGAAAACACGGTCTGGTGCGCGGCGCTGAAAGCAAAATCACGGACGGTCCGATCGAAGTGTCACGCAAGCCGTTGCAGACAGTTCGACGGCACAGCCCAACAATTTTGGAGATACGCCATGAGCAGCCAGCCACCCACCATCATCTACACCCTGACGGACGAAGCGCCGCTGCTGGCCACCAGTGCTTTCCTGCCCATCATCCGCACCTTCGCGGCGCCGGCCGGCATCAACGTCGCCACCAGCGACATCTCGGTGGCCGCGCGCGTGCTGGCCGCGTTCCCCGAGTGCCTGACCGAAGCGCAGCGCGTGCCCGACAACCTGGCCGAACTCGGCAAGCTGACGTTCACGCCCCAGGCCAACATCATCAAGCTGCCCAACATCAGCGCGTCGGTGTCGCAACTGGTGGCCTGCATCAAGGAGCTTCAGGCCAAGGGCTACAAGATTCCGGACTACCCGGAGAACCCGAAGACCGACGAGGAAAAGGCCCTGCGCGCGCGCTACGCCAGGTGCACCGGCAGCGCGGTCAATCCGGTCCTGCGCGAGGGCAACTCGGACCGCCGTGCGCCCCGGGCCGTGAAGGAATACGCCCGCAAGAACCCGCACAGCATGGGCGAATGGAGCCAGGCCTCGCGCTCGCACGTCTCGCACATGCACGCCGGCGACTTCTACCACGGCGAAAAGTCCATGACGCTGGACAAGGCCCGCGACGTGAAGATGGAGCTGATCACGAAGAGCGGCCAGACCATCGTGCTCAAGCCCAAGGTGTCCCTGCTCGACCGCGAGATCATTGACTCCATGTTCATGAGCAAGAAGGCGCTGCTGGCCTTCTACGAGAAAGAGATCGAGGATGCCCACAAGACCGGCGTGATGTTCTCGCTGCACGTCAAGGCCACCATGATGAAGGTATCGCACCCCATCGTGTTCGGTCACTGCGTGAAGATCTTCTACAAGGACGCCTTCGAGAAACACGGCAAGTTGTTCGACGAGCTGGGTGTGAACGTCAACAACGGCATGGTCGACCTGTACAACAAGATCGCCACGCTGCCGCAGTCCAAGCAGGACGAGATCAAGCGCGACCTGCACGCCTGCCATGAGGGCCGGCCCGAACTCGCGATGGTCGACTCGGCCAAGGGCATCACCAATTTCCATTCGCCCAACGACGTCATCGTCGATGCCTCCATGCCCGCCATGATCCGCAACAGCGGCAAGATGTGGGGCGCCGACGGCCGCCTGAAGGACGTGAAGGCCGTGATGCCCGAGTCGACCTTCGCCCGCATCTACCAGGAGATGATCAACTTCTGCAAGTGGCACGGCGCGTTCGACCCCAAGACCATGGGCACCGTGCCCAACGTGGGCCTGATGGCCCAGCAGGCCGAGGAGTACGGCTCGCACGACAAGACCTTCGAGATCACCGAAGACGGTGTCGCCAACATCACCGACCTCGCCACTGGCGAAGTGCTGCTCAGCCAGGACGTGGAGCAGGGCGACATCTGGCGCATGTGCCAGGTCAAGGACGCCGCCATCCGCGACTGGGTCAAGCTCGCCGTGAGCCGCGCGCGCAACTCGGGCATGCCCGTGGTGTTCTGGCTCGACCAGTACCGCCCGCACGAGGCGCAGATGATCACCAAGGTCAAGATGTACCTGCACGAGCACAACACGGCGGGCCTGGACATCCAGATCATGAGCCAGGTGCGCGCCATGCGCTACACGCTGGAGCGCGTGATCCGCGGTCTGGACACCATCAGCGCCACCGGCAACATCCTGCGCGACTACCTGACCGACCTGTTCCCCATCATGGAGCTGGGCACCAGCGCCAAGATGTTGTCCATCGTGCCGCTCATGGCCGGTGGGGGCATGTACGAAACGGGCGCCGGCGGCTCGGCGCCCAAGCACGTGCAGCAACTGGTGGAAGAAAACCACCTGCGCTGGGATTCTCTGGGCGAGTTCCTGGCCCTGGCGGTGTCGATGGAAGACCTGGGGCTGAAGACCGGCAACCTGCAGGCCAAGGTGCTGGCGAAAACGCTGGACGCGGCCACCGGCAAGCTGCTGGACAACAACAAGAACCCCTCGCCCAAGACCGGCCAGCTCGACAACCGCGGCAGCCAGTTCTACCTGGCGCTGTACTGGGCGCAGGAACTCGCCGCGCAAAGCGAAGACCCGGCGCTGGCCGCGAAGTTCGCGCCGCTGGCGAAGCAACTCGCCGACAACGAGCAGACCATCGTGGCCGAACTGGCGGCGGTGCAGGGCAAGCCGGTGGACATCGGCGGCTACTACAAGCCCGACTTCGACAAGCTCGAAGCGATCATGCGGCCCAGCAAGACCTTCAACGCCGCGCTGGCATCGGTCCAGTCCTGAGGCCCGGAAGGGGCGTGAAGCGGCCTACCGGGAAAACGGTGGGCCGCTCAACCGGGCGCCGGCCTTGAGGCCTCGCTTCTCGAACCAGCCCTTGTTCATCTCCAGCACATAGCGCACCGGCCGGGCCGAGCAGTGCGAGTCCAGGCTCTGCGGCTGCATGTCGGCCAGGTTGACGATGGTGCCGTCATCCGCCACGAAGGCCGCGGTCAGTGGCAGCAGGGTGTTCTTCATCCAGAAGCACTGACCCGAGGCCTGCTCGAAGACGAACAGCATGCCCTCGTTGGCCGGCATCTCCTTGCGGAACATGAGGCCCACGGTGCGCTCCTGCGGGGTGGACGCCACCTGCGCCTGGATGAGGTACATGCCGGCCGACAGGGTGACCCGGGGCAGCTGCAGCTGGGGTGCTTCCTGGGACCAGGCTGGCCCCACGAGGGCGAGCAGCAGACCGAGCAGGGGGATGGACTGGCGTTTCATGCGTGGGATCGTGTGGGTCGCGTCAAGCCCGCATTGTCCGTCATCCGTCCGCGCCGGGCGGGGCTTGCCTGCTCGTCCCCGCGCGCCGCGTTCACCGCGTCGGGGGAGGACTAGAATTTCCCGATCGCCCCAGCGCGACCCTCAGGCCCGGGCCAGCTCTGCGCGAGCCGGCCTCCTGCACCAGAAATCACGGAGATCCCCCGCATGTACCAACACATCAAAGTGCCCGCCCAGGGCCAGAAAATCACCGTCAACGCCGACATGTCGCTCAACGTGCCCGACCAGCCCATCGTGCCCTACATCGAAGGCGATGGCACCGGTCTGGACATCACGCCCGTGATGCTCAAGGTGGTCGACGCGGCGGTGGCCAAGGCCTACGGCGGCCAGAGGAAGATCCACTGGATGGAGGTCTACGCTGGCGAGAAGTCGACCCAGGTCTACGGCCCCGACGTGTGGCTGCCGGAAGAAACCCTGGCCGCGCTGCGCGAGTACGTGGTCTCGATCAAGGGCCCGCTGACCACCCCCGTGGGTGGCGGCATCCGCTCGCTCAACGTGGCGCTGCGCCAGGAGCTCGACCTCTACGTCTGCCTGCGCCCGGTGCAGTATTTCAAGGGCGTGCCCTCGCCGCTGAAGGAGCCCGAGAAGACCAACATGGTGATCTTCCGCGAGAACTCGGAAGACATCTACGCCGGCATCGAGTACGAGGCGAAGTCGCCCAAGGCCGTCAAGCTCATCAAGTTCCTGCGCGAGGAAATGGGCGTCACCAAGATCCGTTTCCCCGAGACCTCGGGCATCGGCATCAAGCCGGTCTCGATCGAGGGCACCGAGCGCCTGGTGCGCAAGGCCATCCAGTACGCGATCGACAACGACAAGCCCAACGTGACCATCGTGCACAAGGGCAACATCATGAAATACACCGAAGGCGGCTTCCGTGACTGGGCCTACGCCCTGGCGCAGCGGGAGTTCGGCGCCGAGCTGATCGACGGCGGCCCGTGGTGCAAGTTCAAGAACCCCAGGACCGGCAAGGACATCATCGTCAAGGACAGCATTGCCGACGCCTTCCTGCAGCAGATCCTGCTGCGCCCGGCCGAGTACTCGGTGGTGGCGACGCTCAACCTGAATGGCGACTACATCTCGGACGCGCTGGCGGCGCAGGTCGGCGGCATCGGCATCGCGCCTGGCGCCAACCTGTCCGACACCGTCGCCTGCTTCGAGGCAACCCACGGCACCGCGCCCAAGTACGCCGGCAAGGACTACGTGAACCCCGGCTCCGAAATCCTCTCGGCCGAGATGATGCTGCGCCACATGGGCTGGAAGGAGGCCGCGGACCTGATCATCAGCTCGATCGAGAAGTCGATCGCCAGCAAGAAGGTCACCTACGACTTCGCCCGCCTGATGGAGGGCGCCACGCAGGTGAGCTGCTCCGGTTTCGGGCAGGTGATGATCGAGAACATGTAGGCCGGCCGACTTACTCGGCCCCAGGCCCCTGCCGGTTCGCCCGCAG
This sequence comes from Comamonadaceae bacterium, assembly GCA_003599455.1. Taxonomy (GTDB): domain Bacteria; phylum Pseudomonadota; class Gammaproteobacteria; order Burkholderiales; family Burkholderiaceae_C; genus Hydrogenophaga. The sequence goes on from QZKF01000042.1 coordinate 16,827, forward strand.
GGGCCTTTTTGATTCCTTGGGGTGTCGAGCGGAGCCGGTCATCGGGCGGCCCACCCGCCGGATCCCCAGCGGTCGGAAGAAGCGCACGAATGCCACGCAACTCGACGGTTTTGGCGCCGGCTTTCGCCTCACAATGAGGCATGAAATTCCGTGGCTGCCATCCCCTGCGTCGACGCGCCCGTTGTGCGATCGGGCGGGCGAACGGCCGTTTCCTATTCCCGCACGGCGCGGTGGTGGAATGCGCGCCGCTAGAATCATTTTCATGGCCACCCAGAACCCCAAGAAACCACCCAACCCCGCCGTCACTCCCAGCGTGGGCAACGACGACGCGGTGGTGCTGGAGCGGCGTGCCCAGCGCACCCAGCCGCCCCAGATGTTCCAGGTGGTGCTGCTCAACGACGACTTCACCCCCATGGAGTTCGTGGTGCATGTCATCCAGGAATTCTTCAGCAAGGACCGCGAAACCGCGACCCAGATCATGCTCAAGATCCACCTCGAGGGAAAAGGCATCTGCGGCGTCTATTCGCGCGATGTCGCCAGCACCAAGGTGGACCAGGTTCTTCAGGCAGCCCGCGCGGCCGGGCATCCGCTGCAATGCCTGAGTGAACCGGTTGAATAAGTCCGAATCCACCCCATCTGCACCCCAGCCACCCATTTCCGAATCCAGACGATTGCCTCTTCGATCACCCAGCCCAAAGGACGTGCCCAATGATTGCCCAGGAACTTGAAGTCAGCTTGCATATGGCCTTTGTCGAGGCCCGGCAGCAGCGGCACGAATTCATCACGGTCGAGCACCTGCTGCTCGCGCTGCTGGACAACCCCAGCGCCGCCGAGGTGTTGCGCGCCTGCTCGGCCAACATCGACGACCTCCGCAAATCCTTGACGAACTTCATCAAGGACAACACCCCGCAGGTGGCCGGCACCGACGAGGTGGACACCCAGCCCACGCTGGGTTTCCAGCGTGTGATCCAGCGCGCCATCATGCACGTGCAGTCCACCGGCAACGGCAAGAAGGAAGTGACCGGTGCCAACGTGCTGGTCGCCATCTTCGGCGAGAAGGACTCGCACGCCGTGTACTACCTGCACCAGCAGGGCGTGACGCGCCTGGACGTGGTGAACTTCATCGCCCACGGCATCCGCAAGAGCGACCCGCCCGAGCCCACCAAGTCGGGCGAGAGCGCGGCCGAGAACGAGGAAGCCGGCGAGGCCAAGAGCAACGAGAAGGCCTCGCCGCTCGAGCAGTTCACCCAGAACCTCAACCAGCTCGCCAAGGACGGCAAGATCGACCCGCTGATCGGCCGCGAGTACGAGGTCGAGCGCGTGATCCAGATCCTGTGCCGCCGCCGCAAGAACAACCCGCTGCTGGTGGGCGAAGCCGGCGTGGGCAAGACCGCGATCGCCGAGGGCCTCGCCTGGCGCATCACCCAGGGCGAAGTGCCCGAGATCCTGGCCGAGTCCAGCGTGTATTCGCTCGACATGGGCGCGCTGCTGGCCGGCACCAAATACCGCGGTGACTTCGAGCAGCGCCTCAAGGGCGTGCTCAAGTCGCTCAAGGACAAGCCCAACGCGATCCTCTTCATCGACGAGATCCACACCCTGATCGGGGCCGGTGCGGCCTCGGGCGGCACGCTGGACGCGTCCAACCTGCTCAAGCCGGCGCTCTCCAGCGGCCAGCTCAAGTGCATCGGCGCGACCACCTTCACCGAGTACCGCGGCATCTTCGAGAAGGACGCCGCCCTCAGCCGCCGCTTCCAGAAGGTGGACGTGGTCGAGCCGACCGTGCAGGAGACCGTGGACATTCTCAAGGGCCTGAAATCGCGCTTCGAAGAGCACCACGGCGTGAAGTACGCCGTCGCCGCCCTGCAGGCCGCGGCCGAGCTGAGCGCCAAGTACATCAACGACCGCCACCTGCCCGACAAGGCGATCGACGTGATCGACGAGGCGGGTGCCGCCCAGCGCATCCTGCCGGTGTCCAAGCGCAAGAAGACCATCAGCAAGACCGAGGTCGAAGAGATCGTGGCGAAGATCGCCCGCATCCCCCCGGCCAACGTGTCCAACGACGACCGCAGCAAGCTGCAGACGCTGGAGCGCGACTTGAAGAGCGTGGTGTTCGGCCAGGACAAGGCGCTCGAGGTGCTCGCTTCCTCCGTGAAGATGGCGCGTTCGGGCCTGGGCAAGAGCGACAAGCCGATCGGCGCCTTCCTGTTCAGCGGCCCCACGGGCGTGGGCAAGACCGAAGCCGCCAAGCAGCTGGCCTACATCATGGGCATCGACCTGATCCGCTTCGACATGTCGGAGTACATGGAGCGCCATGCCGTGAGCCGCCTGATCGGTGCGCCTCCCGGTTATGTGGGCTTCGACCAGGGCGGCCTGCTGACCGAGGCCGTCACCAAGAAGCCGCACTGCGTGCTGCTGCTCGACGAAATCGAGAAGGCGCACCCGGACATCTTCAACGTGCTGCTGCAGGTGATGGACCACGGCACGCTGACCGACAACAACGGGCGCAAGGCCGACTTCCGCAACGTCATCATCATCATGACGACGAACGCGGGTGCCGAGACCATGAACAAGGCGACCATCGGCTTCACCAACCCGCGCGAATCGGGCGACGAGATGGCCGACATCAAGCGCCTGTTCACGCCCGAGTTTCGCAACCGTCTCGACGCCATGGTCAGCTTCAAGGCGCTGGACGAGAACGTCATCATGCGCGTGGTCGACAAGTTCCTGCTGCAGCTTGAGACGCAGCTCGCCGAGAAGAAGGTGGAGGTCACCTTCACCGACGCGCTGCGCAAGCACCTGGCGAAGAAGGGCTTCGATCCGCTGATGGGTGCGCGCCCGATGCAGCGCCTGATCCAGGACACGATACGCCGTGCGCTGGCCGACGAGTTGCTGTTCGGGCGACTGACCGAAGGTGGACGCCTTACGGTGGACATCGTGACCAAGACCGACGAAGCCGGCAAGGAAACGCAGGAAGTCGACCTCGACATCCAGCCTTTGCCGAAGAAGGAAGGCAAGGCCAAGCCCGAGGAAGCCACCGCCGGCTGATTCGCGGCTCCTGCCCCATGCAAAAGGCCCGGTCACCCGGGCCTTTTGTTTTGGATGCCTGTGTCGCGGAGGGCTTCAGGGCGCGGCCAGGTAGGCGGCGCGGATCGCCTCGATGCGCTGGCGGTTCACGCCGAAGTCCTCGCGCCCCAGGCGGCTGGCGCTGCGCAGTTCGATCACGCTGGTGGTGGGGTTGGCCCAGAACTCCAGATCGTCGACGAACTTGAGCCAGCGCGTTTGCGCCTGGGCGTACAGGTAGTCGGGGCGCTGCTCCACGACCGTGACACCAGGCATGGCGCGCAGCACCGCGTCGAGCGAACGCATTGAATCTGCGGCGCCACCACCCTTGAACGGCAGCGGAGCGATGCTGGCGTAGGCGCGCTGCGGGTGGTCGGGGACCAGCGCGGCCTGGCTGCTCACGCTGTTGCGGGTGCGCGAGGGCGGCTTGAGGCGGCCGTCCTTCACGCCGAGGTCTGCCGGCTGCTGGCCCCTCAACAGGCCGACTTGCGCGGCCACGAGCGCCAGCACGATGGCGGCCAGGACGATGTAGAAAGCGAATTTCATGGAAGGGTGTCCGCTCAGCGTTTGCCGCCCAGCAGCCCACCGAGCACCCCACGCAGGATCTGCCGGCCCAGACCGCTGGCGACCGTGCGCGCCGCCGTCTTCGCCATCGTCTGGACCAGGCCGTCGTACTGGCCGCCGCGTGGGCCGGTGCGGCCGAACAGCGCCTCGTTGACCATGCCACCGATGCCGCCACCGGCTGCGGCTTCAGCCTCCGGTTTGGCGGCGCCGGGGATGCGCGGCGTCCGGGGCGCCGCCTTGGCTTCCTCGGCTGTGGCTTGTGCCCCGCGCTGGCCCGCGTGCTGGGCGAACATCTCGTAGGCGCTTTCGCGGTCGAGCAGCTTCTCATAGACGCCGGCCACCAGCGAGCCCTGGCGCAGCTGCTGGCGCTGGGCATCGGTGATCGGGCCGAGCTGGCTGCCCGGCGGGATGACGAACACGCGCTCGGTTTCGCTGGGCCGACCCTTGGCGTCGAGCAGGCTCACCAGCGCCTCGCCCACGGCGAGCTCGGTGATCGCGGCCTCGATGTCCAGCCCTGCCTTGGGGCGCATGGTCTGCGCGGTGGACTTCACCGCCTTCTGGTCGCGCGGTGTGAAGGCGCGCAGCGCGTGCTGCACCCGGTTGCCGAGCTGGCCCAGCACGCTGTCGGGGATGTCCAGCGGGTTCTGGGTCACGAAATACACGCCCACGCCTTTGGAGCGAACCAGGCGCACCACCAGTTCGATGCGCTCGATCAGCACCTTGGGCGCTTCGTTGAACAGCAGGTGGGCCTCGTCGAAGAAGAACACCAGCTTGGGCTTCTCGGGGTCGCCGATCTCGGGCAGGGTCTCGAACAGCTCGGAGAGCATCCACAGCAAGAAGGTGGCGTACAGGCGCGGCGCGTTCATGAGCTTGTCGGCCGCCAGGATGTTGATCACACCCTTGCCGTCCACCGTCTGCATGAAGTCGCTGATGTCGAGCATGGGCTCGCCGAAGAATTGGTCACCGCCCTGTTGCTCGACCTGCATCAGCCCGCGCTGGATCGCGCCAATGCTGGCCGCGCTGATGTTGCCGTACTCGGTGGTGAACTGCTTGGCGTTGTCGCCGATGTGCTGCAGCATGGCCCGCAGGTCCTTCATGTCCAGCAGCAGCAGGCCGTTGTCGTCGGCGATCTTGAACACCAGGTTGAGCACGCCGGCCTGGGTGTCGTTGAGGTTGAGCATGCGCGCGAGCAGCAGCGGGCCCATGTCGCTGATGGTGGCGCGCACCGGATGGCCCAGTTCGCCGAACACGTCCCACAGCGTGGTCGGGCAGGCCTGCGAAGCGGGCAGGGTGATGCCGCGGTCCTGCAGCACCTTGCTGAGCTTCTCGCCGAAGCTGCCCTTCTGGCTGATGCCCGAGAGGTCGCCCTTGACGTCGGCCATGAACACCGGCACGCCGATGTTGGAGAACTGCTCGGCCAGGGTTTGCAGCGTCACCGTCTTGCCGGTGCCGGTGGCGCCGGTGATCAGGCCATGGCGGTTGGCCAGCCCGGGCAACAGCTGGCAGGTGGTGGTGGCGTTCTGGGCGATCAGCATCGGTTCGGCCATGGCGGGTGTTCCTTTGGGGGCGGGTTCAGGGCAGGGCGGGTGAAAACGTAAAATCGCAGGCTTATTAGATCAAAGCCAGAACGGGCAAAAGGACAATTTCGTGGCCGGACACAGCAAATGGGCAAATATTCAGCACCGCAAAGGCCGCCAGGACGAGAAGCGCGGCAAGATCTGGACGCGTGTCATCCGTGAAATCACCGTTGCCGCGCGCCAGGGTGGTGGCGACCCGGCGATGAACCCGCGCCTGCGCCTGGCGATCGAGAAGGCCAAGGCCGCCAACATGCCGGCCGACCGCATCAAGTACAACGTGGACAAGGCCTCGGGCGCGCTCGAAGGCCTGGTGCTGGAAGAGATCCGCTACGAGGGCTATGGCATCGGTGGCGCGGCGGTGATCGTCGACACCATGACCGACAACCGCGTGCGCACCGTGGCCGAGGTGCGCCACGCCTTCAGCAAGTACGGCGGCAACCTCGGCACCGACGGCTCGGTGGCGTTCCAGTTCAAGCATTGCGGCCAGCTCATCTTCGCGCCCGGCACCTCGGAAGACCGGGTGATGGAGGTCGCGCTCGAAGCCGGCGCCGACGACGTGATCAGCGACGGTGACGGTGCCATCGAGGTGCTGACCTCGCCGGTCGATTTCGAGGCGGTGAAGCACGCGCTGGAGGCCGCCGGTCTCAAGCCCGAGGTGGCCGAGGTCACCATGCGCGCGGAGAACACCATCCCGCTCGCGGGCGAAGACGCGGTGCGCATGCAGAAGCTGCTGGACGTGCTGGAAGACCTGGACGACGTGCAGGAAGTCTTCCACAACGCTGAAATTTCCGAATAGGGCAGCCGCTGATGAAAGTTCTCGTGATTGGCGGCGGTGGCCGCGAACATGCGCTGGCCTGGAAGCTCGCGCGGGCCGATGGCGTGCAGCAGGTGTTCGTGGCGCCGGGCAATGCCGGCACCGCGCGCGATCCGCGGCTCACCAACCTGGACATCACCGACAAGGCCGCGCTGCGCGCCTGGGCGCAGGCGCAGGACATCGCGCTCACCGTGGTCGGCCCCGAAGCCCCGCTGGCCGCCGGCGTTGTGGACGAGTTCCGCGCCCATGGGCTGCCGATCTTCGGTCCCACGAAAGCCGCGGCCCAGCTGGAGAGCTCCAAGGCGTTTTCCAAGGCCTTCATGCAGCGCCACGACATTCCCACCGCAAAGTACCAGGCCTTCACCGACCCGGCCGCTGCACACGCGTACGTGGACGTCGAGGGCGCACCCATCGTGGTCAAGGCCGACGGCCTGGCCGCGGGCAAGGGCGTGGTGGTGGCCATGACGGCGGCCGAGGCGCACGAGGCGATCGACTTCATGCTGGTCGACAACACGCTGGGCGTGGCGCACAACGAGGGCGGCGCGCGCGTGGTGATCGAGGAGTTCCTCTCCGGCGAAGAGGCCAGCTTCATCGTGCTCTGCGACGGCGAGCACGCGCTGGCGCTGGCCACCAGCCAGGACCACAAGCGCCTGATGGACGCCGACCAGGGGCCCAACACCGGTGGCATGGGCGCGTATTCGCCCGCGCCGGTGGTCACGCCCGCGGTGCACGAACGCGCGATGAACGAGGTGATCCTGCCCACGCTGCACGGCATGAAGGCCGACGGCATTCCCTACACCGGTTTCCTCTATGCCGGCCTCATGATCACCCCCGACGGGCAGGTGAAGACGCTGGAGTTCAACTGCCGCATGGGCGACCCCGAGACGCAGCCCATCATGATGCGATTCAAGAGCAACCTGGCGCAGGTGCTGCTGGCCGCCACGCGCGGCGAGCTCGACCGCGTCGCGCTGGACTGGGACCCGCGCGTCGCGCTGGGCGTGGTGCTGGCCGCCGCGGGCTACCCGCTGAGCCCGCGCAAGGGCGACGCCATCACCGGCCTGCCGGCCGACGAGGCCGACCGCATGGTGTTCCACGCCGGCACCAGCGCCGCAGGCGGTGCGGTGCAGGTCTCGGGCGGGCGTGTGCTCTGCGTCACAGCGCTTGCCGCGTCGGTGGCCGAGGCCCGGCAGCGCGCCTACGAGGTGGTGGACGCCATCCACTTCGACGGCGCGCAGTGCCGCCGCGACATCGGATACCGCGCACTTTGAACCCTGCCGCCGACTACCCCGGGCCCCATCCGGTCCGGTTCAGCGGGTCTTCGCTGTCGCGCTGGCTGCTCGCCTGTATGGGCTGGCAGGTGCAGTTCGACGGCTTCCCGCGCCTGCAGGGCGTGGCCATCGTCTACCCGCACACGAGCAACTGGGACTTCGTCGTGATGCTGCTGGCCAAGTGGGCCATCGGCGTGCCGGCGCGATTCTGGGGCAAGGACACCTTGTTTCGCGTGCCGCTGCTGGGCGCCTGGATGCGCTGGCTGGGCGGCATCCCGCTCGAGCGCCATTCGCCGCGCGGTGCGGTAGGCGACATGGTGGCGCTGATGGCCGGGCACCGCCGTGACGAGCGCCTGCTGTGGCTGGCCCTGTCGCCCGAAGGCACGCGCCGGCGCACGCCAGGCTGGCGCAGCGGCTTCTACCAGGTGGCGCTCGGCGCGGACGTGCCCTTGGCGCTGATCCAGCTCGATTACAGTCGCAAACGGGTGAAGGTCACCGATTTCCTGCGCCTGAGTGGCGACGAAGCGGCCGACTACGCCCGCATGGCCGCGGCCTACGAGGGTGTGCGCGGCCTGCATCCGCAACTCGCCAGCCCCGTGCAACCCTTGTCCAAGCCCCTTTCCGGCGATACGGTATGAGCATGCAACAGACCCCCACGGCCCTCGTCCGCGAGTACCTCACCGACCTGCAGGACCGCATCGTCTCCACCGTGGCGCTGGTGGATGGGGGTTCGTTCGTCGTGGACCGCTGGACCAAGCCAGCCGGCGAGCCGCTGCAGGGCGATGGCGTCACCCAGATCCTGGAAGACGGTGCGGTGTTCGAGCGCGCGGGCTGCGGGTTCTCGCACGTCAGCGGCCCGCGCCTGCCGCCCTCGGCCACCCAGCACCGGCCCGAACTGAGCGGCGCCCCCTTCGAGGCCATGGGCGTGTCGCTGGTGTTCCACCCGCGCAACCCCTATGTGCCGACGGTGCACATGAACGTGCGCATGATCGCGGCCACGCCCGCAGGAGGCGAGCCCGTGTGCTGGTTCGGTGGTGGCATGGACCTCACGCCGTACTACGGCTTCGAAGAGGATGCGGTGCACTTCCACCGCTCGACGAAGAACGCGCTCGATCCGTTCGGCGTGGACAAGTATCCGCGCTTCAAGAAGTGGTGCGACGAGTATTTCGTGTTGAAGCACCGGGACGAGCAGCGCGGCATCGGTGGCGTGTTTTTCGACGATTTTTCCGAACTCGGTTTCGATGGCAGCTTCGCCATGATGAGTTCGGTCGGCGATGCCTTTCTCGACGCCTACCTGCCTATCGTCGACCGCCGCAAGAACACGCCCTATGGCGAGCGCGAGCGCAGCTTCCAGCTCTACCGCCGCGGCCGCTATGTCGAATTCAACCTGGTCTGGGACCGCGGCACCCATTTCGGCCTGCAGTCGGGCGGGCGCAGCGAATCCATCCTGTTGTCCATGCCACCGTTGGTCAGCTGGGCCTATAACCGCAAGACCAAGAAGGGCACGCCGGAAGACCGGCTGTACAAGGAGTTTCTGGTGCGCAAGGACTGGCTCTGATGGCTGACACCCTGAAACCCCGGCGCGTGGGCATGTTCGGCGGCGCGTTCGACCCGCCGCACTGGGCGCACCGCGCCCTGGCCGAAACCGCGCTCCACCAGCTCGGGCTGGACGTGTTGCACATCCTGCCGACCGGCCACGCCTGGCACAAGTCGCGCGTGTTGTCGCCCTCTGAGGACCGCGTGGCCATGTGCCAGCTGGCCTTTGGCGACCTGCCGCATGTGCAGCTCGACCAGCGCGAGATCCACCGCGAAGGCCCGAGCTACACCGCCGACACCTTGCGCGAACTCAAGCGCGAGTACCCGCACGCCCAGCTGTTCCTGGTGCTCGGGGCCGACCAGCTGCTGGCCTTCAAGAGCTGGGTGCGCTGGCAGGAAGTGCTCGAGCTGGCCACGCTGGCCGTGGCAAACCGGGCCACCAACATCGGTGTCGACGCGCCGCTGGACCAGGCCACGGAAACCGATCTGTCCAGCGTGGACCTGCCTTTCGAGCTGCTCCACATGCCCCTGAAGAACATCAGCGCCACCGCCGTGCGCGCCCGCGTGGGCCAACCCGCGCTGAGCACCGGCGCGCTGGATGTTCTGGTGCCCGAGGCCGTCGCGCGCTATATTTCACAACACTACCTTTACCAGACCCCTACATGACCAGCGAAACCACAGCCAAAAAAGACATCCAGAGACTCCAGCGCGCCATCGTCGACGGGCTGGAGGACGTCAAGGGTCAGGACATCGTGGTTTTCAACACCGAGCACCTTTCTCCCCTGTTCGAGCGGGTCATCGTCGCCAGCGGCACCTCCAACCGCCAGACCAAGGCGCTCGCGGCCAGCGTGCGCGACGCGGTGCGTGAAGCGGGCTTCGACAAACCCCGCATCGAAGGCGAAGACAACGGCGAATGGATCATCGTGGACTGCGGCGCGGCCGTGGCACACGTGATGCAGCCCGTGATCCGCCAGTACTACCGGCTCGAAGAGATCTGGGGCGCCAAGCCGATCCGTCTGAAGCACGGGGCCGAGAAGCCTGTCGTGGCAGAGAAGCCCGCAGGCAAGACCAGCCGCAAGAAGCCGGTGGCGACCGCGCCGGCCCAGCCCGCGAAATCGGTGGCCCGCAAGGCGGCGAAGTCGGCTGCTGCGCCCGTCAAGGCGTCTGCCAAGCCCGCGGGCAAGACCGCAGCGAAAAAAGCCGCGCCGTCGAAGTCCACCGCCGCCAGGACCCCGGCGCGCAAGACCCCGGCCAGCGCGCCCAAGGCCGCCCTGAAGAAGCTGGTGGTCCAGCCGCGCTCGGCCACCAAACCAGGCGCCAAGACCGCAGCCAAACCGGCCGCCAGGACACCGGCCCGCAAGACGGCCAAAGCCGCCGCCCCGAAAAAGGCATGAAGCTGCTGATCGTCGCGGTCGGGCTGCGTGTGCCCGACTGGGCCCAGACCGCCTACGACGATTACGCCAAACGCTTCCCGCCCGAGCTCCGGGTGGAGCTCAAAGCTGTGAAGACCGAGCCTCGTGGCTCCAAGACGCTGGAGACGCTGCTTGCGGCCGAGCGCGAGCGCATCGAAGCGGTGCTGCCGCGCGGCTGCCGTGTGGTCGCGCTCGACGAGCGCGGCACCACCCTCACCACCAGGGCATTGGCCCAGCAGCTGCAGCAGTGGCAACTGGAGGGCGACGACGTGGCGCTGGTGATCGGTGGGCCGGACGGGCTCGACCCCGCCTTCCGTGCCGCGGCGCACCAGCGCATCCGCCTGTCCGACCTGACCCTGCCGCACGCCATGGTGCGCGTGCTGCTGATCGAGCAGCTCTACCGCGCGTGGTCCGTGAACGCCAATCACCCCTACCACAGAGAATGAGCGACTTCATTTACCTCGCCTCGCAAAGCCCGCGCCGCAAGCAGTTGCTGGAGCAGTGGGGTGTGCGCTGCGAACTGCTGCTGCCCGATGCCGACGAGGACGTGGAGGCGCTCGAGGCCATGCACCGGGGTGAGGCGCCCACCGCTTACGTGCAGCGCGTCACCGGGCTCAAGCTGCAGGCCTCGCTGGCGCGCCTGAAGCGGCGTGGCCTGCCACCCGCGCCCGTGCTGTGCGCCGACACCACCGTGGCGCTCGGTCGCCGCATCCTCGGCAAGCCCGCCGATGCGGCCGAAGCGCGCCGCATGCTCACCGACCTCGCAGGCCAGCGCCACCGTGTGCTCACGGCGGTGGCGGTGGGCAAGCCCGGCAAGGGTGACCGCAGCTGGTCGGCGCTGTCAGCGTCGTGGGTCACCTTCGAGCCCCTGAGCGCCGCGCAGATCCGCCGCTACGTGGACAGCGGCGAGCCCATGGGCAAGGCCGGCGCCTATGCCATCCAGGGCCGCGCGGGCTTGTGGGTGAGCCACATCAGCGGCAGTTATTCGGGCATCATGGGACTGCCCGCGCACGAGACCGCGCAGGCGCTGCACGCCGCGGGCGTGCGGCTGGTCTGAGACAGCACACGCCACGGAGAAGGGCCCCATGAGCCAGGACATTCTGATCAATTGGTCACCGCAGGAGACGCGTGTGGCCGTGGTGGAGCAGGGGGCGGTGCAGGAGGTGCACCTGGAACGCACGCTCGAGCGTGGTCTGGTCGGCAACATCTACCTGGGCAAGGTCTCGCGTGTGCTGCCGGGCATGCAGTCGGCCTTCATCGACATCGGCCTGGACCGCGCGGCCTTCCTGCATGTGGCCGACCTCATGCCCAACATCGCCGCCAAGCATGCCACGCCGCGCGGGCCGGTGGTGCCTCCGGCGAGCGAGCCCGACGCCGCCGCCAGCGTGCCCGCCAACGGCGGCGCCAGGCTGCTCACGCCCAACCCGGTGCTGCCGATCGAGCGACAGATCTTCGAGGGCCAGGCGCTGATGGTGCAGGTGCTCAAGGACCCGATCGGCACCAAGGGCGCGCGCCTGACCGCGCAGATCAGCATCGCCGGCCGCCTGCTGGTGTTCCTGCCGCAGGACAACCACATCGGCGTGTCGCAGAAGATCCCGCCGGCCCAGCGCGAGGCCCTGCGCCAGCGTCTGGTGCGCCTGACCGCCACCGGCGACGGCAGCCCCGCCGGCGGCTTCATCCTGCGCACCAACGCCGAGGACGCGACCGACGAGGAGCTGGTGGACGACACCGCCTACCTGCGCAAGACCTGGTTGCGCATCAAGGAAGCGGCTACCCGCCAGCCGCCGGCGACGCTGCTGCACGAAGACCTGAACCTGATGCAGCGCGTGTTGCGCGACCTGGTGGGCGCCGACACGCAGTCGATCCGCATCGACTCGCGCGAACAGCACGGGCTGCTCACCGGCTTCGCGGCCGAGTTTATGCCCGACACCGTGGCCAAGCTGCAGCACTACAGCGGTGAGCGGCCGATCTTCGACCTGTTCAACATCGACGAGGACATCGTGCGCGCGCTCAGCCGCCGGGTGGACCTGAAGTCGGGCGGCTACCTGGTGATCGACCAGACCGAGGCGCTGACCACGGTGGATGTGAACACCGGCGGCTTCGTGGGCGCGCGCAATTTCGACGACACCGTGTTCCGCACCAACCTCGAGGCCGCGCAGGCGATCGCGCGCCAGCTGCGCCTGCGCAACCTGGGCGGCATCGTGATCGTGGACTTCATCGACATGGTGCGCGACGACCATCGCGAGGCCGTGCTCACCGAGTTCCGCAAGCAGCTCGCGCGCGACCGCGTCAAGACCATGACCGGCGGCTTCTCGCAGCTCGGCCTGGTGGAGATGACGCGCAAGCGCACGCGCGAGTCGCTCGCCCACATGCTCAGCGAGCCCTGCGAGGCCTGCAGCGGACGCGGCGTGATGAAGACCGCGCGCAGCGTGTGCTACGACATCCTGCGCGAGATCCTGCGCGAGGCGCGCGCCTTCAACCCGCGCGAGTTCCGCGTGGTGGGCTCACCCAAGGTGGTGGAGCTGTTCCTGGACGAGGAGCGCGCGCACCTGGCGGGCCTGTCGGACTTCATCGGCAAGCCGATCTCGCTGCAGAGCGAGAGCTCGATGACGCAGGAGCAGTACGACATCGTGTTGTTGTAAGGCTCTCCCCGAAGCGCCTGCGGCGCCTCCCCCAGGGGCAACACCTGCGGCCCGGCAGAGCCGGTTCCGCGGTATTTCTGGATGAAGCCTCTTGCTCCTGCCTAGACCTCGGGCCGGAAGCTTTGAGCGTGCAGCCGCGCATACAGGCCGTCGGCCTGCAGCAGCGCGCGGTGCGTGCCCTGTTCGCGGATCTGGCCATCGGCCAGCACCACCACGCGGTCGGCGTGTTCGATGGTGGAGAGGCGGTGCGCGATCACCAGCGTGGTGCGTCCCTTCATGAGGCGCGCCAGCGCATCCTGCACCAGCCGCTCGGACTCGTTGTCCAGCGCCGAGGTCGCTTCGTCCAGGATCAGGATCGGCGCGTCCTTGTAGATCGCGCGCGCGATGGCCAGCCGCTGGCGCTGGCCGCCCGAGAGCTCCGCCGCGTTGTGGCCCACCGTGCTGTGGATGCCCTGGGGCAGGCGCTCGACCAGATCGCCCAGGTTCGCCGAGAGCAGGGCGGCCTGCACGCGCGCCTCGTCGATGTCGGCGTCGGCCGCGCCCAGGGCCACGTTGGCGGCCAGCGAGTCGTTGAGCATCACCACGTCCTGGCTCACCATGGCGAACTGGCGGCGCAGGCTGGCGAGCTGCCAGGCCGGCAGCGGTACGCCGTCGAGCCGCACCTCGCCCTGGGCGACTTCGACGAAGCGCGGCAGCAGGTTGACCAGCGTGGTCTTGCCCGAACCCGACGGCCCCACGAAGGCCAGCACCTCGCCAGGCCGGATCTGCAGCGTGATACCGCGCAGCGCGGTGCGGCTCTCGCCGTCGGCCTCGTCCTGCGCCGCGTCGCCCTTGCCGGGGTAGCGCACCCACACGTCCTGCAGGTCGATCGCGCCCTGCACGCGGTCGGCGGTGTGCTCGCCGCCGGTCTGTTCCGGCGTCTGTTCGATCAGCTCCAGGCCGCGCTCCAGCGCCGCGAGGCCGCGCGTGATGGGCGCGGTGATCTCGGCCAGGTGGCGGATCGGCGTGATCAGCATCAGCATGGCGGTGACGAAAGCGACGAAGTTGCCCACAGTGACGCCGCTGCTGCTGCTCTGCCACAGCGCCACCGCGATCACGGCCGAGAGCGCGGCCGATGCCAGCAGTTGCGTCAGCGGTGTCATCGCAGCCATCGCCACGGTCGACTTGAGCGCGAGGCGGCGCAGCGCGACGCTGAGCACGTCGAAGCGTTCGGACTGGCGCTGTTGCGCGCCATGCAGCCGCACCATGCGGTGGGCGAGGGCGTTTTCCTCGACCACGTAGGCCAGCTCGTCGGTGGCCTGCTGGCTGTCGCGCGTGAGCTGGTAGAGCCGGCGCGAGAGCACCCGCATGATCAGGATCAGCCCGGGGAAGACGGCCATCACGATGAGGGTGAGCTTCCAGTTCAGGTAGAACAGGTAGCCCATCAGGGCCACCACGGTGAGGCTGTCCTTGGTGAGCGTGAGGAAGGCCGAGACCAGCATCTGCGAGCCGTTCTGCACCTCGTACACCAGCGTGTTGGACAGCTTGCTCGCGCTCTGCCGCGCGAACAGGGTCATCTGCGCATCGTTGAGCTTGACGAACATGGCGCGGCGCAGGTTGAGCAGGCCCAGGCTGGCGGTGTACGACAGCGTGTACTGCGCGATGAAGCCGGCAAGACCGCGCACACCGAACAGGCCCATGAGCGCCACCGGCACCATCCACAGCGCGATGTTGCCCTCGGCGAAGCCGCGGTCCAGCAGGGTCTTGAGCAGGGCGGGGATGAGCGGCTCCGTGAGCGCGCCCACCAGGGTGCTCACGGCGGCCAGCACGATGCCGGTCTTGGCCGAACGAAAATACGGCCACAGGCGCAGAAGGCGCTGCGAGAGCGTGCCGGCCGGGGGCGTGTGCGGGGTGGCGGGTTCGGTCAAGGGCGGGTCGCTTCAGGAAATCGTGCGGGTCGGCGGAACAATGCGGCGGAACCGGGATCAAGCAACGACGGCGCGCCGCCAGCAGGCGGCGTGCACACATCTTGTCACGGAAGGCCCGGAACCCTCCGTTATTATCAGTTGGTTGGTTACCGCACCCACAATGCGCGGCAACCCATGGCACAAGCGACACACACAGGATGCTGGATTTGACACGACAAGACACCCTGGCCCCCATCCCGAGACGCTCCGTTCTCGGCCTGGTTTCCTCCCTTCCACTGCTCACATGGCCAGTCACGCAAGCCCACGCCCAGTTCCGGGTCGAGGTGGCGGGCGTGGGCCTGACGCAGTTCCCGTTTTCCGTGGTGGGCTTTCGCGGCAACGATGCGGCGAGTGAAAACATCGCCGCCATCGTGCGCGCCGACCTGGAGCGCAGCGGCCAGTTCCGCTTTGTCGAGCCCATCGCCGGCGCACTCGACGAAACCTCCCGCCCCGACCTCGGACCCTGGCGCGAGCGCGGCTCGGACTCGCTGCTCACCGGCAGCGTGACCCGCCTGGCCGATGGCCGCTTCGACGTGCGCTTCCGCCTCTGGGACGTGGTGCGTGGCCAGGACCTCGGCGGGCTGAGCTATCCGGTGGGGGCCACCGACCTGCGGCTGGCGGCCCACCGCATCGCCGACCACGTGTTCGAGAAGATCACCGGCGTGAAAGGCGTGTTCTCCACGCGCATCGCCTACGTGACCAAGACCGGCCAGCGCTACAACCTCTGGGTGGCCGACGCCGATGGCGAGAACGCCCGTGCCGCGCTCACCAGCCCCGAGCCCATCATCTCGCCGAGCTGGGCGCCCGGTGGCGCGCAACTGGCCTATGTGTCGTTCGAGGCCCGCAAGCCGGTGATCTATGCGCACGACGTGGCCTCGGGCAAGCGCCGCCTGCTGGCCAACTTCAAGGGCTCCAACAGCGCCCCCTCGTGGTCGCCCGACGGCCGCTCGGTGGTGGCCACGCTCTCGCTTTCGGGCAACGCCCAGGTCTACGCCATGGACGCCAACGGCGGCGAGCCGCGGCGCCTGAGCCAGTCGGCCAGCATCGACACCGAGCCGGTGTTCAGCCCCGACGGCAAGAGCATCTACTTCGTGAGCGACCGGGGTGGCTCGCCGCAGATCTACCGCATGGGTGTGCAGGGCGGAAATGCCCAGCGCCTGACCTTCACCGGCAACTACAACATCTCGCCCGCGCCCAGCCCGGACGGGCGCTGGCTGGCCTTCGTGTCGCGCGTCGGGGGGGCGTTTCGCCTGCACGTGATGGACGTGGCCAGCGGCACCGTGACCGCGCTCACCGAATCCAGCGCGGACGAAAGCCCGAGCTTCGCGGCCAACAGCCGCATGATCATCTACGCCACCCGGGACAAGGGTCAGGAAGCGCTCATGACGACCACGGTCGATGGGCGCATCAAGACCCGGCTGGCGGGCTCGCAGGGCGACATCCGCGAGCCCGAGTGGGGCCCTTTCCTCAAGTGATTCGGGCCGCCTGGCGCCTTCCAAGGCCACCATCCGCTGCACGACCGCCTTGCCTTTTTTCTTCTTTTCAAAGGACATCTCCATGCTGAACTCCAAGCTCTCCGCGCAACGCCCCCTCTCCAGCCGCTGGCTCCGTCTGATCGCCGGCCTGGGCCTCGTCGCCGTCCTGGCGGCCTGCGGCTCCAGCGTGAAACTCGACGACGTGCCGGTGGAAGACCGCAAGGGCACCGCGGCCGGGGCCGGCGCTGGTGGTCAGGCGGGCGCCGTCGACCCGCGCGGCGTGTCGGGCGTGGCGGTGAACGGATCGGATGCCGCGCAACCGGGCGCCATGAGCCGCATCGTCTACTTCGACTACGACAGCTTCGAGGTCAAGGGCGAATTCGCGGCGACGCTGGAAGCCAATGCGCGCTACCTCAACGCCAACCGCACCCGCCGCGTGAACCTGGAAGGCCACACCGACGAGCGCGGCGGCCGCGAATACAACCTCGCCCTGGGGCAGAAGCGTTCCGAAGCCGTGCGCCGCGCGCTGGCACTGCTGGGCGTGACCGAGGCGCAGATGGAGGCGGTGAGCTTTGGCGAGGAAAAGCCCGCCCAGGCCGGTTTCGATGAAGCCGCCTTCAGCAAGAACCGCCGCGTCGAACTCACCTACCGTTGAACGCCATGGTCACCCGCTTGCGTTCCGCCGCCGGTCTGCTGGGCCTGGGCACGTTCGCGCTGGCCGCCGTGTGGCCGTTGCAGGCCCATGCCCTGTTTGGCGACGACGAAGCCCGCAAGGCCATCCTCGAACTGCGCCAGAAGGTCGACGCCAACCAGCAGGCGACCAACGCCGCCAACGAAGAAGCCCGCGAGACCAGCGCGGCCACGCGCCGAAGCCTGATCGAACTCTCCAACCAGATCGAGCAGCTGCGCGCCGAACTGGCGCGCCTGCGCGGGCAGAACGAGCAGCTCGCGCGCGAGGTCTCCGAGCTGCAGCGCCTGCAGAAGGACGTGCAGGCCGGTGTCGACGAGCGCCTGCGCAAGGTGGAGCCGCTGCGCATCGAGCACGACGGGCAAAGTTTTGCCGCCGCGCCCAACGAGAAGCGCGACTTCGACGCCGCCATGGAACTGCTGCGCAAGTCCGAGTTCGGGCCTGCCACGGGCGCATACAACGCGTTTCTGCAACGCTACCCGGCCAGCGGCTATCGACCTTCGGTGCTCTACTGGTTGGGCAATGCGCAGTACGCCAGCCGCGCCTACAAGGAATCCGTGGAAAGCCACCATCGCCTGGTGACCGAATTCCCGACGCACCTGCGCACGCCCGAGGCCATGCTCGCCATGGCCAACAGCCAGATCGAGCTCAAGGACACGCGCGGCTCGCGCCGCACGCTGGAAGACCTGGTGAAGGCGCACCCCACCTCGGAAGCCGCGGCCGCTGGCCGCGAGCGCCTCGCCCGCTTGCGCTGACGAGGACACACTGCGCCCTGAGTGGCGCAGTGTCCGTGGCGCGGTGAGGGCGTCGGCCGCCTCCTACAATGGCGGCCATGGAAATCGCCGACCTTCTCCAACTGCAGACCCGGGTGCTCTGGGCCGCCTTCGCCGTGGCCGTGGCCTTCGGCTTCATCGCCCAGCGCACCCATTTCTGCACCATGGGGGCCATCAGCGATATCGTCAACATGGGCGACTGGACCCGCATGCGCATGTGGGGCATGGCGGTGGGCGTGGCCATGATCGGCTTCTACGCCATGGCCTGGCTGGGCTGGATCGATCCCGGCAAGTCCATCTACACCTCGGGCCGCATCATCTGGCTCTCGGCCCTGGTCGGCGGCGCGCTGTTCGGCTTCGGCATGGTGCTCGCCTCGGGCTGCGGCAGCAAGACGCTGGTGCGCATCGGCGCGGGCAGCCTGAAGTCGCTGGTGGTGTTCTTCGTCATGGGCTTCGCTGCCTTTGCCGCCTTGCGCGGCGTGTTCGCGGTGTTGCGCGTCAACACCGTCGACCGGGTGGCTTTCGAGATTCCGGCCGGTGGCGCCCTTCCGCTGTGGGTTTCCAGCGGCCTGGGCCTCGATCCCGCGCTCACCGGCCTGCTGGTGGCGCTGCTGGTGGGCGGCGCGCTGGTGGTCTGGGCGTTTGCCGGTCCCGACTTCCGCAACACCAACAACCTGCTGGCCGGCATCGGCCTGGGCCTGGTGATCGCCGCCATGTGGTGGGTCAGCGGCCGTCTCGGCTTCGTGGCCGAGCATCCCGAGACGCTGGAGGCGGTGTACCTGGGCTCCAACTCCGGGCGCATGGAATCGCTGACCTTCACCGCGCCCATGGCCTACACGCTGGACTGGATCATTTTCTTCAGCGACACCTCCAAGCTGCTCACCTTCGGCGTGGTCACGGTCGCGGGCGTGGTGGTCGGTTCATTGGCCTGCGCCCTGATCGAGGGCAGCTTCCGCTGGGAAGGCTTTCGCACCACGCAAGACACCGCGCTGCACATCGCGGGGGCGGCCTGCATGGGTGTGGGTGGGGTGACCGCGCTGGGCTGCACCGTGGGGCAGGGCATGTCGGGCCTGTCCACGCTGAGCCTCACCAGCGTGATCGCCGTCACCGGCATCGTGCTCGGCGCCGTGGGTGGTTTCCGCTTCCAGATGTGGCTGCTGGACCGCGAGTGACGACCACCCTGACCGACGACAGCTTCGAACGCCGCTTCGGCGGCCTGCGTCGGCTCTATGGTGTCGAAGGTTCGCAGCGCATCTTCGATGCGCACGTGGTGGTGGTCGGCATCGGTGGCGTGGGCTCCTGGGCGGTGGAGGCGCTGGCGCGCAGCGGCGTGCGCAGGCTCACCCTGGTCGACCTGGACCATGTGTCCGAGTCCAACATCAACCGGCAGATCCACGCGCTGGAACCCACGCTCGGGCAGGCCAAGGCCGAGGCCATGCGCGAGCGCATCGCGCTGTTCCACCCGACCTGCGTGGTCGACGTGATCGACGATTTCGTGACGCCGGACAACTGGCCCGGCCTGCTCGACGCGCTGCCCGACGGGTCGAGCACGCCTTCGGCGCTGGTCGACGCCTGCGACCAGGTGCGCGCCAAGACCGCGCTGGCGCACTGGGCCCTGTCGAACGTCGTGCCCCTGATCACGGTGGGTGCGGCCGGCGGCAAGCGGCTGGCCCAGGCGGTGGAAGTGGCGGACCTGGCCGACGCCACGCACGACCCCTTGCTCGCTCAATTGCGCTACCGGCTGCGCAAGCACCACAGCGGCGCGCGCACGGGGCGCATGGGCGTGGCCTGCGTGTTCAGCCGCGAGGCGGTGGCGCCGCCCGACGCGTCCTGCGGCCTCGACGACACCGACGGCTCGCTCAACTGCCATGGTTACGGCTCGGCGGTGAGCGTGACCGCCACGTTCGGCCTGTGCGCCGCTGGATGGGTGATGAACACCCTGGCCGCGGGCGCAAAAAAATCAATGGCCCTTCAAAGCGGGTCGACAATGACGCTATAATTTAAGGCTTGGCGTAGTAGTCGCAGAAGACTCGAATCCAGATTTGCACAGCTGGTTTTCGCGCAAATCCCTTCGGGGGCGTTAGCTCAGTTGGTAGAGCAGCGGACTCTTAATCCGTAGGTCGAGTGTTCGAGTCACTCACGCCCCACCATCATCTGATGGTTTGGGCCTGGAAGAAGCAGGCCCGCCGCATCGAGTTTGAAATGGCCGCCCCGAGGGCTGCCAGTCAGGTTTTGATGGGACGTTAGCTCAGTTGGTAGAGCAGCGGACTTTTAATCCGTTGGTCGGCAGTTCGAGCCTGCCACGTCCTACCAAATATGAAAAGCCCTGGTCGCGAGACCAGGGCTTTTTTGTTGACTCGTCAGAAGGGGGCTTACTTCTTCTTGATGAAGCCGTAGATCAGCAGCAGGATGATCGCGCCCACGACAGAGGCGAGAAAACCGACGGGTTCGCCTTGCTGGTACAGCCCGAGCGCCGCACCCAGATAGCCGGCCACGAAGGCGCCGGCCACACCCAGCACCGCGGTCATGATCCAGCCCATGCCGTCGTCGCCGGGCTTGATGGCGCGGGCGACGAAGCCGGCGATGAGGCCAATGAAAAGGGTTCCGATAATGGACATCATGTTGTGGGGCCTTCCTGGTTCGTTCGAGGGATGAATCGCCGGCGCACCGGCTCCCACAGGATACCGCAGCGCCGTGGCGCCGCGCAGGCTCAGCTGCCCACCGCCTCGATCGCTTCGTGCAGTTCCAGCCAGCGCGCCTCGAGCGTGTCGTTCTCGTCGTTCACCGCCTTGAGGCGGCGGCCGGCTTCGGCGATCTCGGACGGGTTCGACGGTTGGCTCATGGCGGCTTCCAGCCGCGTCTTTTCCTGCGCCAGCTGGGTCATGCGCTTCTCGGTCTGCTCCAGCTCCTTCTTCAGCGGCTTGGCCTTCTCGGCCTGTTGCTGGCGGCGCTGGGCGTCGCCGCGCTTCTGCTCCGGCGTGCGGTTGGCTTCGGCGGCTTTCGCTGCCTTTACCGGGGCCGCGGGCGCTGCGAGTGGGGCCGATGCCGGCGCACGCTGCTGGTCGCGCTGTTCCTGGCGTTGCGCCTCGCGCGACTGTTTGGCCATGTCCAGCAGGTAGCGCTGGTAGTCGTCCAGGTCGCCGTCGAACGGCTCGATGCCGCCGCGCGAGACCAGCCAGAACTCGTCGCACACCGCGCGCAGCAGGGCGCGGTCGTGGCTGACCAGCATGACCGTGCCCTCGAACTCGTTGAGCGCCACCGACAGGGCTTCGCGCGTGGCGAGGTCCAGGTGGTTGGTGGGCTCGTCGAGCAGCAGCAGGTTGGGGCGCTGCCAGACGATCATGCACAGCACCAGGCGGGCCTTTTCGCCGCCGCTCATGCTGCCCACGCTCTGCTTGACCTGGTCGCCCGTGAAGTTGAAGTTGCCGAGGAAACTGCGCAGGTCCTGCTCTCGCGTGGGCTGGCCGCTCAGGCGGCCCTCGGCGGTGCATTCGCGCACCAGTCGGATCATGTGTTCCAGTGGGGTGTCGGCCGGGCGCAGCACGTCCAGCTCCTGCTGGGCGAAGTAGCCGATGTTCAGCCCCTTGCCTTCGGTGATCTGGCCCGCCAGCGGCTGCAGGTCGCGCGCAATGGTCTTGACCACGGTGGACTTGCCCTGGCCGTTGGCGCCCAGGATGCCGATGCGCTGGCCCGCGAGCACCGAGCGGCTGATGTTGCGCACGATGACGGTGGGTTCGCTGCCCTCGTCGGGTGGCGGGTAACCGAAGCTGGCATCGCTCATGGCCAGCATCGGGTTGGGCAGGTTCTGCGGCTCGGTGAATTCGAAGGTGAATTCGGCGTCGGCCAGCACCGGGCCGATCTTCTCCATGCGCTCCAGGGCCTTCACGCGGCTCTGCGCCTGCTTGGCCTTGCTGGCCTTGGCCTTGAAGCGGTCGATGAACTTCTGCAGGTGCGCCATCTTGTCCTGCTGGCGCGAGTAGGCCGACTGCTGCAGCGCCATCTGCTCGGCGCGCATGTCCTCGAAGCGGCTGTAGTTGCCACCATAGCGGGTGAGCTGCGCTGCGTGGATGTGGATCGTGACGTCGGTGACCGCGTCGAGGAACTCGCGGTCGTGGCTGATGACGAGCATGGTGCCTTCATAGCGCTTGAGCCAGGCTTCGAGCCAGACCAGGGCGTCCAGGTCCAGGTGGTTGGTGGGCTCGTCGAGCAGCAGCAGTTCGCTCGGGCACATCAGGGCGCGCGCGAGCTGCAGGCGCATGCGCCAGCCGCCCGAAAAACTGTTGACCGGGCGCTCGAGTTCGTCGGTGCGGAAACCCAGGCCCAGGATCAGGGCCTGTGCGCGCGCCGGTGCGTCGTGCGCGCCCGCATCGTGCAGCGCCATGTAGGCGTGCGCCATGCGTTCGCCGTCGCCACTGTCTTCCGAGACGGTCACCTCCTGCTGCGCCGCGAGCAGGGTGACGTCGCCCTCGATCACGAACTGCGTGGCGGACATGTCGGTCTCGGGCATGTCCTGCGCCACCTGGGCCATGCGCCATTGCGCTGGCACGTAGAAGTCGCCCCTGTCTTCGTGCAGCGTGTGGTTGAGCAGGCCGAACAGGCTGGACTTGCCCGCGCCGTTGCGGCCGACGAGGCCGACCTTTTCGCCGGGGTTGATGGTGCAGGAGGCGCCATCGAGCAAGACCTTCACCCCGCGGCGAAGGACAACATTCTTCAAAGTGATCATGGAGCGGGCGCCTGCAGGGAAGGCAGCGCCAAAAGGGATTCAAGGGTGAGCAGCAGGACCTGGTCGTCGCCCGCGCTGGTTTCGAGCCAGATGGCCTCGAGCTGCGGGAAGGCCGCTTCGAAATGCGCGCGCTCGTTGCCGATTTCCAGCACCAGCACGCCGTGGGGTTTGAGGCAGCGCGGCACGTCGCGCAGCAAGGTGCGCACGAAGTCCATGCCGTCGAGGTGGCCCCCGGTGTTGCCGTCCAGCGCCAGGCTGGGTTCGGCGCGGTACTCGGGTGGCAGGGTCGCCATGCTCTGTGCGCTCACGTAGGGCGGGTTGCACAGGATCAGGTCCCACGGGCCGGGGCAGGCGGCCAGGCCGTCGGACTCGATCAACTCGATGCGGTCCTGCAGGCCGTGGCGGTCGACGTTGATGCGCGCGACGGCCAGCGCATCGGCGGAGATGTCGGCACCGGTGACGCGCACGTCCGGGTAGGCCATCGCGGCCAGCACGGCCAGGCTGCCATTGCCCGTGCACAGGTCGAGCACATCGCGCGACGAGTCGTCCAGCCAGGGGTCGATGGAGCCTTCGGCGAGCAGCTCGGCAATGAAGCTGCGCGGCACGATGGCGCGGCGGTCCACATGGAACGGAACGCCCTGCAGCCAGGCTTCACCCGTGAGGTAGGCGGCGGGCTCGCGCGTGTCGATGCGGCGCTGGATCAGGGCCTGCACCGCCGCCTGTTCTTCGGGCGTGATGCGCCGGCGCGCCAGGGCGTCGAGGTCGCTGTCCAGCGGCAGGCCGAGTTGCCACAACACCAGCCAGGCGGCCTCGTCCTGCGCATTGCCCGTGCCATGGCCATAGGCCAGCTGCGCCGCTTCCAGGCGCTGACTCGCGTGGGTCAGAAGGTCTTTGAGGATCACGGGTGTTCAGCCGCCGGTGCCGGCCTGCGTGGCCAGGTGCTCCAGCGTACGCCGGTAGATGTTTTTCAGGGGTTCGATGTCAGCCAGCGCCACATGCTCGTCGATCTTGTGGATGGTGGCGTTGGGCGGACCGAGCTCGATCACCTGCGGGCAGACCTGGGCGATGAAGCGCCCGTCGCTGGTGCCGCCGGTGGTCGACAGCGTGGTCTCGATGCCGACCTCGGCCATGACCGCGGCCCGCACCGCCTGCACCAGCGTGCCGGGCGGCGTGAGGAAAGGCCGACCGCCCAGGGTCCAGTCGAGGTCGTATCCGGTGCCCGGGTGCAGGCCATGGCGCTGCAGCAGATCGGCGACACGTTGCTGCAGGCCTTCGGGCGTGGACTCGGTGGAGAAGCGGAAGTTGAAGTCGATCACCACGGTGCCGGGGATGACGTTGCTCGCGCCGGTGCCGCCATGGATGTTGCTGATCTGCCAGCTGGTGGGCGGGAAAAACGCATTGCCCTGGTCCCACACCGTCGAGGCCAGTTCGGCCAGGGCGGGTGCGGCGAGGTGGATCGGGTTCTTCGCCAGGTGGGGGTAGGCGATGTGGCCCTGGACGCCCTTGACGGTGAGCTTGCCGCTCATGGTGCCGCGGCGGCCGTTCTTGATCATGTCGCCGGTGCGCTCGACCGAGGTCGGTTCGCCCACGATGCACCAGTCCAGCCGTTCACCGCGTTGCTGGAGCAGCTCGCAGACGATCACCGTGCCGTCCACCGCCGGGCCTTCCTCGTCGCTGGTCAGCAGGAAGGCAATGTCGATGCCGGGCTGTGGGTGCGCGACCAGGAATTCCTCGCAGGCCACCACCATGGCGGCGATCGAGGTCTTCATGTCGCTGGTGCCGCGGCCGAACAGCTTGCCGTCGCGGTGGCTGGGCACGAAGGGGTCGCTGGTCCAGGCCGTGAGCGGACCGGTGGGCACCACGTCGGTGTGGCCGGCAAACACCAGCGTGGGCTGCCGGCCGGTGCCCAGGCGGGCCCAGAGGTTGGTGACGCGGAAGTCGGCCGGGCCGCTCTCCACCGTTTCGCAGACAAATCCCAGGCGCTGGAGCCGGGCGGCGATCAGCGCCTGGCAACCCTCGTCGCGCGGGGTGACGGAGGGGCGGGCGATCAGTTCTTCGGCCAGGCGCAGGGTGGCGGTCATCGGGTCAGAATTTCACGTCGAGCGTGAACTCGGTGAAGGTTGCGCTGTCGGTGCCTTCTTCTTCGCCGGGGGCGGCGGCGTCGCTCGACTTGCTTGCGTTGAAATCGTTCTGCAGTCGCCACAACAGGTTGTTCGGCGAGTCGGCGTGGGCCAGGCCTTCGTTGCGCGTCACCAGGCCGTCGTTGATCAGGCGCGAGAGGTCCTGCTCGAAACTCTGCGAGCCGTCGGCCAGCGACTTCTCCATCGCTTCGCGCACGCCCGAGAAGTCGGCCTTCTGGATCAGGTCGGCGATCAGCGCGGTGTTGAGCAGCACCTCCATGGCCGGCACGCGCCCGCCGGTGTGGGTGCGCAACAGGCGCTGCGACACGATGGCGCGCAGCGCGGCGGCGAGGTCACCCAGCATGGTGGGGCGCACCTCGACCGGGTAGAAACTCAGGATGCGGTTGAGTGCCTGGTAGCTGTTGTTGGCGTGCAGCGTGGCCAGGCACAGGTGGCCCGACTGCGCATAGGCGATCGCGGCCGACATGGTTTCGCGGTCGCGGATCTCGCCGATCAGGATCACGTCGGGCGCCTGGCGCAGCGCGTTCTTCAGCGCCACCTGCAGCGAAGCGGTGTCGGGCCCGATCTCGCGCTGGTTCACCACCGACTTCTTGTTGCGGTAGACGTATTCGATCGGGTCTTCGATGGTCAGGATGTGACCGGTGGCGCGCTCGTTGCGGTGGTCGATCATGGCCGCCAGCGTGGTGGTCTTGCCCGCGCCGGTGGCACCGACCATGAGCACCAGCCCGCGCTTTTCCATGATCAGCTCGGTGAGCACCGGTGCCACGTTGAGCGAGTCCAGCGGGGGAATGTCGCCCGGCACGAAACGGATCACCACCGCGACGTGGCCGCGCTGCCGGAACGCGCTGACGCGGAAATTGCCCAGCGCCTCGATCGGCACCGCCATGTTGAGCTCGGCGGTTTCCTGCAGCTCTTCCATGCGGGTGGGCGGCACGATCTCGGCCAGCAGGTTGCGCGGCGCGTCGGGGGGCAGCACCTGGCTGTTGATCGGGATGGTCTGCCCGTTGATCTTGATCATGGCCGGCGCGTGCGCCGTCAGGTACACGTCCGAGGCCTTCTTGTCGGCCATCAGGCGCAGGATGCGCTCCATCGTTCCGCTGCTCATGCCATCTCCCTGTGGGTTGATCCGGGCTTCTTCAATCTCAATCGCGAAGGAGGTCGTTCAGGCTGGTCTTGGAGCGCGTCTGCGCGTCGACCCGCTTGACGATGATGGCCGCGTACAGGCTGTACTTGCCGCCGTCCTTGGGCAGGCTGCCGCTGATGACCACCGAACCCGACGGCACGCGGCCGTAGCTCACTTCGCCGGTGGCGCGGTCGTAGATCGGGGTGCTCTGGCCGATGTACACGCCCATGGAGATGACCGAGTTTTCCTCGATCACCACGCCTTCGACCACCTCGGAGCGCGCGCCGATGAAGCAGTTGTCTTCGATGATGGTGGGGCCGGCCTGCAGCGGCTCCAGCACGCCGCCGATGCCGACGCCACCCGAGAGGTGCACGTTCTTGCCGATCTGGGCGCAGGAGCCGACCGTGGCCCAGGTGTCGACCATGGTGTTCTCGTCGACGTAGGCACCGATGTTCACGTAGCTGGGCATGAGGATCGCGCCCCTGGCCACGTAGCTGCCGCGGCGCGCCACGGCGGGCGGCACCACGCGCACGCCGGTGGCCTTCATTTCTTCCGCCGACAGGTGCGAGAACTTGGTCTTGACCTTGTCGAAGAAGCCCAGGTCGCCGGCCCGCATGATTTCGTTGTCCTTGAGGCGGAACGACAGCAGCACCGCCTTCTTGATCCACTGGTGCACCGTCCACTGGCCCACGGCCTGGCGCGTGGCCACGCGCAGGCGGCCCTTGTTGAGCTCGGCGATCACGTGCTCCACCGCGTCCAGCACTTCCTTGGGGGCGGAGGCGGGTGAGAGGTCGGCGCGGTTGTCCCAGGCGTTGTCGATCAGGGTTTGCAGTTGTTGGGTCATGGTCTCAGGGCGAAGGTCAAAACAGGAAGGGGGTGGCCGCCTCAGGCGCGGTTCGACAGGAATTGCGTGATGCGCCCGGCGGCTTCGAGGCACTCGGCGGGCTCGGCCACCAGGGCCATGCGCACGCGGCCGGCGCCCGGGTTCACGCCGCCCGCCTCGCGGGCCAGGTAGCTGCCGGGCAGAACCGTCACATTGTATTGAGCCAGCAGCTCGCGGGCGAAAGCCTCGTCGGCGCTGAGGCCGGGCACGGCGCCGGCAAACGACGCCGGCACGCCGGCCCAGAGGTAGAAGGCCGCGTCGGGCAGGGCCACGTCGAGCACCCGGGCCAGCAGCGGCGTGACCTGGGCGAACTTCTCGCGGTACTGGCGGCGGTTGTCGACCACATGGGCCTCGTCGCCCCAGGCCGCGATGCTGGCCGCCTGCACCACCGGGCTCATGGCGCCGCCGTGGTAGGTGCGGTAGAGCAGGAAGGGCTTGATCAGCGCGGCGTCGCCGGCCACGAAGCCGCTGCGCAGGCCGGGCACGTTGCTGCGCTTGGACAGGCTGGTGAAGCTCACCAGGTTGCGGAAATCGGCACGGCCCAGCGCCTGCGCGGCCTCCAGCCCGCCCAGCGGCGGCTCGTTGCGGAAATAGATTTCGCTGTAGCACTCGTCGGAGGCGATCACGAAGCCGTGCCGGTCGCTGAGTTCGAACAGCTTGCGCCATTCCTCCAGCGGCATCACCGCACCGGCCGGGTTGCCCGGCGAGCACACGTACAGCAGCTGGGTGCGGGCCCAGACCTCGGTCGGCACGCTGTCCCAGGCGGCGGCGAAATTGCGCGCCGGGTCGCTCGCCACGTAGAACGGTTCGGCGCCGCCGAGCAGGGCCGCCCCCTCGTAGATCTGGTAGAACGGGTTGGGAAACACCACCGTGGCGCCGGGCCGGTTCGGGTCGATCACCGTCTGCGCAAAGGCAAACAGCGCCTCGCGGGAGCCATTGACCGGCAGCACCTGGGTGGCCGGGTTCACCGCCACGCCATAGCGCCGCTGCACCCAGGCGGCACAGGCCTCGCGCAGGGCGGGCTCGCCGGCCGTGGCGGGGTAGCTGGACAGGCCGGTGCCCAGCGCGTCGGCCAGCGCCTTCTTCAGGAAGTCGGGGGCCGCGTGCTTGGGTTCACCAATGCCCAGGCTGATGGGCCGCAGGGCGGGGTTGGGGGTGACGTCGGCGAAGAGCCTGCGCAGCCGCTCGAAGGGGTAGGGCTGCAGGCGCGTGAGCAAGGGGTTCATGGCCGACGATTATCGGGCTTGGCGTTCCGGGGGCGCCGCGCCGTACCCCGGGGCGCATGCACGGTATCATCAGCGGCACTTCCATCGCGCCCGTGATGGACGAAATGCCTTTGAAATCAAACACTTGGCTTTGCCAGGGGGCCTTCCAGCGTGCGTCTCAACTCGATCAAGCTCTCCGGCTTCAAGTCTTTCGCCGAACCGACCAACTTCATGCTGCCGGGCCAGCTGGTGGGCGTGGTCGGCCCCAACGGTTGTGGCAAGTCCAACATCATGGACGCCGTGCGCTGGGTGCTGGGTGAGTCCAAGGCCAGCGAACTGCGTGGCGAGTCCATGCAGGACGTGATCTTCAACGGCACCAACACGCGCAAGCCCGCCAGCCGTTCCAGCGTCGAGCTGGTTTTCGACAACAGCGACCACCGCGCCGGTGGCCAGTGGGGCCAGTTCGGGGAGATCGCGGTCAAGCGCGTGCTCACGCGCGACGGCACCAGCAGCTACTACATCAACAACCAGCCGGTGCGCCGGCGCGACGTGCAGGACGTGTTCCTCGGCACCGGCCTGGGCCCGCGCGCCTACGCCATCATCGGCCAGGGCACCATCAGCCGCATCATCGAGAGCAAGCCCGAAGAATTGCGCCTGTTCCTGGAGGAGGCGGCGGGTGTTTCCAAGTACAAGGAACGCCGCCGCGAGACCGCGCACCGCCTGGCCGACACGCGCGAGAACCTCACGCGGGTCGAAGACATCCTGCGCGAACTCAACGCCAACCTCGACAAGCTGGAGAAGCAGGCCGAGGTGGCCGCGCGCTACAACACGCTGCAGGCCGGCGCCACGCTCAAGCAGCAGCAGCTCTGGTACCTCAAGCGCAGCGAGGCCGAAGCTGACCAGGTCAAGGTGAAGACCGACGCGGCCCAGGCGGTCAACGACCTCGAATCGCGCACCGCCGACCTGCGCCGCATTGAGTCCGAGCTGGAGACGATCCGCCAGGCGCACTACGCCGCGGGCGACCAGGTGAACCAGGCACAGGGCAAGCTGTACGAGGCCAGTGCCGAGGTCGGCAAGCTGGAGGCCGAGATCCGTTTCGTGGTCGAAGGCCGCCAGCGCGTCGAGCAGCGCCTGGTGCAGCTGAAGGAACAACTGGCCTCCTGGGGCACGCGCAGCCAGGACGCGGCGGTCGAGCTGGAGCAGCTCGCCGAATCCATGGTGCAGGCCGAAGACCAGTCGGTCGTGCTGGCCGCGCAAGGCGAGGAGCAGTCGGTCGCGCTGCCCGCGCTCGAAGACAGCCTGCGCCAGGCCCAGGCGCGCGCCAACGAGCAGCGCACCAGCGTCACGCAGGTGCAGCAACAGATCCAGGTGCTGGCCGCCGAGCAGCGCAACGTCGAGGAACAAAGCCGCGCGCTCAACCAGCGCCGCGAGCGCCTGGCCGCCGACCGCAACGCCCTGGCCGCGCCCGACGAAGCCCGCCTGCTCAACGCCCAGACCCAGCTCGCCAGCGCGCAGGAAACCGCGGAACTGAACGACGCCGTGCTGCACGAGCTGCAGGACAGCGTGCCCCAGCTCGACGAGGCGCGCCGCGCCGCGCAGCAGGCGGTGAACCAGGAATCGGCACGCCAGGCCGATCTGTCGGCCCGCATGGAAGCGCTCAAGGCGCTGCAGGACAAGGTCAAGACCGACGGCAAGCTCAAACCCTGGCTGGCCAAGCACGGGCTCGACGGCCTGCAGGGCCTGTGGAGCCGCATCCACATCGAGACCGGCTGGGAAAACGCGCTCGAGGCTGCGCTGCGCGAGCGCCTGGGGGCGCTTGAGGTCTCGCGCCTGGACATGGTGCGCGCCTTCGGCAACGACGCGCCGCCCGCCAAGCTGGCCTTCTACAACCCGCCACCCGCCGGTGCCAGTGCGGCCAGCGCCAGCGGCCTCAAGCCCCTGGCCGCCTGGCTGCGCCTGAACGACGCCGGCCAGCAGGCCTTGCTGTCCGAATGGCTGCACGGCTGCCTGACCGCGCCCAGCCTGGAAGACGCGCTGGCGCAACGTGCACAGCTGCAGCCTGGCGAGGTGATCTTCGTCGCCAGCGGCCACGCCGTCACCGCGCACAGCGTGAGCTTCTACGCCCCCGACAGCGAACAGGCCGGCCTGCTGGCGCGCGCGCAGGAGATCGAGAACATCGACAAGCAGCTCAAGGCCCAGGTGCTGATCGCCGAACAGGCGCGCTCCAGCCTGATCCGCGCCGAGGCGGCCTACACCGACGCCTCGCAGCGCCTGGTGAGCGCGCGCCGCGAGGCCGCCGAGTCGCGCGGCCGCGCGCACGAGCTGCAGGTGGAGGCGCTGCGCCTGACGCAGCTGGCCGAGCAGACCCGCGCGCGCAGCGAGCAGATCGGCGCCGACCTCGCCGAGGTCGATGCCCAGCTCGAAGACCTGCAGGAACGCCGCGTGACCGCCGAGGCGCGTTTCGAAGAGCTCGACATGCAGCTGGCCGACAGCCAGGAGCGCCACGCCCAGCTCGACGACAAGGTGATCGAGGCCGAGCGCGCGCTGAACCAGGCGCGCGAACAGCAGCGTTCGCTGGAGCGCACCGCGCAGGAGGCCGTGTTTGCCCTGCGCAGCCTGCAGGCGCGCCAGAGCGAGCTGCAGCGCGCCATGGAAACCGCCGCCACGCAGGAAAAATCGCTCGCCGAAGAGCAGCAGCGCGCGGCCGACGAGCTGGGCCGGCTGAACGACGCCGCCGCGCAGGCCGGCCTGCAGAACGCGCTGGCCATGAAGCTGGAGCGCGAGCAGGCGCTGGGCGCGCTGCGCAGCCAGTACGACGAGCTCACCGCCAAGCTGCGCGCCAGCGACGAACGCCGCCTGCAACTGGAGCGCGAGCTCGAGCCGCTGCGCAACCGCATCACCGACTTCCAGCTCAAGGAACAGGCCGCGCGCCTGGGCGTGGAGCAGTACAGCCAGCTGCTCGACGAAGCCCAGGCCGACCTCGCGGCGGTGGCGCAGAGCATCACCGAAGGCAATGTGCGCCTGGCCGGCCTGCAGGGCGAGATCGACCGGCTGCACCGCGAGATCCAGGCGCTGGGTGCGGTCAACCTCGCCGCGCTCGACGAGCTGACCGCCGCGAGCGAACGCAAGACCTTCCTGGACGCGCAGTCGGCCGACCTGGTCGAGGCCATGAACACGCTGGAAGACGCGATCAAGAAGATCGACAACGAAACGCGCGACCTGCTCGGCAGCACCTTCGAGACCGTCAACACCCACTTCGGCAAGATGTTCCCCGAGCTGTTCGGTGGCGGCAACGCGCGCCTGGTGATGACGGGTGAGGAAATCCTCGACGCCGGCGTGCAGGTGATGGCGCAGCCACCCGGCAAGAAGAACCAGACCATCCACCTGCTCTCGGGCGGCGAGAAGGCGCTGACCGCGATCGCGCTGGTGTTCGCCATCTTCCAGCTCAATCCCGCGCCGTTCTGCCTGCTCGACGAGGTGGACGCGCCGCTGGACGATGCCAACACCGAGCGCTATGCGAAACTGGTGACGGCCATGGCCAAAGAGACGCAGTTCCTGTTCATCAGCCACAACAAGATCGCCATGGAAATGGCCGAGCAGCTGATTGGCGTGACCATGCAGGAGCAGGGCGTCTCGCGCATCGTCGCGGTGGACATGGAATCGGCCGCCGGCATGCTCGAACCCACCTGATCGCACACCCCACCATGAGCACTCTGCAACTCGGTCTGGCCATCATCGGAGGGCTCGTTCTGGCGGGCGTGGTGGCCTACAACGCCTGGGTCACCAGCAAGAGCGCGCCACGCACCGCGCGCGAGCGCGGCGGCGATGTGCGCGACGAGATGGCGGGCGACGAAACCCTGCCCTACACGCCGGCCGACCTGGAAGAAAACGAGATCCAGCGCATCGACCCGGTGCTGGGGGACATGCCCGGCGCCCCGGTGCCGCCCGACCCGGCCGTGGTGGCCGCGGCGGTGGCCTCGGTCCACCTCAACCCGCTCATGAACCAGCCCGAGAAGCGGCCGGGCCTGGACGCGCTGATCGACGTGATCACGCCGCTGCTGCTCGAGCACGAGGTCTCGGGCGATGCGCTGCTGGCCGCGCTGCCGGGCACGCGGCGCGTGGGCAGCAAGCCCTTCGCCGTGGAAGGCCAGAGCGAGGCCACCGGTGAATGGGAAAGCCCGCGCCTGGGCCAGCGCTACCGCGCGCTGCAGGCCGGCGTGCAGCTGGCGAACCGCTCGGGCCCGCTCAACGACATCGAGTTCTCCGAGTTCGTGGTGAAGGCCCAGGCCTTTGCCGACGCGGTGGGCGCCTCGCCCGATTTCCCCGACATGCGGGCCGAAGTCGCCCGCGCCCGCGAGCTCGACGCCTTCGCCAGCGGCCACGACGCCCAGCTCGGCTTCACCCTGCGCGCGCGCCGCACCGCCTGGAGCCCGGGTTATGTGGCGCAGCACGCGGCCAGGCTCGGCTTCGTGGCGGGTGCCTTGCCCGGTCGCATGGTGCTTTCGGGCAGCCAGAGCGGCCAGGCGCCCATCCTGAGCCTGGTGTTCGACCCGCAGGCCGCGATGGCCGAAGACCCCGAGCAGAGCGCGCTGCGCGAGATCGCGCTGTCGCTCGAGGT
This sequence comes from Comamonadaceae bacterium, assembly GCA_003599455.1. Taxonomy (GTDB): domain Bacteria; phylum Pseudomonadota; class Gammaproteobacteria; order Burkholderiales; family Burkholderiaceae_C; genus Hydrogenophaga. Next base: position 49,275 of record QZKF01000042.1, read on the forward strand.
CACGCACGTGCCGCGCAGCGAACAACCCTTCGTGCGCATGCGCCAGGCCGCGATGGCGCTGGCCGAGGCCATGGAAGGCGTGATCACCGACGACGCCGGGCAGCCGCTGTCCACCGACACCATGGACCGCATCGGTTCGGACCTCGAAAGCCTTTACGACGCGCTGGATGGCCGCGACCTCTCGGCCGGCTCCGCACAGGCGCGACGACTCTTCTCCTGATGACCGACGACCTTTTCGCCGAGCCGCCTGCGCCGGCCGCGCGTGCCGCCGAGTTGCGCACGCAGCTGCACCACCACGCCCACCGCTACTACACGCTCGACGACCCGGAGATTCCCGACGCCGAGTACGACCGGCTGTTCCGCGAGCTGCAGGCGATCGAGACCGCGCACCCCGAGCTGCTCACGCCCGACTCGCCGACCCAGCGCGTGGGTGGCCGTGTGCTCGACGGCTTCACGCCGGTGCGGCACCGCGTGCCCATGCTCTCGATCAACACCGAGACCGACACCGAGCCCAGCGGTGCGCGCAACTTCGACACCCGCGTGCGCCGCGCGCTGGGTCTGGCCGAAGCCGATGCACCGGTCGAGTACGTGGCCGAACTCAAGTTCGACGGCCTGGCCATGAGCCTGCGCTATGAAGACGGCGTGCTGGTGCAGGCCGCCACGCGTGGCGACGGCGAGGTGGGCGAGGACGTCACCACCAACGTGCGCACCATCCAGCAGGTGCCGCTGCGCCTGCCGGCCGATGCGCCGCCGGTGCTGGAAGTGCGCGGCGAGGTCTACATGCGCCGCGACCAGTTCGAAGCGCTCAACGACAAGCAGCGCGCGAAGATCGCCGCCGGCGCCAAGGGCGAGAAGACCTTCGTGAACCCGCGCAACGCCGCCGCCGGTGCGGTGCGCCAGCTCGACTCGGGCATTGCGGCCCAGCGCCCGCTGAGCTTCTTCGCCTACGGCCTGGGCGAGATCACGCCACCCGGGGAGGGCGGGCCGGACTTTGCCACCCACTTCGAGATGCTGATGCAACTCAAGGCCTGGGGTTTCCCGGTGGCGGCGCAGACGGCGCTGGCCACCGGCGCCGATGAACTGGTCGCCTTCCACCAGCGCATCGGCGCCAGCCGCGACCAGCTGCCCTACGACATCGACGGCGTGGTCTACAAGGTCAATGCGCTGGCGCTGCAGAAACAGCTCGGCTTCGTCACGCGCGAACCGCGCTGGGCCGTGGCGCACAAGTACCCGGCGCAGGAGCAACTCACCACCGTGCTCGCGATCGACGTGCAGGTGGGCCGCACCGGCAAGCTCACGCCGGTGGCCAAGCTCGCACCGGTGTTCGTGGGCGGCGTCACGGTGACCAACGCCACCCTGCACAACGAGGACGAGGCGCGTCGCAAGGACGTGCGCGTGGGCGACACCGTGATCGTGCGCCGCGCGGGCGACGTGATCCCCGAGGTGGTCTCCGTGCTGGTCGAAAAACGCAGCGGCGAACCCGAGGCCTTCACCATGCCCCGCACCTGCCCTGTCTGCGGCAGCGCGGCGGTGCGCGAAGAGGGCGAGGTGGATTTCCGCTGCAGCGGTGGCCTCTTCTGCGGCGCGCAGCGCAAGCAGGCCATCCTGCACTTCGCGCAGCGCCGCGCGGTCGAGATCGAAGGCCTGGGCGACAAGCTGGTCGAGCAACTGGTGGACGCGGGCGTGGTCAAGACCCTGCCCGACCTGTACCGCCTGGGCTTCACGGCGCTCGCGGGCCTGGAGCGCATGGCCGAGAAATCGGCACAGAACATCGTGGACGCGCTGGAGAAGTCCAAGCGCACCACGCTGCCGCGCTTCCTGTTCGGCCTGGGCATCCGCCACGTGGGCGAGGCCACGGCCAAGGAGCTGGCGCGCCACTTCGGCCAGCTGGATGCCATCATGGACGCGAGCGTGGAAGCGCTGTCCGAGGTCAACGACGTGGGCCCGGTGGTGGCGCAGAGCATCCACACCTTCTTCGAGCAACCGCACAACCGCGAGGTGGTCGAACAGCTGCGCGCCTGCGGCCTGAGCTGGGAAGAGGGCGAACCCGCCGCGCGCGCACCGCAGCCGCTGGTGGGCAAGACCTTCGTGCTCACCGGCACCTTCCCCACCCTCAGCCGCGACCAGGCCAAGGACCTGCTCGAAGCCGCCGGCGCCAAGGTGGCCGGTTCGGTGAGCAAGAAGACCGATTACGTGGTGGCCGGCGCCGAGGCCGGCAGCAAGCTGGAGAAGGCGCAGGCGCTGGGCGTGGCGGTGATCGACGAGGCCGGCATGCTCGCCATGCTGGCCCCGGATGCTCAGGGCTTGAACTTGTAGTGGTCCCGGTTGAGCACCGCCGCGATGGCGGTGACTTCTTCGGGAAAGAGCTGCAGATTGAGTTGCGTGCTGCAGTTCTCCACCATGCCGCGCAGCAGGCCGGCGTTGTGGATGCGGCCCTGGGGACGGTAGATGGCGCTGCCGTCGCCACCGACCTTGCCGGCGTGGCATGAGGCACATTTGTTCTCCGCAATGAGTCTGGCGCCCAGGGCCATGTCGGCGCCCTTGAAGATCTCGGCGCCCTGGGACTGTGCCAGCGAGGGCATGAACAAAGCGATGGCGAGCAGGGGGGTCTTCATGGGTTCTCCTTGGTGGGTCACGCGGGCTTCCGCGATCAGCGAAACTAACCCCATCCCCGCCGCTTGTCCAACCCATGACCATCCACACCATCCTGAAAATGGGCGATCCGCGCCTGCTGCGCCATGCCCAGCCCGTCGCCGCCTTCGACACGCCCGAGCTGCACCGGCTCGTGGCCGACCTGCAGGACACCATGGCCGCGGCCAACGGCGCCGGCCTGGCCGCGCCGCAGATCGGGGTCGACCTCCAGGTGGTGATCTTCGGCAGCGGCCAGCCCAATCCGCGCTACCCCGACGCACCGCCCGTGCCGCGCACCGTGCTGGTCAACCCGGTGATCACGCCGCTGGGCGACGAGGAAGAGGAGGACTGGGAAGGTTGCCTCTCGGTGCCCGGCATGCGCGGCGTGGTACCGCGCTGGCGGCGCATCCGCTACCAGGGTTTCGATGTGCGGGGCCAGGCCATCGACCGCGAAGCCGAAGGCTTTCATGCCCGCGTGGTGCAGCACGGGGTGAACTCAAGTTCGGTGCAAATGACCCGGTTAGCGCCTGAGGGTTTTCCCCTTGTTGTTCTTGGGAAAAAACTTGATTTAAGCGCGAACCGCAAAGTGCGCCGAATTGATTTCCACGTTCAGCTGAAGCAACCGTAGGCTGTGTTGAAGCTTTCGTGACACAGTAAATTTATCAAAGGATCAGCGCATTGAATTTTCAACCAACCACAGGCATCTCCGCCTCAGGAATGACGGGAAAAACAACCTCTCCGTCATACCAACGTTGCTCGCAAGTCGGATCCGTCAAGGCAATCAAGAGCGCTTGCCCAAGCTCATGAACCTGAAGGGGCATTCTGGCCTTTGCGTACGCTTCTCGCGTCCCACTGATCAGGGCCGACGACTTGAGCACGATCTCGCCATCCTCGGGAGCGCTCAATCCAGGCTTCTTGCATTCCTCGACATCCAATGACAGGTACTTTCGGCAAATGGATGGTCTGTCTTCATAGACTGAGCAACGACCGTCTTCAAGCAAGGGGCATGTCAACGAGAAGTTCTCTCTCCGAACCCCCTGAGCCTTGTCGGCATGGTCGCGTAACCTCTCGGACAGGATTTCAAGACGCTCCTTGGGAAGCGTGCTCAACCTGCGCGCCAGGATGAACACTTCTGGTGCAACAACTTCAATGCGGAAGTGACAGCAATAGCTGCACCCTGGCTTGCAGTCGAAGCGCACATCGCCTCTCCTTTCTACTGTTGCAACAAGGGCATCGATTTGCCCATGTAGGGTACGAATTGCATGGATTGCAAATGTTTTGTTCTTGTTCGCGACAAGCATCTGGCGATACGTTTTCTGCTGCTTTTCAGCGATCATTCGAATTTCGGTTCGCCGCTCGGGGGTCAGGAAGTCCATGGGTTGAGTTCCTAGGGTGTGGGTTTGGTCGCACTTTCAGGCCGCGCATTCCAGGCAACGGTGTGGGTCAGCCCGGCAAATGGCGCCCGCAACTCGGTCGCGATGCACAAGGGTTTTGCTCTGTGTCGTTGGGGAATTGCTGCGAGACAGGTACGTGTTGTCGACGCGCCCAGGGTGGCCTCAGCTGAGTCTCGGTACTGGGCCCGCTCAAAGTCCTGCGCGAGATCGGTCTGCGTCGATGGACTCAGCGCGCTAGTCATGGCCAGCAACCTCTCTCGCATCGAATTCCCCCTGGTTGCAAAAAACAACGGCTTGGGAAGATTCGGTGAGGCTCCAGTCGTCAGTGATCTAAGCCTGAAGAAGAGAATGCCCGCGCCGAATCATGCGGCAAGGGTCCACTTGGGACGCTCGATGCAGGTCGGGGGACAGCTGTTTTCATGAACGTCTTCGAGGAAGAAAAGATCGCTCAAGGGATCGGCAACTGCATTCGCAGGTGCTTGGATCAGTGGTTCGCCGCAACCCAGATGGTGCAGGCTGCAATCAGGGTCTTCGGCCACCGACCCGGACTCCTGGTCTTCTGGTGCAGAGGAATCTGCACCCGACCCCGCTACCAAATGCTGGTGTGAGTGATGGCCAAAGTGACCCGATTCACACCCCTGTCCATGGCTGCAATAGGCTGCGGCCGCACCCCAAGTCATTTGAAGCGGCAATAGGTGGAAGAGAAACACCAGAAGTAACCGAGACATGTAGCGCATGTGCATCTTGGTTCAGCCGTCGTCAGGCAAATGGGCTCATCGCTTCCATCATTCTACAGCCATGGCGATCTGCCACGCCTCTGCGTGAACTCGAAGCCGCAGCTGTAGAAGATGGAAGCAGCTTCATGCGGGAGCCTTTGCGCTGTCGGGCGGCGTCCACTCCGCCGTGACTTGTTCGGCTGGTTGCGCCTCGCGCCAATGGGCCAGCCGGTACAGCAATGGGAGCACCAGCAGTGTGAGCACTGTCGACGAGAGGATGCCGCCGATCACCACGGTGGCCAGCGGGCGCTGCACCTCTGCGCCAGTGCCCGTGGCCAACGCCATTGGGACGAAGCCCAAAGAAGCCACGAGCGCGGTCATCAGAACGGGTCTCAGACGGGTAAGCGCGCCCTCATCGATCGCCTGGTCAAGGGGCATACCGTTATCCCTCAGTGACCGGATGAAAGAGATCATCACCAGACCGTTGAGCACGGCCACGCCCGACAGCGCGATGAAGCCGACCCCTGCCGATATCGACAGAGGTATGTCGCGCAGCCAGAGTGCGACGATGCCCCCAGTAAGTGCAAAAGGCACTCCGGTGAAGACGAGCAGGCCGTCCTTGATGTTGCCAAACATCACGAACAGAAGCACGAAGACGAGCAGCAGGGCAACCGGCACCACGATTTGCAGCCGCTTGGCTGCAGACTGCAACTGCTCGAATGTGCCACCCCAGGTGGTCCAGTAGCCGGTTGGTATCTTGACCTGTGCGTCCAGCTTCGCTTGGGCTTCGGTGACAAACGAGCCGATGTCACGACCGCGCACGTTGGCTGTGACGACAACGCGCCGCTTGCCGTCTTCTCGGCTGATCTGATTGGGCCCAGGTGCAATGTCCAGCGTCGCAACATCCCCCAACTGCACATAACCAGGAAGTCCCACCGCACCGTCGGCAATGGGCAGGCGGATGGGAATGCGGCGGATGGCGTCAAGATTGCCGCGTGCCTCGTCGGGCAGTCTCACGAGAATATCGAAGCGCCGATCACCCTGAAACACCAAGCCAGCTTCGCGGCCACCCACGGCAATCGACAACGCCTCCTGGATGTCGTTGACATTGAGGCCCAGTCGCGAGGCCTTGCTGCGGTCGATGTTCAGCGTCAGCATCGGCAGGCCGGTTGTTTGCTCCACTTTCACGTCGGCGGCACCGGGAATGCGCTGCTCCGATTCCAGTGGCGAATAGCCCGGTGCTGCGGTATTGACCTGCACCTGCACATTGGTGATGTCCGGAACTGCGTCGATGGGCAGGCGCTGGTAGTTGTAAGCCCCCAGGGCGGCCATTCCCAGCACCATCAGCATCACCAGCCACCGCTGATCGATGGCGAAGCGTATGAGTTTTTCAAACATGAGAAATTCTTTCGTCAGGCTGCGGCATCGCCGCGTTCGCCGGTGCGGATGCGCACAAGGTCAACAAGCTCGGTCATGGCGATCATCCCGTCGCCGGCATTGCCCGTTCGGGCGGCGCGGCAAATGACGTTCAACACCTCTGTGGCGTCGTTGTCAGCGCAAAACATCACGAGCACCAATTTGTCATGGGCGTCCGGGTTCCATTCATCAGGCGTGAACTGGTGTTCAGCACCGTGGCCGCGAGCATGGCCACGGGCAGCATGCAGCGTGAATCCTGGCAGGTGGGGCAGCGCATGCAGTGCCTGCTCCACTTGCTCAAGCCGATGTGGGCGAAAGATGGCGGTGATCTGTTTCATTTGATGCTCCAGATATCTGTCAATGGTCGTGGCCTGCACCGGCTTTGCCGATGTCCGCCTTGACAAGAAAGCTGTTGCGTGAGGCATAGCGCTCACCGGCCTCCAGGCCGCTCAACACCTCCACCATCTTTCCATCGCTGCGGCCCAGCGTCAGCGGACGGGCTTCGAACTGCTCGCCGTAGCGACCGAAAACAACCGTGGAATCTCGCAAGGACTGCACCGCATCGACGGCAATCGCCAGCGGTACCTCGACTTCCTCGGCCGTCAGTTCGACGTTAACGGGCAGACCTGGCCGCCACAAGCCTTTGGGATTGGGCAGCACCATGCGGGCTGTGGCCGCGCGCGTCTGCTCACCAACGAGATTACCGACGTAAGAGACCTTGCCCACCGCCTCAGCCTCAAAAGACGTGGCCTTCACCGTGGCTTGCTGGCCCAACATCACCGCATTGAGGTCTTTGGCATAAACCGTCATTTCGACCCACACCGAACTGAGGTCGGCCACGATGAAAATGTTGGTGTCTTCCCTCACCACTTCCCCGACCGAGATCTTCTTGTCGGTGATCACACCGTCGATGGGCGAGCGCACCTCATACCGCGTCAAACTGCCTGGTGCCGGTGTCGCCACAGCTACCGCGCCAAGCGATGCCAGTTTCTGGCGCGCAGATTGTTCAGCAATCTCAGCTTCGGCAAATACCTGACGAGCCTGCAAGTAGTCCTGTTCAGCCGATATCTTTTCGTCCCACAGCTTTTTCTCGCGTTCCAGCGTCGTGCGTGCCAGGCCCAGTCGCTTCTGTGCGGCCAGCAACTCACTGCGCTGATCAGCGAGACTTTGGCTGGACAGCACAGCAAGAACCTGGCCGCGTCGAACCCGATCGCCGGCATTGGCCGATACCGATTCGACAAGGCCCGTCAGTCGCGGCACCACATGCACAGTGCGGTCCTCGTTCAACCGCACTTCACCTTGCAATTGCAGCGCAGTCTTGATGCGCGCTGGCCCGACGGACCCAATCTCAACGCCGTTTGCCTTGAGTTGTGCCTCATTCATGGTCACACGCGCTTCTACTTGTTCGAACTTGAACTCATGCGTCTTGCCCGTCTCTTGTGCTTCGATGCGCACAGCAAAGGAGTGCGGCTCCTCGATCACCGCATTTCCCTTCAGATAATCGCCTTCCTTTGCGAACGTCACGACCTGCGGTTTGCGGCCCAGTCGCTCAACCGAGACGGTTGCTTGAACTTGTGCTGGGTCAGTGGGTTTACCGTCGCGGTAGGTGTAGATCCGAAACTGTGGCTCTGTCCCACTCTCAAAGATGGTCAGCTCAAGCCCGAAATCGCCAACGGTGAACAGCCGGCCACCGTTCGGACCTTTGGCTGGTTCCGCAGTCGTGGTTTCGTGGTGCTCCTCATCCGCATGGTCCTTTTCGTCGGTGTGTCCATCTTTTTTGGCATCGCCGTGATGCTCTTTCTCATCGTGACCTTCGGCTTCTGCGTGAGCGCCGTGGGCGTCTTCGCCGCCTGTGGGCTGCGACTTGCCGCTACTCAATAGCGCAGCGCCCAAAGCCAATCCGATGGCGACCACGATCCCGACCAGCACCATCTGCTTGGTTTTGGGTTTCTTTTGGCTTGCTTCGTTGTTCATGATGATGGCTCCTAGCGCTGGGCGGGGGATGTGGGAACTGTTGAGGTTGGAGTCGCGTCGCTGTCGGTCGACTCGCCTAGTTGGCGGTCGATGTCAATTGCGAGGCGCTGTGCTTCGCCACTGGCGCGCTGGTATTGAGCACGCGCCTGAAACAAGGTGCGTTGCGCGTCAAGTACATCAAGGAAATCGAACTTGCCGAGTTCGAACCCTTTGGTTGCAGCGTCATAGGCCGCTTGGGCGCCAGGCAACACCGAGTCGCGGATCGTTTGGGCCTCGATGCGCGAAGCCTCCAGCCGTGCGTGTGCTTGCAGTACGGACGTGCGCAGTTGAAGTTCTGTCAACGCCAACTCGTCGCGAGCCTTCTCTTCGCGCTTCAGAGCCTCCAGGATGTTGCCCTGGTTGCGGTCGAAAACACCGAATGGCATGCTCAAACCCACCACGGCCAGATTTCGGCCAGACTGCGCATCTCGCTGAACACCCATGCTGACCGTGACGTCAGCCGTTGCCTTGCTGTTCTCAACACGCACGATGGCCTGCCGAAGCGCCACGTTGCTCTTCACGCGTTGCAAGCTCGGCGACGAAGCCAAGCGCGACATGAGGCTCTCGACCGTGGGCAGAAAAGGGAGCTCTGTGTAAGTTGCGGTGCTTGGCTCTGCACGCTCGAATCTCGGGTACGCGCTGCCCCAAGTAGCGGCCAGCCTTTGACGCGCCTGCATCAATTCAGACTGTGCCTGCAAGGTAACAACCGACCAGGGATTTCCATTTCATGAAGCGAATGCTTGCCGTGGCGGCCAGCGCGGCCTTGTTGAGCGCGTGCAGCGTGACCCGACCACCCGCCGATGTGCCGGTGGACCTGCCCACCACCTGGTATGCGCCGCCGCTGGCCCACCAGGGCAGCACCGAACAGCTCACCGCCTGGTGGAGCCGGTTCGACGACCCGGTGCTCAGCGACTGGATCGCGCGGGCGCAGGCGCAGAGCCCGACAGTGGCCTCGGCCCGCGCGCAGGTGTTTGCCGCGCGTGCGGCGCGCCTGGGCGTGGAAGCCCAGACCGGCCCGCAGGCGAATGCCGTGGCCAGCGCCAGCCGCGGCGTCACCGATCCCACCACCCCCCTGGGCACCACGCTGAGCGCGGGTGTGCAGGCGTCGTGGGCGATCGGCCTCTGGGGTGAGACCCAGGCCCGCCGCGACAGCGCCCAGGCGCAGCAGGACGCCGCCGGCGCGAGCTGGCACGAGGCGCGTGTGCTGGTGGCCTCCGAGCTGGCGCAGCTCTACTTCGCGCAGCGCCTGTGCCGTGAGCAGCTGTCGGTGGCCGCGCGCGACCGCGATTCGCGCGCGGTGACGGCGCAAAACAGCGCGACCTCCGAGCGCGCCGGCCTCACCGCCCCGGCGGTCGCCGCGCTGGCACGCGCCAGTGGCGCCGAGAGCAGCGCGCGCTACCGCCAGCAGGACGAGACCTGCGAGCGCCAGGTGAAGTCGCTCACGGCGCTCACCGGTGTGCCGGAACCCGAGGTGCGACAGCGGCTCGCGGGCGCGCCCGGCCTGCCGGCGCTGTTCCAGTCGGGCCGGCTCGACCGCATGCTCTCGGTGAACGCGGTGCCGGCCGAGGTGATCCGCCAGCGGCCCGACGTGTACCGCGCGCAGCGCGAGCTGGTGGCCGCCAGCGAGGACGTGGGTGTGGCGAAGGCAGCCCTGCTGCCGGGCCTGTCGCTCTCGGGCAGCCTGCTGCGCAACCGCTTTTCGGGTGGCGGCAGCGAGCGCACCTTCAACACCTGGTCGGTCGGCCCGCTCACGCTGAGCCTGCCGCTGCTCGGGCGCGACAGTCTGCGCGCCAGCCGCGACAGCGCCCAGGCCCGCTACGAGGCCGCCGCCGTGGCCTACGCCGCCACCCTGCGCCAGGCCGTGGCCGAGGTCGAGCAGGCGCTGGTGACGCTCTCCAGCCTGCGCGAGCGCGTGGCGTCCACCGAGACCGCGGTGGCCGGTTACGACCAGTCGCTCAAGGGCACGGAAGCGCGCTACCGCGTGGGTCTGGCCAATCTCAACGAACTGGAAGAGGCGCGCCGCCTCAAGCTCAACGCCGACAGCGGCGCGGTCGCGCTGCAGCAGGAACGCATCAACGCCTGGATCCAGCTCTACGTCGCCCTCGGTGGTGGCTTCGATCCCGTGAACAACCCCGACGCATTCAAAGACCCATCATGAACGCCACACCTCCGCACACGCGCAAACGCTGGCTCTGGCTGGCCATCCCCCTGGTCCTGGTTCTCCTGGCCGTCTTCTGGTTCTTCGTGAAGCAGCCATCGGCACCGGCACCGGATGCGCAGGCCGCCGCCGCCCCCCGGCCGTCGCTCACGGTCACGGTGGTCAAGCCCGTGCGCGGCCAGCTGCCGATCCGCCTGCAGGCCAACGGCAACATCACCGCCTGGCAGGAAGCCAGCGTGGGCGCCGAGGTGAACGGACTGCGGCTCGCCGCGGTCAACGTGAACGTGGGCGATGCGGTGCGCAAGGGCCAGGTGCTGGCGGTGTTCGCGAGCGAAACCACCCAGGCCGACAGCCTGCAGAGCCGGGCCAGCCTGATGCAGGCCGAGGCCAGTTTCGAGAACGCCAAAGCCGACGCCGACCGCGCGCGCTCGATCCAGGACAGCGGCGCGCTCTCGGCGTCGCAGGTGGCGCAGTACCTCACGCAGGAGAAGGTGGCGCGCGCGCAGTTCGAAGCCGCCAGGGCCGCGTTTGGCGCGACCGAGGTGCGCCTGGGCAACACCCGGGTGCTGGCGCCCGACGACGGCGTGATCTCCGCGCGCGGCGCCACCGTGGGCGCGGTGGTGGGTGCGGGGCAGGAGCTGTTCCGGCTGGTGCGCCAGAGCCGCATGGAGTGGCGCGGCGAGGTCACGCCGAGCGAGGTCGGTCGCATCCGCATCGGGCAGAAGGTGCAGGTCACCGCCGCCACCGGGCTGGAGATCGCGGGCCAGGTGCGCGCCATCGCGCCCGGCGCCGACCCGCAGACGCGCAACATCCTCGTCTTCGTGGACCTGCCCCGCCACGCCGACCTGAAAGCCGGCACCTTCGCGAAGGGCTTCTTCGACCTCGGGCAGAGCGATGCACTCACCGTGCCCAGCCAGTCCATCGTGGTGCGCGACGGCAGCAACTACGTGTTCGTGATCGATGCGCAGAACAAGGCCAACCAGCGCAAGGTGCAGACCGGCCGGCGCGTGGACGAGCGGGTCGAGGTGCTCGAAGGCCTGCAGCCGGACGAGGCGGTGGCCTTGCAGGGGGCGGGCTTCCTGAACGAAGCCGACCTGGTCAAGGTCGTCCAGTGAGGACCCGGACATGAACGTTTCCGCCTGGTCCATCCGCAACCCGATCCCGGCTGCGATGCTGTTCTTCATGCTGACGCTGGCGGGGCTGTTCTCGTTCCAGCAGATGAAGGTGCAGAACTTCCCCGATCTGGACGTGCCCAACATCACGGTGACGGCCAGCCTGCCGGGCGCCGCGCCGAACCAGCTCGAGAACGACGTGGCGCGCGTCATCGAGAACAGCCTGGCCTCGCTGCAGGGGCTCAAGCACATCACCACCAAGGTGCAGGACGGCTCGGTCACCATCACGACCGAGTTCCGCATCGAGAAGAACACCCAGGAAGCGCTGGACGACGTGCGCTCGGCGGTGGCCAAGGTGCGCGGCGACCTGCCGGCCGACCTGCGCGAACCCATCATCAACAAGATCGAGCTCGCGGGTGGCGCGGTGCTGGCCTACACCGTGTCGTCCGACAGGATGGACGCGGAAGCGATCTCCTGGTTCGTCGAGAACGACATTTCCAAGCTGCTGCTCTCGGTGCGCGGCGTGGGCGCGATCAACCGCGTGGGCGGCGTGGACCGCGAGGTGCAGGTGCTGCTGGACCCGCTGAAGCTGCAGGCCCTGGGCGCGAGCGCGGCCGACGTGTCGCGCCAGCTGGCCAAGGTGCAGATCGAGAGCGCCGGAGGCCGGGTCGACCTCGGCGGCAGCCAGCAGCCGCTGCGCACGCTGTCGTCGCTGCAGTCGGCCGAGGCGCTGGCCCGGCTCGAGCTCTCGCTGCCGGATGGCCGGCGCGTGCGCCTGGACCAGATCGCGGAGATCAAGGACACGGTGGCCGAGCCCACGGCCGCGGCGTTTCTCGACGGCAAGCCGGTGGTGGGTTTCGAGGTGGCGCGCAGCCGCGGCGCCAGCGAGATCGAGGTGGGCGAGGGCGTGCGCGCCAAGCTCAAGGAACTGCAGGCGGCGCGGCCCGACCTGCGCATCACGGAGTCGTTCGACTTCGTCACGCCGGTGAAGGAAGAGTTCGACGGCTCCATGACGCTGCTGTACGAAGGCGCCATCCTGGCGGTGCTGGTGGTGTGGCTGTTCCTGCGCGACTTCCGCGCCACCGTGGTCTCGGCCGTGGCACTGCCGCTGTCGGCCATCCCGGCCTTCATCGGCATGCACTACATGGGCTTCACCATCAACGTGGTGACGCTGCTGGCCATGTCGCTGGTGATCGGCATCCTGGTGGACGATGCGATCGTGGAGGTGGAGAACATCGTGCGCCACATGCGCATGGGCAAGACGCCGTACCAGGCGTCCATGGAAGCGGCCGACGAGATCGGCCTGGCGGTGATCGCGACCACCTTCGCGCTGATCGCGGTGTTCCTGCCCACCGCCTTCATGTCGGGCATCCCCGGCAAGTTCTTCAAGCAGTTCGGCTGGACCGCCTCGTTCGCGGTGTTCGCCTCGCTGGTGGTGGCGCGCGCACTCACGCCCATGATGGCGGCCTACCTGCTCAAGCCGGTGGTGCTGGCCAAGGACATGCCGCGCTGGGCGCGCAGCAACCGCGTCACCGCCGCGGTCTGGCGCTGGATGACCAACCAGGACGAGCCCGCCTGGCTCGACACCTACCAGGGCTGGGCCGCCTGGTGCATCCGCCACCGCTGGATCACCATGGTCGGCGCCGGCGTGTTCTTCGTCGGTTCGCTCGCGCTGATCCCGCTGCTGCCGCAGGGCTTCATCCCGGCCGACGACAACTCGCAGACGCAGGTTTACATCGAGCTGCCCCCAGGGGCCACGCTGCAGCAGACCATCGCCAGCGCCGAGCGCGCGCGCCTGCTGGTGGGGGAAGTGCCGCACGTGAAGTCGGTCTACACCACCATCGGTTCCGGATCGGCCGGCTCCGACCCGTTCGCTCCACAGGGCACGGCCGAGTCGCGCAAGGCCGCGCTCACCATCCAGCTCGACGCGCGCGGCACGCGGCCGCGCAAGCAGGTGATCGAGAACCAGATCCGCAGCGCCATGTCCAACCTGCCGGGTGTGCGCAGCAAGGTGGGCCTGGGCGGATCGGGCGAAAAGTACATCCTGACGCTGACCGGCAATGATGCCGCCGCGCTGCAGACCGCGGCCACCGCGATCGAGCGCGACCTGCGCACCATCGCGGGCGTGGGCAGCATCCAGTCGACCGCGTCGCTGGTGCGCACCGAGATCAGCGTCACGCCCGACCTCGCGCGCGCCGCCGAGATGGGCGTGACCAGCAGCGCCATTGCCGAGACCTTGCGCATCGCCACCGTGGGCGACTACGACACCGCGCTGCCCAAGATGAACCTGCCGCAGCGGCAGATTCCGATCGTGGTCAAGCTCGACGGCGCGGCGCGCCACGACCTGGAGCTGCTGGGGCGCCTCGCGGTGCCGGGCAGCAAGGGGCCGGTGATGCTGGGGCAGGTGGCCACGCTGAGCTTCGGCGGTGGCCCGGCGGTGATCGACCGCTACGACCGCTCGCGCAACATCAACTTCGAGGTGGAGCTGGCCGGCATCGCGCTGGGCGACATGAAGACCGCAGTGGACAAGCTGCCCAGCATCCAGAACCTGCCGCCGGGCGTGTCGGTGCTGGAGATCGGCGATGCCGAGGTGCAGGGCGAGCTGTTCGCGAGCTTCGGCCTGGCCATGCTGACTGGCGTGCTGTGCATCTACATCGTGCTGGTGCTGCTGTTCAAGGCCTTCCTGCACCCGGTCACCATCCTGGCGGCGCTGCCGCTGTCGCTGGGGGGTGCCTTCGTGGCGCTGCTGCTGGCGGACAAGAGCTTCTCCATGCCGTCGCTGATCGGACTGATCATGCTGATGGGGGTGGCCACAAAGAACTCGATCCTGCTGGTGGAGTACGCGATCGAGGCGCGGCGCGAACACGGCCTGAACCGGCTCGACGCGATCCTGGACGCCTGCCACAAGCGCGCCCGACCGATCGTGATGACCACCATCGCCATGGGTGCAGGCATGTTGCCGATCGCCATTGGCTGGGGTGAGGCCGACAGCAGTTTCCGTTCGCCGATGGCGGTGGCGGTGATCGGCGGCCTGATCACCTCAACCTTCCTGAGCCTGCTGGTGATCCCGGCGGTGTTCACGCTGGTGGACGATGTGTCTAACTGGTTCGGGCGTCTCTTTCGCCGCAAGCCGATACCTCCCCACGCCGCCGAAACCGTTCGCGCCTAGGGGTGGGCGGGCCCTTGAGGCTGGGCGGGCAGCTCCGTTCATGTCCCCCGACGCGGGCTTCGCCCGCGTCTCCTCCTTCACTTCACTGCGCCACCCACCCAGCCTCAAGAGCCAAAGGGGGATTGCTTTTCGCGTGCCGATCAAGCCCGCAGGATCAGGGGGGCGGTGTGCTCAGCGCAGCGAGGTAAAGGAGGAGGAACGGCGCAGCCGTTCCGGGGGACACGAGCGGAGCTGAGCACACCGCTCCCCTGATCCCGCCAACCACCTCAGCCCTCAAGCGTTTCGAGAAGCTCCGTCTCGATCTCGATCTGGCGCTTGTTCATCTGCAGCTGCGCGCCGCTGATGAGGAAGGTGTCTTCCACCCGCTCGCCCAGCGTGGTGATCTTGGCCAGCTGCACGTTGATGTCGTAGCGCGCCAGCACCCGCGTGATGCCGTAGAGCAGGCCGGCGCGGTCGCTCGCGGACACCGAGAGCAGCCAGCGCTGCGCCTTCTCGTCGGGCCGCAAATCCACGCGCGGGGTGACCGGGAAGCTCTTGACGCGGCGCGACAGCCGCCCCTTGGTGGGCGGCGGCAGCGGGCCGCGCTCGTCGATCGTCTGCGCCAGGTTGTTTTCCACCATCGCGATCAGCTCGCGGTAGTGGTCCGACATCGAGGGCGCGACCACCTGGAAGGTGTCGAGCGCATGGCCGGTCAGGGTGGTGTGCACGCGCGCGTCGAGGATGCTGAAGTGCGAGCTGTCGAAATAGCCACAGATGCGCACGAAGAGGTCGCTCTGGTCGGGCGCGTACACCAGCACCTGCAGGCCTTCGCCCTCGGGTGAAATGCGCGCGCGCACGATGCACTTCTCGATCGGCACCTCGGTGCCGTCTTCGGGCCTGGCCACCGGTTTCGCGGCGGTCTGCGCGAGCTGGCGCGTGAGCACGCGTGTGTGCCAGGCGATCTCGTCGGCCTGGTGGCGCATGAAGTAGCCCACGTCCAGCGTGTCCCACAAGGCCTTGTGCGCCAAGTGGGGCAGGGCGTGCAGGGCCAGCATGGACAGCGCCTCGCGCTTGCGGCCTTCAATCACGGCGCCCGGGTCGGGCGCCCGGCCACCGAGCGCGCGCAGGGTGTAGCGGTACAGGTCTTCGAGCAGCTTGCCCTTCCAGGCGTTCCACACCTTGGGGCTGGTGCCGCGGATGTCGGCCACGGTGAGCAGGTACAGCGCGGTGAGGTAGCGCTCGTTGCCCACGCGCTTCGCAAACGCCGCGATCACGTCGGGGTCGCTCAGGTCTTCCTTCTGCGCCATGCGGCTCATGGTGAGGTGCTCGGCCACGAGGAACTGGATCAGCTTCGTGTCTTCCCGCGCGATGCCGTGCTGGCGGCAGAAGGTGCGCACGTCGCGCGCGCCCAGATCGGAGTGGTCGCCGCCGCGGCCCTTGGCGATGTCGTGGAAGATCGCCGCGATGTAGAAGATCCAGGGCTTGTCCCAGCCGGCGGCGAGCTGCGAGCAGAACGGGTACTCGTGCGAGTGCTCGGCGATGAAGAAGCGGCGCACGTTGCGCAGCACCATCAGGATGTGCTGGTCCACGGTGTAGACGTGGAACAGGTCGTGCTGCATCTGGCCCACGATGTGGCGGAACACCCAGAGGTAGCGCCCGAGCACCGAGGTCTGGTTCATCAGCCGCATCGCGTGGGTGATGCCCTCGGGTTCCTGCAGGATCTTGAGGAACTGCGCGCGGTTGACCGGGTCGGCGCGAAAGCGCGCGTTCATCACCGGGCGCGCGTTGTAGAGCGCGCGCAGCGTGCGCGCCGACAGGCCCTTGATGCCCACCGTGGTCTGGTAGAGGTGGAAGGTCTCCAGGATCGCGTGCGGCTGCTGCACGTAGAGGTTGTCGCTCGCCACCTCGAGCATGCCGCCCTTGTCGAAGAAGCGCTCGTTGAGCGGGCGCATCCGGTCCACGCCGGCCACGTCGCTCTGCAGGCGCTCCTGGATATTGAGCAGCAGGATCTGGTTGAGCTGGGTCACGGCCTTGGCGGCCCAGTAGTAGCGCTTCATCAGCGCCTCGCTGGCGCGGCGCGTGCCGCGCGCGGTGGGCGCCACGTGCGGGCCGGGGCCGCCGGGGGTGATGACCGCAGGCACCTGGGCCTTGAAGCCGAAGGACTCGGCCACCGTGGTCTGCAGGTCGAACACCAGCCGGTCTTCGCGGCGGTTGGCCAGCAGGTGCAGCCGCGCGCGGATCAGGCTCAGCAGCGCTTCATTGGCCTTGATCTGGCGCGCTTCCAGCGGCGTGGCCAGGCCCTTGCGGGCGAGCTCGTCCCAGCTGCGGCCCAGGCCGGCGGCCTTGGCCACCCAGAGGATGATCTGCAGGTCGCGCAGGCCGCCGGGCGATTCCTTGCAGTTGGGTTCGAGCGAGTAGGGCGTGTTCTCGAACTTGGTGTGGCGCTGGCGCATCTCCAGCGTCTTGGCGACGAAGAAGGCCTTGGGGTCCATGGCCTCGCCCAGCTGGTTCACCAGGCTGGCAAAGGCGTTCTTGCTGCCGCAGATCAGCCGGCATTCGAGCAGCGAGGTCTGCACCGTCACGTCTTTCGCGGCCTCGGCCACGCAGTCGGCGGCGGTGCGCACGCTGGAGCCGATCTCCAGCCCCAGGTCCCAGCAGGCGCCGATGAAGGCCTCCAGCCGCGCCTTGAGGGCCGCGTCCTCGTCGGGCAGGCTGCCGTCGGGCAGCAGCACCAGCACGTCCACGTCGGAGAACGGGAACAGCTCGCCGCGTCCGAAGCCGCCCACGGCGATCAGCGAGAAGCCGGGGCCGAAGCCGGCGATCGACCACAGTTCGCGCAGGGTCTGGTCGGTCAGTTTCGAGAGCTGTTGCAGCGCGCTGCGCACGCCGCGGGTGGACGAGCCCTGCACGCCGAGCTGGGCCAGCAGCGCGGCCTTGTCGTTGCGGTACTGCAGCCGCAGGGTGCCGAGGTCGTGCACGGCGGGCGCCGGCGCGTGCGACATGGCCTCAGGCCAGGGCAGGTGCCGGCTGCACGAAGGCCGGCGCGGGCAGGCTGCCGGCGGACAGGGTCAGCACCTCGTAGCCGGTCTCGGTGACCAGCACGGTGTGTTCCCACTGGGCCGAGAGCGAGCGGTCGCGCGTGACGATGGTCCAGCCGTCGCCCATTTCCTTGATGTCGCGCTTGCCGGCGTTGATCATGGGCTCGATGGTGAAGGTCATGCCCGGTTTGAGTTCTTCCAGCGTGCCCGGGCGGCCGTAGTGCAGCACCTGGGGGTCTTCGTGAAAGCGCTGGCCGATGCCGTGGCCGCAGAACTCGCGCACCACCGAGAAGCCGTTGCCCTCGGCGAAAGTCTGGATGGCATGGCCGATGTCGCCCAGGCGGATGCCGGGGCGGACCATCACGATGCCTTTCCACATGGCTTCGTAGGTCACCTGGGTCAGCCGGCGCGCCTGCACGGAGCAGGCCGCTTCGCCACCGATCAGGAACATGCGGCTGTTGTCGCCGTACCAGCCGTCCTTGATCACCGTCACGTCGACGTTGAGGATGTCGCCCTTCTTGAGCGGCTTCTCGTTCGGGATGCCATGGCAGACCACGTGGTTGATGGACGTGCACAGGTGGCCCGGGTAGGGCGGATAGCCGCTGGGCTGGTAGCCGATGGTGGCCGACACGGTGCCCTGCTGCTTCATGTACTCGGCGGCCAGGCGGTCGATCTCGAGCGTGGTGACGCCCGGCTGGATCAGCGGCGTGAGGTAGTCCAGCACTTCGGACGCCAGGCGGCAGGCCGTGCGCATGCCCGCGATGCCGGCTTCGTCTTTGTAGGTGATGCTCATGGGGCGCGATTATCCCATCAGCCCCCGCCGGGCGGCGCCTCGCAGGGGCAAGGCCATGGGGTCGGCCGGGTAAAATCCCGGGTTTTCCACCCGCCATTGGTGGGTCAACGCACCTCAGGCTCCCAACGTGTCCCTGCACCTGCGCTTTTTTGAAGGCGGCACCGCCGTCAGCGACTTCAAAGTCCAGCAGCTCCTGCCCCGCCTCGCGGGCATTTCCGACAAGATCACCGGCCTCTCGGCCCGCTTCGTGCACCTCGCCAGTTTCGACGGCGAGCCCGACGCGGCCACGCTGCGGCGCGTGGGCGAGCTGCTGACCTACGGTGAACCCTGCACACCGGCCCACCAGCAACTCGAAACCGCCGGCGCCCCGGCCCTGCTGGTGATGCCGCGCCTGGGCACGGTCTCGCCCTGGGCCTCCAAGGCGACCGACATCGCGCACAACTGCGGGCTGGCCCTGCACCGGGTCGAGCGGCTGGTTGAATACCGCGTCGGGCTCAAGTCCGGCCTGCTGGGCAAGGCCACCCTGTCCACCGCGCAACTGCAGGCCGTGGCCGACCTGCTGCACGACCGCATGACGGAAAACGTCTCGCTCGACCGCACGCAGGCCCAGGCCCTGTTCACCGAGCTGCACCCCGCGCCCATGGAACAGGTGGATGTGCTCGGGGGCGGTCGCTCCGCGCTGGAGCGCGCCAACGCCGACTGGGGCCTGGCCCTGGCCGACGACGAAATTGACTACCTGGTCAACGCCTTCACCGGCCTGAAGCGCAACCCGACCGACGTCGAGCTGATGATGTTCGCGCAGGCCAACAGCGAGCACTGCCGCCACAAGATCTTCAACGCGCAGTTCACCATCGACGGCGTGGCGCAGGACAAGAGCCTGTTCGGCATGATCCGCCACACCCACCAGCTCGCGCCGCAGCACACGGTGGTGGCGTACTCCGACAACGCCTCCATCATGGAAGGCAGCGTGGTCCAGCGCTTCGTGGCGCGCGCGGGCGTGGGTGCGTCCCCGGCATATGCGGCCGAGACCGCCACCCACCACGTGCTGATGAAGGTGGAAACGCACAACCACCCGACCGCCATTTCCCCGTTCCCCGGCGCCTCCACCGGCGCGGGCGGCGAAATCCGCGACGAGGGCGCGACCGGCCGCGGCTCCAAACCCAAGGCCGGCCTGACCGGTTTCACGGTCGGCAAGCTCTGGGGCGGCCTGAGCGACCAGCCGGGCGGCAAGCCCGAACACATCGCCAGCCCGCTGCAGATCATGACCGAGGGCCCGCTGGGTGGCGCGGCCTTCAACAACGAGTTCGGCCGACCCAACCTGCTGGGCTACTTCCGCGAGTACGAACTCGCGGTGGACGGCGTGCAGCGCGGCTACCACAAGCCCATCATGATCGCCGGCGGCGTCGGCGTGATCGACGCGACGCAGACGAAGAAGATCGAGTTCCCGGCTGGCTCGCTGCTGATCCAGCTTGGCGGCCCGGGCATGAAGATCGGCATGGGCGGCAGCGCCGCCAGTTCCATGGCCAGCGGCACCAACGCCGCCTCGCTCGACTTCGATTCCGTGCAGCGCGGCAACCCCGAGATCGAGCGCCGCGCGCAGGAGGTCATCAACCACTGCTGGCAGCAGGGCGCGGACAACCCCATCCTGGCCATCCACGACGTGGGCGCGGGCGGTCTCTCCAACGCCTTCCCCGAGCTGACCAACGACGCCGGGCGCGGCGCGCGCTTCGACCTGCGCGCCGTGCCGCTGGAAGAAAGCGGCCTGGCGCCGAAGGAGATCTGGTGCAACGAAAGCCAGGAGCGCTATGTGCTGGCGATCGCGCCCGAATCGCTGGAGGTCTTCAAAGCCTTTTGTGAACGCGAGCGCTGCCCGTTTGCCGTGATCGGCGTGGCCACCGAAGAGCGCCAGCTGGTGCTGGCCGATGCAGGCCAGCAGAGCCCGGTCGACATGCCCATGAACGTGCTGCTGGGCAAGCCGCCCAAGATGCACCGCGACGTGAAGACCGTGGCGCGCACACCCGCACCGCTGGACCTCACCGGCGTGGACCTGCAGAAGGCCGTGATCGACGTGCTGAGCCACCCGACCGTGGCCTCCAAGCGCTTCCTCATCACCATCGGCGACCGCACCGTGGGTGGCCTGTCGCACCGCGACCAGATGGTCGGCCCCTGGCAGGTGCCGGTGGCCGACTGCGCCGTGACCCTGGCCGACTTCCAGGGCTTCGCGGGCGAGGCCATGAGCATGGGCGAGCGCACGCCGCTGGCCGCGCTCGACGCCGCCGCCTCCGGTCGCATGGCGGTGGCCGAGGCCATCACCAACCTGCTGGCCGCGCCGATCGAACTGCCGCGCGTGAAGCTCTCCGCCAACTGGATGGCCGCCTGCGGCGAGCCGGGCGAAGACGCCGCGCTGTACGAGACGGTGAAGGCCGTGGGCATGGAACTCTGCCCGGCGCTGGGCATTTCAATTCCCGTGGGCAAGGACAGCCTGTCCATGCGCACGCAGTGGAAAGAGGGCGCTGACACGAAGAAGGTGACCTCGCCCGTCAGCCTGATCGTGAGCGCCTTCGCCACGCTGGCCGACGTGCGCGGCACGCTCACGCCGCAGTTGAACAACGCGATGGAAGACACCACGCTGGTGTTGATCGACCTCGGCAAGGGCCGCCACCGCATGGGCGGCAGCGTGCTGGCCCAGGTGCTGGGGCAGGGCGGTGGCGAAGCGCCCGATCTTGACGCGGCGCAGGACCTCATCAGCCTGGTCAACGCGGTGAACGCGCTGCGCGCCGACGGCAAGATCCTCGCGTACCACGACCGCAGCGACGGTGGCCTGCTGGCGGCCGCGGCCGAGATGGCCTTTGCCGGCCACGTGGGCGTGGCGCTCAACGTGGACCTGCTCGTGACCGAGGGCGACGGCATCAGCGACAGCCGCGCCGAGATGGGCGACGCCAAGAACTGGGCCGGCCAGGTCAGCGCGCGGCGCGAGGAGCTCACGCTCAAGGCGCTGTTCAGCGAGGAGCTGGGCGTGCTGCTGCAGGTGAAGACCGAAGACCGCAACGCCGTGATGCAGACCCTGCGCGAACACGGTTTGAGCAAACACAGCCACTTCATCGGCAAGACGCGCCCGGCCAGCTCGGCCATGGACGCGGGCAAGGGCCAGCTGCAGGTGTGGCGCGACACGAAGGCCGTGTTCTCGGCCAGCCTGTTCGACCTGCACCAGGTCTGGGACAGCGTGAGCTGGAAGATCAACCAGCAGCGCGACAACCCGGCCTGCGCCGACGCCGAGCACGCGGCGGCTGGCCGGCCCGACGATCCAGGCCTGCACGTCTTCCTCCCTCGCCCGCTGGGTGAGGGCCTCTCCGCGCCCGCATTGCACCTCACCCGCCCCAAGGTCGCGATCCTGCGCGAGCAGGGCGTGAACTCGCACGTGGAGATGGCCTACGCCTTCACGCAGGCCGGCTTCGAGGCCTTCGACGTGCACATGACCGACCTGCAGAGTGGCCGCGCCAGGCTCGCCGACTTCAAGGGCGTGGTCGCCTGCGGCGGCTTCAGCTACGGCGACACGCTGGGCGCGGGCATCGGCTGGGCGCGCAGCATCACCTTCAACCCCGCGCTGTCGGCCCAGTTCCAGGGCTTCTTCGCGCGCACCGACACCTTCGGCCTGGGCGTGTGCAACGGCTGCCAGATGTTCGCCGAGCTGGCCGACATCATCCCCGGCGCCGAGGCCTGGCCGCGCTTCACCACCAACCAGAGCGAGCGCTTCGAGGCGCGCCTGTCGATGGTGGAGGTGCTCGAATCGCCCAGCCTGTTCTTCGCCGGCATGGCCGGCAGCCGCCTGCCGATCGCGGTGGCCCACGGTGAGGGCTATGCCAACTTCCACCACCGTGGCGACGCATCGAAGGCGATTGCCGCGATGCGCTTCACCGACAACGCCGGTGTGGCCACCGAGGCCTACCCCTACAACCCCAATGGCAGCCCGGCTGGCCTCACGGCCGTGACCACCGCCGATGGCCGCTTCACGGCCATGATGCCGCACCCCGAGCGCGTGTTCCGCCACATCCAGAT
Source organism: Comamonadaceae bacterium (assembly GCA_003599455.1). Taxonomy (GTDB): domain Bacteria; phylum Pseudomonadota; class Gammaproteobacteria; order Burkholderiales; family Burkholderiaceae_C; genus Hydrogenophaga. The sequence continues at coordinate 71,750 of QZKF01000042.1, forward strand.
GAGCTGGACCGACCAGGACCCGGCGGCGCACAGCGCCTGGATGCAGCTGTGGCGCAACGCGCGCCAGTGGGTGGGGTGAGATGGCGCGCGCGCACGCACTGGACGCCGCGACGGTCGAGGCCTACGCGGCCGACGGCGCCGTGGTGCTGCGCGGCGTCTTCAACGCCGGCGAGCTGGCGCTGCTCGAGCGCGGCATCGAGCACAACCTCGCGCACCTGAGCCCGCTGGCGCTGGTGGCCAGCGAGCCCGACGACCCGGGCCGTTTCGTCGAGGACTTCTGCACCTGGCAGGACAACCCGGCCTACCAGCAGATCCTCTGCGGTTCGGCCCTGCCGCACATCGCGACCCAGCTCATGCGCAGCCGCGGCGCGCGGCTGTACCACGACCACCTGCTGGTCAAGGAACCCGGCACGCGCCAGCCCACGCCCTGGCACCAGGACCAGCCGTACTACAACGTGAGTGGCCGCCAGAACGTGAGCTTCTGGATTCCCGTGGACCCGGTGCCGCTGGCGAGCACGCTGCGTTTCGTGGCCGGCTCGCACGCCGGCACCTGGTACATGCCGCGCACCTTCCGCGACCAGCAGGCGAAATGGTTTCCCGAGGGCACGCTGGCCGAGCTGCCCGCGATCGACGCCGAACCGGGGCGCTTTCGCCAGCTGGCCTGGGCGCTGGAGCCCGGCGACTGCGTGGCCTTCCACATGCTGAGCCTGCACGCCTCCAGCGGCGTGGGCCCGGGGCAGCGCCGGCGCGTGTTCTCCGCGCGCTACCTCGGCGACGACGCGCGCCACGCGCCGCGGCCCTGGCGCACCTCGCCGCCGTTTCCCGGTCTGGCCGAGCGCATGGCCGATGGCGCCGCGCTCGACGATCCGCTTTTCCCACCCGTCTGGCCTGCGCCCTGACACCCCACATCCAAGGAACCCACCCATGGCCGGAACCAGCTTGCTCGCCCTGATCGACGACATCGCCACCCTGCTCGACGACGTCGCCGTGATGACCAAGGTGGCGGCCCGCCAGGGCATGTCGGCGGCCGACGACGTGGCCGCCATGACCCAGATGGCGGCGAAGAAGACCGCGGGCGTGCTGGGCGACGATCTCGCCCTCAACGCGCAGCAGGTCACCGGCGTGAAGGCCGACCGCGAGCTGCCGGTGGTCTGGGCGGTGGCCAAGGGCTCCATGCTCAACAAGGCGATCCTGGTGCCCACGGCGCTGGTCATCAGCGCCTTCGCGCCCTGGGCGATCACGCCGCTGCTGATGCTCGGCGGCCTGTTCCTGTGCTTCGAGGGCGCCGAGAAGCTCTGGCATGCCTTCGGGCCGCACAAGGCCGAGGACGAGGCCCACCACAAGGAGCTGGTCGCGGCGGTGGTCGACGAGAAGGTCGACCTCGTGGCGTTCGAGAAGGAAAAGATCAAGGGCGCGGTGCGCACCGACTTCATCCTCTCGGCCGAAATCATCGTGATCACTCTGGGCACGGTGGCCGCGGTCGGCATGGGCCAGCGCGTGGCCGTGCTGGTGGGCATCTCGCTGATCATGACGATCGGCGTGTACGGCCTGGTGGCGGGCATCGTCAAACTGGACGACCTCGGCCTGTACCTGAACCGGCAGGCCGCGGCCTGGAAGCAGGCCATCGGCCGCGGCATCCTCGCGGCCGCGCCCTGGCTCATGAAGACGCTCTCGGTGGTGGGCACGGCCGCCATGTTCCTGGTCGGTGGCGGCATCCTGGTGCACGGCATTCCCGCCGTGGGCCACGGCATCGAGGACTTCGCGGCCACGCTGGGCTGGGTCGGACCGGTGGTCTCCAGCCTGGCCGGCGCGCTCGCAGGCTTGCTGGCCGGCGCTCTCGTGCTGGTGGTGGTGAGCCTGTTCGCGCGGCTGCGCGGAGGCGGCGAAAAGCCCGCCTGAGTCCGCTGCGCCGTACCCACTGTGGGTATGGCGTTCGCCGGGGCCTGCGCCGTAGAATGACCCGGCCATCCCGAGGGTGGCACCAAGGGGGTCTTGGCGGCATGGATGGGATCTTCATCAGCTACCGGCGCGACGATTCGGCGGGTTACGCCGGGCGCCTGTATGACCGCCTGATTCCCCACTTCGGCGCGGACCGCGTCTTCATGGATGTCGAGGGCATCGAGCTCGGCACCGATTTCGTGGCCGCCATCGAAGAGGCGGTGGGCTCCTGCCGGGTGCTCATCGTCATCATTGGCGACGAGTGGCTCAAGACCGCCGATGCGCTGGGCCGGCGCCGGCTCGACGACCCGCACGACTTCATCCGCCTGGAAACCGCCACCGCGCTCAAGCGCGGCATCCGCGTGGTGCCGGTGCTGGTGGGCGGCGCGCTGATGCCGCGCGCCGAGGATCTGCCCGAAGAGCTCAAGCCGCTGGCGCGCCGCCAGGCGATCGAGATCAGCCATAAACAATGGGACGCCACCACCGCCGAGCTGATCCGCGCGCTGGAGGGCATTCTGTCGAACGGAGCGGCCAGCGCACCTGTGCCACCCGTGCCGCAGCCACGGCCGCGCACCGGGTCCACACGCGACCCGGTGGACGACGGCGCGGCCCGGCGCCGCTGGCGCATGACCGCGGGCGCATCGCTGGCACTGGCCATCGCGGGGGCCGGCGTCTGGGCGCTGCTGGACACGCAGCCACCGTCGACCCAGGCGACCTCCAAACCGGTGTTGACCGCGCAGGCGCCGCTTCCCGCGACGATTGGGGCGGATTCGACCACTCCGATGTTGATCCCCACCCTGACGGTCACGCCGACCCCCGAGCCTGGTTCCATCAGCGGGACATTATCCTACCCGTCAGAGTTCATCCCACCCTTGCGTGTGGCTGCGTTTCAGGTGAACGGATTCAATTATCGCTGGGTGGATACGATGGAAAATCAAAGTGCGTATCAGATCACGGGACTTACGCCTGGCTTGTATCACGTGGTCGCGTACACGATGGACGGATTGTTTGCAGGCGGCTACACCCAGATGGTCCCGTGCGGATTGCAGGCGAGTTGCACCGATCACTCGCTGATTGACGTGAAGGTGGAAGCGGGCAAGGAC
>QZKF01000060.1 GCA_003599455.1 Comamonadaceae bacterium
ACCGCCACGCCACCCGTGGCCGCGATGTCACCCCCGGTGCCGGCGGCCGTCGCACCGCCCGCCACGCCGGCGGAGCCCGCGGTGGCGCCCGCGCCCGCACCCTCGATCCGCCAGTTCCAGGCCACGGCCGAGGTCGGTGGCGCGCGGCTGTGTTATGCCGTGGACCATGCCGACAGCGTGCTCATCGCGCCCGGCCCGGGCGAGATGCACTACCGCATCAAGAACTGCGTGCGGGTGGAGATCAACGCTCCCACCACCTTCACCCTGACGGCGCGCAACGCGGTGAAAACCGTGAGCAAGTCCATCAAGGCGGCACCCAGGGCCCCGGCCGAGACCGAAGCGGTGGCCGTGGCACCGGCGTCGCCACCCGGGGCGCCCGCACCCGCACCCGTGGCGCGCGCCGAGCCCGCCGCCACGGCGGATGCGGCGGTTCCACGCGTGGGCGAGAGCTGGACCTACCGAACCAGCGGCAAGTGGCCGACCAGCCCTAAGCGCAACATCGTGATCGCGGTGCAGGCGGTGGCCAACGGCGTGGTCACCGACGGGCTGCGGGCCGATGGCGGCTCGGGCCTGGCGGGCGATGTGCGCCGCGCGGCGGGGGCCAAGCCCGGCTTCCTGAGCTGGGACCAGATCGGCGCCGAGTTCAGCCCCTATCTGGCGGCCTACACCGACATGGGCAGCCTCGGCACCCTGCGCGGCTTCACCACGCCCGACGTGCCGCCCAACTGGTCGCAGTGGTACTCGGAACTCAAGGTGCTCGGGCAGGAGACCGTGAGCGTGCCGGCGGGCAGCTTCCAGGCCCACAAGGTCGAGGTATGGAGCAACCGCCGCGCCACCGGCGGCCCGACGCAGGCCGGCATCGAGCCGGTGCGCATCCAGTACCTGATCTGGTACACGCCGCAGACCAAGCGCTACGTGAAGATGCAGCGCCGCGTGATCAGCGCGTCCGGCGCCGAAAACGAGAAGGACGTGTTCGAGCTGGTGGCGCACCGCTGAACCGCGCGGCGCTTGACCTGCGTCAAGCGCCGCAAGGGCAGGCCTGCCTAGACTGGCCCTACCGCCCGGACCGAGACACGCCGGGACCCAAGGAGCCTCCATGAACACGCCGACCCCCGCCCCCTCGACCCCGCTGGACGCCGCCCCGCTGGAGAGTTTTGCCGACTGCCACGTCGGCATCCTGCGCCGCCTGAAGGCGCTTGACCGGCTGCCCGAGCTGCTCGAACCGGCGGCGCAGGCGCGCCGGATTGCGGCCGACTCGCTGGCCTTCTTTCGCGAGGCCATCTTCGAACACCACCTCGACGAGGAGCGCGAGCTCTTCCCCGCCGTGCTGGCCAGCGCCCAGCCCGGTGCCGAGCGGGAACGCGTGCAGGCCATGACCGAGCGGCTGACGCGCGAGCACCGCATCATCGAAGGCCTGTGGAAGGTGCTCGAGAAGGACCTCAAGCGCGCGGCCAAGGGGCAGGACACGGAGATGGACATGTCCGAGGCGCACGCGCTGGTGGCCGCCTACAGCAGCCACGCCGCCTTCGAGGAAACCGAATTCCTGCCGCTGAGCAAGCTCATCCTGGGCCGCAACAGCAACCACATGGCCGCGCTGGGCCTGTCGCTGCACCTGCGCCACGCGCCGCAGGTCGTCGGGCACATCTGAGCGCCGCGCCCGCAGTGGCGGCGCGAGCGGGGCGACCGGGTCGGGCAGACCGGTCGTGAGCGTGCAGAATCGGGCCAGCACCGCCCGATTCCGTCCAGGAGAACGCCCTTGGCCCCACCCACCGATCCGACACACACCGCCATCGTGCTCGTGCATGGCGCCTGGCACGGCGCCTGGTGCTGGCGCCGCGTGCTGCCGCTGCTGCGCGAGGCGGGGGTGCCGGCGCATGCGGTCACGCTCACCGGCGTGGGCGAGCGCGCCCACCTGATGTCGCCCGCCATCGACCTGCACACCCACATCCAGGACGTGATGGGCCTGATCGAGGCCGAGGAAATCCCGCGCCTGGTGCTGGTGGGCCACAGCTACGCCGGCATGGTCATCACCGGCGTGGCCGACCGGCTGCAGCGCGAACGGCCGGGCACGCTGGCGCACCTGGTGTACCTCGACGCCGCCGTGCCGTACCCCGGCGACAGCTGGAGCAGCCACCATTCGGCCGAGACGAAGCAGGCCCGCATCGATGCCGCGAAGCCCAGCGGCGGCCTGAGCTTTCCGCCACCCGATGCGTCGGTGTTCGGCCTGGCGGGCGCCGACCGCGACTGGGTGAACCGGCGCCAGACGCCGCAGCCGTTCCGGCTGTACCAGCAGTCGCTGGACTTCGACGGCGCGCGCGTGGCCGCGGTGCCGCGCAGCTTCATCGACTGCACCTCGCCCGCGCTGCCCACCATCGCACCCGCGCGCGCCCGGGTGCGCGCCGAGCCCGGCTGGCAGGTGCTGGAAATGGCCACCGGGCACGACCCGATGGTGAGCGAGCCGAAGGCCCTGGCCGGGCTGCTGCTGGGCATCCACCGCGCCTCGGCCTGATGACCATGGCAGCGCAGCGCCTGGACCGCATCGACCTGCTGCGCGCCGCGGCCATGCTGTGGATGACGGTCTTCCATTTCTGTTTCGACCTGAACTTCTTCGGCCTGATCCGCGAGGACTTCTACCGCGACCCGTTCTGGACCGGGCAGCGCACCGCGATCGTGAGCCTGTTCCTGTTCACCGCCGGGCTCTCGCAGGCGGTGGCGGTGCACCAGGGCCAGACCTGGGCGCGCTTCTGGAAGCGCTGGCTGCAGGTGGCCGGCGCGGCGCTGCTGGTCACGGCCGGCTCGCTGCTCGTGTTCCCGAAGAGCTTCATCTATTTCGGCGTGCTGCACGGCATCGCGGTCATGCTGGTCGTCGCGCGCGCCAGCGCGGGCTGGGGCGCCTGGCTCTGGCCGCTGGGCGCGCTGGCCATCGCGCTCCCGTTCGCCGCGCCGCAGGCGATCGCGGCCTGGCCGGCGCTGGAGGTGCTCAACACGCCCGCGCTCAACTGGCTGGGCCTGATCAGCCGCAAACCGATCACCGAGGACTATGTGCCGCTGCTGCCCTGGCTGGGCGTGGTCTGGTGGGGCGTGGCGGCCGGGCAGTGGGCCTGGCGGCGCAAGCCCACCTGGCTGGGCCTGGCCGATCCCACGGCCACCGGCGCGCGCCGTGCGCTCGTCACGCTGGGCCGCTGGAGCCTGTCCTACTACCTGCTGCACCAGCCGGTGCTGATGGGCCTGATCTGGCTGGGCATGCAGTTGCGCTGAGGCCGCCCGCGGCCATGAAAAAAGCGCGGACCTGCCGCGCTTTTTTCGGGGGACAAGGCGACACGCCTTACTGGATCTTGGCCTTGTCGCGCAGGCCCTTCTGGAACTCCTGCAGCTTCTGCTGGCCCATCTGCTGGGCGATCTGCGGCTTGATCTCCTCGAACTTGGGCATCTCGGCGGTGCGCACATCGTCCACGCGGATGACGTGGTAGCCGAACTGCGTCTTCACCGGTTCGGGCGTCAGCTGGCCCTTTTCGAGCTTGACCATGGCGGCGGAGAACTCGGGCACGTAGCTGGCGGCCGCGGCCCAGTCGAGGTCGCCGCCGTTGGCGCCGGAGCCCGGGTCCTTGGACTGCTTCTTTGCGATCTCTTCAAATTTGCCACCCTTCTTGAGGCTGGCGATGATGGCCTTGGCCTCGTCTTCCTTTTCCACCAGGATGTGGCGGGCGCGGTATTCCTTGCCGCTGTTGGCCGCCACGAACTTGTCGTACTCGGCCTTGATCTCGGCGTCGGTCACCGGGTTCTTCTTCTGGAAGTCGGTGAACAGCGAACGGATCATGATGGTCTGGCGGGCCAGATCCATCTGGGCCTTGAAGTCCGACGTGGCGCCAATGCCGCGCTTTTCGGCTTCCTGCATGAAGATCTCGCGCAGCACCACTTCCTCTTTCAGCTGGGCGCGCACCGTGTCGTCGATCGGGCGGCCGGACGCGGCGATCTGCTGCTCGAGCAGGGCCATGCGCGACGTGGGAACGGCCTTGCCGTTGACGATGGCCAGGTTCTGGGCCGAGGCCCAGGAAGCGGTCGTGATCAGCACAGCCGCGGTCAGGGCCGTCAGGGAAAATTTCATGGTGTTCCTCGGGGTGAAAAGGGGTTGGAGCCGCCGCGTCGGGCAGGGTTTCAGCAAACAGGTATCAGAACGTAGCGGGCTGAAGTGGGACGTTCCGGGCCGTCAGGCCTTGATTTCGATGGCCAGCGCGTGCAGCCCGGCATCGGTGAATTTTTGCAGCGCATCATACACAAGCCGGTGCTGCGCGACCCGGCTGCGCCCGGCGAAGGCCGGCCCGCCGATGCGCACCCGGAAGTGGGTGCCGTAGCCCAGCCCGTTGGCACCCGCATGGCCGGCGTGTGCGGCGCTTTCGTCCAGCACCTCCAGCAGCGTGGGAGAGAGCGCCTCGCGCAGGCGCGCCTCGATGGCGGGGGCGGTGGGCACCACGGCGGCGTCGCTCATGACTTCTCCACCGGCTCGTCGTCCTTCAGGAAGCGCGCGATGTACAGGCCCTGGCCCACGATGAAGACCACCGGGAAGACGTAGCCCCAGAGCTTGAAGTTGACCCAGTCCTCGGTCGAGTAGTAGGCCGCCACCCAGGCGTTGATGCCGGCCATGAACAGGAAGTAGCCGACCCAGGCCACCGTGAGCCGGGCCCACACGTCGGTGGGCAGCTTGAGCTGGCTGCCCAGCAGGATCTGCAGGAAGTTCTTTTTCCAGATCCACAGCGCCGCGGCCAGCACGATGGCCATGCTCGCGTAGAGCACGGTGGGTTTCCACTTGATGAAGCGCTCGTCCTGCAGGAACAGGGTGAGCGCGCCGAACACCAGCACCAGCACCAGCGTGACCTTGTGCAGGGTCTGCAGCTTGCGGTCGATCGCGTAGATGATGCCGGTCTGCAGCACGGTGGCGGCCATGAGCACGCCGGTGGCCGTGTAGATGTCGGCCATCTTGTAGGCCGCCACGAACAGGGCGATGGGAAAGAAGTCGATGAGAAAACGCATGCCGTGATTATCGGTGCTGCCGCCAGGCAAGGCTTTGGAAGGGCTTGGGGCCCTGGAGGAACTTGCGCCGTTTCAGAGGCTCTCTATCGGGGTCACCGTATCGATTCACGCCATGAAGGAGCGAGCACCGCATGAACCCCCAGGAACAACAGTCCCTTCTCGGCATCGCCTTGCTGGCGGCGTTTGCCGACGGTCACAAGGCCGACACCGAGCGCGAGGCGATCCGGCGCATGGCCGAAACGCTGCCCCACGAGGCCGGCGGCGCCGTGCTGGTGCGCCTGTATCAGGATGTGCTGCTCAAGCGCGTGACGCTGGCCGACGCGGTGGCCGGGCTGCAAGACGCGGGGCAGCGGCAACTGGCCTACGAGATGGCGGTGTGCGTGTGCGACGCCGACGGGCGGCAGAGCCCGGCCGAGAGCGCGTTCCTTGCCGACCTGAAAGCCCGCCTGAAGCTGGACGCGGCCGAGGCGGCGGCGTTCGAGCGCGAGGCCGATGCGGTCGTGGAGGCGGCGGAAAAAGTGGTGCCTGTCGCGGCGTCTGCGCCGGTGGCTGCTCCCGTGGTCGCGGCCACCACCGCGCCCGGGGTCGACCTCGACAAATCGATCCTGAATTACGCACTGCTCAACGGCGCGCTGGAATTGCTGCCGCAGTCCTGGGCCTCGATGGCCATCATCCCGCTGCAGGTGAAGATGGTCTACGCCATCGGCAAGGCGCATGGCGTGGAACTGGACCAGGGCCACATCCGCGAATTCATCGCGGCGGTCGGCGTGGGCCTGACCTCGCAGTACCTGGAGCAGTTCGGCCGCAAGCTGCTGGGAGGCCTGCTGGGCAAGGCGGCCGGGCGCACGCTGGGTGGCATCGGTGGAGCGGCCACCGGCATGGCGTTTTCGTTTGCCACCACCTATGCGCTGGGCCAGGTGGCCAGGCGCTACTACGCGGGCGGGCGGGTGATGAGCACCGAGCTGCTCAGGCAGAGCTTTCAGGACCTGCTCGGGCCCGCCAAGCAGTTGCAGGCGCAGTACCTGCCGCAGATCCAGCAGAAGGCCGCCACGCTGGACGCGGGGCAGATCATGCAACTGGTCAGGGCAGGCTGAGCTCCCGCGCGGCCATCGCCTCGGCGGTGATGGTCAGCGAGCGCAGGCGCAGCGCCGGGTCGTACACGTCGCTCACGATCATGAACTCGTCGGCGTCGGTGGTTTGCGCCAGGGCGTGCAGGCCTTCGCGCACGGTCTCCGGCCCGCCGATCACGGCCGCGGCGAGGAAATCGGCAATCGCCGCCTGCTCCTGCGGGTGCAAGCCCTGCATGAAGTCCTTCACCGGCGGCGGCAACTGCCCGCGCTTGCCGGTGAGGATGCCCAGCACGCGCTGGTAGGTGCTGCTGGCCAGGAACTCGGCTTCCTCGTCGGTGGGCGCGGCGATCAGCGGCACGCCCACGATGGCGTAAGGCTTGTCCAGCGTGGCCGAGGGCTGGAAATGGCTGCGGTACACGTCCAGCGCCTGCAGCAGCAGGCGCGGCGCGAAGTGCGAGGCGAACGCATAGGGCAGGCCGCGCTCGGCCGCCAGCCGGGCCGAGAACAGGCTCGACCCCAGCAGCCAGATCGGCACGTTGGTGCCGGCGCCCGGGTTGGCGACCAGGCGCTGGCCGGGCGTGGCGGGGCCCAGCAGGTGCTGCAGCTCGGCCACGTCGCGCGGGAAATCGGCCTCGGTTTCCACGCGGTCGCGCCGCAGCGCGCGCATGGTGTGCGGGTCGGTGCCGGGCGCGCGGCCCAGGCCCAGGTCGATGCGGCCGGGGTAGAGCTCGGCCAGCGTGCCGAAGGCCTCGGCCACCACCAGCGGCGCGTGGTTGGGCAGCATCACGCCGCCCGAGCCGATGCGCATGCGCTTGGTGCCACCGGCGATGTGGCCGATCAGCACGGCGGTGGCCGAGCTGGCGATGCCGCTCATGTTGTGGTGCTCGGCCAGCCAGTAGCGGGTGAACCCCAGCGACTCGGCGTGCTGCGCGGTGCGCAGCGCCACGGCCAGGGCGTCGGCCACGCTGCGGCCCTCGCGCACGGCGACCAGGTCGAGCATGGACAGGCGGATGTCGTTCAGGTGTTTCATGGGCATCGGTGGCGTCAGGCTGGCAGGAAACCCTCGACGGACAGGTAGCGCTCGCCGGTGTCGTAGTTGAAACCCAGCACCACGGCGTCGGCCGGCAGCTCGGGCAGCTTCTGGGCAATGGCGGCCAGCGTGGCGCCCGAGGAGATGCCGACCAGCATGCCTTCTTCGCGCGCACAGCGGCGCGCCATCTCGCGCGCCGGTTCGGCCTCGACCTGGATCACGCCGTCGAGCACGCTGGTGTCGAGGTTGTTGGGGATGAAGCCCGCGCCGATGCCCTGGATGGGGTGGGGCGAGGGCGCACCGCCGGAAATGACCGGTGAAGCCGCAGGCTCGACCGCGTACACCTTGAGCTGGGGCCAGCGCGCCTTGAGCACGCGGGCCACGCCGGTGATGTGACCGCCCGTGCCCACGCCGGTGATGATAGCGTCGAGGCCTTCGGGAAAATCGGCCGCGATCTCTTCGGCCGTGGTCTGCACATGCACCGCCACGTTCGCCGGGTTGTTGAACTGCTGCGGCATCCAGGCGCCGGGCGTGCTCGCCACGATCTCCTCGGCGCGCGCGATCGAGCCTTTCATGCCCTTCTCGCGCGGCGTGAGGTCGAAGCTGGCGCCGTAGGCCAGCATCAGGCGGCGGCGCTCGACCGACATGCTGTCGGGCATGACCAGCACCAGCTTGTAGCCCTTGACCGCGGCCACCATGGCCAGGCCGATGCCGGTGTTGCCCGAGGTGGGCTCGACGATGGTGCCGCCGGGCTTGAGCGCGCCGGACTGTTCGGCCGCTTCCACCATGGCCAGGGCGATGCGGTCCTTGATCGAACCGCCCGGGTTGCTGCGCTCGGACTTGATCCAGACCTGCTGCGTGGCGGCGCCGAACAGGCGCTCGATGCGGATGTGCGGCGTGTTGCCGATGGTCTGCAGGATGGTGCGGGCTTTCATGGGGTGTCCTTGGTGGGCTGGTGTTCGAGCGAGGCCGAGTTCATGCAGTAGCGCAGGCCGGTGGGGGTGGGGCCGTCTTCGAACACGTGGCCCAGGTGGGCCCCGCACTGGCTGCACACCGTCTCCAGGCGCACCATGCCGTGGCTGCGGTCGGTGATCTCGGTGATCGAGCCGGGGATCGCATGGGAGAAGCTGGGCCAGCCGCAGCCGGCGTCGAACTTGGTGTTGGCGTCGAACAGCTTGTTGCCGCAGCAGATGCAGTGGTAGCTGCCGTCGCTCCAGACCTGTTCGTACTTGCCGCTGTAGGGGCGTTCGGTGTGGGCGTGGCGGGTGATGTCGAATGCGCGCGGCTCGGCGCCCTTGCTGGCCAGCAGCTCGCGCCACTCGGCCTCGGTTTTGCGGACGGGGAAGTTCATGCGTTCTCCTTGGCGCTCAGGACGAGCAACTGATCTCGATCTGGCTGGCCCAGTCGGGCGGGAAGCCGGCCAGGTCGTCGTGGCCGGGAAGGGCTTCAAATGGGTGCTCGAGCGCGTTTTGCAACCGGGCCAGTTCGCTGAAGTCGCCTTGTTTCGCGCGCTGGATGGCGACTTCACCGAGGTGGTTGCGCAGCACGATCTGCGGGTTGGTGCGCCGCATCTGCGCCTGCGTGGCGTCGGCGTCGAAGCCGGGTTGTGCCTGCAGGCGAGCGCGCCAGCGGTCGGCCCAGGCGTCGAAGGCCTCGCGCTGCAGGAACAGGTCACGCACCGGCTCCAGCGACCCCACCACCGCGTGGCTCAGGCGGCGCCAGAAGATCGTGAAGTCCACCGCGTCGGCGGCCATGAGCTTCATCAGCGCGTCGGTGAGCTCGCTGTCGCCGTCTTCCACGCGGGCCAGACCCAGCTTCGCGTTCATGCGCCGCTGCAGCGCGGCCGGCATCAGCGCCTTGTAGGGCTCCAGCGCATCCAGCGCCTGCTGCTGATCGTCCATCAGCGGCAGCAGCGCCTGGCCCAGGGCGAACAGGTTCCAGTAGGCGATGTTGGGCTGGCGGTTGTAGGCGTAGCGCCCGCCAGTGTCGCTGTGGTTGCAGATGTGAGCGGGGTTGAAGGCGTCGAGGAACTGGAACGGACCGTAGTCGATGGTCAGGCCCAGGATGCTCATGTTGTCGGTGTTCATCACGCCGTGGCAGAAGCCCACGGCCTGCCATTGCGCGATCATCTCGGCGGTGCGCGCGCTCACGGCCTCGAGCAGGGCGGCATACGGGTTGCCCGGCGCCTCGCGGCAGGCCGGGTAGAAGCGGTCGATGACGAAGTCGGCGAGGGTGCGCAGCTGCGCGTGCTGGCCGCTGTGCGAGAAGTGCTCGAAATGGCCGAAGCGGATGAAGCTGGGCGCCACGCGCGTGACCACCGCCGCGGTCTCGATCTCCTCGCGGCGCACCGGCGCGGGCGAGCCAGTGACGCACAGCGCGCGGCTGGTGGGAATGCCCAGCGCGTGCATGGCCTCGCTGCAGAGGAATTCGCGGATGGAACTGCGCAGCACCGCGCGCCCGTCACCCATGCGGGAGTAGGGCGTGAGGCCGGCACCCTTGAGTTGCACCTCTTGCGGGCCCGCAGGCGTGTCTACCTCGCCCAGAAGGATGGCGCGGCCGTCACCCAGTTGCCCTGCCCAGTGGCCAAACTGGTGTCCGCTGTAGACGCTGGCCAGCGGTTGCGTGCCGACCACCGGCAGGTTGCCGGTGAACGCCTCGAGCGCGGCGGGGGACGCCAGCCAGGCGCGGTCCAGGCCGAGCAGACCGGCCACCGATGGACTGGTGCCGACCCAATACGGGTCGGGCAGGGGCGTGGGCTGCAGGCGCGTGAAGAAGGCATCGCCCAGGTCGGCGAAACGGTTGTGCCAGCGCAAATCGATATCCAGGTCGGGCGCCAGTTCGGGCACCGCGTCGACAGGTGAGTTCATGTCCGCCATTGTCGCGAACGGGCCCGACATGGCGCGGCGCAGGGTCAATCCGTCACGGCCATCGGTTCAGCGACCAGCAGCCGTGCGCGGTACTGGCCCGGCGACACGCCGAACCAGCGCCGGTTGGCACGGAAGAAGTTGCTTTGATCGGCAAAACCCAGCAGGTCGGCCACCTGGCCCAGCGTGTAGCGCTGCTCGGCCAGGTACTTCCGCGCCAGGTCGCGTCGCGCGTCGTCCAGCAACTGCTGGAAGCTGGTGTGCTCCTCGTGCAGGCGGCGCTGCAGGGTACGGTCGGCCATGGCCAAACTGCGGGCGATGTCCTCGCGGCGCGGTTCGCCCAAGTGCAGCCTGCGAACGATTTCCCCTGTCACGCGGCGCGCGGTGCTGGGGCTGCTCAGCCGTAGGAGACGCGCCTCGACCACGCGCTGGTGCATGTCGAACAGCAAAGGGTTGCAGGAGAGCAGGGGCATGTCGAGGTCCGCCTGGGTCAGCATCAGGCGGATGGCGGGCTGGCCAAAACGCACGGGGCAGCCAAAGGCCCGCAGGTAAGGCTCGGTGTCCTCGGGCTCGGGCTCGGGGAATTCCACGGCCACCGCCCGCACCTCGCGACGCGTGATCCACTGGCACAGGGACGCCACGGTCAGCAGGCTGTACTCCAGCCGCTGGCGCGGCAACGGGCGGTTGTTGCCGATGAGCCCAAGCACCAGCCAGCAGTGCTCGCCCTGGGGTTCGAACTCGAGCGTGATGGCGTCGGATATGACGGCGTAGTAGCGCGCCAGGTTGGTCAGGCCCGCCTTGAGCGTCTGACTGGCCATCATGACGTAGCCCACTGTGTCGAAATCGACGTAGCGGGCAGGCAGTTCGCGTTCCATGCCCAGCGTCGGGTTGCCCGACCAGGCCACGGCCAGTTCCCACAAACGGCTGATGGTGTCGACCTCGACCCGGGCCTCCGGGTTCTCCAGCGACGCCACGTCGATGCCCGCGGCGCACAACAGCCGCGGGGCGTCCAGCCCCTGGGAGGCGAACATGTTCGCGAGGCATTTGACCCAGGTGGCCGAGCTGGTCCTTTTCGCGTGGGATTGGCGTTGTGAAGTCACTCGATTGGCCGTGTTGCGATAGCGGTGCATCGGGCACCCGTTCCTAGAATTCCAAGATCGATGGGCGTCGCGGGAATTCCGGGATTCAACGGGATTTCGGCCCGTGGCGCAAGTGGTATTTCGCTCGATAAATATGACAGGAGACAAGACATCATGATCGCGAACCCACGGCATGGCATGCACTGAGACAGTGCCGCGTCGATGAAGGCAGGAAGTATGTGTCCCGCAATGGACACCACGGGCATCTCCCATGGATTTCCCAGGGACTGTCGTGCGGTGCAAACCGCTACGATGAACGCCAGTACCCATCCCTTCATAGACAGGAGACACCCCATGCTGGGCCAGATGCAGAGCCAACCCCTTCTGATTTCCACGCTGATCGTGCACGCCGAGCGGCACCACGCCAGCGGTGAAATCGTGTCCCGCCGCGTGGAAGGCGACATCCACCGCAGTACCTGGGGGCAGATCGCCAGCCGCTCGCGCCAGGTGGCCCATGCCATCGACAGCCTGGGCCTGGCCATGGGCGACCGCGTGGCCACGCTGGCCTGGAACGGCTACCGCCACCTGGAGCTGTATTTCGGCGTCAGCGGCACGGGCCGCGTGCTGCACACCCTCAACCCGCGCCTGCACCCGGAGCAACTGGTCTGGATCGTCAACCACGCGGAAGACAAGGCCGTGTGCTTCGACATGACCTTCCTGCCGCTGGTGCAGGCCGTGGCCGCCAAGTGCCCGACGGTGAAGCACTGGATCGCGCTCTGCGACGCCGACAAGCTGCCCGCCGACAGCGGCATCCCGGGCCTGCAGAGCTACGAGGCCTGGATGGGCCAGCGTCCCACCACCTACCAGTGGCCCACGTTCGACGAGAACTCGGCCTCGAGCATGTGCTACACGAGCGGCACCACCGGCAACCCCAAGGCCGCGCTGTACTCGCACCGCTCCACGCTGCTGCACGCCTTTGGCGCCGCCTTGCCCGACGGCATGTGCCTGTCGGCGCGCGACAGCGTGCTGCCCGTGGTGCCCATGTTCCACGTCAACGCCTGGGGTATTCCCTATTCCGCCGCGGCGGTGGGCTGCAAGCTGGTGTTCCCCGGCCCGGCGCTGGACGGCAAGTCGGTCTACGAACTCATCGAGGCCGAGAAGGTGAGCATGGCCGCCGGCGTGCCCACGGTGTGGCAGATGCTGCTGGGCCACCTGCAGGCCAACCAGCTGAAGTTCAGCACGCTCAAGCGCACCGTGATCGGGGGTTCGGCCTGCCCGCCCGCCATGATCAAGGCCTTCAACGACCAGTACGGCGTGGAGGTGCTGCACGCCTGGGGCATGACCGAGATGTCGCCGCTGGGCACGGTCTGCACGCTCAAGAACGCGCAGCTCGCGCTGCCGCCCGACGAGCAGCTGCAGGTGCGCCTCAAGCAGGGCCGCGCCATCTTTGGCGCCGACATGAAGATCGTGAACGAGGCCGGCGACGAACTGCCCTGGGACGGCAAGAGCTACGGCGACCTGCTGGTGCGCGGCCCCTGGATCATCGCCAGCTACTTCAAGGGCGAGGGCGGCGACCCGCTGCGCTACGACGCCCAGGGCCAGGGCTGGTTCCCCACCGGCGACGTGGCCACCATCGACGCCGACGGCTTCATGCAGATCACCGACCGCAGCAAGGACGTGATCAAGTCCGGTGGCGAATGGATCAGTTCGATCGACGTGGAGAACATCGCCATGGCGCACCCAGGCGTGGCCATGGCCGCCTGCGTCGGCATGCGCCACCCCAAGTGGGACGAGCGTCCCATCGTGGTGGTGGTGAAGAAGCCCGGCGCCACGCTCACGCGCGAGGAATTGCTGGCCTTCTACGAGGGCAAGATCGCCAAGTGGCAGATCCCGGACGACGTGGTGTTCGTCGACGCGATACCGCTGGGCGCCACCGGCAAGATGCAGAAGATGACATTGCGCCAGCAGCTCAAAGACTATGTGCTGCCGGGTGTTTGAAGATGCTGTCTGGTCGGTGGAGCAGTCACCGGGCGGACAGAAAACCGGCGGCACAGTCGCCCGTGCGATACCCCCTAGGGGCTATCCCTGAGTGCTGCGCCGCAGCAGGCTTGTAAGCTTCATGCCGATCCCCAACCAACCGGAGACAACCATGCATTTCGCCATCAAGAGCCTCACCGCCGCGTCCCTCATTGCCTGCGCTTTCGCCGCGCAGGCCCAAAAGGGCGAAACCGTGAAGATCGCCTTCATGGACCCCCTGTCGGGCCCGTTCGCCAACGTGGGACAGAACCAGCTCAAGAGCTGGCAGTTCGCGGCGGAGCGGCTCTCGGGCGCGAAGAACCCGGCGGGCGTGAAGTACGAGGTGGTGGGCTTTGACAACAAGGGGTCTCCGCAGGAAAGCCTGAACACGCTGAAGGCCGCGATCGACCAGGGCTTCCGCTACGTCACGCAGGGCAACGGCTCTGGCGCGGCCGCGGCCATCCTGGACGCGGTGGCCAAGCACAACGAGCGCAACCCCGGCAAGGAAGTGATCTACCTGAACTACGCCGCGGTGGACCCGGCGCTGACCAACGAGAAGTGCGACTACTGGCACTTCCGCCTGGATGCCGACACCACCATGAAGATGGAAGCGCTGACCACCTTCATGAAGGACCAGCCCAAGGTCAGCAAGGTCTACCTGATCAACCAGAACTACTCGCACGGCCAGCAGGTCGCCAAGTACTTCAAGGAAGGCATCGGCCGCAAGCGCCCCGACGTGAAGATCGTCGGCGAAGACCTGCACCCGATCGGCCAGGTCAAGGACTTCGCGCCCTATGTGTCCAAGATCAAGCAGTCGGGCGCCGACACCATCGTCACCGGCAACTGGGGCGCCGACCTCACCCTGCTGGTCAAGGCCCTGAACGACGCCGGCCTGAAGCTGCCCATGTACACCTACTACGCGGGCGTCACCGGCACGCCCACGGCGCTGGCCGCGGGCGGCGAGGGCGAGGTCTACGTGATTGCCTATGGCCACGCCAACCACACCGGCGAGATCGGCCAGATGGCGGCGGACTTCAAGAAGAAGTTCAACGACGACTACTACACCTATGCCACCTACAACGGCATCAACCTGCTGAGCGCGGCCATTGCCCAGGCCAAGAGCAGCAACCCGGTCGCGGTGGCCAAGGCCATGGAAGGCCTGTCGGTCAAGAGCTTTGCGGGCGAGGTGACGATGCGCAAGAACGACCACCAGCTGCAGCAGGCCATGTTCGTGACCAAGTGGCAGAAGGTGGGCGGCAAGAACACCTACAGCGTGGAGAACACCGGCTACACCTTCGCGCCCATCAAGCAGATGGAGCCCTATGTCGCCAGCACGCCCACCAGCTGCCAGATGAAGCGGCCTTCCTGAGCGTGCGGGCTCCCACCCGTCCGGGCTGAGCCTGTCGAAGCCCGTTTGCCCCTCGATGCGATCAGGGTGAACGGGCTTTTCTGTTTCCACCGCCTGCACACCCCATGGAATTCTTCACCATCTTCCTGCTGAACGGCCTGAGCTACGGGCTCCTGCTGTTCATGCTGAGTTCGGGCCTCACGCTGATCTTCAGCATGATGGGCGTGCTCAACTTCGCGCACGCCAGCTTCTACATGCTTGGCGCCTACTTTGCCTACAGCACCACCGAGCTCATCGGCTTCTGGCCGGCGCTGCTGGTGGCGCCGCTGCTGGTCGGTCTGCTCGGCGCGGGCTTCGAGAAGTACTGCCTGCGGCGGGTGCACAAGTTCGGCCACGTGCCCGAACTGCTGATCACCTTCGGGCTGAGCTTCATCATCCTGGAGATGGTGCAGCTGGTGTGGGGCACGAGCTCGGTGGACTACCGCGTGCCCGACTTGCTGTCGGGCCCGCTGTTCACCATCTTTGGCACCCAGTTCCCGATGTACCGCGGTTTCATGATGCTGGTGGCGGTGCTGATGCTCATCGCGATCTGGCTGCTGCTCACGCGCACCCGGATCGGCCTGGTGATCCAGGCCGCGCTCACCCACCCCGAAACGGTGGAAACGCTGGGCCACAACGTGCCGCGCGTGTTCATGCTGGTGTTCGGCGGCGGCGCGGCCCTGGCCGGCCTGGCCGGCGTGATCGGCGGCAACGCCTTCGTGACCGAGCCCGGCATGGCGGCCACGGTGGGCTCGGTGATCTTCGTGGTGGTGGTGGTCGGCGGCATGGGATCGCTCTCCGGCGCCTTCGTCGCCTCACTGCTGATCGGCATCGTGCAGACCTTCGCCGTCGGCATCGACAAGGCGCTGGTGGACCTGGCCGGCTCGGTGGGCCTCATCCTCACGCCCGAAACCTTCGGCTGGGCGCTGTGGAAGCTGAAGATCAGCCAGATCGCGCCGATCCTGCCCTACATGTTCCTGGTGCTGATCCTGATCTTCCGGCCCAAGGGCCTGCTCGGCACGAGGGAGGGCTGAAGATGGCACATCCGCAATACGTTCAGTTCAAGCCCTACAACGTCGGTCGCTGGATCGTCTGGGGCCTGTTCGCGCTGGTCCTGCTCGTGGCGCCGCTGGTGTTCACCAGCAGCCTGAGCCAGACCTTGCTCAGCCAGATGGGCATCGCCATCATCGTCTGCCTCTCCTACAACATGCTGCTGGGGCAGGGCGGCATGCTCAGCTTCGGCCACGCCGTGTACTCGGGCCTGGGCTCCTTCCTGGCGATCCACACGCTCAACATCGTGAGCAAGGGCCAGTTCCCGCTGCCGGTCAGCCTGGTGCCGATCGCCGGCGGCCTGGCCGGCGTGGCCTTCGCGGTGGTGTTCGGCTGGGTCACGACCAAGAAGGCCGCCACCCCGTTCGCCATGATCACGCTGGGCATCGGCGAGCTGGTCTACGCCATGTCGCTGATGTTCCCCGAGTTCTTCGGCGGCGAGGGCGGCGTCGCGGGCAACCGCGTCACCGGGGGCAAGCCCTTCGGCATCACCTTCGGGCCGCAGATCCAGCTCTACTACCTGATCGCCGTCTACACCTTCGTCTGCACCGCGCTCATGTTCGCCTTCACGCGCACACCGCTGGGCCGCATGCTCAACGCGGTGCGCGACAACCCGGAGCGCGTCGAGTTCGTAGGCTACAACACCCAGGTGGTGCGCTACCTGGCCTTCCTGATCGCGGCCTTCTTCGCCGGCATCTCGGGCGGCCTGGCGGCGCTGAACTTCGAGATCGTCACCGCGGAGGTGGTCGGCGGCGCGCGGTCGGGCGCCTACCTGCTGTTCACCTTCCTGGGTGGCGCGACCTTCTTCTTCGGGCCCATCATCGGCGCCATCCTGATGGTGCTGGCCTTCGTGCTGCTGAGCGAGTTCACCAAGGCCTGGCTGCTGTACCTGGGCCTGGTGTTCCTGTTCATGGTGATGTACGCGCCCGGTGGCGTGGCCAGCCTGATCATGATGAACCTGCGCGTGGCGGCCTACGGCATGCTGCGCCGCGTCTGGACCAGCTACCTGGCCCTGGGCCTGCTGGCGCTGGTGGTGCTGGTCGGCGCGGGCGCCATGATCGAGATGGTCTACCACCTCAAGCTCAACGCCGCGCTGGGCGACGAGCTGCAGTTCCTGGGCGCCACGCTGAACGCGCGCAGCTCCAACAGCTGGTTCGGCGCGGCCTTCGTCATGCTCACCGGCCTGGGCCTGTTCGAGCTGGCGCGGCGCCAGTTCCTGCGCGAATGGAACGAGATCCAGGTCGAGATCGAACAGGAAATCAAACGTCGGGAGATGGCATGAGCACCGCGGACTCCACAACCCCCGCACTGGAACTGCGCGACCTGCGCAAGAGCTTCGGCAAGACCGAGATCATCCGCGGCGCCAACCTGGTGGTGCGGCCCGGTGAGCGCGTCGCCATCATCGGCCCCAACGGCGCGGGCAAGTCCACGCTGTTCAACCTGATCTCGGGCCGCTTCGAACCCAGCAGCGGCGACGTGCTGCTCTCGGGGCAGCGCATCAACGGCAAGAAGCCCTACGAGATCAACCGCCTGGGCCTCTCGCGCAGCTTCCAGATCACCAACATCTTTCCCAAGCTCAGCGTGTTCGAGAACCTGCGCTGCGGCGTGCTCTGGAGCCTGGGCTACAAGTACACGCTGTTCAAGTTCCTGGCCGACCTGGACGACGCCAACGAGCGCGCCGAGGAGCTGATGCGCATGATCCGACTGGACCGCAAGCGCGACACGCTGGCCATGAACCTGACCTACGCCGAGCAGCGCGCGCTGGAGATCGGCATCACCATCGCGGGCGGCGCCCACGTGGTGCTGCTCGACGAACCCACGGCCGGCATGAGCAAGAGCGAAACCAGCCGCTTCATCGAACTGATCCGCGAGGTGACGGTGGGCAAGACGCTGTTGACCGTGGAGCACGACATGGGCGTGGTGTTCGGCCTGGCCGACCGCATCGCGGTGGTGGTGTACGGCGAGGTGATCGCCTTCGACACACCCGAGGCCGTGCGCGCCAACGCGCGCGTGCAGGAAGCCTACCTCGGTACGGTGGCCGAACAACAAGCAGCGGGGCACTGACATGCTGGATATTCAGAACCTGCACGCCTACTACGGCAAGAGCCATGTGCTGCACGGCGTGTCGTTCCAGGTGAACCCGGGCGAGATCGTCGCGCTGCTGGGCCGCAACGGCTCGGGCCGCTCCACCACGGCCAAGGCCATCATGGGCCTGGTCGACGGCACCGGCCACGTGGCCTGGAAGGGCCAGGAGATCCTGGGCAAGAAGCCGTTCGAGATCGCCCACCTGGGCATCGGCCACGTGCCGGAAAACCGCGACATCTTTCCCAAGATCACGGTGCACCAGAACCTGATGCTGGGCCAGAAGGGCAAGGGCAAAGGCTCGCGCTGGAGCTTCGACGACATGTACAGCATGTTCCCGCGCCTCAAGGAACGCCAGCACACCGAGGCCGGCGTGCTCTCGGGCGGCGAGCAGCAGATGCTCACCCTGTGCCGCACCCTCATGGGCGACCCCGACCTGATCATCATCGACGAGCCCACCGAGGGCCTCGCGCCCAAGATCGTGGAGCTGGTGGGCGAGTACCTGCAGAAGCTCAAGTCGCGCGGCATCTCGGTGCTGCTGATCGAGCAGAAGCTCACCATCGCCATGGCCATTTCGGACCGCGCGCTGGTCATGGGACACGGCAGCATCGTGTTCCAGGGCACCCCGGAAAGCCTGCGCGCCGATCCGTACACGCGCAAGGAGTGGCTGGAAGTGTGAATGCCCCCCGCGCCGCCTGCGGCGTCACCCCCCAGTGGGGGGCGATGCCTGTGGCCCGGCAGAGCCGGTTCCACGGCATCCTGGACGCAGGCACGCGCGCCGATGCAAGATCGGTTGCCGCCGGAGACAAGCCGGCGACACCCGGCTCTTGCGGCACTGCACAATCTTTCTAGAATCGAACGATCGTTCTTTTTATCGAAGAACGTCACAGTCAACGCCCTCAGACACTGCCTGAAACAACGAAGGAGATTCCATGACCGCTGAGTACAAGGTCCACGGCGATGTGGCCGTCATCACCATGAACAACCCGCCGGTCAACGGCCTGGGTCTCTCCACCCGCCAGGGCATTGCCGCCGGTCTGGAGAAGGCCGAGGCCGATCCGGCCGTCAAGGCCATCGTGCTCACCGGCGCCGGCAAGGCCTTCTCGGGCGGGGCCGACATCCGCGAATTCGGTTCGCCCAAGGCACTGGCCGAACCCAACCTGCTGTCCGTGATCCTGGCGGTGGAAAACGCGTCCAAACCGGTCGTGGCCGCCATGCACAGCGTCGCCATGGGCGGCGGCCTGGAGCTGGCCCTGGGCTGCCACTACCGGATCGCCGCGCCGGGTACCAGCATCGCGCTGCCGGAAGTCAAGCTCGGCCTGATCCCCGGCGCCGGCGGCACGCAGCGCCTGCCGCGCGCCCTGGGCGTGGAGCCCGCGCTCAACATGATCGTGAGCGGCGAGCCGGTGAAGAGCGAGATGCTCGCCATGCTGCCGGTCCAGAAGCTGTTCGACAAGATGGCCGCCTCCGCCGAGAGCCTGGCCGAGGAGGCCCTGGCGCTGGCGCGCGAGATGGCCGCCAAGCACGCCGACGGCAGCGCGCTGCCCAAGGTGCGCAACCTGCCCTGCAAGCACCCGCTGGGCGACGCCTACTTCCAGTTCGCGCGCAACATGGTCAAGGGCATGTCGAAGAACTTCCCGGCGCCCGCCAAATGCGTGGATGCGGTGGAATCCGCCACCAAGAAGAAATTCGACGACGGCATGGCTTTCGAGCGCGAGATCTTCATCAACCTGATGTGGACGCCCGAGTGCCGCGCGCTGCGCCACCTGTTCACGGCCGAGCGCGCCGCGAGCAAGATCCCCGACGTGCCAGAAGACACGCCCCAGCGCAGCATCGCGTCGGTGGCCGTGATCGGCGCCGGCACCATGGGCGGCGGCATCTCCATGAACTTCCTCAACGCCGGCATCCCGGTGAAGATCCTGGAGATGAAGCAGGAAGCGCTGGACCGCGGCATCGCGACCATCCGCAAGAACTACGAAGCCCAGGTCAAGAAGGGCAAGCTCAAGCAGGACAAGTACGAGCAGCGCATGGCGCTGCTGAGCACCACGCTCAGCTACGACGACCTGAGCGCCGCCGACCTCGTGATCGAGGCCGTGTTCGAGGAAATCGGCGTCAAGGAAGCGGTGTTCAAGGAACTCGACCGCGTGATGAAGCCCGGCGCGATCCTGGCTTCCAACACCTCCACGCTGGACGTCAACAAGATCGCCTCGTTCACCAAGCGCCCGCAGGACGTGGTGGGCCTGCACTTCTTCAGCCCGGCCAACGTGATGAAGCTGCTGGAAGTGGTGCGCGGCGAGAAGACCGCCAAGGACGTGATGGCCACCGTCATGACCACGGCCAAGAAGATCAAGAAGACCGCCGTGGTCTCCGGCGTGTGCGACGGCTTCATCGGCAACCGCATGATCGAGCAGTACGGCCGCCAGGGCGGTTTCCTGCTCGACGAAGGCTGCACGCCCGAGCAGGTCGACAAGGCGATGGAGAAGTTCGGCATGGCCATGGGCCCGTTCCGCATGGGCGACCTGGCCGGCAACGACATCGGCTGGGCGATCCGCAAGCGCCGCTACCAGGAAAAGCCGGACATGAAGTACAGCAAGACGGCCGACCTGCTGTGCGAGAAGGGCCGCTACGGCCAGAAGACCGGCGCCGGCTGGTACGACTACGTGCCGGGCAAGCGCGACGCCATCCCGAACGCCGAAGTGGTGAAGATGATCGAGGACCACCGCAAGTCGCTCGGCATCACGCCGCGCAAGATTTCCGACGAGGAGATCGTGCAGCGCCTGGTGTACGCGCTGGTGAACGAGGCCGCGCACATCCTGGAAGAGGGCATTGCGAACAAGGCCAGCGACATCGACGTGGTCTACATCTTCGGCTACGGCTTCCCCGCGCACCGCGGCGGCCCGATGATCTACGCCGACACGGTGGGCCTGTTCAACGTGGTGCAGAGCATGAAGCGCTTTGCGAAGAACCCGCTGGACGACGCGAAGTTCTGGGAGCCGGCACCGCTGCTGGCGCGCCTGGTGGCCGAAGGCAAGAGCTTCAACGGCTGAAGTCCCCCACACCGCACCCGACCGAATCAGGAGAATTTTCATGACCAACGCCGTCATCGTTTCCACCGCCCGCACCCCCCTGGCCAAGAGCTGGAAGGGCGCCTTCAACATGACCCACGGCGCCACCCTCGGCGGCCACGCGGTGCAGCACGCCGTGCAGCGCGCCGGCATCGAAGCCGCCGAAGTGGACGACGTCATCATGGGCTGCGCCAACCCCGAGGGCGCCACCGGCGCCAACATCGCGCGCCAGATCGCGCTGCGCGCCGGCCTGCCCATCACCACCTCGGGCATGACGGTCAACCGTTTCTGCTCGTCCGGCCTGCAGACCATCGCGATGGCCGCGCAGCGCATCATCGCCGGCGAGGGCGACGTGTACGTGGCCGGTGGCGTGGAGAGCATTTCCTGCGTGCAGCAGGAAATGAACACCCACATGCTGGCCGATCCCTGGCTGGTGAAGAACAAGCCCGAGATCTACTGGAACATGCTGCAGACCGCCGAGCAGGTGGCCAAGCGCTACAACATCGGCCGCGACGCCATGGACGAGTACGGCGCCGCCAGCCAGCAGAAGGCCACGGCCGCGCTCGAAGCCGGCCTGTTCAAGGCCGAGATCGCCCCCATCACCGTGACCGCCGGCGTGGCCGACAAGGTCATGGGCCTCACCACCAAACAGGTGACGGTGGAGAACGACGAAGGCATCCGCGCCGGCACCACCTTTGAAGGCATCCACGGCCTGCGCTCGGCGCTGCCGGGCGGTCTGGTCTCGGCCGGCAACGCCAGCCAGTTCAGCGATGGCGGCGGCGCCTGCGTGATCATGAACGAGACGATGGCCGAGAAGCGCGGCCTGACACCCCTGGGCCGTTTCCTCGGCTTCGCGGTCGCCGGCTGCGAGCCCGATGAAATGGGCATCGGCCCGGTGTTCGCCATTCCCAAGGTGCTCGCGCGCCTGGGGCTGAAGATCGGCGACATCGACCTGTGGGAGCTCAACGAAGCCTTCGCGGTGCAGGTGATCTACTGCCGCGACAAGCTGGGCATCCCGGGCGACCGCCTCAACGTCAACGGCGGCGCGATCGCCGTGGGCCACCCCTATGGCGTGTCGGGCCAGCGCCTGACCGGCCACGCGCTGATCGAAGGCAAGCGCCGCGGTGCCAAGCGCGTCTGCGTCACCATGTGCATCGGTGGCGGCATGGGCGCGGCCGGCATTTTCGAAGTGCTCTGAGGCCGATCCGCCATGGCCGAGGCCAGCGTCAGCCCTCAGGTGTTTCTCGCCATGGGGCGCGAGGTGCTGGCCGCACAGCCCTTCTCGCGCCTGATCGGCGCCGAACTCGCCGCGTTCTCGCCCGGACACTGCGAGCTGCATGTGCCGGTGAGCGAGTCGGTCAAGCAGCAGCACGGCTTCGTGCACGGCGGCGTGCTGAGTTACGCCGCCGACAACGCGCTCACCTACGCCGGCGGCAGCGCGCTGGGCTTGCGGGTGGTCACGGCGGAGTTCAAGATCAACTACCTGCGCCCGGCCATCGGCGAGCGCCTGATCGCCCGCGCCGAGGCGGTGCACACCGGCAAGACGCAGTCCGTCTGCCGCTGCGACGTGTTCGTGCTGAAAGACGGCGTGGAAAAGCTCTGCGCGGTGGCGCAGGGCACCATCGCCGCGCTGCCGCCCAAGACCTGAAAAGAAGAGACACCATGAGCCTGCGCCCCACCGTCGATTTCCTGCTCTACGACTGGCTCGACGCGCCCTCGCTGAGCGCACGCGAACGCTTCGCCGACCACAGCCGCGAGACCTTCGACGCGGTGCTCGACACCTGCGAACGCATCGCGCGCGAGAAGTACGCGCCATTCAACCGCGTGGTGGACACGCAGGAGCCGCACTTCGACGGCGAGAAGGTCATCCTGCCGCAGTGCACCCACGACGCCAACCGCGCCTATGCCGAGTCCGGCATGCTCAGCGCCGCGCAGGACTACGACGAAGGCGGCATGCAGCTGCCGTACACCATCGAAGCGGCCGCCAACGGCTTCTTCGGCCTGGCCTCGGTGAGCATCGGCTCCAGCCTGCTGACCAAGGGCAACGCCAACCTGCTGCTGGTGCACGGCACCGAGATGCAGAAGGCCGTGTTCGCGCGCAATCAGTTCAACGGCCGCTTCTCCGGCACCATGTGTCTGAGCGAGCCGCAGGCCGGCTCGTCCCTGAGCGACATCACCACCCGTGCCGTGCCCGACGGCGCCGGTTTCGAGGCCGACCCGCTGGGTGCGCGCTACCGCCTCAAGGGCAACAAGATGTGGATCTCGGCCGGCGAGCACGAGCTGACCGAGAACATCGTGCACCTCGTGCTGGCCAAGATTCCCGGGCCCGACGGCAAGCTGATTCCCGGCACGCGGGGCATCTCGCTGTTAATCGTGCCCAAGAAGATGGTGGACACCCAGGGCCAGCTGACCGGGGTGCGCAACGACGTGGCGCTGGCCGGGCTGAACCACAAGCTGGGCTGGCGCGGCACCACCAACACCCTGCTGAACTTCGGCGAGGGCAAGTTCCCCGTGAATGGCGAAGCGGGCGCCGTGGGTTACCTGGTGGGCCGGCCGCACGAAGGCCTGCGCTGCATGTTCCACATGATGAACGAGGCCCGCATCGGCGTGGGCACGGCCGCGGTGATGCTGGGCCTGGCGGGTTACTACGCCTCGCTCGACTACGCGAAGAACCGGCCGCAGGGCCGGCCCATGGGGCCCGCCGGCAAGGACGTGGCCCAGCCGCCGGTGCGCATCATCGAACACGCGGACGTGAAGCGCATGCTGCTGGCGCAGAAGTCGTACTGCGAAGGCGCGCTGGCGCTGGAGCTCTACTGCGCGCGCCTGGTGGATGAGCAGCACACCGGGTCCGAGGCCGACGCCGACGAGGCGCGCCTGCTGCTGGAGGTGCTCACGCCGATCGCCAAGAGCTGGCCCAGCGAGTGGTGCCTGGAGGCCAACAGCCTGGCGATCCAGGTGCACGGCGGCTACGGCTACACGCGCGACTTCCCGGTGGAGCAGTACTGGCGCGACAACCGCCTGAACATGATCCACGAAGGCACGCACGGCATCCAAGCCATGGACCTGCTGGGCCGCAAGGTGTTGATGGAAGGCGGCAAGGGCCTCACGCTGCTGGCCGGGCGCATCAACGGCACGATTCAGCGTGCGATCCATGCGCCCGAATTCGCCGCCCACGCCAATGCGCTGGGGCAAGCGCTCGCGCAGGTGGGCGCCGCCACCAAGGCCGCCTGGGCCACCGGCGAGCCGACCGACGCACTCGCCAACGCCGTGCCCTACCTGCAGGCCTTCGGCCACACCGTGCTGGCCTGGGTCTGGCTCGACGTGGCGCTGGCCGCGCACGCCGCGCCCGCATCCAGCGCGCGCACCGGCCGCCTGGCCGCCATGCGTTTCTTCTTCCACTACGAGCTGCCGAAGATCGGCGCCTGGCTGCAGGTGGTGAGCAGCCGCGACCAGACCTGCGCGGCCCTGCCCGAAGAGGCCTTCTGATGCTGCAGCACGTCGTGATGTGGAAGATCAAGGCCAGCGCCGACGGCGGCAGCCGCGAGGCCAACATCGCCAGGGCCCGGGGCCTGCTCGAGGCCTGCGCCGGGCTGGTGCCCGGCATCGTGCGCTTCGAGGTGGCCACGGCGCAGCCCGACATGGAATGCACCTACGACCTGGTGCTCAACAGCAGCTTCACCGACCGCGACGCGCTGGCGGCTTACCAGAACCATCCCTCGCATGTGGCGCTCAAGCCGTTCATGCGGGCGGTGGTGCTGGAGCGCCAGTGCATGGACTACGAAATCTGAGCGCTGACCGACGGGCGGTCGTGTCGCATGTCGATCGGGCGGTTGGCCAGGCATCCATGGAGCAGGCGGCGCAGGCTTGCGCTTCCACCCACCGTGCCGCACCATCTCGCGGCGCCCACAGGAGCTTCACATGGAATACATGATCGTCTTCAAGGAAACCGCTTCCGACTTCGAGCGCCGCCACGACGACGCCTACTGGGGCGCCTGGGGCGCCTACATCGCCGCGCTGCAGCAGTCCGGCATCACCAGGGGCGGCAACGGCCTGCAGCCACCGCACACCGCGACGCAGGTGCGTGTGCGCGACGGCCAGCGCCAGGTGCAGGACGGTCCTTACCCCGACACCAAGGAGCACCTGGGCGGCTACTTCGTGATCGACGTGCCCTCGCTCGACCAGGCGCTGGAGTGGGCGGCGCGGGCGCCGTGCGCCAGCACCGGCAGCGTGGAGGTGCGCCCCGTGCTGCCGCCGATGGACGCGCCGCACGCATGAACGCCGCGGCGGCCGAGGCGGCTGCGCTGACCGCGCGGGATGCCTACGGCCGCCTGGTCGCCTACCTGGCCTGGCGCTGGAACGACCTGGCCGCGGCCGAAGACGCGCTCGGCGAAGCCCTGCTCAAGGCGCTGGAGTGCTGGCCGCAAGACGGCGTGCCGGCGCAGCCTGAAGGGTGGTTGCTCACCGTGGCGCGCCGCGAGCTGCTGCAGTCGGCGCGCCACCAGCGTCTGGTGCAGCGGCTGGCCGACGACCCGCTGGTGCGTGGCCTGTTGCCGCGCGAGGACGACGCGGCGCCCGAGCCCTTTCTGCAGGTCCACCCGATTCCCGACAACCGATTGCGCCTGATGCTGGCCTGCGCCCACCCGGCGATCGATCAGTCGGTGCGCACGCCCCTCATGCTGCAGGTCGTGCTGGGACTGGACGCGCAGCGCATCGCCGCCGCCTGCCTGGTGTCGCCGGCGGCGATGGCTCAGCGGCTGGTGCGTGCCAAGCAGAAGATCGCGCAAGCCGGCATCCGCTTTGAAGAACCCGACCCCGCCGATCTGCCGCCACGCACACACGCGCTGCTGGAGGCCGTGTATGCGGCCTACGGCCTGGCCTGGGAGCGGCTGGGCGCGGCCGGCGAAGAGGCGATCATCAGCGCCGAGCTGACAGCCGAGGCGCTGTACCTGGCCGAGCTCTGCGTGGCCCTGCTGCCCGATGACGCGGAAGCGCGTGGGCTGTGGGCCCTGTTGCTGTTTTGCGAGTCACGCCGCCTGGCGCGCTTCGCGCCCGCACCCGACGGTGGCGAGCGTTTCGTGCCCCTGCACGAACAGGACACCGCCCGCTGGGACCACGCACTGATCGCCCGCGCCAACGCGCTGCTGTGCGATGCGGCGGCCCTCGGCCAGCTGGGGCCTTACCAGCTCGAGGCGGCGATCCAGTCGGCGCACGCGCAGCGTGCCGTCACCGGCCGTGTGCCCTGGGGTGGCATCACCCAGCTCTATGAAGGCTTGCTGCAGATCGCGCCGACGCTGGGCGCGCGGGTGGGGCATGCCGTGGCCCTGGGCACGGCGTACGGTGCGGCCGCGGGGCTGGCCGCACTGGACACGCTGGCCGAGGCCGAGGTGCGCAACCACGCGCCCTGGTGGGTGGCGCGCGCGCACCTGCTGGAGCAGCAGCGCCGCTGGCACGATGCCGCCGCAGCCTTGCGCCAAGGCATGGGCCTGACCGAGGATCCGCGCCTGCGCGCGCACCTCTGGGTCAGGCTGCAGGCCCTGCAGGCCGCGCCGGTGACAGACACGCCCGCCTGATTCGCCCACAATGCCCCGAGAGCGCATTTTTCATCACAAAGAGGACGACACCATGACCCGAACCATCCAGCAACTCTTCGACCTCAAGGGCAAGACCGCCCTGATCACCGGCGGCTCGCGCGGCCTGGGCCTGCAGATGGCCCACGCGCTCGGCGAAGCCGGTGCGCGCGTGCTGGTGAGCTCGCGCAAGGCCGAGGACCTCGAGGCCGCCACGGCCGAGCTGCAGGCCGCCGGCATCGACGCGCGCTGGATCGCCGCCGACTGCTCGAAGGAGGCCGACATCCAGCGCCTGGCCGACGAGAGCCTGCAGCGCCTGGGTGACATCGACATCCTGGTGAACAACGCGGGCGCCGCCTGGGGCGCACCGGCCGAAGACCACCCGGTCGAGGCCTGGGACAAGGTCATGAACCTCAACGTGCGCAGCTATTTCATCCTGAGCCAGATCGTGGCCAAGCGCAGCATGATCGCGCGCAAGAGCGGCCGCATCCTCAACACCGCGTCCATCGCCGGCCTGGGCGGCAACCCCTCGGGCATGAACACCATCGCCTACAACACCTCCAAGGGCGCGGTGATCAACTTCACGCGCGCGCTGGCCGCCGAGTGGGGCAAGTACGGCATCACGGTCAACGCCATCTGCCCGGGCTTCTTCCCGAGCAAGATGACCGTGGGCACGCTCAAGGCCATGGGCGAAGAAAAACTCGCCGCGCACGCCCCGCTGCGCCGCCTGGGCGACGACGAAGACCTGAAGGGCCTGACCGTGCTCTACGCGTCGGATGCCGGCAAGCACATCACCGGCCAGTGGCTGGCGGTGGACGGCGGCGTGTCGGTCATCACCGGCGGCTGACCACGCCATGGATTTTTCCGTCCGCATCCCCTTCGTCGAACTGCTCGGCTTCGAACTGCACAAGTTCGAAGGCGGGGAGGCGGAGATTACGTTCGAACCCTCGCCGGACCACCTCAACTCGTTTGACGTGGTGCACGGCGGCGCGAGCATGACCCTGCTCGACGTGGTGATGGCGCATGCGGCGCGTTCGGTCGAACCGACCATGGGCTGCGTCACCATCGAGATGAAGACCAGCTTCATGCGCGCGGCCCAGGGCCCGCTGACCGCCCAGGGAAAACTCCTGCACCGCACCGCCACCATGGCCTTCACCGAAGGCAGCATCTTCAACGCCGCGGGCCAGCTCTGTGCCCATGCGACCGGCACCTTCAAGTTCGTGCCTCGCCTGCCCGTCGGCACGGGCAGCACCCGGCCGCTCAACCGCATTTCGACTGACTGAATTTTTTCCACACAGGAGACACCCATGCCCACCAACCAGCAAATCGTTCTCGACAACCGCCCGCAGGGCGAAGCCACCGTGGCCAACTTCAAGCTGGTCACCACCGACACCCCCGCGCTGGCCGACAACCAGGTGCTGGTGCGCCACCACTTCCTGAGCCTGGACCCGTACATGCGCGGCCGCATGAACGACAGCAAGAGCTACGCGGCCTCGCAGCCGCTGGGCGAGGTCATGATCGGCGGCACCGTGGGGGAGGTGGTCGAATCGAAGCACCCCAAGTTCCAGCCCGGTGACAAGGTCGTGGGCATGGGTGGCTGGCAGCAGTACAGCGTGGTCGATGCCGCGCAGCCCGGCGCGCTGCGCAAGGTCGACACCACGCACGTGCCGCTGTCCTACTACCTGGGCGCGGTCGGCATGCCCGGCGTGACCGCCTGGTACGGCCTGGTGAAGATCATCAACCCCAAGCCCGGCGACACCGTGGTGGTGAGCGCGGCCACCGGCGCGGTGGGCAGTGCCTTCGGTGCGCTGGCCAAGGCGCGCGGCTGCCGCGCGGTGGGCATCGCCGGCGGCCCCGACAAGTGCAAGTACGCGGTGGAAGAGCTCGGCTTCGACGCCTGCATCGACTACAAGCTGCACAAGGACATGTACTCGCTGGCCAAGGCGCTCAAGGACGTGTGCCCCAAGGGCATCGACGGCTACTTTGAAAACGTCGGCGGCATGGTGCTCGACGCGGTGCTGCTGCGCATGAACGCCTTCGGCCGCATCGCCGTCTGCGGCATGATCGCCGGCTACGACGGCCAGCCGCTGCCACTGGTCAACCCCGCGCTGATCCTGGTGAACCGCCTCAAGATCGAAGGCTTCATCGTGAGCGAACACATGGAAGTCTGGCCCGAGGCACTCACCGAACTCGGCACGCTGGTGGCCACCGGCAAGCTGCGCCCGCGCGAGACCGTGGCGCAGGGCCTTGCCGCGGCGCCCGAGGCCTTCATGGGCCTGCTCAAGGGCAAGAACTTCGGCAAACAACTGGTCAAGCTGATCTGAACTGACGGAGGGCGCCATGGCCGCCACGCACGAGGTGTTCAACCAGCCCGAGCCGCTGGTGGACGTGAACCTGTTTGCCGCCAACCGGGCCCTGCAGGCGGCCCTGAAGTTCAATGCCCCGGCGCTGGACACGGCGCCGCTGCATGCGTTGGGCGCCGTGGTGGGCAGCGGCGAGATGCAGACGCACGCGCGGCTGGCCAATGTGCACACGCCGCAACTGAAAACCCACAGCCGCTTCGGTGAGCGCATCGACCAGGTGGAGTTCCACCCGAGTTATCACGCGCTGATGGCGCAGGCCGTGGGCGCCGGTCTGCACGGCGCGCCGTGGGGGGAGGGCGCTGCGAACCCGCACCTGTCGAGAGCCGCCGGTTTCATGCTCTTCACCGAGCTCGAGCCCTCCATCCTCTGCCCCATCTCCATGAGCTACGCGGTGGCGCCCGCGCTTCGGGACAACCCCGCCATCCACGCCGACTGGGCGCCGGGTTTGACCAGCCGCAGCTACGACCCCACGCTCAAGGTCTGGCGCGACAAGGCCGGCCTGACCATGGGCATGGGCATGACCGAGAAGCAGGGCGGCTCCGACGTGCGCGCCAACACCACGCGGGCCGAGCCCGCCGGCAGCGACGCCTGGGGCCAGCGCTTCAGCGTCACCGGCCACAAGTGGTTCTTCTCGGCGCCCATGTGCGACGCCTTCCTGATCCTGGCGCAGACCGCGAGCGGCCTGAGCTGCCTGTTCCTGCCGCGCGTGCTGCCCGACGGCTCGATGAACCAGCTGTTCATCCAGCGCCTGAAGGACAAGCTGGGCAACAAGGCCAACGCGAGTTCCGAGGTGGAGTTCACCGGTGCCAGCGCCTGGCTGGTGGGCGAGGAGGGCCGCGGCGTGCCGCAGATCCTGGCCATGGGCACCATGACGCGGCTCGATTGCGCCTTGGGCACCAGCGGCCTGATGCGCCAGGCGCTGGGCATTGCGCTGAACCACACCGCACAACGCAAGGCCTTCGGCAAGCGGCTGATCGAGCAAGCGCTGATGAAGAACGTGCTGGCCGACCTGGCGCTCGAGTCCGAGGCGTCCACCGCGCTCGCGCTGCGCCTGGCGCGCAGCTTCGACAAGGCCAGCGACCCGCACGAGCAGGTGATGACGCGCCTGCTCACGCCGGTGGCGAAGTTCTGGATCTGCAAGCGCGGCAGCCACTTCGCGCAGGAAGCCATGGAGTGCCTGGGCGGCAACGGCTACGTGGAAGAGGGCGGCGAGGGCATCATGGCGCGCATCTACCGCGAGATGCCGCTCAACTCCATCTGGGAAGGCGCGGGCAACATCATGGCGCTGGACCTGCTGCGCGCGCTGCGCAAGGCCGACGCGGCCGCGGCGCTGGCGCTCGAACTGGCCCCCGCGCGCGGCATGCACCCCGCGCTGGACCGGCTGGCGGCGCAGTTGCCCATGCGCGTGGAAGAGATGGCCACCGAAATGGAGGCCCGCCGCCTCGCGCAGGACGTGGCGCTGGCGGTGCAGGCCGCGCTGCTGGCCCAGACCGCGCCGGGGGCGGTGTTCGGCGCGTTCTGCGATTCGCGCCTGGACGGCCAGTGGGGCCACAGCTTCGGCTCGCTGGGCGCCGGCGTGGACTTTGACGCCATACTCGAACGCGCCATGCCGCACTGAATTCCGAACACGGAGACACCATGTCCGACCTCATCCTGCACCACTACCCCACCTCGCCGTTCTCGGAGAAGGTGCGCCTGATCCTGGGCCACAAGCAGCTCGCGTGGCAAAGCGTGCACATCCCGCGCATCATGCCCAAGCCCGACGTGCTGGCGCTCACCGGCGGCTACCGCCGCACGCCGTTCCTGCAGATCGGCGCCGACATCTATTGCGACACCGCGCTCATCTGCGACGTGCTCGAACACCACCAGCCCGCGCCCACGCTGTACCCCGAGCACCTCAAGGGCATGGCGCGCGTGCTGTCCCAGTGGGCGGACAGCACACTGTTCTGGGCCGCCATGGGCTACAACCTCAGCCCCAAGGGCGCGGCCGCGATGTTTGCCGGCCAGCCGCCCGAAGCGGCCCAGGCCTTCGCCGCCGACCGCGGCGCCATGCGCGGCGGCATGACCAGCCTGCGCGCGGGCGACGCCACGTCGGCCTACAGGAGCTACCTGCGCCGCCTCTCGACCATGGTGGAAATGCACCCCTTCCTGCTGGGCGACGCGCCCTGCGTGGCGGACTTCGCGGCCTACCACCCGCTGTGGTTCAGCCGCGTGGTCAACCCCGCCATGGCCGGCATCCTGGACGCCACGCCGCACGTCGTGCAATGGATGGACCGCATGGCCGCGATCGGCCATGGCAAGTCCACGAAGCTCACGTCCACCGAGGCGATCGCCATCGCCGCGGCCGCCCAGCCCGCGCCCCACACCGACGACACCTTCCAGGACGACCACGGCATCGCGCTGGGCAGCCGTGTGACCATCAACGCCGAGGCCTTCGGCCAGGAGCCCACCGAAGGCATCCTGCGCGCGGCCACGCGCACCCGCTACACGCTCGAGCGCCACGACGATCGGGCCGGGCTGCTGCACGTGCATTTCCCGCGCATCGGTTTCGTGCTGAGGGAAGTGCGCGCTTGAATTCGCCGACCCTGACCTGGCGCTGCCTGCCATTTGATGCCCTGCATGCGCGCACCCTCTATGCCCTGCTGCAACTGCGCACCGAGGTGTTCGTGATGGAGCAGGACTGCGTGTTCCAGGACATGGACGGCGCCGACGCGCAGTGCTTCCACCTGCTGGGCGAAGCGGCGGACCAGACCCTGGTCGCCTATGCCCGCCTGGTGCCGGCCGGCCTGAAGTTCGCCGAGGCCAGCATCGGCCGCGTGGTCACGCTGCCGGCGGCGCGCGGTGGCGGCCTGGGCCATGTGCTCATGCGTGAGGCGGTGCAGGCCCTGCACGGCCTGTGGGGCGTGCAGGCCATCCGCATCGGCGCGCAGGCGCGCCTGCAGGCCTTTTACCGGCAGCACGGCTTCGAGCCCGACGGGCCGATCTACATCGAGGACGGCATCGACCACATCGAAATGGTGCGCGCCGCCTGAGCTTTTCTTTTCACAGACACACAGGAGACAAGGATGATTCAGGACTTCAAGGGCAAGACCGCCGTGCTCACCGGCGCGGGCTCGGGCTTCGGGCTCGAGTGCGCGCGCATCGGCGCGAAGCTGGGCATGAACCTCGTGCTGGTCGACGTGCAGCAGGACGCGCTGGACAAGGCCACGGCCGAGATCACCGCCACCGGCGTCAAGGTGCTGTCGCGCAAGGTCGACGTGTCGAACCAGGCCCAGATGGAAGCGCTGGCCGCCGATGTGGAGAAGACCTTCGGCGCGCCGCATTTCGTGTTCAACAACGCGGGCGTGGGCTCGGGCGGCCTGATCTGGGAAAACTCGGTGAAGGACTGGGAGTGGGTGCTGGGCGTGAACCTCTGGGGCGTGATCCACGGCGTGCGCCTGTTCACGCCCATGATGCTGGCCGCCGCCAAAAAAGACCCGGCCTGGCGCGGCCACATCGTGAACACCGCCAGCATGGCCGGCCTGCTCACGCCGCCCAACATGGGCATCTACAACGTGAGCAAGCACGCGGTGGTGAGCCTCACCGAAACGCTCTACCAGGACCTGAAGCTGGTGAGCGACCAGCTGAGTGCCAGCGTGCTCTGCCCGTACTTCGTGCCCACCGGCATCAGCCAGAGCCACCGCAACAAGCCCGCTGAACTGGCCGACGAGAAGGCCACGCAAAGCCAGCTGATCGGCCAGGCCCAGAGCGACAAGGCGGTGAGCTCGGGCAAGGTGACGGCGGCCGAGGTGGCGCAACTGGTGTTCGACGCCATCAGCGCCGACCGCTTCTACATCTTCAGCCACCCGCGCGCGCTGGGCAATGTGCGCGCGCGCATGGAGGGCATCGTGAAAATCACCAACCCGGCCGACCCGTTCCACGAGCGGCCGGAAATCGGTGTGGCCTTGCGCGCGGCGCTGCGCGCCGTGTGAGACCGGGGCGGCCATGGGCGAGGGCGGCCACGCGCTGTTCGACACCGCCATTGGTGTCTGCGGCATCGCCTGGGGCGCCGCGGGGGTGTTGGCGGTGCAGTTGCCCGAGGCCGATGCGGCCCGCACCCGCGCGCGGCTGCTGAAAGGCCTGCCGCCGCTGCCCGAGGTGGCGCAGCCGCCGGCTGCGGTGCAGGCCGCCATCGAGGGCGTGCAGGCGCTGTTGAACGGCGAAGCGCGCGACCTGCGCGAGGTGGCGCTGGACATGGCGCGCGTTTCGCCCTTCCAGCGCGAGGTCTACGCCATCGCCCGCGCGATACCGCCCGGCCAGACGCGCAGCTACGGCGAGATCGCGCAAGCGCTGGGCGACGCTGGCCTGGCGCGCGCGGTGGGGCAGGCCCTGGGCCACAACCCGTTCGCACCCATCGTGCCCTGCCACCGCGTGCTGGCGGCAGGCAACCGGCCGGGCGGCTTTTCGGCCGGGGGTGGCGCGATCACCAAGATGCGCATGCTGGCGATCGAGGGCGCGCTCGAGCGCGACCTGTTCGACCCGCCGCCGTCGCGCTGATCACACC
This sequence comes from Comamonadaceae bacterium, assembly GCA_003599455.1. Classification (GTDB taxonomy): domain Bacteria; phylum Pseudomonadota; class Gammaproteobacteria; order Burkholderiales; family Burkholderiaceae_C; genus Hydrogenophaga. Next base: position 33,145 of record QZKF01000060.1, read on the forward strand.
GCGCTCAGGACGCTGCCGGCGCTGGCCCGTCCTGGGGCTCCTTGCGCGCCAGCGTCCTGCCCAGCACCAGCGATCGTCCCGCGAAGAGGCCACCGGCGGCCTCCATGTCCATGCGCTCGGCATCGCGCTGGCGCAGGTGCTCCATGATCGCCGTGGCCTCTTCCTCTTCCGCGCCCAGCGTCAGCACCGCCTGCCGGCCCATGGCCATGGCGGACTCGAAGGTCTCGCGCACGAGGTAGCTCACGTCGGCCTTGCGCAGCGCCAGCACATGCTCGCGGTCGAAGGCCCGCACCAGCAGCTCGGCCTGCGGAAACTCGGTCTTCGCCAGCTCGGCGACGCGCGTGGCGGCGTCCTTGTTGTCGACGCAGACCAGGATGGCCTGCGCCGTGTGCGCGCCGGCCGCGTGCAGCACGTCGGCGCGGCAGCCGTCGCCGTAGTAGACCTTGAAGCCATAGGCCTCGGCGTCGCGGATCATCTGCACGTTGTTGTCGATGATGGTGATGCTGGCGCCGCGCGCGATCACGCCCTGGCTGGCGATCTGCCCGAAGCGGCCGAAGCCGATCACCAGCACGCTGGCGGCCTGGCCGTTGACGGCCTCGATGCCCTCCATCGACACGCCCGGCTTCGTGGCCAGGCGCCGGTGCACCAGCACCACCAGCGGCGTGAGCGCCATGGAGAGCACCACGATGGCGGTCATGTTGGCGTTGACCACCGGATCGATCACTTTCGCGCCCAGGGCCGCCGCGAACAGCACGAAGGCGAACTCGCCGCCCTGGGCCATGAGCACCGCGCGGTCCAGCGCGTCGGCGTGTGAACTCTTCGCGAAGCGCGCCACGCCGTAGATGCACAGCGCCTTGACCACCATCATGGCGAGCACGCCGGCCACGATGATGGGCCAGTTGCTCGCCACCGCGGCCAGGTCCAGCGACATGCCCACGCTCAAGAAGAACAGGCCCAGCAGCAGGCCGCGGAAAGGCTCGATGTCGGCCTCCAGCTGGTGGCGGAAGGTGGATTCCGACAGCAGCACGCCGGCCAGGAAGGCGCCCATGGCCATGGACAGGCCGCCCACCTGCATCAGCAGGGCCGCGCCCAGCACCACCAGCAGCGCGGCGGCGGTCATGACCTCGCGCGCCTTCGCTCTGGCCAGCACGCGGAACAGCGGGTTGAGCAGCCACACGCCGGCGGCCACCAGCGCCACCAGCGAGCCCAGGGCCATGCCGATGGTGCTCCAGCGCGACGAGGTGGCCGCCGCCACCGGCCCGGCCAGATCGGGCGGCGCCATGAAGGTCACCACCGCCAGCAGCGGCACGATCAGCAGGTCTTCGAACAGCAGGATGGCCACGATCTTCTGCCCGCGCGGTTGCGCCATGTCGCCGCGCTCGCCCAGCAGCTGCATCACCACCGCGGTGGACGTGAGCACGAAACCCATGGCGCTCACGAACGACACACCCAGCGGAAAACCGAAGGCCAGGCCCACGCCGGTGAGCAGCAGGCCGCACACCACCACCTGCAGGCTGCCCAGGCCGAAGATCGCGCGGCGCAGGCTCCACAGGTGCGAAGGCTGCATCTCCAGGCCGATGACGAAGAGGTACATCACCACGCCGAGTTCGGCCGTGTGCAGGATGGTGGCCGGGTCGCTGATGAGGCCCATGCCGAACGGCCCGATGGCCAGGCCGGCGGCGAGGTAGCCCAGCACCGATCCCAGGCCGAGGCGCTTGAACAGGGGCACGGCGACGACCGCTGCGCCCAGCAGGGTGACGACTTTGAGCAGGTCGCCTGCGCTGCCTTCAACGGCCATGGGGTTTCTCCAGTGAAATGAACGGGGCTCGGGTTGGCGAAATTGTGACGCACACGCGGACCGTCTACACCAGAACCGTGCAACCGCGCCCCGGCAATGCCATCGCCCCGTGGCGACAATAGGCCCATGTTCTTGACCCGTTACCTCAGGATGGCCCTCGTCCTGGGCCTGCTCTCCGCCATCGGCCCGTTCGCTATCGACATGTACCTGCCCGCGCTGCCCGCCATCGGCAGCAGCCTGGGTGCCGAGGTCGGTGCCGTGCAGTTCAGCCTGACCGCGTTCTTCCTGTCGCTCGGCGTCGGCCAGCTGCTGTACGGGCCGGTGTCCGACATGGTGGGCCGCAAGCCGCCGCTCTACTTCGGCCTGGGCCTGTTCACGCTGGCCAGCATCGGCTGCGCGCTGGCCACCGACATCCAGACCCTGGTGGCGCTGCGCTTCCTGCAGGGCCTGGGCGCGGCCGCCGGCATGGCGATCCCGCGCGCCGTGGTGCGCGACCTGCACACCGGGACCGAGGCCGCGCGCCTGATGTCGCTGCTGATGCTGGTGTTCAGCGTCTCGCCCATCCTGGCGCCGCTGGCCGGCAGCGGCGTGATCGCGTTGACTGGCTGGCGCGGCGTGTTCTGGGCCGTGGCCCTGGCCTCGGTGGCCGGGCTGGCGCTGGTGTACGGCGCCCTGCAGGAAACGCGTTCCGAGGCCGACCGCGTGGAAAGCAGCCTGGGCAGCGCGCTGCGCGCCTACGGCCTGCTGCTGCGCGACGGGCACTACCTGGGCCTGGTGGGTATCGGCAGCACGGCCCTGGCCGGCTTCTTTGTCTACCTGGCCGGCTCGCCCTTCGTGCTGATCAACCACTACGGCCTCACGCCCACGCAGTACAGCCTGGCGTTTTCCTTCAATGCCATCGCCTTCATCGGCGCCTCGCAGTTCACCGGCCTGCTGGGCCGGCGCTTCGGCCTGGTGCGCCTGGTCAAGTTCGCGGCCAGCGCCTCGGGCCTGACCATGACGCTGCTGCTGGCCTACTACCTCGCGGGCGGTGACCGCCTGGCGGTGCTGATCGCGCTGTACTTCGTGGCCAGCGGCTTCATGGGCCTGGTGATTCCCACCGCCTCGGTGCTCGCGCTGGAGAAGCACGGCGCCATCGCCGGCACCGCCTCGGCGCTCATGGGCACGCTGCAGATGCTGGGCGGCGCGGCCGCCATGGGCATCGTGAGCCTGTTCGCCACCGGCAAGCCGCTGCCCATGGTGGTCGGCATGGCCGCTGGGGCGCTGGTGGGCGTGGCGCTGACCTGGATCACGCTCTCGGGCGACGCGCAGCGCCATCTGGCCGCCGGGGCGCGCGGGTGACGGCGCAGGACGGCCTGCCTTCGCCCCAGCGCGGCAAGGCCGTGCTGGTGATCGTGCTGGGCATCGCCATGGCGGTGATGGACGGCAGCATCGTCAACCTCGCGCTGCCGGGCATCGCGCGCGAACTCGACGCCAGCGCCTCGCAGGCGATCTGGGTCGTCAACGCCTACCAGCTCGCTTCGCTGGTGATGCTGCTGCCGCTGGCCGCGCTCGGTGACCGCCTGGGCTACCGGCGCGTCTACCTCGTGGGCATGCTGCTGTTCGTGCTCTCGTCGGTGGCGGCCATGCTGGCCACGTCCTTGCCCGCGCTCGCGGCGGCGCGCGCGCTGCAGGGCCTGGGCGCGGCCGGCATCATGAGCGTGAACACCGCGCTGGTGCGCCTGATCTACCCCAGCGCGCGGCTCGGGCGTGGCATGGCGATCAACTCGGTGGTGGTGGCCACCTCGACCATGGCCGGGCCGGCCGTGGCAGCGGCCATCCTGTCGGTGGCGTCCTGGCCCTGGCTGTTCGCGCTGAACCTGCCGCTGGGCCTGCTCACGCTCTGGATGGGCCGCCGCGCGCTGCCCACCAACCCGCCGCGCACCGAAGCGGCACCGCAGTTCTCGTTGCTGGACGTGCTGCTCAACGTGCTCATGTTCACCCTGGTCTTCATCGGCGCCGAACAGCTCGGCGTGCGCGGCGACGCGGCGCGCGGCGCGTCGCCGCTGGGCTGGGTGTTGCTGGCGGCGGGCGTGGCGGTGGGCGCGGTCTACCTGCGCCGCCAGTGGCACCTGGCCGCGCCGCTGTTTCCGCTGGACCTGCTGCGCATTCCGGTGTTCGCGCTGTCCATGGGCTCGTCGCTGGGCGCGTTCTGCGCGCAGATGCTGGCCTTCCTCTCCATGCCCTTCCTGCTGCTGGAGGTGCAGGGCCGCACCCACATGGAAGCGGGCCTGCTGCTGACGGCCTGGCCACTGGCCACGGTGGTCGTGGCACCGATCGCCGGGCGCCTGATCGGCCGCTACCCCGCGGGCTGGCTGGGCGGCATCGGCATGGCGGTGTTCGCCACCGGCCTGCTCTCGCTGGGCTGGTTGCCCGCGGCACCCTCCAACCTGGACATGGCGTGGCGCCTGGCCTTGTGCGGCGCGGGCTTCGCGCTGTTCCAGTCACCCAACAACCACACCATCGTGACCTCGGCACCCCTGCACCGCAGCGGCGCGGCCAGCGGCATGCTGGGCACGGCGCGGCTCACAGGCCAGACGCTGGGCGCGGTGCTGCTGGCGGCGATCTACGCGGTGTGGAACCAGCACGACGGGCGGGGCGAAATGATCGCGCTGCACCTGGCGGCGGGATGTGCGCTGCTGGCGGGGGTGAGCAGTTCTCTGCGGGTGCGGCACTGAGCGTGTCGGCGGCTGGACGGGTTGGGATTGACAGAGGCTGTCTCAACGGTTCTTGGGCTTGATCTTGCTTCGACTACGATGTCGCAGATCGGCCAGAAGCGGACATTGAATCAAGACATCTACAGCATGAAACTCAACCGTGGTGAACCCGACCATCCGCATTGGAAGAAGCCGTTCTCGCACAAGGAGCTTGCCGTCGCCTGGTGGGGGATTGGCGCGTGCTTTGTCGTACTCAGTCTTCAAGAATGGTTTGACCCGTCGCAAGCACCTTTCAGCGGTCGCTGGAGCTGGGTTAAAACAATAGCCTTTGACGCTATGGGGCACCGGGGGCTTGCGATTCTTTACATGAGCCTCGGGGCCATCTGGGTTACCGCGGGCTTCTTGAAGTGGTCTGCGTATCGTGGACAGAAGCAGGTGTGATTCAGAGGCAGTATGGTTTCAAGCGGCCGGGCGTCCGCTTCGGGCCCTGTTCAGCCTGAGCTAGCATGGTGCTTTCGGCCACAAGCGGACATCGACGGGAGCGGCATGACAACCTTCGCACTCTTCAAGCTTTTTAGCGCTGTCGTTGCAATGGCTATTGGAGTAGTCTGGATTCTGCGGCGGACCGTCCCGGTCACGTCGGATAACTTCGGCGAGGTGTTCCACTACATCAAAGGATGGGATGCAGTTGTGACTGGAATTGCCGTTTTCGCTTTCGGCCTCGCTTTGCTACTGGACGCTTTGGGCGTGGTCGTGTGGATTGGCGAGTGGTGAGCTGCAACTACCGGCCAGAAGCGGACCTTTGAAATGCATGCCCCAGACACAAATGACAACCGCACTGAGCTGATCTTTTGTCGAGACACCGTTGACCCGGACTTTGTCACGCAAACGCTCGAGCTTCAGCCTACGCAAAGCTACAAGGTCGGTGATGTTGTGCCTGTTGGCGACATTGAGCGGCCAGCCACTGTGGGCTTGTGGAGGCTGAGCCTTCCTGACTGCCAGTCCATCGAAACTGTTGAAGATCAGCTCGGCCGATGGGTAACCTTGCTAAGCACAAAGATTGAACACATAGCCCGTCTGCGCCAAGTTGGATACGTGCCTTATCTTGATTGCAGAGCAGAAAGCGGTTCGCTTGCGCTGTGTGTCGATCCTGAAGTTCTCACCGGCTTGGGGGCGCTGGGCATAGCACTGAGCGTTTGGCTATACGAAGCGCCGACTACGGCGAGGCTTTCCCACGCGGATTGACTGCTATGGGTGAAACCGAACTTCCGCTTCGGGCCCGAAGTCGCCGTTGGACCTTCCCAATAGCAGCCACTCAGACACTTGCGACATGAAGCCGCACTGCGGCGCGGCTACCGCAATGCCAACCCCTCAGCCAGCGCCCGCACCGACAGCGGCGCACACCCCTCAGCCTTGTTGCTGATCGTCACGAATGCGTTCTGCCCGGCACCGGTCACGCCGGCAACGGTGCGCACCAGCAGCGCGCGGGTTTCGTCGTCCACGTCGTGGATGCGGTCGTAGGGGCTGTACTCGCGTTGCGCGTCTTCGTAGCCGTAGGCGCCGTGGAGGGGGTTCAGGTTCCAGCGGCAGACCATGGGGCCGGGCCAGAGCAAACGCAGCAGCGGCAACTGGTCCGCCAGCCGCGGCATCTTCGCGTGCAGGCACAGGCACCAGGTCGCGCCGCACTCGCGCAGCACGGCGGCGAGTTCGGGCATGAAGACCGGGTCCAGCCATTCCGGGTCGCGCACCTCGAGGGCCAGCACGCCGTCGGGCGCTGTCGGGGCGAGTGCCGGCTGGGCCAGCAGCAATTTACGCAAGCGCTGCAGCACCAGCGGCAGGTTGTGCAGCAGGTGGCGCGGCATGGGGCTGAGCTGGAACACCAGCGCGCCGACCTTGTGGCCCAGGCCCGCGAGTGCGGGCGCCACGAAGTCCTGCGTGGCCAGCGCCGGGTCCAGAAACGCCGGGTTGGGCTGCAGGCCGCGGCCGTCCTCGCCGCGCACCAGCGCATCGGTCACGTGGCTGGGCGCTTTCACCACGAAGCGGAAGTCGTCCGGCACCTGGGCGGCGTAGCGCGCGTACTGGTCCTGCGTGAGCGGGCGGTAGAAGCTGCGGTCCACGCTCACGGTGCGCATCAGGGGGTGCTGGCCGTAGGCCGTCAGGCCTTCCTTCGAGAGCAGGGCGTCGGGGTAGGCCGCGTCCCACACCAGGCCGGCCCAGCCGGGATAGGTCCAGGACGAGGTGCCCAGGCGCAGGCGCAGCGGCAGGGCCGCGGCCAGCGCGAACAGGGCCTCGTCGCGCGGCGCGGCGTTCACGCGGGCCAGGCTTTTGCGCGGCGCCGGGCCGGGCGGCGGCGAGGGCGGAGCGGGGGGTGGGGGCGGGTCGCCGAAGAGGTCGTTTTGCATGGGGGAAACCGGGGGCCGTGCCTACCACAAACGCCCCGGGGTGACGGGCATGGTAGCCCGATCGGCTGTGGCAAACTTCCGCGCTTCGTGTCTTCAACATCGGTGCGCATGCAGCAGATCATCCGGCAGATCGCCACAGAAATCAGGGTAGGGGAGCACCAGGTGCGCGCGGCGGTGGAGCTGCTGGACGGCGGGGCCACGGTGCCCTTCATCGCGCGCTACCGCAAGGAAGCCACCGGCGGGCTGGACGACATTCAGCTGCGCGAACTCGCCTACCGCCTGGACTACCTGCGCGAGCTCGAAGACCGCCGCGCGACCGTGCTCAAGAGCATCGACGAGCAGGGCAAGCTCACCGACGCGCTGCGCGCCGCGATTGCCGCCGCGCCGACCAAGCAGGAGCTGGAAGACCTCTACCTGCCGTTCAAGCAGAAGCGCCGCACCAAGGGCCAGATCGCGCGCGAGTTCGGCATCGAGCCGCTGGCCGACAAACTGTTCGCCGACCCCACGCTGGACCCGGCCACCGAAGCCGCCGCGTTCACCAAGCCGCCCGAGGTGCTGGACGACGGCAAGCCCGGCGCCGATTTCTCCACCGTGCCGGCCGTGCTCGACGGCGTGCGAGACATCCTCTCCGAGCGCTGGGCCGAAGACGCCGCGCTGCTGCAGAACCTGCGCGAATGGCTCTGGAGCGAAGGCCTGCTCAAGAGCACGCTGGTGGCGGGCAAGGACGAGAACGCGCCCGAGGTGGCCAAGTTCCGCGACTACTTCGACTACGACGAGCCGATCTCGCGCGTGCCTTCGCACCGCGCGCTGGCCGTGTTCCGCGGCCGCTCGCTGGAGATCCTGGATGCGAAGCTGGTGCTACCCGAGCCCGAGGTGGCGCCCGTCACCACCGGCAAGCCGGCGCCCGTGGTCTCGCTCGCCGAAGGCCGCATCGCCCTGCACCTGGGCTGGAGCCACAAGGGCCGCGCGGCCGACGACCTGCTGCGCAAGTGCGTGGCCTGGACCTGGCGCGTGAAGCTCTCGCTCTCCAGCGAGCGCGACCTGTTCGCCCGCCTGCGCGAAAGCGCCGAGGCGGTGGCGATCAAGGTGTTCGCCGACAACCTGCGCGACCTGCTGCTGGCCGCGCCGGCCGGCCCCAAGGTGGTGATGGGCCTGGACCCGGGCATCCGCACCGGCGTGAAGGTGGCGGTGGTCGATGCCACCGGCAAGCTGGTCGACACCGCCACGGTGTACCCGCACGAGCCCCGCCGCGACTGGGACGGCGCGCTGCACACGCTGCGCCTGCTGGGTGAAAAACACGGCGTGAACCTGATCGCGATCGGCAACGGCACCGCCAGCCGCGAGACCGACAAGCTGGCCGCCGACCTGATGAAGCAGCTGGCCCGGCCCGAGATCCAGAAGGTGGTGGTGAGCGAGGCCGGTGCTTCGGTGTACTCCGCCAGCGAATTCGCTTCCCAGGAAATGCCCGACGTGGACGTGAGCCTGCGCGGCGCGGCCAGCATCGCGCGCCGCCTGCAGGACCCGCTGGCCGAGCTGGTGAAGATCGACCCCAAGAGCATCGGCGTGGGCCAGTACCAGCACGACGTGAACCAGAGCGACCTCGCCCGCACGCTGGACGCGGTGGTGGAGGACTGCGTGAACGGCGTGGGCGTGGACCTCAACACCGCCAGCGTGCCCTTGTTGTCGCGCGTGTCGGGCCTTTCGGGCAGCGTGGCCAAGGCCGTGGTGCGCTGGCGCGAGGCGCACGGCGCGTTCAAGAACCGCCAGCAACTCATGGACGTGGCCGGCCTGGGCGCCAAGACCTTCGAGCAGAGCGCGGGCTTCCTGCGCATCCAAGGCGGCGACAACCCGCTGGACATGACCGGCGTGCACCCCGAGACCTACCCGGTGGTCGAGCAGATCATGAAGACGACCGGCAAGCCGGTGTCCGAGCTCATGGGCCGCGCCGACATGCTCAAGACCCTGCGGCCCGAGTTGTTCGCCAACGAGCGCTTCGGTGTGATCACGGTCAAGGACATCCTGGGCGAGCTGGAAAAACCCGGCCGCGACCCGCGCCCCGATTTCCAGGTGGCGCGCTTCAACGAGGGCGTGGACGACATCAGCGACCTGCGCGAGGGCATGATCCTCGAAGGCACGGTGAGCAACGTGGCCCAGTTCGGCGCCTTCATCGACCTGGGCGTGCACCAGGACGGGTTGGTGCATGTGAGCCAGCTGGCGCACAAGTTCGTGAACGACGCGCGCGAGATCGTCAAGACCGGCGACATCGTCAAGGTCAAGGTGATGGAAGTGGACGTGGCGCGCAAGCGCATCGGCCTGTCGATGAAGCTGGGCGAGGCGCCCGGACGCGGCGCGGCAGGCCCGGCGGGCGGGGCGCGAGACAACCGGTTCGAACCCGCGCGCGGGCCCGGGCAGCGCCCCGGACGCCCGGGCGGGCAGGGGCCGGCGGCGGCGCCGGTGCCTTCGGCCATGGCCTCGGCCTTTGCCCGGCTGAAAAACACCCCCTGACAGGGGGCCGGCAGGGCTCAAGTCGGGGGCCGTGGCGCCGATACGTAAGGAGAACCCCATTCTCCAACGCCATCGGACTTCAGCCCCATGCAACTCGAAGCCCTCCTGAACTACCCCCGGGCCCTGCCCGCGATGTCGCGCACCGTCTCCGACCTGCTGGCGGAGATGAACAAGGACGACCCCAGCCCCAAGAAGGTGGCCGACCTGGTGGCGCACGACCCCGCGCTCACCACGCGCGTGCTGCGGCTGTCGAATTCGGCCTTCTTCCGCGTCAGCCGCCAGATCGGCAATGCCGAGGAGGCGGTGGCGCTGCTGGGCATGACGCATGTGCGCTCGCTGGTGATGGCAGCGGCCCTGGGCTCGAGCTTCAAGAACGTGCCCGGCGTGGAGATGGTGCAGTTCTGGCGCTACAGCCTGCGCGTGGCCGACATTTCGCGCTCGCTGGCCGGCGTGCTGCGGCAGAACGAGGGCAACGCCTTCACCGCCGGCCTGGTACACGCCATCGGCGACCTGATCATGCACATCGCCATGCCCGACCTGATCGGCCCGATCGACATGGGCACCCCCCCGCTGGACCTGCGCCGTGCCGAGGTGGAGCGCTCGGCCCTGGGCTACACCTATGCCGAGGTCGGCGCCGGCATGGCCGAGAAGTGGCAGTTCCCGCAAACCATCGTCTCGGCGCTGAAGAACCAGATATCCCCCTTCGACGGCGATGCCTACGACCCGCTGGGTGGCGTGCTGCACCTGGCTTCGTGGCGCGCGCGGGCCGAGGAAATCCAGCTCGACGACAGTGGCCTCGCGGCCACCTTTCCCGACATGGTGGGCCTCACGCTCGGCCTGGACCTGGACAGCGTGCTCGGCAAGGACCCCACGGAGTGGTCGTTCAGCCAGGCACTGGGCGCCTTCATCGACTGATAGTGCTCAAGTGCATCGCCCCGGGGACGATGACATAGGCATACACCCCGCGCCGCAAACGCACAACCTGAAGGCAGACCGACATGCAACTCGAACGGCTACTCAAGCAACCGAATGCGCTCCCGTCGGCCCCCAAGGTGGTGCGCAAGCTGATCGAGACCTTTGATCAGGAGGACGTCGATGCCATGCTGGCCGCCTCGCTCATCGAAGACGACCCGGTGCTCACCGCCAAGCTGCTCAAGACCGCGAACTCGGCCTTTTTCGGCTTGCACCGCTCGGTGTGCACGGCGCGCGACGCGATCAACGTGCTCGGCCTCATCAAGGTGCGCGCCCTGGTGATCGCGGCTTCGCTGGGCGAAGGCTTCCACACCGTGGGCGGTGTCAACCTCAACCAGTTCTGGCGCTACAGCCTCAACACCGCCAACCTCTCGCGCTACATTGCGCTGCCGATCAAGATGGACGAGAACACCGCGTTCACGGCCGGGCTGATCCACGGCATCGGCGAGCTGGTGATGCATGTGGGCATGCCCGAGGCCATGATCGACCTGGACCGCAGCGTGCCCATGCTCGACCTCAAGCGCGCCAAGGCCGAGCGTGGCCTGTTCGGCTACAGCTATGCCGAAGTGGGCGCCGCCCTGGCGCGCGAGTGGCACTTCCCCAAACGCATGATCAACGCGATCGAACACCAGACCGCACCGTTCGACAACGATGTGTACGAACCGATTGCCGGCGTGATCCACATCGGTTCCTGGCGCGCGCGCGCCGAGGAGCAGTCGATGCGCTCGGAACTGCTGATCAACACCTACCCCGACCCGGTGGGTCTGGTGCTCGGCATCGATCCCGACACCGTGGTGGCCGAGGAGATCCCCTCGATCTCGCGCCACACCGAAGTCACCGAGGCATCGGAGCCCAACTGATCGGCTGAAGCGCCGGGCTGCGCGACAATCGCAGTCCCATGCAAGCGCTTCGCCTCTACGCCGGTCCCCGGGCCCGTCAGCACATCGCTCAACACGGCCTGCGCCCGCAGGACGTGGGAGTGGTCCCGGCCGCCGCGGGCGGCCCCAAGGGGCTGATCCTCGGGCCGCTCGACCGCTTCCTGTTCGGTGAATGGTTGCCGCAGAGCACGCAGCCGGTGCACCTGGTGGGGGCCTCCATTGGCGCCTGGCGCATGGCCACCGCCTGCCTGGATGACCCCATGGCCGCCTTCGAGCGGCTCGAGCGCGACTACATCGCCCAGCACTACGAGCTGCCGCCGGGTCAGCGACGGCTCACGGCCCAGCAGATCAGCGACGGCTTTGCCCACAGGCTGCGGCTGTTCTACGGCGGGCGCATCGGGGAGGTGCTGCGGCATCCGCGGTACCGGCTGCACATCGTGACCTCGCGCGGGCGCCTGCTGCTGCGGCGCGAGGGTTTTCTGCGCACGCCGGTGGGCTATCTGGGTGCGTTCGCGGCCAACGCCCTGCACCGCAAGGCGCTCGGGGCCTGGCTGGAGCGCGTGGTGTTCTCGTCGGTGCCGCCGGGCTCGGGCGGCGTGAGCGCGCTGCCGTTTTCCACGCTCGACTTCCGCACCCGCCAGGTGCCCATGTTCGAAGACAACTTCATGGACGCGCTGCAGGCGAGTTGTTCGATTCCCTTCGTGCTGAGGCCGGTGAAGGGCATTGCCGGCGCGCCACCCGGCACCTACTGGGACGGCGGCCTCACCGACTACCACCTGCACCTGCACTACAAACCGCCCGCGGCGTCGCCCATCGTGCTCTACCCGCACTTTCAGCAGGCCGTGGTGCCCGGCTGGCTCGACAAGGCCTGGAAAGGCCGGCACCGCAGCAGCACGGCGCTGGACGGCATGCTGGTGCTCGCGCCCGACCCGGACTGGGTGCGGACGCTGCCCGACGGCAGGCTGCCCGACCGCAGCGACTTCACCCGCTACGGCCAGGACCTGCCCGCGCGCATGAAGGCCTGGGGCACGGCCGCCAGCGCCGCCCGGCAGCTGGCCGACGAATTCGCGCAGTGGCTGGAGCAGCCCGACCTGTCGCGCATCGAACCGCTCTGAGCGGGCGGGGCAGGGGGGCGGGGATAATGGGCGCCATGCGTTCCGAGCCTTCCGCCCCCCGTTTTCTCACCGCCGCGCTGTACCGGTTTGTGGATTTGCCCGACTTTGCCGCGCTGCGCGAACCCCTGCTGGCCTGCTGCGAGGCGCACGGCGTCAAGGGCACGCTGCTGCTGGCGCGTGAAGGCATCAACGGCACCATCGCCGGGCCCGAGGCGGGCGTGCACGCGGTACTGGCCCAGCTGCGCGCCGACCCGCGCCTGGCGGACCTGCCGCACAAGGCCTCGTGGAGCGACCACCCGCCGTTCCACCGCATGAAGGTGCGCCTGAAGAAGGAGATCGTCACGCTGCGCGTGCCAGGACTCGACCCGAACAGGACCGTGGGCCAGTACGTGAAGCCGCAGGACTGGAACGCCTTGCTGGCGGACCCGGACGTGCTGCTGATCGACACCCGCAACGACTATGAGGTGGCCATCGGCAGCTTCCAGGGCGCGGTCAACCCGAACATCCGGACCTTCACCGAATTGCCGGCCTGGCTCGATGCCCAGCCCGCGCTGCGGGGCGAGGGCGGCAGGAAGCCCAAGGTGGCGATGTTCTGCACCGGCGGCATCCGCTGCGAGAAGTCCACCGCGCTCATGAAGATGCGTGGCTTCGACGAGGTCTACCACCTCGACGGTGGCATCCTGAAATACCTGGAGGAAATCCCGCCGGCCCAGAGCACCTGGCAGGGCGAGTGCTTCGTGTTCGACGAGCGCGTGAGTGTGGGTCACGGCCTGGTGCCCGGCCCGCACGAGCTGTGCCGCTCCTGCCGCTGGCCACTGAGCCCGGCGGACAAGGCCTCGCCCCACTACGTGAAGGGTGTGAGCTGCGCCCACTGCCACGACCAGCGCAGCCCGCAGGAAAAGGCCCAGCTCGCCGAGCGCCAGCGCCAGGTGGAGCTGGCAGCGTCACGGGGTGAACAGCACGTGGGTGCGCGCATGGCGGGCCGCGAGGGTGCCGCCCAGGGTGAGCCTGAACCGCAGGCATGACACGGTGCCGGGGTGACCTCATTTCCGGTGCAGAAAGCCGGTTTAGCAGCCGAGGGTTAACCCGCATCCGTTCGAACCTACTGGAACCTGCGAGAACAATTCCGTAGACTGCCGCCAGGCTTGAAACTGCGCAGGCCAGGGGGAACCAGCTTGCCAAGCTTCTATCTGCGTTTTGTCGGATCCGACACCCTACCCAAGTCTCTTTCAAGACGCGAAGTCGAAGAATGCTTTGGCCTGAGCGCTGAAGACATTCACGAGCTTCGCCCACCGCGCTTCCGGGGTACAGCCCGACTCGGCGCAGCCGTTCAACTGGTGATGCTGCGCGCCACAGGACGACACCCAGATGCCCTCTCGGGTCTGCCACCCGTGCTGTTGCGCCACCTGACATCAGCACTGGGCATTGGAGTGACGGATATCGCATCCGTCACGTCGCTGTACAAGAACAGGGACACCCGCTTCGAGCATCAGCAGTGGGCACGTCATCGCGCTGGCTTCGCGGCCTTGGACGACACCACCAAATCGCTCCTTGCTGATGCGCTGCGCGCGCTTGCCATCACTGCGGTCTCGGTGAACGATTTGGTGAGTCAGGCGGAGCACTGGCTTTTCGACCGCCGCGTCGTGCTGCCTGGCGACCGGGCCCTCAGGGACATGGCCCGAGCGGCATTTTCCGATCAGGAGAATGCGGCGCTGGAAACGATTCGCGCAGGCGTGCCGCGCGAGCACATGCACAGGGCGCTCTTGCACGCATTCTCAAAACGCTCTGGGCCTGGCGGGCACACCGTGCTGGAATGGCTGCGCACGCCACCGGGCAAGCATGGCCAGCTCACCCTGGGCGAAGTCACCAAGAAAATCGAGTGCCTGAAGGGCTTGCACGTGCACGAGTGGAATTTGTCGGCCATTGCACTGAACCGGTTGAAGGCCTACAGCCAGGAGGTGGTCAATCGACCTCCGTCAGCAACAAAGAACCTGTCCCCTGATCAGGGCGAGCTGGAGATGGTGTCCTTCCTGCACGTGACGTTGCTCGAACAGACCGACCTGGCCGCGGAGATGGGCGCGCGCCGCCTCACCGATCTCTACCGCAAGGCCTCCGGCAAGGTGCTCCAGAAGCAAGCGGACAACTCCGTCGATTTGCGCGCCGAGCGGGTGAAGCTCAAGGCGGTCCTTTACGACAAGAAGCTGACCGCAGCGCAAATCGTCGCCGCGATGCGCGAGCTGGTGCCGCAAGATGAGCCCGACTTCTCAGGCACACGCGCCCAACTGGTCCGCGAAGCACTGGTGAAGGAAGAAGCACCACGCGTCGCAGCGCTGCTCAACTCACTGGGCATCCTGGAGATCAGAGGCGAGGCCTCGGATAAGGCGTTGCGGCAGCTCAAGTTGCTGCGCGATCTTGCCAAACGGGGGGCAACCAGCCTGCCGGAGGGACTGGACGTGTCTTATGCCGATCCCGGCTGGCATCTGTTGTTGCAGGGCCCAGACCGAAAGCTCGCCCTTGCTGCACTGAAGGTCAGTGCCGCGACAGCGCTGCGCAAGGGGATCAAGGGCGGCAAACTTTGGCTGGCGCACAGCAGCCGCCACCGCAGCCGCGCCGATCAACTGATGTCTGAGCAGGAATGGGCGGACAAGAACAGGTCGCTCATCCGGGCCCTGAGCCTCACCGACGATCCCGACAAGTTCCTGGGTCGCGTGTTGGAGCGCGTTGACGCCGGGTTGGCCCAACTCGCCAAAGCGGTCGAGGAAGGCGCGCTCACCATCGACAACCAAGGACACATCAGCATCGCACCCGTCCAGGCGCTTGAAGTCGAACCCCAGGTCACGAAAACCCGCGAGAGCATGTTCAATATGATCGGCAGCGCCCAGTTCGCCGACATGCTGGTTGAGGTGGATGCCAAAACCCGGTTCAGCCAGGCGCTGCTGGGCCGGATGGCCAAGGACATTGGTGAGCTGAAGGCGGTGTACGGCGCCCTGTACGCGCATGGGACGGAGAACAACGCCAAGGGGGTGTGCGCCATGATCCCCGGCCTGCAAGTCTCACAAATCTCAATGGCCATGCGCGCGCTGGAGGCCGCCGGGCGCCTGAGGGAGGCCAACACGCGCATCATCGATTTCCAGCAGAGCATGCCGATTGCGATGCTCTGGGGCCAGGGCGACAAGGCATCCTCCGATTCGATGTCGCTCGATACCTCGCGGCACCTGCACTCGGCGCGCATGGAGTACCGCCGCAAACAGCATGGGGTGGGCATCTATGTGCACATGCTCGACACCTGGGCGCTGTTTCACGACCAGCCCATTGTCATCAACGACCGGCAGGCAGCGCCCGCGGTGCACGGCGTTGAAGCGCACAACTGCACGCGGCGCGAGGATCAGATCCGCCTGTCCCTGCTGGCCGTCGACACCCATGGCTACACCAACGCGGCCATGGCGATCGCCAAGCTGCTGGGCTTCGACCTTTGTGTTCGCTTGCGCCAGCTGTCAGAGCGCAAGATGTTCATGGCCAGGGGCGCTGCGCCGCCCGAGTCGCTGGAGCGACTGGTCGTGGGCAAGGTCTCGCTGCGAAAGATCCGTGACGGCTGGATGGAGCTGCTGCGCCTGATCGCCTCCATCCGCCAAGGCCGCCTCACGGCCGCGGAAGCCATCGCCCGCCTGGGCAGCGCCGCCCGGGGGGACCCTGTGCACGCGGCCGCTGACGAACTGGGGAAGCTCCTGCGCACCATTTTTCTGTGCGACTACTTCACCATCCCTGAATTCCGACGCGAGATGCACGCCCTGCTGAACCGAGGCGAGTCTGTGCATCTGTTGCAGCGGGCTGTGTACCACGGCCGTGTGGGCGTCTCGCGTGGCCGCCGCGCCGATGAACTTCGCGCCATCTCGACGTCGCACACCTTGCTGACCAACGTGGTGATCGCCTGGAACACCATGAAGATGCAGGATGTCGTGGACCGCTGGAAGGCGCTCAAGCACCCCATCGAGGACCACTGGATCCGGCGCATCGGGCCGGTGCACTTTGAGCACGTGAACTTCAAGGGCACCATCACCTTCGAGATCGATTCGTACGCTGATGCGCTCATTCAACGCCAGCCCAAGCTGCGCGCGCGCCGGGTTTGATGCTGGTCTTCTGGACAACGGTGGGGGGCAAAGCCAACCGTGAGCAGGTGTCCTGAAAGGACATCTTCGGGATGGGTGGGTTTTCAGTCCCAGCTCTTTTCTCGTGCAAATTGTGGGGTTAGTGATTCGCGTTTTCCAATGAAATCAACAACTTAGCAATTTGCTGAAAAAATAGGCGGCTCTTTTCTCGTGCAAATTGTGGGGTTAGCGTTTAGCAACGGCCAACCGAGAACGAACGAAATGCCGCTGGTTGAAGGTCGTTTGAACCCGAAGCGGACTACACGCTACGTGATGTCTGGCCAAGCGGTGTCGAATCGTTCGAGAACAGTTCCGGTCGCAAAGTACCCACCATCCCAGAGTTCAAAGCGCTCGCCTTGCTTGATGGCTGCGATGAAAAGTTCAGGTGCCATTAAGACGCAGTCGACCTTGGCCGAATCACCGGGATGGAATGTCGACGCCTCTTCTACCCACATCCCCAGGGTGTGCATCCCGTCTACACCGTTCATGGATATCGGCACGCGACGATGTAAATCTTCACCGAACACAAACTGACGCCTGCGGTTTGGCGCCGCGTGATCGATGAAGTGGAACTGTAGTTCCGCCGTGAATTGGGGTTTAGGTCTCATTGCAAACGAACGTCAGCATCTGGCCGATTTCCAAGTCTAGCCTCTACGCGCGCGTGCTGTCACCCGTCGCAACGGGATGACCAGGCGCGTAAAGTGACGCTTGCCGACTGCGGTGCCGAACACGCTGTCGACAATGCCGAACTTGATGGCCAGGAAGCCCGGAATATGCCGGGAGATTGCTATGCGTCATCTGATCCAACTATGTTGGCCGGCAGACTGCGGTCACCGAGGTTGGGTTGCAGCGATCGGCCAGATTGCAAGCAACGTCCATTGGCCGCCGAGCAACTCATTGCGGGCGCGCGCCAACCAGGCCTCCGCAAAAAGTGATGGTCGATGACGTTCAATCCAGAAATAATCTCGGGCCGCCAACAATCCCAAGCGTCGTGATGACTCCCAGCGAACTTTCTCAGTGCCTCGAAACACTCCGTGCTGCCGGCCTCACGAATGAGGACTTCGCGCGACTTCACCACTTCTCGGAGAAGGGCCGCAAGGCATACCTGTCGGATGCGATCTCCTACTTTCGCGCGACGAAGTCGCTGAAGGGGAACAACCTCGACCTCGCGGAACGGTGCATGTATGTTGTTGGCCAGTTCGCCCTTGATCGAACTGACAAAGAGCAGATACTCAGCGAGGCGCTCGCCCGATGGCCCTTGAACCAGGGTGGCTTGCAAACGCCGCTGCCGGTGGCTGTTACTAAATCCGGAACGCGCCGGGGAAACGAGCGGCGCGCAACGACACGACCTCCATCAAAAAAATCTGGGAGATGATGGGGAGGAATTGGCGGTCAGCCTCCTGGCATCGCGCGGTTACGCCGCGGAACTGTTGTCGAAGAATTTCCCGACTTATGACATTCAGGCAAGCGGAGAGAGCAACGACTTTCTTGTGTCCGTCAAGGTTGCGCGGCTGCATCAGCACCTTCGGCTCGGCTCTAGAAACTCCGTCAGCCGACTGAGCGACGGCAACTTCATCTTTGCGTTCCTTGCGAACCCGTCAAGTGAAGTCGATCTTGTTCCGGGCGGGTACAGGTTGCTCATACTGCCAGCCGCAGAAGTTCGGAACTACGCGCTGTCAGTGCATGACGCATATTGGGCTGCGAAGGGCAAAGCTGATGGATTCAGCGTGATGATCAAGGCCTACGACCCGAGGCACATTGATGTGTGGCAACGCTGGACTGCTTCGTACCAGGATGCCTGGCAGCAGCTTCCGACACCGAAGGCGTAGACCAGAGCCCTGACAGTCGAGCATGGGCAGTCGAGTCTCGCGTCGACGCTCATGAATTGCCACGCTTGGCCCTGGCCGCCTTTGATGGAGTGGCAGGCTTGAACTGGTCGACCAGGCTGCGCAACGTGTCGGCCTCCGCCTTGAATTGTGAGGACTGCTGCCGGGCGTCCTGCAGCTGCTGAGTCTGGGCATCGAGGGACGCGGTGAGGCTTTGGATAAGTGCCCTGGCGGCTTCGAGTTCGGCGCCCATCCGGGTGGTCGCCGTGGCGAACTCCAGAGCCTTGGATTGGCTCTGGCGCTCGGTCTCCATCAGCCTGCCACGCACGCCGTCCAGCTGTTTCTCGGCCGCTGCGCGCTCGGTGCGCTCCTGTTCAATTTCGCGCAGCGCCCGCCGCTCGGCGCCAGCGGCCCGCTCGTTGGCTGCCTCGATGGCGGTGCGCCCTTTGTCCAGCTCGGCGCTGAAATCCGCTCGGATGCGCTCCTGCTGGGCCTGCAACTCGCCCACTTGGTGCTGCAGTGCCTCCGTGCGTGCCGTGGTGGCCGCGTGCGCACGGCGCTCGCTCTCATGGGCTGCATTGCTCGATTGAAGCTGGGCCTCCAGTTCGGCCAGACGCCCCCGCATCTCCTGAACGAGTCCTTCGGCTGCTTTGGCGCGATCTTGCTCAGCTTCCAGATCGGCCAACGCTTTGGCCGTCTGGGCTTGTGCTTCCACCCGAAGGGCGGCCAGCTCGGTCCTGGCCAACTCGGTGGCTTGGCCCCAAATGGTCTGCACGGCGTCGGCCGCAGCCAATTTGAGCGCCTCGGGCAGGTCCGGGTGGTCGATCTGCACCCGGGCCTTGTTGCGCAGCTCCTCCCAGAACCTAGCCAGCGCTTCTGCCGGTGCGCTCATTGAGCCCTTGCGCACGTACTGGTAGAGCTTGCTGGCCGTGGGTGTGATCCCGTGCCGAAAGAACAGCAGCGCGCAGACCTCGCGGTACAGGGCCTTGGTTTCGGTGAACCGCTCCTTGAGGGATTCGATCTCCGCCTGGATTTCTGATTCGGTATTCATTCATAAATAATACAACGTAGTTTGTTGCTTTCATTGAATCAGATGCCTATCTATGGACATAATCAGTCTAATGTCCATAATCACGGATCTGCCTGCTAAAACAATGTACGCCCGTGTCCGACATCGCCACCCTTGACCAAATCATCGTGCCTGAACGGCTCGATGGCCGCGCTGGGCGCAACCGCGGCGCGGGCCGCCAGCAGATCGCCGCGACCGACGACCGCTCGGCGGTTCTGGCCTGGCTCGCGCGGTATGTGGATTCACCGGCCACGCTGGCCAGCTACCGCAAAGAATCCGAGCGTTTCCTCTTGTGGTGCGTGCTCCAGCACCAGGTGGCCTTGTCGGATCTGACGCACGAAGATCTGCTGGTCTACCAGCGCTTTCTGATCGATCCGCAGCCCGCTCACCGGTGGATCATGGCCCCCGGCCAAAAGCCTGCGCGGAGCTCGCCGGCGTGGCGGCCCTTCGCAGGTCCGCTGAGTCCAGCGAGCGTGCGCCAAGCCTTGTCCATCATCAATAACCTATTCAGCTGGCTGGTCGAAGCGGGCTACCTGGCGGGCAACCCGCTCACCCTGGCGCGGCGCAAGCGCCAGCAGCGGGCGCCGCGCGTGACGCGCTTCTTGCCGATGGCGCACTGGCAGGCGCTTCGCCAAACCGTCGAACTGCTGCCCGCAGACAGTGATCGGGAGCGAGCGCACGCGGCCCGCGCCCGGTGGTTGCTCTCCCTGCTCTATATAGGCGCGCTGCGGGTGTCTGAGGTGTGCGATGGCACGATGGCCGGATTCTTCTGCCGGCGCGGCGCCGACGGCAAGGAACGCTGGTGGCTGGAGGTCACGGGCAAGGGCGACAAAACGCGGCTCATCCCTGCGACCACGGAGCTCATGGCCGAGCTGATGCACTACCGGCGTTCGCGCAGCTTGTCGGCACTGCCTGCTCATGACGAAACCACGCCTTTGCTCTTGCCTGTCATCGGCCCGGTCAAGCCGATGGCGCGCACGGCGGTGCACGAGATCGTCAAATCGCTGATGCGTGCAACGGCTGAAAGGCTTCGCCTGCTCGGAGATCCGGAATCAGAAGCTGCGGCCGCGCACATTGAGCAAGCATCGACACACTGGATGCGCCACACGGCGGGCACCCACCAAAGCAACCAGGTGGACCTCAAGGTCGTTCGTGACAACCTGGGCCATGCAAACATCTCAACAACCAACACCTACCTGCACGCCGAGGACGACTCGCGCCACGACGCGACCTCGCAGGCACACCGGGCCGACTGGTCAGTACGATAGCCGCGCACCACCACTGATCCGCGCACGACTATGACACCACGCACGCTGCATTCACCCCAAGGCACTGAGCGGCTCTTGGCCGCATTGATAGCCATGCAGGTGCGGTTCATGGTGGTGGGCGGCTTGGGCGTTCAGCACTACTGCCCGGAGCGTGTCGCCGCTGATCTGGATGTCTTGATCGAGTCGAGCGAAACGAATGCCACTGGCGTTGCCTATGCGCTGGACAAGATCGGGTTCACCATGCAGCCCGAGACGGTGCGGCTGCTTTTTGCGCCAGGGCCCCGGCCGCAACAGATCCAGCTGCACCCGACGATCCCCGCGGACATCCTGACCGAGGGTGAGGGCTTCGACTTCATGGCGCACTGGGAGCAAAGCGAGAGGGCCGATATGCTGGCCATGCCGGTCCGGGTCGCATCGCCGCGCCTGCTCATTGTCATGAAGTCCAGGTCCGAGCAAGAAAAGGACGCTCAGGACGTTCTGCTGTTGCAGAGCTACCTGGCGGGTATGGCTGCGGGGTAGGATGAATTCAATTGCGAAGACAAAATGCCGTCTGGAGGAGTCCGAACGGCCTATTGATCATCTCGAATTTCAAGCTGAGCATTAGCGAACGTTGCTCAAGGAGTGATCATGAAGATTCGACGCGCTCATTTACCTGTTGTACTCGCGATGCTCTTCGCGTCGACTTACGCATTGGCCGAGGTGAGGTTCGACTACAGTCTCTGGAGTTCTGGTACGCCGGCTCAGCGTACCGAGCAATCGTTTAGGGATGTTTCTGGAACCTTTGTATCGGATACGATCAGTTTTTTGGGTACTACTTCCAGCTTTTCCGCAAATTCTGCAACTGGCGAACTGAAAGCATCAGTCCAAGCTGCATCCAATAGCGCGGGAATCGCATCTTCTGTAAGAGTAATCGTTGCTGACACTGTAATATTCTCGGGTGGATTTGGCCAGATCGGGTTTCTTGATTACGCTCTCGAAGGTGAGATTCTAGATTCGTCAGAGACCGATTTCACGTCGACCTATGGCGGCTTCACAGTTAGTTTATCCAACTCCACTATAGGCGGCAGTTCAAGTTACGGATTATCCTTGGCATCACCCGGTACTTGTCCAAGATTGCTCTTTTCTAACTTGGGTTGCACAGAGGCCAGCTCATTGTTCAAAACTGGATCTATTCCATTCGAGATCACAAACGGCAACAACGAATTCTTGTTTAATCTATTTGCTGTTGCAGCGCCAGGGGATACTGCAGATTTCGGCAACTCTGCCAACTTCTTCCTACGCCTTCCTGATGGTGTCACGTACCAATCCGCTACAGGCAGCTTTTTATCAACCGCGCAGGCCATCACGCCAGTCCCTGAAGCGCCTACATGGCTTATGTTTGCATTTGGTCTGGTCGCACTGGCGATGCTTGTGAAACCTAAACAGCGTAATGGCCGCGCCTGTTTTCCCAGCAACAGTCAGCCAGGTATGAATTTTTGCTGATTCGACACCTTGGCTGCGCTGATCCAGGTTACCTCGCCGCGCCTGCTCATCGACATGAAGTCCAGGTCCGAGCGGGAAAAGGACGCTTTGGACGTTGCGCTTCTGCAGAACTACCTCGCTTGTCTGGCTGCGACGTAGGCTGTCGACCTCGCCATGTCCTGGCATAGCCATGGCTAGAGAACGCAAGTTGACGTGCCACGAAACTTTCATCAAGTTGTCGGAGAGTTTGGCCAGGGGAGCTCCATGCACAACAAACCGTCCACACCATCGACCGCGTCAGCAGATCTCACGCCTGCTGCCGGAAAGCCCAGACAACTGCCCCAACTGCTGCAGGTGGGTGGCTTCGTTCTGGTGTTCCTGGTGTTGCAAACGGCCTGGGCCAAAGCCAGCGGCACCTGGCTAGAGGCGCTGGTCATTGGCGATATGACCGTGTGGCCCGCCGCCGTCTGGATCGGACTGTTGACGCCCGACATCGGGGCGCAGGCGGTGGGCTACAGCATCAAGGCACCCGGGGGCGGCATGAACATCATTAACGGCTGCGAAGGGCTGGATGTGCTCTTTCTGCTGTTTGCTGCGTTCGTCGTGTACCCCGCTGTGTGGTACCGGTGGGTGGGTGCTTTGGCCACCGGCATCGTTGCCGTATGGGTGCTCAACCAGGTGCGTGTGGTCGTCCTGTTTTACGCCAGCCGGCACGACAAGGAACTGTTCGCCCTGCTGCACGGCACGGTGGCGCCCCTGGTGCTGATCGCTTTGGTGGTCATCTTTTTCGCGGCCTTCGTGAGCTGGTCTGCACGCAGATCACGCCAGGCGTCGCTTGAGCCGCAAGCGGCGCCGGCATGAACGCCGAGTGGCGCCTGAGGGATTTGTCTCTCAGGGTTCTGGCGGCGAGTTTGTTGTGTGTGCTCGCCGCCTGGCTGATCGGTGAGCACCTTGCACAGTCCTATTTGCCTTTGCTGCGCTGGACCTACACCGCGCTCGACCGGGACCACCAACTCACCGAGCTGGTCATTTCGGGACAGGCTGCGTTTCGGGGAGCGGACCACGTCTTCAAGATGACGGTGGTGCCGGATGGATTGATCCTGGTGGGCACACGCGTGGTGCACAGCAACCCTCAAGGGTGGGCCAGTGCCAGCGTGCTGATTGCCTACCTGTGGCAGCCGATGCTGGCGGCGATCCTGGCGGCCTCGCTGTGGCCGGTGGCCTCGTACCGCGAGCTGCCGTTGCGGCTGCTGCTCGTAGCAGTGCTCTGCGTTCCCCTGTCCATGATCGACCTGCCGTTCGTGCTGTGGTCATTGGTCTGGCAGAACTACGTGCAGGCCTTCGCGCCCGACCTGTTTTCGCCGCTGCTTATCTGGGCCGACTTCCTGCAACAGGGTGGCCGGTACTTGCTGGGTGGGGTTGTCGGCGTGCTCGCAGCCTATGGTGCTGAGCGGGTTGTCTCGGTCCGTTCGCGGGCTGACCTTCAACCCGATCGACGCACGATCGCAAAAGGCTGACCCTTGCTCCCCCAGATGGGGGATGTTGGTCGTCATTTGAGTCCATACGGACCATTCAGGCCGCGGAGCCGCCGTAACCATCGGCAACAAAGCCTCCCTATGCTCAATCGCAGAAGGGGAGTTTTCATGAAAAAACGTATATGCGGTCTGGGCTTAGGCTTGATGCTGGTGGGCCTGTCATATGCCCAATCACCGGTCGACGATGCACGCAGCAAAGGCCTCAAGTGGCTGGTGCAGACGCAAAAAGGTGATGGTTCGTTTGCTGGCCTCAAGGGCTTGGAAGTGCAGGCCACGGCTGCGTCCATCGAGGCCATGCAGGCAGGCGGCATGGCGGCCTCTGCCAACCATGCGAGAGCGTTGTCATGGCTGGCCAATGCACCGGGTGACAGCCTGGACAGCCGGGCTTGGCAAGCCTTTGCGTTGAAACAGGCGGGACGTGACGTCCAGGTCATCGCGACAGACATTCGCAACCAGCGCTCCACAAGAACTTTTGTCGGCACCACCCTGTTTTCAGGGGTGACTTCCTGGGGGCCGCTGCCCGGCTACATGCCGAGCTTTCCCGACACCATGATGGGTTTTGGGGCACTGCGCAGCGCGGGTGATTCAGACACGAGCGCCATCACCGAACTTCTCATATCCACACTGTGCTTCGTGTTGCCCGCGCAACAAACGGTGGCGCCCTGGGCCGGCAGCTTTCCATACGCGTTGCCCAGCAGCAATCAACCGGCAACGACTGCACGCGGTTCCTTGCTGGCAACCACCATCGTGCTGCATGAGCTGAAAAAGCAATCACAGGCCAATCGTTTCCCTTCTGCCACCGCTTGCTCTCCGACGCGCACCTCTCCTGGTGACATCAACACGGCCATGGCAGGTGCCAAGACATGGCTGCTCGCGCAGGCCAACGCAGATGGCGGATTTGCAGAGCGGCACCCCACAACGGCCGCGCTCGAATCTTCCTCCCCAGTGCCCACCGCCATGGCGTTGCGCGCGCTGTCTCTCTTCGCCGCCGAGGGGGATGCTCCATCGATCGCGGCGGTCAACTCGGCTCGCACCTGGCTCGTCGCTCAACAGAACAGCGACGGCAGTTGGCGCGGTGACCCTTTCGTCACAGCGCGCGTGCTGGCTGTTTTCCCGGTGGCGTCTGGTACTCAACTCGCCGACAACGACAACGATGGCCTGCCCAACGTGGTTGAGGCGCAGTTGGGGACACAGCAAGGCGTGGCCGACGGACAGGGCGTCCTGGCGGGCAATGCCGGCGCTCAGCCTGGCGTCACGGCAACCTCGTTCTCTGCTTCGGGAACCCTGGGCCAACCATTTGCTTATGCCCTGACCGCCCGTGGAGGCTCGGCACCATTCACCTTTGTCAGGGTGGCGGGCTCACTTCCTCAGGGGATTTCTCTGGCATCGAACGGTCAGCTGACAGGAACACCCGTGAAGGAGGGTGTGTTCGCGTTTGACTACCAGGTCACCAATGCTTCGGGAGCCAAGGCGCTGGTGATTGGTCGCATCGACATCGCATCAGCCTCTGCGGGTGGCGGCTCGAATGTGAATGACTCCGACGCCCCACTGCCAGCCTGGGCACTGCTGTTGCTCGGTGGCGCGCTGCTCGGTGTGATGCGCAGGCGACGCGCCTGACCGCGTTGCACCTCAGCCGTCGCAAATCGCTTTTCTTCTCCCCCCCTTCATTTCTCACCTGACGAGGCCCCCATGAGCCGTTCGCCATGTTTTCGCGCATCCGTTCTCGCCCTGATGTTGGCGCTGCAATGGCCTGTCACGGGAGGCGCACGCGAGCTGCCTGCGGTGGCGCCAGACGCGGCCCAAGCAGTGCGCGCTGCACAAAAGCGACCGGTGGATCCCGCCGTACGTTCACTGAACCGCCAACTGCGCGAATTGCGAGATCCTGGCGCACAGATCACACCCGCCAAACGGCAGGAACTGCGCACACTGCGCGCCGAGTTGTCGTCTCGTTTGGCGGAGTCGGCCACCGCGCGACAGAGCCGGGGCGATGCTGCGGGCGCTGAGGCCATGCGCCAGTGGCGCAATCAGATGATCCAGCGCTTTGCCACTCTGGACGCGGAATTGGATGCCACAGAAGGTGCTGCGGGACAAGCTTCAGCCAATGCCGGTAACCGGGCCGCCAGAGCAAGCCGCCTCCAGGAGCGGTTGGCCGAGTGGAACTCGCGCCGTCCCGTGGCACCCATCCCTGGGCCCAACTGGCAACAGGTTGAGCTTCCGCCCTTGGTCGAGCAGGCCCCCGCCGCTGAACCGCCTCGCTTCGTGAGCGACATCATGTGGCTGTACCGCAAGCAGCACATGGATGCCAACGGCATGATGCGCGTCGCCCTGCAGCCCACTCCTGCGGAAGCAGCATCGTGTGACTACACCGCAGCAGATCTGGCCGAGACGCCCGAGGTACCGAGCACCAACGCCGAGGTTCTGGCCCTGGCCGCCTCACTGGATCACAACCCCGCGCGGATTTATGCGTGGGTGAATCAGAACATCCAGTTCGAGCCCTACTTTGGCTCTCTCAAGGGCGGGTTGTCCACGCTCTGGGGCAAAGCGGGCGGCGCCACCGACCAGGCCAGTCTGCTCATCGCCCTGCTGAGGGCATCCAACATCCCCGCGCGCTACGTGCGCGGCACGGTGCGCGTGCTCGATGCGGCCCCCTTGGGTGCCGAGAGCAGGGGCGCGCGCTGGGTCGGCGCCAAAACGACCGCAGCGGCCGCAAGGATCCTGGCCAGCAATGGCAATCCTGCAGCCAACTCGGGGACCGACCGGCTGGGCCTGGCCCATGTCTGGGTGCAAGCCTGTCTGCCCTACGGCGCTTACCGAGGCGCTGGCATTGATGCCTCAGGGCACCGGTGGGTGCCGCTGGACCCTTCGTTCAAAGAGCATCGCTACTCGCCTGGCATCGTGGTCGACGGCTCGTTCGACTTCAACTACGCCACCTGGCTGTCCAGCCGCATCGACCCCCAAGGCCGCTACCGTTTGCCGCAGGAGCAGCTCGTTGACGAAGCGCAAGCCCATGTGCGCTCCAAACCCCCGCGCTTTGGCAACAACACCGCCGAAGACATTCCGTACAAGAGCGAAATCGACACGCCACGCTTCGATGTGTTGCCCATCGTTCCGCCGTACGACGTGCTGAGCTACGACAGCTGGAGTGGATTGGCAGGCGGCTCAGCCGAAACCGCTGCCTTGCCCGACCGCCACCGCTACCGCCTGCAGGTGACGGTGCGAAACAAGAGCGCAGCCGTACCCGAGAACTTCACGGGCAACGTGCTGGCGCAAAAAACGTTGAATCTCACACAGCTGGCCACGGGCAAGCTCACGCTGGCGTTTCGCGGGCTTTCTGCCGCTGATCAGACTGCTTACACAAGCTGGCTCAACGGGGTGAACCCCGACAACACGCCCACCTGCAGCGGCACGACCAACGTGGTGCCCGTGCTCCGCCTTGACGGGATCGAGCAGGTCAGGGACAGCGGCTCAGGATCAACCACCCTGTGTTCGGGCGACAACGTGCTGCAGATGCAGGTGACGCTCGCCGAGAACTCCGTCAACCCTGTGCGCAGCTCCACCAGCTACCAGACCATTGCGGGTGCCAACCTGCACGCCTTGCATGCGTACGCGTGGCACACCTCGGACGTGTACCTGGCCAAACGCGCGGAGAAGCTGCTGGCGGCCGTGCGTGCCACCGCCAACCCGAACGCTTCTGAGGAAAGCCGCGATGCCACCGAGGGCGAGTTCCTGGCACTCGCGGCTTCGCGCTACAGCCGCTACACAGCAGACGCCACACGCGAAGCCGGCGGCGTGTTCGGAGAGTCTGGCACGTCGGGCATCAGCCTGGGTCTGACCAGTGCTCAGGTGAAGATCAACTACCTCTTCGATCTGCCCTACGGCATTTCCCGCAAGGGTTTTCTCATCGACTGGCCCGGCAGCATTTCCACCAGCACTCGCCTCGACGGCGCCACGGGAGACTGGCGAGGATTCAAGCTTGCAGGCTTTGCTGGCTCAGCCTACGAGAGCTTCATCTGGCAAGAGATGGCTGGTCTTGACGCGGTGTCCACCACGCGGGGATTGCAGTTCGCCCGCGAGCAAGGGATCGAGGTGCTTCAGATCGACGACTCAACACAATGGGCCGCTCAAAAAAGCAAACTGACCACCAACACGAACAGCACCTTGAACTACCTGGCCAGCCAGGTTGCTCAGATCGAATCGACGTACGTGAACCAGGGCTTCAAGCTCACCATTCCGCGCAGCTTGATCGAGTATCCCGGATGGAAAGGCTCGGCCTTTTATGCGGAGAGGTTCACTCCCACCACGGGTCAAGCTGGATTTCCGATCAGCACCTATTCGGGTGGGGTCACGGTCGAGGCGCAAGATGATGAGGCTGATGAAGGTGGTGCCGGAGGCACCGGACCGGGCGGTAGCGCCTCGGGCGGCTTCACAGGCGGCTCTGCACCCATTGGCGGCGCCTACAACCCGACGCTGGGCACCGGCTACATCGTTGGCTCCACGGCACCGACCTTCGCGCAGCAAAGCGGCCAGAACTCCTACCAGACCGCCAACGGCCTGACCGCAGGCACCACCTACTCGGGTGATCCGGTGAACATGGTCACCGGCAACCTGATCCACAGCGAGCGCGACATCTCGATCAAGGGTCGCGGCGGCTTGCCCATCGTGTTCGAGCGTTGGTACAACTCCAAGAACCCCAAGGACGGCCCGCTGGGTTTTGGTTGGACGCACAGCTTCAACCACAGCATCCGCTTCTACGGCGTGGAAGCAGGCGTGGCCAAACTCGCGTGGGTGGACGGCACCGGTGGCGAGCGCTTCTTCTCCACCACCGGCCACACCAGCGGCAATGTGGCCGTGGGCGCCGCGTTCACAGCTCCCGCTGGTGTCTATGCCACCGTGCAGCGCCTGCCCAGCGGCCAATACGCCGTGACCGAACGATCGGGCATGCGTTACGTGTTCGAGAGCGTCAATGGCACCGCTACGGACACCAACCAGAAAGCCCGGCTGCTCTCCATCAGCGACCGCAACAACAACACGCTCAACCTGAGCTACAGCGCCGCCTGCGGCAACCAGCTCTGCACGGTGACCGATGCGCTCAGCCGCAGCCTCACCTTCAGCTACACCGGCACGCGCATCAATCAGATCACCGACTGGAACGGGCGCACCTGGCGCTACACGGTGGACGCCGCGGGCGATCTGGTGAGCTTCAGCAACCCGTTGGCCGTGGCCGGATCGCAGCCTCCGGTGACCTACCAGTACCTCACCAGCGCCGACGGTGCCCCCGTGGCGCACGCCATGAAGCGCTACCAGCTGCCCCGCGGCAACGGCATGCAGTTCGAGTACTACGCCAACGGCCGGGTGTTCCACCACACGCCCTTCGGTGTGGATTCCCAGCCCATCACCGCGTCAGTCACCACCTTCACCTGGGCCGAGTTCCGCCGCGAGGCGGTGCAGATCGATGGCGCCGGGCGCGAGCGGCGTTTCTTGTTCGATGCCCATGGCAACCCGCTGTCCATCACCGACGAGACGGGGGCGACAACCAGCTACACCTACGACCCGACCACTGGCCGAACCCACCTGCGGACCAGCCGCACCACCGACAACGGCCAGACCACGCAGTACGCGTATGACGCCAACGGCCACCTCACCGATGTGACGATGCCCAGCGCTCGCACGGTGCAGTACCGCGACCACAACGTGTATGGCCAGGCGCAGCGAGAGAAAGACGCCAACGGAAACTGGACGCTGCGCCGCTTCGACGCGGCCGGCAACCTCACCGATCTGCTGCGCACCCGCGCTGGCGTGGTGCCCACCGCCGGTGCGCGCCCGGCCACCACCGACATCGTGTCGTGGAACCAGTTCCAGAGCGATGGCTCCGGCAACCCGACCCTGGTGCGCCGCCTGCGCGACTGGAGCGCGGCCACCCTCGGGACACCCACCAGCGGCGTCGGCCCGGCGCTGGAGACCACGTACGACACCAACCGCCTGAACGTGGTGGGCATCACCCGCCGTGGTGACCTGAACGGTTCTCCCGCCAGCTTGGAGACCGAGAGCTACACCGACTTCCAGTACGACCCGCTGGGCCGTCCCCTGCGCAGCCCGGACGCATCCTGGTACCCACAAACCAACGCCTGGGACGCGCTGGACCGTCCCACCGAGAGCCCGGACGGCAGGGGCAACGCTTGGGCCACCGTGTTCGATGCCAACGGCAACCCATTGTTCGTGGGCCTCACCGTGGGCGGTGCGTATGTTGACGGCTACTACGCCAACTGGGACGACCTGGACCGCCTGGAGCGCCGGGTGGACTACGCAGGCAACGCCACGCTGAACCGCTACAACGGCCAAGGCCACCTGCTGCAGCGCACAGGGGCCGACGGTTACACCCTGGGCTTCGAAAACGACGCGCTGGGCCGGGTGCTGGGCGCCTTCAACGAAGAAAACCACCGCGTCTTGATCTCGCGCGACGGCGACGGCCGCGAACGCAGCGTGACCGACCCCAACGGTCTGACCACCGCCTTCGAATACCACGACGCCACGGAAGACGGACGCCTCAAGCGCACCAGCCTGCCGCCGGTGAGCGGGCAAGCCGCCTCACGCGCAATGGAAGTGGCGCAGTACGACGGCCTGGGCAAAGCCCTGCGCATGAACAGCGTGGCCGCCGATGGCTCGGTGCGCGACACCCGACGCTTCTTTGATGAGCTCGGTCGCCTCACGCGAGAGGTGGGCCCTGCTGTGTCTGCCACCGACACCAGCCGCCCGGTGAGCTGCTGGGTGTACAGCGCGCTGGACGATGTGCGTGAAGTCTGGGCCGGCAGCACCACCGACGCCACCAACCCTACTTGCACCTTCACCGAGGGGCCGTCGTTCAAGCGCCAGCTCACGCAAACCCACGACGACTGGGGGCGCCTTCTCAGCCGCACCGATGCCCTGGGGCGTACCTGGCGCTGGAGCTGGAACATCTACGGCCAGCTGGTGAGCAGCCAGAGCCCGGTGCAGGCGGCGGCCAGCCAGAGCACCACCTACCAGTACGGCACAGCTGGCACACCCGGCCAGACCCAAGGCCTGCTGCGCAGCCGCACCGTGCCCGGCACCGGCGCCCAAGGCCAGAGCGTGACCTACACCCGCGACGTGCTCGGCCAAGTCACCAAGGCCGAAACCCGCGACGGCTCGGGCGCGCTGGTGGTGACACAAGACACCACATACGACGCGGCACGCCGCGTCATCAGCACCACCGACACCCGCCCCGCCAGTTCCCCCAAAACCCTGCAATACAGCTGGACCCCGGGCGGGCGGCTGGCGCGGGTGCAGGACAGCGATGGTCACAGCCTGAGCTACACCTTTGACGCGGTGGGGCGCCTGGCCAGCATCGTGGCGCCCAACAACGAGACCATCAGCTTTGTGTGGGACGCCGGTGGACGATTGCAGGAGCGCCGCCTGGGCAGTGGCTTGCGCAGCACGCAGACCTGGTTTGAAGACGGCAATTTGAAGGAGCAGCGAACCCAGTTCAACGCGACCACGCTCACCAGCCATCAGTACGGGCTGGACGCGCAAGGCCGGCGCACCACGCATGCAGAGAGCATTGGCGGGGCCACGAAGAACTGGGTCTACCAACACGACAACCTGGACCGCCTGAGCAGCGCCAACGATGGCAGCAACACAGAGAGCTACGGGTATGACATCTGGGGCAACCGGCGCAGCAAAGCCAGCGGCGCGGGCACCACGGCCTACCTGTACGACGCAGCGCACCAGCTGAGCGAAATGCGTTCGGGCTCCGACACAGGCGCGCTCGTTGGCGCGGCCGTGCACGACGCCGATGGCCACCTGATCAAGCTCTGCGAAGGCGGCACAGTCAGCAAGAGCGCCAGCGACTGCACCGGCAGCGGGGGTGCTGCCACAACGCTTGCTATGACCTGGAACGCGCTGGACCAGCTCTTGAACGCCACGCGAACAGGCGCCAACCCGGTGGTAGAGAGCCACCTGTACGACGACCAGAACCGGCGCATCCGCAGCACGAGTGCAGGGATCAGCACGAGCAACCTGTACAGCGGCGATGCGATTCATGCGCAGTGGAGCGGCGCAACGCTCGGTGCAGCGCCCAACGCTGTGACTGTGCACGGCGCGGCCACCGACGAACCCGTGCTGCGCCTCACGGGCAACACCAACGGTACGACAGCCACGCAAGCGGCCTACCTGCAGGACGGGCTGGGCTCGGTGGTTGGGACGGTCAATCCAGCCGGCACATTGACGGCCAGTCAGCGGTTTGATGCTTGGGGCGTGAAGGTAGCGGGAACGGGAGCGGTGCCGCAGTACGGCTTCACTGGCCGTGAGCCTGATGCCAGTGGCCTCGTGTACTACCGGGCTCGTTATTACCACCCCGGCATCGGACGCTTCACCAGCCGCGACCCTATGGGCATGGTGGATGCTGTGAGTGGCTATGCGTATGTTGGTAGCAATCCTGTCAACGCCATCGATCCTTATGGGCTGATGGCGCTGGATCCGGTGAAAGTGGCGGGCTTGGGAGGATTGGGCAACTACTGGAGTGCGGCCGAGCAGATGGGCTCGAACATCTACAGTGCGCTGCCATCACGGCAGTCGATCAACAACTTCCTGGACAAGACTCAGACGACACTGGACTATGCGGGTCTGGCAGCGCAAGGCCCGGCTGAGGTCGTTGCGCCCTTCATTGATGCTGCAAGCGCTCTAACCTCTGTGGTGCGCGGCGACTATGCTGGCGCCGGATTGTCGGCGTTGGGCGCTGTGCCGTTTGTGGGGTCGTTGGCCAATGCTGGAAAGGTAGCTCGAGGGATTGATTCCGGAACAGATGCGGCTAGGATTGCCCCATCCCCGGGAAACACTACGGTGTATCAATCAGTAGACGGCGCAGGCAATGTCAACTATGTCGGTATCACCGACAATTTTTCACAGCGAGCTGCTGCTCAGTTGCGAGAAAAAGGAATATCGATCAACCCTATTGATGGACTACAGAATATTTCCCGTACTGACGCACGTGCGGTGGAGCAAGCGGCTATCGAAATGTATGGCCTAGGAAAAAATGGAGGACTGTTAATGAACAAGATAAACAGCATTGCTCCCTCAAACCCAATTTACCCCGCAGCTATTGAACGCGGGAACAGTATTCTTCGCTCCTTAGGTAATTGAGTTTTAGCATGGCATCATTAAAAATTGGAGATGTTATCGAGTTCCGTACAGGGAGTGGTTATGCCTATGGACAGTATTGTCTGAACCATACTGACACTCCTCGATACGGGCAACTGCTTTATATCTTTGAGCGGAAGTCTTCGGAGCAGCTATCTGACCTTTCAGTTTTGGAGCACTCAGAGATACAGTTCATTTCGTTTTTCCCTTTAGCTGCTGCTGTCCGCCAAAAATTGGTGTCCATAGTGGGAAATATCCCAGTTCCACCTCAACGTCTCGCTCTGCCAACCTTTCGAGTAGGTGGCATGATTGACCAGAGCACAAAGAAAGCGAAATCTTGGAGCCTTTGGCCGAGTGCCGAGCGTATTGCATTGTCTTTACCTCTTTCTGTAGAGCACAAGCGTTTGCCTATTTTGGGCGTTGTAAATCTTGACATGCTAGTGCAAAGAATCGAAACCGGATGGAAGCCGTGTCACGACTTGACCAGTTAATCGCTATTGAGGCACTAAAAATGACAATCGGTGACTTCGGCGCAGACTTTGGCACGATAAACAGTTCCGAACTGCGTGCAGTCAGGGCCCACTGCACGGGGTCGAAGGTCAGTAGAGTTCCTGCAGAAGTAGACCAAGGGTTAACCCTTGTGTCCTAACCTGGCCATTTGCATCGAACTCGAGATCACCCCGTGCCGCGGCGCAGCACCGCGGGCTCCACGGCCGCCACGCAGCGGAACCCGCTGCGCGCCAGCATGTGCAGGGACACGTGGTGGTCACCGGTCACCACGGCGTCCACACAGGGCAGCTGCAGGGCCTGCGCGGCCGTGATGAGTTCCGCCATCAGCGACGTTGCTATGCCTTGCCCCTGATGGCGGTGGTCGGTCTGGTACGCCAGCATGGCGGGCCCGGCGGCGCGGTCTTCCCAGAGGAACAGCGCGCCTTTGCCGAGCCAGTGGCCCGGGCATGTGCCTGCGTCCTCCGTCAGCACCCTGGTGAGCATGAGGCCGCGCTGGTTCAGGACCAGCAGCTCGGCGAAGGCGTCGCGCAGGCCGTCGTCGCTGTAGTAGGCGTCGGGATACGGTTCGTTGAAGTGCTCGTGCGCGTCGCGGTTGTCGCGCTCGAACCGGGCAAACGCCTGCGGGTCGGACGGCCTGACAGGGCGCATGACCCTCATGGGTGACGCTCCCGGCGCTACACCGGCATCGGCAGCCACTCGGCGTGGCGCATCGGCTCGGCGGCGTCGTGGTCCGCGGCCATGGGCACAGCGTTGTCGGTGCCCGTGCCCAGCGCCAGCGCCGGCAGGCGCAGGGCCGCGGACCAGTGCCGGCTTTTCAGCATCGACTGCACATAGCGCCCCTCGGGGGTGCGATCGCCCCAGTGGCCGGCGGCCGACAGCTGTGCCGGCGCGGGCTGGCGACCGTTCATCAGCGCCAGCCACACCAGGCCCCACAGCAGCACCCGGGCCATCAGGGTGTGCCGGCCCAGATCGTGGGCCTGTTGAAGCAGGGCCAGCGCCTGCGCATGGTCACCATCGAAGTAGGCCAGCATGCCCTGCACGGCCAGGATGGTCGCGCGCCTGGGCGTGAGCGGGTGCTGATGCCGCCGTTCCTCGAGATGCCCGAGCATATGCTGCGCCACACGTCGGTTGCCGCTGATCAGGGCCAGCTGCGTCATGAAGATCCAGCTGTCCTCGGACCACCAGACACCCATATCGACCAGTTCGCCCATGGCCTGCTCGGCCAGGGGCAGGGCGTCCGGCGCATGCCCGGTCAGCAGCAGGTGCCGGGCGCGCAGCCACCGCCAGACGGCGGTGCCCAGCGGCGCGTCCCGCAGCGAGGCGTCCCCGAGCCGCGCCAGGCATTGTTCGAGGCCGTCCTGGTCGCCGGTGCGGGCAAAGAAGCTGCCCAGCTGCAGGTTGGCATAGATGCTGGCGCGGGTCGCGCCGCTTTGCTCGCAGGCGACGAGCGCCGCATCCAGGTGCAGGCGGCCTGTGTCGAAGTCGCCGCTGGCGCAGCACTGCAGGCCGCAGTAGACCTCCAGCCAGGCGACCGATGCCTGGAAACCGAGCCGCTGGGCGCTGGTCAGCGCCTCCAGGAAAGGCTGGCCGGGCGCCGCGATTTCCATGCCCAGGCAGGCCAGCTCGCAGCGCTGCAACTGCATCCAGCAGGACAGGTTGCCGACGGGGTGCTTGCCGATCAATTGATCCGCTTCATGCAACAGCATCTGCGCCTCAACGTGCTGTCCGGTGGTGGCATGGACGTGCGACACCATCAGCAGGGCTTTGGGCAGCAGTTCGTGCGGCGCGTGGTGCCGGACCATCGCGAGGCCACCCATCGCCTGCTCGCGGGCGCGCTCCGGTTGCCGCGCGTACAGGTGCAGGAAGGCCAGGCACAGGCGTGCCCAGCCCTCGTAGGCGGCGTCACCGGTCAGGTGGGCCCGCTGGACCAGGCGCTCGGCGAGGACGGGTGTTGCGGGATCCATGTGCTGGGCCCGCAACCAGAGATGCTCGGCCATCGCCCGCAAGGGACATTGCGGCAGGTCGACGCAGCGTGCCAGCAGTGGCGCCAACTTCTCCATCAGGTTCAACGAGTCCGCAAGCGACATCAACTGGTCGAGCTCGTCCCAGACGCGGGGATCCTGCTCGGGAGGCACCAGCAGCGCCGCCCGGACGCGGGCGAGCAGCGCGATCTCCTGCGCCGCCATCAGCGCCAACTCGGCCGGGGAATCGCCCCGCACGCTGTTGGCGCTGCGCACGCCGTCCAGGTACATCTGCCAGTCCAGCCGGTACGGCTCGCGCAAGCCGCTCAGGCGGCTGCCCACCACGCCCAGACCGGCCCCTTGCTCCAGCAAGCGGCTCGACAGCACATGGACCGGGTCGTCCGCCTCGATGGCGTCGTAGAGTGCGATCGCCTCGCAGGCCGGCACGGTCGACACCCCCTGCGAGTGCAGCATGTGCGTGGCCACCGAGATCAGGCCGTACCTCGCCCAGGAGATGCCGGCCGGCGCGCTCGGGCACTCGGTGGGCAGCCAAAGGATGCGGGGTGGCGCCTTGTCCCGCCCCGATGGCCCCATGGGGGTGGACGGATGAATGACTTTGTGGACTTCGCCGACAAAGCGGTACCCGACCCGGTGAATGGTCTTGATCGGCCCGGGTTCCTTGCCCGTGATGCCCAGGGCCTTGCGGGCCTTCATGATGCTCTGGGCAATCACCGAGTCCGACACGTAGCGGTTGCACCAGACGTGCTCCAGCAGCTCGTCCTTGCTGGCAACGCGACCGTCCAGCTTGAGCAGGTACAGGATCAGGTCGAACGTGCGCCGCTCGATCTTCTGCGCCATGCCGTCCCTCAGGAGCTCCCTTGTGTCGCTGCGAATGACGCAGTTGCCGAAGTGGTACTCCTCGCTCCACGCACCGATTCTTTCGTTCATATGTCGTTCTTTCAGGATGAATCCCACCGTTCCGGATCGAAACGTCAGAGGCACTGGAGTGGAATCGGACAGGCCGAGGTGCACACACCCCGGCCTGTCCCGGGCCGAAAGTGCCCGATGGCCTCAATCAAGTCCAGGCCGTCTGCAATGTCGGCGCTGGTGGTCCCTGGTCTGCGTCAGGTCGCCCGTTGCGGGCATCAAAGTCCGTCCCGAAGTGTCTCTGCAATGGGCTTGGCGTGGTGAGGTTGAGGCTCAAAATGTCTGCCCCCAACACCGGTGCATCTGCCCCCTGCGCGTTGTTCCGGAAAATGTTCGTCAATGCCGACTGTGTACGTGCAAATATCGATGAACTGCATGTTTCATGCCATCAAATGATTACTTTATATTTCGTTGAGGACGCCGGTGCCATCGGGTGCAGGCCCTAGTGATCCCCCATCGGTGGAGGTGGGCGGGAACATGGGCATCAAACGAAAAGGCCCCGACACGGGCGTGTCGAGGCCTGTTCCGGGCGGTCGGGACCGAAGACCGCGCGCCTCTTGTTCTTGCAGTGGTGGTTTGATCGGGGTCGGTCCTATCGGTAGCTTCTCAGGTCCTCGATCGTCTTGCCGTCCTGCGGCAGCGCGCCCGGTGCGACCAGCGCCACTTCCGCCCGCAGTTTGGTGACCTCCCGAACCGCCTCCTGGATGCGCTGCTGCAAGCCTTGGGTAGGGGCCAGCACTTCGGCCTGGAACACCATGTGGTCCGAGGCCATTTCGCCGCTGACCACCAGCCGGGCACGCCGGATTTCGGCAAACCGTTCGGACACGGCCAGCACCTGGCCCGGATGCACGAACATGCCGCGCACCTTGGTGGTCTGATCGGCCCGGCCGAGCCATCCTTCGATGCGCTGGTTGGTCCTGCCAGTCGGGCACTGGCCCGGCAGAAACGCCGACAGGTCGCCGGTCGCGAACCGGACCAGCGGGTAGATCGGGTTGAATGTGGTGACCACCACCTCACCGATCTCTCCCACAGGCACGGGTTCACCGGTGCCCGGTCGCACGATTTCGAGGATCAGGTGTTCATCCAGCACCATGCCCTCGAGGGCGGGTGTCTCGTAGGCCAGCAGGCCCAGGTCGGCCGTCGCATAGACCTGGAAGGCCGAGATGCCCTGGTCCCTGAACCACTGGCGCAGGCTTTCCGGACAAGCCTCGCCGCTGAAGAGCGCCCGGTTCAATGAGGGCAGGGCCAGCCCCATGTCCCTCGCCCGTTCCAGAATGATCTTCAGGAAACTTGGTGTGCCCGCATAGATGCCTGGCCCCAGATCGGCCATGGTGCGCACCTGCAGTTCGGTCTGACCGGTGCCCGCGGGCAGCACGGTGCAGCCCAGGGTGATGGCGCTCGATTCCATGATGGCCCCAGCCGGTGTGAAGTGGTAGCTGAAGGCGTTGTGGATCAGGTCACCCGGCTGGAAGCCGGCCGCGTGCATGGCCCGCGCGACGCGCCAGTGGTCTTTCGAGTGTCCTTCGGGCTCGTACAGCGGTCCCGGGCTGGCAAAGACGCGCGGCATGCCCGGACCGAAA
This sequence comes from Comamonadaceae bacterium, assembly GCA_003599455.1. Taxonomy (GTDB): domain Bacteria; phylum Pseudomonadota; class Gammaproteobacteria; order Burkholderiales; family Burkholderiaceae_C; genus Hydrogenophaga. Next base: position 70,943 of record QZKF01000060.1, read on the forward strand.
GCGGCGCTGCTGAATCCACCAAACGGCTCGCTGCGTTGCTCTCGACCCCGCCTTTGCAACGCGACCAGTTCGTGTTTTCGCGTCACGGGCAACTGCGCCAGCGCTTCGCGTGTGCACACCTCGGCGGGGTCGATATCCCGGAAGATCTCGGCGTAGGCCAAGGTGTGGCGCTTGGCATGCGCCACCTGCCGCGACAAGGCCTCCATCAGCTGGGATTCCCGCACCTCGGGCGCGCGCGTCTCCAGCGCATCAAAAAAATCGTTCATGCCCCCTCCTTATGCCAGCCAGCGCTTGCGGCGTTTGTAGCTTTTCACGTCCTTGAACGACTTGCGTTCGCCCCCGCCCATGCCGAGGTAGAACTCCTTGACGTCCTCGTTG
>QZKF01000056.1 GCA_003599455.1 Comamonadaceae bacterium
CGCACGGCGGCCGCGCGCGCCCGACGTCCGCCCGCCCGCCGCGCGGCGCGCACCCCCGACCGGAGTTTCCCCATGAGCAAAAAAGTTTTCATCAAAACCTTTGGCTGCCAGATGAACGAGTACGACTCGGACAAGATGGCCGACGTGCTGGGCGCGGCCCAGGGCTACGAACCCACGCAGGACGTGGAACAGGCCGACCTGATCCTGTTCAACACCTGCTCGGTGCGCGAGAAGGCGCAGGAGAAGGTGTTCAGCGACCTGGGCCGCATCAAGCACCTCAAGGAGAAGGGCGTGCTGATCGGCGTGGGCGGCTGCGTCGCCAGCCAGGAGGGCGCCGAGATCATCCGGCGCGCGCCGTACGTGGACGTGGTGTTCGGCCCGCAGACCCTGCACCGCCTGCCCGAGCTGCTGAACCGGCGCGTGCAGCAGGCGCTGCCGCAGGTGGACATCAGCTTCCCCGAGATCGAGAAGTTCGACCACCTGCCACCGGCCAGGGTGAACGGCGCGTCGGCCTTCGTGAGCATCATGGAAGGCTGCTCCAAGTACTGCAGCTACTGCGTGGTGCCGTACACGCGCGGCGAAGAGGTGAGCCGCCCGTTCGACGACGTGCTGGTCGAGGTGGCGGGCCTGGCCGACCAGGGCGTGAAGGAAGTGACCCTGCTGGGCCAGAACGTGAACGCCTACCGCGGCGCCATGGGCGGCACCACCGACATCGCCGACTTCGCGCTGCTGCTCGAGTACGTGGCCGAGATTCCGGGCATCGAGCGCCTGCGCTACACCACCAGCCACCCCAACGAGTTCACGCCGCGCCTGATCGAGGCCTACGGCACGATCCCCAAACTCGTGAACCACCTGCACCTGCCGGTGCAGCACGGCTCGGACCGCATCCTCATGGCCATGAAGCGCGGCTACACCGCCATGGAATACAAGAGCACCGTGCGCAAGCTGCGCGCGATCCGCCCCGACCTCGCCATGAGCAGCGACTTCATCGTCGGCTTCCCCGGCGAGACCGACGAGGACTTCGACAAGATGATGAAGCTCATCGCCGACGTCGGCTTCGACACCAGCTTCAGCTTCATCTTCAGCCCGCGCCCGGGCACGCCCGCGGCCAACCTGGTCGACGACACGCCGCACGAGGTCAAGCTCCGGCGCCTGCAGCACCTGCAGGCCACGGTCGAGGCGAACGTGCGCCGCATCAGCGCCAGCCGCGAAGGCACGGTGCAGCGCATCCTGGTCGAGGGGCGCTCGCGCAAGAGCGAGGCCGAACTCATGGGCCGCACCGAGTGCAACCGCATCGTCAACTTCGACGGCGGGCCTCAGGCCGAGCGCCTGGTGGGCCAGATGATCGACGTGCGCATCACCGAAGCACGGCCGCATTCGCTGCGCGGCGAGATCCTGGTGCGCGAAACCGCGTGAAACCGCCGCGCTTCTCCTTCCAGCAGTTGCTGCTGGTGGCCTTCCTGCTGATCGGCGTGCTGCTGGGCGCGGCCGCGCTGCGCGCGCTGTTCTCGCTCGACACCCTGATGGCGCAGAGCCGCGAAAGCGCGGCGCAGGCGATCGCGCTGTCGACCGCGGCGCAGTCGCTGTCCGAGCGCAGCCTCACCATGGAGCGCGCCGCGCGCCAGTCGCTGGTGCTGCGCGACAGCCAGCTGCGCCAGCGTTTCGACGAGGCCGCCGGCAACGCGCGCGACATCCTGCGCCGGCTCGAGGACAACGAGCTGCCGCCCGAGTACGCCACCAACTGGCGCGAGCAGCTCGCGGTCATCACCGGGTTGCTCGACGGCCCGCCCGAAACCGCACTGGACCGCGAACGCGACGTCGCGCGCGCCTTCCGCGAGATCGACGGCCACAGCGCCTCCATCGCGCAGAAGGTGCAGTCCATCATCGGCGGGCGCAACGACGCGCTGCAGGCGCGCTTCGAGACCAGCCGCCAGCAGCTCACCCAGCAGGTGGTGGGCTCGATCGGCGTCGCGGCGATCCTCGCGCTGGGCTTCGGCATCTGGCTGGCGCGGCCCTTCAAGCGCCTGGAGAAGGCCATTCAGGGCCTGGGCGAGAACCGGCTCGAGGTGCCGATCGACATCCCCGGCCCGCGTGACGTGCGGCGCGTGAGCCAGCAACTGGACTGGCTGCGCCTGCGCCTGACCGAGCTCGACGCCGACAAGGCGCGCTTCCTGCGCCACATCTCGCACGAACTCAAAACGCCGTTGGCCTCGCTGCACGAGGGCGTCGCGGTGCTGGGCGACGGCGTGGCCGGCGCGCTCAGCCCGAGCCAGGCCGAGGTGGTGAACATCCTGCAGCACAACACCCTGCTGCTGCAGCACCAGATCGAGGCCCTGCTGCGCTTCAATGCCGCGGCCTTCGAGGCGCGCCAGCTCCGGCGCGAACGCACCGACCTGATGGCCCTGCTCGAAGACCAGATCGACACGCAGCGCCTGCAATGGCAGGCCCAGGGACTGACGGTGCGCATCGAAGGGGTGCCGGTGGCGCTGCAGATCGACCGCGAGAAGATCGCTTCGGCGATCGGCAACCTGCTGTCCAACGCGATCCGCTTCTCGCCGCACGGCGGCCACATCCGCCTGCTGCTGCTGGACCTGCCGGGCCGCGCCTGCATCGACATCGTGGACCAGGGCCCCGGCGTGGCCGAGGCCGACCGCGACCGCATTTTCGAACCGTTCTACCGGGGTGAACGGCAGCCGCAGGGCGCCGTGCGCGGCACCGGTATCGGTTTGTCCATCGTGCACGAGTACATTGTGGCCCACGGTGGTCGCATCACCCTGCTGCCCCAGCGCCAAGGCGCCCATTTCCGCATCGAACTTCCCCATGCCGACTGACATTTCCAGGCCCACGCCACGCCCACCCCATCGCCTGGAGCGCATGGGCCGCTGCGGCCTCACCGCCGCCCTGGCCCTGTGGCTGACCGCCTGCGGCACGGCGCCCACGGCCACCGCCGACACGCCCGGCGCCAGCGAGTCCATGAGCGCACCGGCACCGGTGGCGCCGCCGCTGACCGTCACGCCGGTGACGGCGCCGCCCGCGCAACCGCCGGTGGTGCTCAACGCCGAGACGCCGCCCGTGCCCGACGTGATCACCGCCTTGCTGAGCTACGCCGATCGCCTGCACGCGCTCAGCCCGACCGATCTGGCGGCCGAGATCGTGGTGCAGGGCGACCCGGGCAACGTGGCGCTGCGCCAGATGCAGCTGGCACTGGCGCTCATGCACCTGCGCCAGCCGGCGGACACCGCGCGCGCACTCGGCCTGGTGCAGCGCGTGATCGCCCACCCCGGACCCGAGAGCCTGCCGCTCAAGCCGCTGGCGCGCCTGCTGGCCAACCGGCTGCTCGACCAGCGCAAGCTGGAAGACGCCGCGGAGCGCCAGGCCCAGCAGCTGCGCGACAGCCAGCGCCGCATCGAGCAGCTCAACGACCGGCTCGAGGCCATGCGCGCCATCGAACGCAGCCTGACCACACGCCCGCCCGCGGCCCCTGCGCCCAACGGCACGCGCCCCACGCCCCCATGACGCAGGCTGGCCGATGAACGCCCCCGACGCGCCCCGCCCCAGCGCGCCGCGCGCGCGCCTGCTGGTGGTCGACGACGACGCCGACATGCTGCGCCTGCTGTCCATGCGGCTGGGCTCGGCGGGCTACCAGGTCACCTCGGTCGGATCGGCCGAGGCCGCGCTGGCCCAGCTCGACATCGAGCGGCCGCAGCTGGTGCTGTCCGACGTGCGTCTCCCTGGCAAAGACGGGCTGGCGCTGTTCGACGAGATCCGCGCGCGCCACCCCTCGCTGCCGGTGATCCTGCTCACCGCGCACGGCACCATCCCCGACGCGGTGGAGGCCACGGCGCGCGGCGTCTTCACCTACCTCACCAAGCCGTACGACGCGAAAGAGCTGCTTGAGAAGATCGCGCAGGCGCTGGCGCTCGGCGCGCCCGCCAGCCAGAACACCCACGTCGACGAGGCCTGGCGCAGCGAGATCGTGAGCCGCTCCAACCGCATGGCCGACCTGCTGGCCGAAGCGCGCATGGTGGCCCAGAGCGATGCCAGCGTGCTGCTGCGCGGCGACTCGGGCACCGGCAAGGAAATGCTGGCGCGCGCCATCCACAAGGCCAGCGCGCGCGCCAACCGGCCCTTCATCGCGGTGAACTGCGGCGCCATCCCCGAGGCCCTGCTCGAGTCCGAGCTGTTCGGCCACATGAAGGGCGCGTTCACCGACGCGGTGGCCAACCACAAGGGCCTGTTCCAGGCGGCCGACGGCGGCACCCTGCTGCTCGACGAGATCGGTGACATGCCGCCGGCGCTGCAGGTGAAGCTGCTGCGCGTGCTGCAGGAGCGCGCGGTGCGCCCGCTGGGCTCGAGCCAGTCGTTGCCGGTGGACGTGCGCATCATCTCGGCCACCCACCGCGACCTGGAAGACGCCATGGCCACGGCGCAGTTCCGCGAAGACCTGTACTACCGGCTCAACGTGGTCACCCTGACCCTGCCCACGCTGGCCGAGCGGCGCGAGGACATCGCCCTGCTGGCCAACCACTTCCTCGCGAAACTGGCCGCCAAGTACGGCAAGCGCAGCTCCGGCTTCGCGCCCGAGGCGCTCAAGGCGCTGACCATGGCGGCCTGGCCGGGCAACGTGCGCCAGCTCTACAACGTGGTCGAGCAGGTCTGCGCGCTCTCGACCACGCCGCTGGTCTCGCTGGCGCTGGTGCAGCGCGCGCTGCGCACGCCTTCGGTCGAGGTGCTCAGCTTTGCCGACGCCAAACAGCGCTTCGAACGCGAATACCTCGTGGGCCTGCTCAAGATGACCGACGGCAACGTGGCCGACGCCGCCCGGCTGGCCCAGCGCAACCGCACCGAGTTTTACCGCCTGCTGCAGAAGCACGCGCTCACGCCCGGGCTGTTCAAAAGCGACGCCACACCCGGCTCCTCGGGCGTGCCGGGCGACCCTGTCGCCGATGAGTGACAAGCGCAAGCCCTTGTTTTTGCAGCGTTTTTCCTGAGTCGTGACGCATGTTGTCGCCGATCGGCGACAAAAACAGGGCCTGTGAGGGCCTCCGTGGGGCCTGCCGCCACCCGGACACACCTGGATACCTTGCAGACCGTTGATTTGCAAGGATTTTTCCGGGTTGGCACAGGGTTTGCCCTTATATCGGCATGCCCTTCACGATTCGCCCGTTTTCCACCCTCCAGCGCCTGCGTGCCTGGACCGTGCTCGGCGCGCTGCTGGCCGCGCTCTGCGGGGCGTCGGCCCATGCGCAGCGCATGGACTGGGAAGGCCTGACCCAACTCGCGCAGACACGTGCCCAGGAGCCCCTGCGCGCAAACAGCGACAAGCTGCCGGCCGAGCTCGCCCGCATCACCTACGACCAGCTGCGCGACATCCGCTTCAAGACCGATCAATCGGTCTGGCGCGACCTGAACCTGCCCTTCGAGGCCCAGTTCTTCCACCTCGGCCTGTACCAGACCGAGCCAGTGCGCATCCACGAAATCACGCCCGAGGGCACGGTGCGCCACCTGGCGTACCGCGGCGCCGACTTCGACTACGGCAAGAACACCTTTGACCCTGCGCCCTGGGGTGACCTGGGCCACGCCGGCTTCCGCCTGCACTACCCGTTGAATGGCCAGGCCTACAAGGACGAGCTGGTCGTGTTCCAGGGTGCGAGCTATTTCCGCGCGCTCGGCGCCGGCCAGCAATACGGCCTGTCGGCGCGCGGCCTGGCGATCGACACCGTGGGCGGCGCCGGCGAGGAGTTCCCGCGCTTCACCGAGTTCTGGCTGCAGCGCCCTGCGGCCGACGCAACCGAGGTCACCGTGCTGGCCCTGCTCGAATCGCCGCGCGCCACCGGCGCCTACCGCTTCGTGGTCCGCCCCGGCCCGCAGACCACCACCACGGTGACCGCGCGCGTCTTCCTGCGCGCCGGCGCCGGCCCGGTCAACACCCTGGGCATCGCGCCGCTCACCAGCATGTTCCTCTCGGGCGAAAACCAGGCGCTGCCCGGCGACTTCCGCCCCGAGGTGCACGACTCCGACGGCCTGATGATGGTCAGCGGCGACGGCGAATGGCTGTGGCGCCCGCTGCAGCGCCCGAAGGCGGTGACGGTCAGCTCCTTTGCCATGCAGAACCCGCGCGGCTTCGGCCTGATGCAGCGCGACCGCGGCTTCGCCAGCTATGAGGACGTGGAAGCCCGCTACGAGCGCCGCCCGAGCGCCTGGGTCAAGCCGCTGGGCGACTGGGGCCCGGGCCGTGTCGAGCTGGTGCAACTGCCCGCGCCCGACGAGACGCACGACAACATCGTCGCCTACTGGGTGCCCACCCGCCTGCCCGCCCCCGGCCAGCCGCTGGAGGTGAGCTACGAGCTGGCATGGCAGGGCGATGCCCAGCAGCGCCCGCCTTCGAGCTGGGTCACGCAAAGCCGCCGCGGCTACGGCTTCACGAAGCTCTCGCCGGCCGATCAGGCGCGGCAACCGCAGTACGTGCTCGATTTCACCGGCCCCGCGCTGGACGCCCTGCCCGCCGGTGCGCCGGTGAAAGCCGTCGTCACCGCCAACGCCAACGGCCGGGTGCTTGAAACCCTGACCTACCCCAACCCCGCCACGCGCACCTGGCGCGTGACCCTGCGCGTCGAGCGCCTGGACGCGACGCAGCCGGTCGAGCTGCGCGCCTTTCTCCAACACCACAACGACACCGTGAGCGAAACATGGACACATCTGCTGCTACCCGAGTGAGCTCAAGAGCCCTGCTGCGCGAAGAGCGCCACCCCAACGCGGTGACGGCGCCGCCGATCAACCGTGGCTCCATGGTGCCCCGCCCCTGGCGCGGTTTCTGGAACAGCATCGGCACCGCCGTGCTGAGCACCGCCAGCCGCGTGCTGCCCCCGCGCACGCCGGCGGTCGCCGCGGCGGATGCCGAACCCCGCCAGGCCTGGGAAAGCGCGGCCAACCGCCGCCGTGCCGTGTTCGTGCTGCTCACCGTGCTGAGCACCGCCTTCGCCACCAGCCTGTTCGCCGACGCCCAGCCCGCGCACGACAACGTGTGGCTGCAGGTCGGCCAGCTGGCGCTCTTTGGCCTGCTGTCGGCCTGGGTCGTCACCGGTTTCGTCACCGCGCTCATGGGCTTCTGGGTCTCGCTGCGCGGTGATGCGCACACCCTCTCGGCCGCCGCGGTGCGCGACGATCCGATGAACCCGGACGCGCGCACGGCGATCATCATGCCGATCTGCAACGAAGACGTGGCCACCGTGTTCGCCGGCCTGCGCGCCACCTGCGAGTCGCTCGCCGCCACCGGCCACGCGCGCCAGTTCGACGTGTTCGTGCTCTCCGACAGCTACGACCCCGCGATCGCCGCGGCCGAGAAGTCGGCCTGGGAAGACCTGCGCGCCGCGCTCGCCGCCCAGCCCGAGCTGCCGCAGATCGAGGTCTACTACCGCCTGCGCACGCGCCGCACCCACCGCAAGGCCGGCAACGTGGCCGACTTCTGCCGCCGCTGGGGCAAGGACTACCGCTACATGGTCGTGCTCGACGCCGACAGCGTCATGAGCGGCAGCTGCATCGTCTCCATGGTCAAGCTGATGGAAGCGAACCCGAAGGCGGGCATCGTGCAGACCGCCACGCAGGCCATCGGCCACGCCACACTGCATGCGCGCGCGCAGCAGTTCGGCTCGCGCGTCACTGGCCGCCTGTTCACGCTGGGCATGCAGTTCTGGCAGCTCGGCGAGTCGCACTACTGGGGCCACAACGCCATCATCCGCGTCGAACCCTTCATGAAGCATTGCGCGCTGGCGCCCATCAAGGGCACGGGCGGCATGTCGGGCGGCATCATGTCGCACGACTTCGTCGAAGCCGCGCTGATGCGCCGCGCCGGCTACCAGGTGTGGCTGGTCTCCGACCTCACCGGCAGCTACGAGCAGCAGCCGCCCGACCTGCTGAGCGAACTGCAGCGCGACCGCCGCTGGTGCCAGGGCAACCTGCAGAACTCGCGCCTGATGGCCGAGCCCGGCATCCACCGCGTGCACCGCACCATGTTCGCCATCGGTGCGATGTCCTATCTGTCGGCCCCGCTGTGGCTGGCCTTCCTGACCATCGGCACCGCCCTGTGGGCCGCCGACTCCAGCGCCATCCCCAGCTGGCAGGCCGTGCCCGAAGAACTGCGCGCCCTGTGGATGTGGACGCTGACCATGCTGTTCATGCCGCGCGTGCTGGGTCTGCTGGCGGTGTTCCTGAAGGGCGAGCAGAAGTCGTTCGGTGGCACCGTGGGTCTGCTGGGCAGTTCCGTGGTGGAAACCGTGCTGGCCCTGATGCAGGCGCCGATCCGCATGCTGGCGCACTCGTTGTTCGTGCTGGTGGCGCTCACCGGCCTGAAGCTGGAGTGGAAGTCGCCCCCGCGCGAAGCCAATGGCGTGAGCTGGCGCGACGCCCTGGCGCGGCTGGCCCCGATGACGGTGGTGATCGGCCTGCTGGGTCTGGGTGTCGCCGCGATCAACGCCAACGCGCTGATCTGGCTCGCCCCGGTCGCCCTGCCCCTGCTGCTGGCCGTGCCGCTGACCGTGGCCACCAGCCACGTGGACCTCGGCGCCTGGATGCGCTCGCGCGGTGTGCTGCTGATCCCCGAAGAATCGTGGTCGCCAGCCGTGCTGCGCCGGGCGTGGCGCCATGCCAGCCGGTTTGCTTTGCCGCAGGCCGCTTGATTTTCTGAATCCCGGTCTCGCGCCGCTGGGTGGGCGAGGGCGGCTGGGCTGGGCACGCGTTCTCCGGCCTTGCGCGAGGTCCACAAGCGAGACGCGTTCAGGCGCGGCGAGCCACCCACCAGCCCCCGAGCTGGTTCACCACCAGCCCCATGAGCACCAGCCCCGTGCCCAGCCACTGCTGGAGCAGCGGCAGCTCGTCGAAGAACATCCACGCCGACCACAAGCCCACCACCGGCACCAGCAGCGAAAACGGCGTCACGCGCGCGGCCGGGTGGCGCTTGAGCAGGCGCGTCCACAGACTGTAGGCCAGCAAGGTGGCCAGCCAGGCGAGGAACAGCACCGAGAGGAACGCCGGCCAGGTGATGCCGGCCATCTGGTCCAGCACGGTGCGGGGTCCGTCCATCCACAGCGCCAGCGCCACGAACGGCAGGATCGGGAACACGCTGCTCCAGACGATGAAGGGAAACGGGTCGTAGTCGGCCACGCGGCTGGCCAGGCGCGCCACCAGGTTGGACACCGCCCACATGAAGGCCGCCGAGAGCGTGAGCACGAAACCCGCGAGCGTCATCTGCCCCGGGCCCTCCCCGTGCGCGGTGGCGATCAGCACCAGCCCGCCCAGCGCCACCACCAGACCCAGCCCCTGCGACAGGCGCGCGCGTTCACCCAGCACCGGCACCGCGAGCAGCAGCGTGAAGAAGGCCTGCGTCTGCATCACCACCGAAGCCATGCCCACGGTCATGCCCATCTGCAGGCCGAGGAACAGGAAGCCGAACTGCCCCAGGCCCTGCGCCAGCCCGTAGGCCGCGACATAGCGCCAGGGCAGGCGCGGGAACTTCACGAACAGCAGGAAGGGCAAGGCCGCGAGCGCGAAGCGCAGCGCGCCCAGCAGCATGGGACCGATGCCCTGCAGGCCCACCTTCATGACCACGAAGTTCAGCCCCCAGATCACCACCACCGCGAGCGCGCGCAGCAGGTCACCACGCGAGAGCGGCAAGGCGTTCATCGCACCGCCCTCACCGGCCGGCCCTGCGCGGCGCGCGCGGCCACGAAGGCCTCGAAGGCTTCGGCGCTGGTCTTGCGCGGCAGGTAGCCGAAGCGCTCCTTCAGCGCGGTGTTGAGCAGCACCGGCCGGTAGCGCAGGAAGTCGAGCTGCTCGGGTCCGTAGCGGCTGATGCCCAGCGCAGACCCCACGCGCAACGCGGTGCGCAGCAGGCCGGCGGGCAGCACACGGGGCTTCTTGTGCAGGCGCTCTGCGATCTCGAACAGCGTGAGCGCACCATCGCCCGCGAGGTTGTAGCAGCCCGGCTGGCCCCGGCCGCTGATCGCGTGCAGGATGGCGCCGGTCACGTCCTCGTCCCAGACGAAGACGAAGGGGCTGTCGCTGCCCTGGATGGCGAGAATGCGCGGCTTCTCGAACAGCGCGGTGATCTGGTTGTCCACCCGCTCGCCCAGGATGGTGCCGATGCGCAGCACGGTCTGGCGCAGCTCGGGGTCGCTGGCGCGGGTCTTGGCCAGCATTTCCTCGACCAGGCGCTTGTGGTGCGCGTAGGCAAACACCTCGTTGCCGCGCAGCGGGTGCGCTTCGGTCAGCCAGGCCGGGTTGTCGGCGTGGTAGCCGTAGGCCGCGCCGCTGCTGGAGACCACCAGATGGTCCACCCGGTGCGCGAGGCAGGCGCGGATCACGTTGCGCGTGCCACCCACGTCGACCGCGTACTCGAAGGCGCGGTTCGAGCCCTTGCCCGGCGTGACGATGGAGGCCAGGTGCACCACGGTGTCGATGCCGTGCAGGGCCACGGTGTTGGCCAGCGAGGCCGAGCGCACGTCCTGCGTCACATAGGTCACGCGCGGCAGGCGGCGCTCGGGCGGCACCTCGCGCACGTCCACCGCCACCAGATGGTGGAGATAGGTGTCCCGGGCCAGCAGCTCGATCAGGCCGCGCCCGAGGAAGCCGTCGGCGCCCGTGACCAGCACGCGCCGGGCGGCCGGCGCTTTGTCGATCACCGCGCTCATGAACGCTCTGCGGCAGGCGTCACCGGCACGCCGCCCTGCAGCGGCCGTTTCGACCACCAGCCCGCCAGGATCAGGCCGGCGATGATGTCCCAGAAGCCCCACACACCGGCCACCACGGCCATGCCGCCCAGGCCGCCGAAGAAGCTGAAGATGATGACCAGGCCCAGGCCGGCGTTGCGGATGCCGACCTCGATGGACAGCGCGCGCCGGTCGTAGTCGGGCAGGCCGGCCATGCGTGCGATGGCGTAGCCGGTGCCGAAGGCCAGCGCGTCGTGGATCACCACCGCCAGCAGCACCAGGCCCACGTAGTCGAGGAAGTAGCGCCAGTTGCCGGCGATCGCGCCGACGATGAAGGCGATGAGCGCGATGAAGCTCAGGATGCGCAACGGCTTCTTGAAGCGCGCGGTCCAGTTCGGGAAGCGGTGCGAGCACCACAGGCCGAGCACGAAGGGCACGCCGATGATGAGCAGGATGTGGCCCACCATCTCCAGCGGGTCCAGCGCGATCGTCTTGAGCAGCGGCGCGGCCGTGGGGTGGATGCCGCCCCAGAACGCGAAGTTCAGCGGCATGGCGACGATGGCGATGGCGTTGGACACCGCCGTCATCGACACGCTGAGCGCCACGTTGCCGTTGGCGCGGTGGGTCAGGATGTTGCTCACGTTGCCGGGCGGGCAACAGGCCACCAGGATCATGCCCAGCGCGATGCTCGGGCCCGGCTGCAGCAGCAGCGTGAGCACGAAGGTGATGGCCGGCAGGGCAATGAACTGCGCGGCGATGCCCACCGCGAAGGCCAGCGGCATGCGCGAGACACGGCGAAAGTCCTCGATGCGGGTGTCCAGCGCGATGCCGAACATGAGGAAGGCGAGCACGCCGTTGAGCACGGCCAGCGAGGCCGGGTTGAAGTTGAGGCGGATCTCGTCCACGGGCAGCATGCGGGTGTCTCCTGTTGGTGTCGGGTCGTGGCGCTCAGCCCTGTGCGGCAGCCGCCTGGCGCACCGCGTTGCGGTATGCGTCCTTGTTCACGTAGTAGGCCATGCGTTCGAGCTGCAGGTATTTGTAGCCGCCCGAGAGGTCTGGCCAGCGTCCTGCCGTCCCGGACTTGACCGCCTGGAGCGCGGCGGCACTGGCCTTGCCGGCGTCCAGCCCCTTGAAGTAACGCGCCACCAGCTCGGCCTGTTCGTAGCGGCCCTGCCAGCCCAGACCGCTGGCCTCGACCATGCCGAGCACGGCCAGGCGGTCGAAGCGCGGCGCGAAGATGTTGAGGTAGAGCCGGGGCGCCATGCCCTGCCAGTTGAGCAGCGCAGGGTCCAGGAACGGGTAGTGCAGCTTGTAGCCGGTGGCCGCGAGGATGAGGTCGTACTCGCCGCGGCTGCCGTCCTTGAAGTGCACGGTGTGGCCGTTGAGCCGCGCAATGTCGGCGCGCACGCCCACGTCGCCATGGCCGATGTGGTACAGGATGAGCGAGTTCACCACCGGGTGCGACTCGTACATCCTGTAGGTCGGTTTCGGAAAGCCGAAGCGCACCGGGTCGCCGGTGAACCACTTGAGGATGGTGCTGTCGATCTTCTGCTTGAGCCAGGGTGGCAGCGTGATCTTGCCGCCCACGGAATCGGCCGGTTTGCCGAACACGTACTTGGGCACGAAGTAGTAGCCGCGCCGCACCGAGATGTCCACGCTGCGCGCCTGGTGCACGGCGTCGACGGCGATGTCGCAACCCGAGTTGCCCGCGCCGACGATGAGCACGCGCTTGAAGCGGAACAGGTCCGCGTGCTTGTAGGCCGAGGTGTGCAGCAGCTCGCCGGCAAAGCGGCCCTCGAAGCTCGGCATGTTGGGCTCGGCCAGCGTGCCGTTGGCCACCACCACGCCCTTGTAGTCGGCGGTGGTCTGCTGGCCGTTCGGATCTTCGGTGGTCACGCGCCACAGCGTGCCGGGGGCATCGCTCACCGGCTCGACCTTCAGCACGCGCGTGCCGAAGCGGTAGTGCTCGCGCAGCTTGAAATGCTCGGCGAACGCGCTGAAGTAATCGAGCAGCTCGCGGTGGCTCGGGTAATCGGCCACGTGCTCAGCCATGGGGAATTCGCTGAACTCCGTCATGCGCTTGCTGGAGATCAGGTGCGCCGAGGCGTACACGGTGGAGCGCGGGTTGTGGATGTTCCACAGCCCGCCCACGTCGGTGTGGGCCTCGAAGCCCTGGAAGGGGATGCCGTGCTTCTGCAGGCAGCGCGCGCCGGCCAGGCCCGAGGGGCCGGCGCCGATGAGGGCAATCTGTTCGGTGGTGTTCGTCATGGTTTGTGGATGCCGGGAATCTCGGTGGCGCCGGCCTCGCCGACGCGTGGCTTGCGCGGCTGGCCGAGCAGGATGCGGTCGTGCAGCCGCGCGGGCAGCAGGGTCAGCAGGCGCGAAAGCCAGCCGATGCGCCGCGGCAGCACGATGTGTTCGGTACCGGCGGCCACGCCCGCGAGCAGGCGGCGCGCGGCCTCGTCGGCCTCGAGCAGGCCAGGCATGGCAAAGCGGTTGCCGGCGGTGAGCGCGGTGCGCAGGTAGCCCGGGCTGATGGTGTGCACGGACAGGGCCGTGGGGCGCAGTTCGGCGCGCAGGCTTTGCAGGTAGGCGATCAGGCCGGCCTTGCTCGCGCAGTACGCCCCATTGCCCGGCATGCCGCGCCAGCCCGCGAGGCTGGCCACGCCCACGAGCGCACCGCGCTGGCCTCGGGCGCGCATGGGTTCCAGGAAAGGCTGGAAGGTGGTGGCCACGCCCAGCAGGTTGATCTCCAGCATGCGGCGCATCACGGCCAGGTCGCTCGCCTGCGCGGTGTCGAAGCCGCCGGCCACGCCCGCGTTGGCGATCACCAGGTCGGGTGCGTCGAAGCGGTCCATCCAGTCGGCGGCCATGGCCTGCATCGCGGCGGCGTCGGACACATCGGGCTGGTAGACGGCACAGCGCCCGGGCGCGAGCGCGGCCAGCGCGTCGAGCGCGGGGCGCTGCAAACCCACCAGCGCCACACGCGCGCCTCCCGCGATGAGCTCGCGCGCCAGCGCCTGGCCCAGGCCGCCGCAGGCGCCCGTGACCACGGCGTTGTGAAAACTCCTCGAACGTGTCAAACCCACCGTCTCCTCAAGCTTGTGTTGTGCCGGCAATGTAGGCGGCACTAGAATAAATCTCGAAATATTTGGATCAATCGTCTCATTTTCCGAGATATGACCACAGCCACCTCCGCCGAAAGCGACAGCAGCCCCGGCTTGAGGCTCATGGAATTGCTGGACCTGCTGGCGCGCCAGGACACGCCGCAGGCGCTGCCCGACGTGGTGGCGTTGACCGGCTGGCCCAAGCCCACGGCGCACCGCATGTTGACGCAACTGGAGGCCGGTGGCTGGCTGGTGCGCGAGCCCGACGGCCGCCACTTCGCGCTCGCGCCGCGCCTGCTGCGGCTGTCCGAGGCGGCGCTGAGCAGCAGCACACTGCAGGGCGTGCGCCACGCGGTGCTGCGCCAGCTGGTGAGCGAGGTGGGCGAGAGCTGCAACCTGACCGCGATGTCGGGCGCCGACGTGGTCTACCTCGACCGGGTGGAGTCGGCGTTTCCGCTGCGGCTGGAACTGCGCCCGGGCACGCGCGTGCCGGTGCACTGCTCGGCCAGCGGCAAGCTGTTCCTGGCCTGGATGGGTGCGCGCCAGCGCAACGCGCTGCTCGATGGGCTGACCCTCACGCGCTACACCGCGGGCACGCTGACCGAGCGCGAGGCGCTCGAGGCCGAGCTGGAAACCATCCGCCGCGACGGCCATGCGGTGGATGCCGAGGAGTTCGTCGAAGGCCTGGTGTGCGTGGCGGTGCCGGTGTTCGCGCCCGGCCAGCGCACCGTGCGCTGTGCCCTCGCGCTGCAGGCGCCCGCGGCGCGCATGGGCCTCGCGCAGGCCCGGCTGCAACTGCCCCGGCTGCAGGCGGCGGCGCAGGCGCTGGCCCGCACGCTGGGCTGAACGCGCCGCGCGACACTAACCGCCGCTGGTGGGAGGCTTCTTCAGGTAGCGCTCGTCGGACCAGGTGGCCAGCCACTGCGGGACGAAAGCCACGAACACGGCGCAGAGCATGCCGGTGAGGAAGGCATCGCCCCAGGCCATGAGCCAGCGCGCCACCAGCACCGGTTCCTGCACCGGCTCGCCCGCCAGCAGGCGCAGGCCTTCCATGAGCAAGCCGGACACGAACACCGCCACCGCGGTGCCCAGGAAGCCGCGTCCGAGCGTGTAGACAAACGGATTCGGCGGCAGCAGGCGCTTGACCAGCGCGCCGATGAGCAGCGCCAGCGCCGCCGGCACCAGGCCCAGCCACACCCACTGGGAGAGCGCCAGCCACGCACCGGCCTGTCCGACCCACCAGACCACCAGTGCCACCAGCAGGAGCACCAGCACCGCCAGCGGCCATCCCAGCATCAGCACCAGCAGGCTCGCGCCGGAGAGTTGCACCTGCAGGCCGGCCGGCATTTTCTGCGGCAGCAGCCAGAGCCAGGGCAGCAGGACCAGGCTGGCCAGCGCCGGCGTCAGCAACGGGCCGCGCAACATGCGCCAGGGGCGAAGCCAGAGCGCCACCGCCACGGAAACGCTGGCGATGGCGATGTCGACGAAGGGCCACATGCTGTTCGACCAGGGGTGGCCCGCGGCGACTTCAGCCCATGCCGGGCAGCTTGGGCATGCCCTTCATGCCACCCATGCGCTTCATCATCTTCATCATGCCGCCGCCCTTCATCTTCTTCATCATGTCCTGCATCTGCTCGAACTCCTTGAGCAGGCGGTTCACGTCCTGCACCTGCACGCCGGCGCCCGCGGCGATGCGGCGCTTGCGCGTGGCCTTGATGATCTCGGGCTTGCGGCGCTCCTTGAGCGTCATGCTGCAGATGATGCCTTCCTTGCGCTGGATGTCCTTCTCCGCGCGGCCCATGTCGACCTGGCCGGCCTTGGCCGCCATCGCGCTGGGCAGCTTGTCCATCAGGCTGGAGAGGCCGCCCATCTGCTTCATCTGGCGGATCTGGTCGAGGAAGTCGTTGAGGTCGAAACCCTCGCCGCTCTTGACCTTGGCCGCGAGCTTCTGCGCCGCGGCCATGTCCACGCCGGCGGTGACCTGCTCGACCAGCGCGAGGATGTCGCCCATGCCCAGGATGCGACCGGCGTGGCGCTCGGCATCGAACACCTCCAGGCCGTCGATCTTTTCCGACACGCCGGCGAACTTGATCGGCGCGCCGGTGATCGCGCGCACCGAGAGCGCCGCGCCACCGCGCGAGTCGCCGTCGAGCTTGGTGAGGATGATGCCGGTCAGCGGCAACGCTTCCTTGAAAGCCTTGGCGGTGTTGATGGCATCCTGGCCCTGCATGGCGTCGACCACGAACAGCGTCTCCACCGGCTTGAGCACGGCGTGCAGTTCCTGGATCTCGCGCATCAGCGCCTCGTCGATCGCCAGGCGGCCCGCGGTGTCGACCAGCAGCACGTCGAAGTAGTGCTTGCGCGCGTAGTCGATCGCGGCGCGCGCGATGTCCACCGGCTTCTGGTCAGGCGTGCTCGGGAACCACTCGGCACCGGCCTGCGCGGTCACGGTCTTGAGCTGCTCGATGGCGGCGGGGCGGTACACGTCGCCCGAGACCGTGAGCACCTTCTTCTTGCGCTTCTCGATCAGGTGCTTGGCCAGTTTGGCGGTGGTGGTGGTCTTGCCGGCGCCCTGCAGGCCCGCCATGAGGATCACCGCCGGCGGCTGCGCCGCGAGGTTGATGTCGGCCACGCCGTCGCCCATGGTGAGCGCGAGCTCGCGGTTGACGATGGCCACCAGCGCCTGCCCCGGTGTGAGCGAACCCACCACCTCCTGGCCCAGCGCCTTCTCTTTCACCCGGGCGATGAAGTCGCGCACCACCGGCAGGGCCACGTCGGCCTCGAGCAGGGCCATGCGCACCTCGCGCAGCATGTCGGTGACATTGCTCTCGGTGATGCGGGCCTGGCCGCGCATTTCCTTGACGATGCGTGAGAGTCGGTCTGAAAGGGCTGAAGCCATGCTGCGCTCGGGTAGGGGGAGAAGGGCGGGGGCCCGCGTCGGACAGGCCGTCGGACGGGCAGGTGGGCCGGCGGGCCGGCGCGGTCGGATCGGACAAGGCCGTTAAACTGTGCGGATGATTTTAGCTGCGCCCTTCCCTCACACGCTTGGCGCCTCGCCCCGGTGATGAGCCTGCTGCCCGCGCTCGCCACCAACCTGCCCGCGGCCGTGCTGTCGGGCATGGCGGCGCTGGCGTATGCCGTGCTGGCCTGGGCCCATCCCCGCATGTCGGTGCCGCAAAGCCGTGGCCTGCTCGCCCTGGCCTGGTTGCTGCACCTGGTGGTGCTGCTGCTCAGCCTGTTCGAGCAGCCGGCCCGCTTCGGCTTCGCGCCCGCCCTGTCGGTCACGGCGTGGCTGGTGCTCACCGTGTACCTGGTCGAGAGCCGCCTGTACCCGCAGCTGCGCGCGCGCTGGACGCTGGCCGTGCTCGGCACGGTGGTCGTGCTGCTGGCGCTGGTGTTTCCGGGCACCCCCTACCCGGCCTTGCGCTCCGCCCTGATGCCCCTGCATTGGGCGCTGGGCATCGCGTCGTACGGTTTGATCGCGGCGGCCGTGGCGCACGCCTGGCTGATGCAGCGCGCCGAGAAGGCCATGCGGCTGGGCACCTCGACCGGGAACGCCATGCCACTGCTCACGCTGGAGCGCCTCACCTTCCGCTTCGTGGCGGCCGGCTTCGCGCTGCTCAGCGCCACGCTGCTCGCCGGCTGGTATTTCTCCGAAACCCTCAACCACCGCTGGGTGTGGGACCACAAGACCACGTTCTCGGTGCTGTCCTGGCTCACCATGGGCGTGCTGCTGTGGGGCCGCTGGCGCCTGGGCTGGCGCGGCCGCGTGGCCGTGCGCACGCTCTACCTCGGCGCGGGCTTCCTGCTGCTGGGCTATGTCGGCTCGCGCTTTGTGCTCGAAGTCCTGCTGCAACGCGCGCAGATTCCCACATGAAATACCTGCTCGTCCTGGCCGTGGTGATGGTCGCCGTCTACATCTGGCGCAACAACCGCCTGGGCGACCGCGCGGACGCGCCGCGCCAGGCGCCGCCCCCGCCGGGCCGCGCGAACGTGCCGGCCATCATGGTCGCGTGCCGGCAGTGCGGCACGCACCTGCCCGAGACCGAAGCGGTACAGGGCAGCCAGGGCGCCTACTGCAGCGCCGACCACCGCCGGCAATACGAAGGCTGACATGGCCCGGGACGTCAGCTCTCAGTTCGCACCGTCCTGGTATTCCGCCTTCGAGGGCAACAACTCACAGGGGCGGGAGCAGCGCATGCGCGCCTTCGTGCGCCTGTGGCGCGCCTTCATGCGGGCGCGGGTCTTCATCGCCGCGGTGCTGCTGGCGCTGCAGGTGTTCGTGGTGGTCACGAACACGGGCGGCCCCGACTGGCTGGTGCTGCTGTGCTCCCTGCACCTGAGTGCGGCCCTGGTCGTGTTGTACGCCTGGCGCCCGGTGGAACAGGGGCGCCCGTTGCACATCCAGTGGATGCTCACGATCGGGGTCGACGTGCTGGTGTTCGCGCTGCTGCAGTCGTTCCAGCTCGGCGGACTCAACTTCACGCCCCTGTTTGCGCTGCCGGTGCTGCTGGCCTCCATCCTGGGCTCGCTGGCGCTGGCGCTGGCCACCGCGGCCGGCGTCACGCTGTACCTGCTGGGCGCAGCCAGCTGGAGCGCGTACCTGCTCAACGACATTTCCACCGCCAGCTTCCTGCAGGCGGGCCTGACCGGCACCGGGTTTTTCCTGGTGGCCGCGCTGGCCAACCAGCTTGCGATCCGGCTGGCGCGCGAGGAAGCGCTGGCGGCCAGCAGCCAGGCGGTCGCGCGCGCGCAGGCGCAGGTGAACGAGCTTGTGATCGAGAGCCTGACGGTTGGTGTGCTGGTGGTGGACCCGCACGGCGTCGTGCGCAACGCCAACCCGGCGGCCCAGGCCATGCTGCTCGGCCAGGTCTCGCCCCAGGCCGCCAAGCTGCTGCTGTCGGCCCGCGCCAGCTGGCACCACCTGGCCCATCTGGTGAACGAGACCTTCGCGCTGGGCGAACCGCTGGAAGCGGAAACCAGCATCGACAACGAGGACCGGCCGAGCCAGCGCCTGCATGCCCGCACCCGGCTGACCGCCCAGGGCGGTCGCCGCGCGGGCCTGTGCGTGCTGTTCCTGGAAGACCTGCGCGAGGTCGAGGCCCGTGTGCGCACCGAGAAGCTGGCCTCCATGGGCCGCATGTCGGCGGCGGTGGCGCACGAGATCCGCAACCCGCTCTCGGCCATCACCCAGGCCAATGCGCTGCTCGACGAAGAGGTGCAGGCCCCGGCGCAGAAGCGCCTGACCCGCATGATCGACCAGAACGCGCAGCGCCTCTCGCGCATCGTCGACGACATCCTCAACGTCGCGCGCGCGCAGCCCAGCCAGGACCAGCGCTCGACGCCCTCGCTGCCACTGGACCAGACGGTGCGGCAGATCACGCACGAGTGGTCGCGGCAGAACCAGGCCGAGCGCGTCCTCGGGGTGCACGTGCACGCGCCCGCGGCCCATGTCGGCTTCGATCCCGAGCACCTGCGCCGCCTTCTGATCAACCTCTTGGACAACGCGCTGCGCCACGCCAGCGGCAAACCCTCGTCGATCCGCGTCATCACCCAGCCCAGCGGCAACGAGCACATCCGCCTCTCGGTGTGGAGCGACGGCCAGGCGCTGGAGGCCAGCGTGATGCGCCACCTGTTCGAACCCTTCTTCTCGTCGGAGAGCCGCTCCAGCGGCCTGGGCCTGTACATCTGCCGCGAGCTGTGCGAGCGCTACGGTGCGCAGATCGCCTACCAGCGCACCCGCCTGGACCAGCGCGAGGGCAACGAGTTCTATGCGCTCATCCCAGCCGCAGGCCCCGCGCCGACGCGCGAGCCGACGCAGCAAAGCCTGTCGTATCCGGCCGGTGACTCGATCGCCACGCGCACCGTGCAATACGGCAACCCGCTGTCGGGTGATGCGCCGCTGGCGACCCGCTGAGCACGCCGCCCTTGCGAAACCCGATGCCCGCCAACCCCTCTTCTGCCTCCGTGCTGGTCGTCGACGACGAACCCGATCTGCGCACGCTCTACGAACTGACCCTGCTGCGTGAAGGCCATGCGGTGGTCGCCGCGCCCGACCTCACCCAGGCGCGCGAGTGGCTCGCGCAGCAGCGCTTCGATGTGCTGATCTCCGACATGCGCCTGCCCGACGGCCTGGGCCTGGAGCTGTTGCGCGAACTCGCCGACGCGCAACGCCCGGAAAAGTGCATCGTGATCACCGCCTATGGCTCGGCCGAGAACGCGGTCGAAGCCCTCAAGGCCGGGGCCTTCGACTACCTCACCAAGCCGGTGGACCTCAAGCAACTGCGCAGCGCGGTGACCGCCGCCCTGCAGAGCCAGCGGCTGCCGCAAGCGGCCGCGGCCAACGGCACGCCGGCCACCACCCCCAGCGGCAACAACGGCCCGACCGACGCGCAACGCAAGGCACCCCCGACGTCCAGCGGTGCGCAGTCGCTGCGGCGCATCGTGGGCAGTTCGCCCAGCATCGTGCAGATCAAGGGCCGCATCGAGAAGGTCGCATCGAGCATGGCGCCGGTGTTGATCCTCGGCGAATCCGGCACCGGCAAGGAACTGGTGGCGCGCGCGGTGCACGACTGCAGCCACCGCAGCGCGGGCCCGTTCGTCGCGGTCAACTGCGGCGCCATTCCCGAAAACCTCATCGAGGCCGAGTTCTTCGGCGCGCGCAAGGGCGCCTACACCGGCGCCAGCGCCGACCGCGAGGGCTATTTCCAGGCAGCGCGCGGCGGCACCCTGTTCCTCGACGAGATCGGCGACCTGCCGCTGGCCATGCAGGCCAAGCTGCTGCGGGTGATCCAGGAGCGGCGCGTGCGCGCGCTGGGCGGCGTGCAGGAGGAAGCGGTCGACGTGAGGCTGGTGAGCGCGACGCACCGCGACCTCGCCGCCCTGGTGCAGTCGGGCCAGTTCCGCCAGGATCTGTTTTACCGGCTCAACGTGATCGGGCTGCGCACGCCGGCCCTGCGCGAACGGCGCGAAGACCTGCCCGGCCTGGTGCGCGCGCTGCTCGCGAGGTTGTGCGCCGAGTCCGGGCAAAGCGTGCCCGACATGTCGCCACGCGCCCTGGCCTGGCTGCAGTCGCGCGAGCTGCCCGGCAACGTGCGCGAACTCGAGAACCTGCTGCAACGCGCCCTGGCGCTGAGCAGCGGTGAAACGCTGGAGCCCGAGGATTTCGGTGACGCAGACGACAGCGACGAGATTCCCACCCAGCCCGACGCGCTGTCACCGGCCGACGGACCGGTCGCCGCGGCGGTGCGCGCGCCCGAGGACATTCCCGCCGACCTGCAGACCTACCTCGACGAACAGGAGCGGCAGGTGCTGCTCAAGGCGCTGCGCGAATGCGACTTCAACCGAACGGCGGCGGCCGCCCGCCTCGGCCTGAACCTGCGCCAGATGCGCTACCGCATCCAGCGCCTGGGCATCGCCATGCCCTCTACGGACGATGACGAGCCGTCCTGAGCCGGCCGGCCTGGCGGCGTGGAACGGCGGCTGGCTGCGGGCAGCGCGCCATTGCCCCTCGCCCAATTTTGGTCCGCGCCCCGAGGGCACCGTGATCGACCTCATCGTCATCCACTCCATCAGCCTGCCACCGGGCGTGTATGGCGGGCCCGAGGTGGAGCAGCTCTTCACGAACCGCCTGGACTGGGACGCCCACTCCTACTTCGGGGAGATCCGCGGCATGGAGGTGTCATCGCACTTCTTCGTGCGCCGCGACGGCGAGCTGGTGCAGTTCGTCGACACCGATGCCCGCGCCTGGCACGCCGGGGCCTCGTGCTGGCGCGGGCGCGACAACTGCAACGACGACTCGATCGGCATCGAGCTCGAAGGCCTGGAGGGCGAGCGCTTCGAGGCCGCCCAGTACGACACGCTGGTCCGGCTGTGCAACGCGCTCGCGCAGCGCCATCCGGTGGTCCACATCGCGGGCCACGAACACATCGCACCGGGACGCAAGCAGGACCCCGGGCCCGGTTTCGACTGGCCGCGCCTGCAGGCCGGCCTGGGCTGGCACGATGGGTGTTTCCCGCAAGACACACTGCGCGGCGGCGCGGCCTCCGCCTGAGTTCTGCAGATACGGAAACGGCCCCCTCCGTGCAGGCCCTGCAACGGCGCGCCCGGCAGTGGCAAATCGCGCCGCAGTGCTCGCCGACACTGGCGTTCGCCGCGAATGCCCAGGCATTTCGTGCACTCGAAGCCGATTGCCGCACGCCCTTCACACGCAGAATGGCGGCCTTTTCTGCCCAGTGAAAATCGCAGCTCTCATCCAGGCCACGATTTTCTGGAAAACACTACCCGTAGTGGCTTGAACGGGACCCGCACACCAGATATAGTGTGCGCTGTGAGTTTCGGATACCACCCTGTCCAGCGCCGCCACCGCCTGAACCCTGCCCTTCAGGCGGCCGTGTCGATGCCCTGCGCCCTGTGTTGATGCCGGCACCCCAGCCATCGCCCCTGCCATCGGACACCGTGCCCCCGATGCAGTCACCACACAACAAATGAAAGAGGAACCATGCTGACCGCTTCCCCCATCTCCACCCCGTCATCAGCCGCCCAGAAGCAGTCCACCGGCGCGACCGGCACCGCTTCCCCGGCCGCGAGCAGCTCGGTTTTTTCGCACTACCAGATCATCCGCCGCAACGGTGCCGTGGTGCCGTTCGAGCCCAGCAAGATCGCCGTCGCCATGATGAAAGCCTTCCTGGCGGTGCACGGCACCCAGGGCGCTGCCTCGGCCAGCGTTCGCGAGACCGTCGACGAGCTGACGCAGAACGTGGCCCGCGCCCTGATGCGCTCGCGTCCGGGCGGCGGCACCTTCCATATTGAAGACGTGCAGGACCAGGTCGAACTCGGCCTGATGCGCAGCGGCCACCACGAAGTGGCCCGCGCCTACGTGCTCTACCGCGAGCGCCGCACCCAGGAGCGCGCCAACCAGGCCGAGGCCGCGCAACCGGCCGAGCCCACCCTGCACGTGATCGACGGCGGCCAGCGCGTGCCGCTGAACCTGCAGCGCCTGCAAGGCCTGATCGCCGACGCCTGCAGCGGCCTGGGCAAGGACGTCAAGGCCGACCCCATCGTGGCGGAAACCAAGCGCAACCTGTACGACGGTGTGCCGATCGAGGAGGTCTACAAGGCTTCCATCCTGGCCGCGCGCACGCTGATCGAAAAAGACCCCGACTACACCTACGCCACCGCGCGCCTGCTGCTGCACACCATCGTCAAGGAAGTGATGGGCGAAGAAGTGCCGACCGCCGAGATGGGCGCGCGCTACGCCGAGAACTTCCCGCTGTTCATCAAGAAGGGCGTGGACAACGAGCTGCTCGACGAGAAGCTGCTGCAGTTCGACCTGGCCCGCCTGGGCGCTGCGCTCAAGCCCGAGCGCGACCTGCAATTCGACTACCTCGGCCTGCAGACCCTGTACGACCGCTACTTCCTCCACGTGCGCAAGACCCGCATCGAGCTGCCCCAGTCCTTCTTCATGCGCGTGGCCATGGGCCTGTCGCTGGGCGAGATCGACCGCGAAGCCCGCGCCATCGAGTTCTACGAAGTGCTGTCCTCGTTCGACTTCATGTCGTCCACGCCCACCCTGTTCAACGCCGGCACCCTGCGCTCGCAGCTCTCCAGCTGCTACCTGACCACCGTGCCCGACGACCTCGACGGCATCTACGAGTCGATCAAGGAAAACGCGCTGCTCTCCAAGTTCGCCGGCGGCCTGGGCAACGACTGGACGCGCGTGCGCGCCCTGGGCTCCCACATCAAGGGCACCAACGGCGAATCGCAAGGCGTGGTGCCGTTCCTCAAGGTCGTCAACGACACGGCCGTGGCGGTGAACCAGGGCGGCAAGCGCAAGGGCGCGGTCTGCACCTACCTGGAAACCTGGCACCTCGACATCGAAGAATTCCTGGAGCTGCGCAAGAACACCGGCGACGACCGCCGCCGTACCCACGACATGAACACGGCGAACTGGATTCCCGACCTGTTCATGAAGCGCGTGATGGAAAAGGGCGAGTGGAGCCTGTTCTCTCCCAACAACGTGCCCGACCTGCACGACAAGTTCGGCATCGACTTCGAGAAGGCCTACGTGGCCTATGAAGAAAAGGCTGCCCGCGGCGAGATCAAGCCCTACCGCAAGGTGCCCGCCAGCGACCTGTGGCGCAAGATGCTCTCGATGCTGTTCGAGACCGGCCACCCCTGGATCACGTTCAAGGACGCCTGCAACGTGCGCAGCCCGCAGCAGCACGCCGGCGTGGTCCACAGCTCCAACCTGTGCACCGAGATCACGCTGAACACCAGCGACACCGAAACCGCCGTGTGCAACCTGGGCTCGGTCAACCTGCTCAACCACGTCAAGCGTGGCGAGGACGGCACCAAGGTGCTGGACCACGACAAGCTGCAGGTGACCATCAAGACCGCCATGCGCATGCTCGACAACGTGATCGACATCAACTACTACGCGGTGAAGAAGGCGCGCGACTCCAACATGCGCCACCGCCCGGTGGGCCTGGGCGTGATGGGTTTCCAGGACGCGCTGTACGAACTGCGCATTCCCTACGCGTCCAACGAAGCGGTGGAGTTCGCCGACCGCTCGATGGAAGCCGTCTGCTACTACGCCTACTGGGCCTCGACCGAACTCGCCCGCGAGCGCGGCCGCTACACCAGCTACAAGGGTTCGCTGTGGGACCAGGGCATCCTGCCGCCCGACACGCTGGACCTGCTGGCGCGCGAGCGCGGCGGCTACGTGGACGTGGACCGCTCCAGCAGCCTGGACTGGGACGCTCTGCGCAAGAAGATCGCCGCCGACGGCATGCGCAACTCCAACTGCGTGGCCATCGCGCCGACCGCGACCATCTCCAACATCATCGGCGTGGACGCATCCATCGAGCCCTGCTTCGGCAACCTCTCGGTCAAGTCCAACCTGTCGGGCGAGTTCACCGTCATCAACAGCTACCTGGTGAAGGACCTCAAACGCCTGGGCCTGTGGGACGACGTGATGGTCATGGACCTCAAGCACTTCGATGGTTCGCTGCGTCCGATCGACCGCGTGCCACAAGAGGTGAAGGCCTTGTACGCCACCGCATTCGAGGTCGAGCCGCTGTGGCTGGTGGAAGCCGCCGCACGCCGCCAGAAGTGGATCGACCAGGCGCAGAGCCTGAACATCTACATGGCCGGCGCCTCGGGCAAGAAGCTCGACGACACCTACAAGCTCGCGTGGTTGCGTGGTCTCAAGACCACTTACTACCTGCGCACCACCTCGGCCACGCAGGTTGAAAAATCCACCGGCCGCGCGGGCCAGCTCAATGCCGTGTCGTTGAGCGCCACCACCGCCGGCATGGCTGCGACCACCGCCGCGAACACCGCGGCGGCGCTCGATGCCGAGCCCGCGACCGACATCAAGTTCTGCGCCATCGACGACCCGGGTTGCGAAGCGTGCCAGTGATTTCCAGCGAGATGCGTGCTTGTGTTGTGGTGTCCACCGAATGCAATTCGATGCAACACCGCAACACAAAATGCGCGCATCTCGCATGATCACTTTGCATTTCATGCAGACACTTTGATAATCCGAACATTGGAAACATCTATGTTGACCTGGGACGAACACATCACGCCCTCATCGAAGCCAGCGAACAGCCCACTGCCCACCGGCATGTCGGGCCTGCAAGCCTCACTGTCCTCATCATCCGGTGAGCGCGCCTCTCCCTCCCCCGCTTCTTCGATCAACACCGCGACGGCCGCGCATGCCGCCACCGCGACGCCAGTGGCGCGCCGCATCAACGTGGCCGACAAGCGCATCATCAATGGCCAGACCGACGTCAACCAGCTGGTGCCCTTCAAGTACAAGTGGGCCTGGGAAAAATACCTCGCCACCTGCGCCAACCACTGGATGCCGCAGGAAGTGAACATGAGCCGCGACATCGCGCTCTGGAAAGATCCCAACGGCCTGACCGAAGACGAGCGCCGCATCGTCAAGCGCAACCTCGGCTTCTTCGTCACCGCCGATTCGCTCGCCGCCAACAACATCGTGCTGGGCACTTACCGCCACATCACCGCACCCGAGTGCCGCCAGTTCCTGCTGCGCCAGGCCTTTGAAGAAGCGATCCACACGCACGCCTACCAGTACATCGTGGAGTCGCTGGGTCTGGACGAGTCCGAGATCTTCAACGCCTACAACGAAGTCCAGTCGATCCGCGACAAGGACGAGTTCCTGATCCCCTTCATCGAAGCGATCATGGACCCGAACTTCCACACCGGCACGCCCGAGACCGACCAGCGCCTGCTCAAGAGCCTGATCGTCTTCGCCTGCCTGATGGAAGGCCTGTTCTTCTACGTGGGCTTCACGCAGATCCTGGCTCTGGGTCGCCAGAACAAGATGACCGGCGCCGCCGAGCAGTACCAATACATCCTGCGCGACGAGTCCATGCATTGCAACTTCGGTATCGATCTGATCAACGCGATCAAGATGGAGAACCCGATGCTGTGGACCAGCGAATTCAAGGCCGAGATCAAGGAACTGTTCCTCAAGGCCGTCGAACTCGAGTACCGCTACGCCGAGGACACCATGCCGCGCGGCGTGCTCGGCCTCAACGCGTCCATGTTCAAGGGCTATCTGCGCTACATCGCCAACCGGCGCGCCGTGCAGATCGGCCTCGAGCCCATGTTTCCGAATGAAGAGAACCCGTTCCCCTGGATGAGCGAGATGATCGATCTCAAGAAGGAACGCAATTTCTTTGAAACCCGCGTCATTGAATACCAGTCCGGCGGGGCACTTTCCTGGGATTGATGCCACAGCAGCCGGAGCCGCATTGCCCATACCGACCAACCACATGTGTTTCGTTCATTCAAAACCCTGCCCCCGGCGCTTCGGCGTCGGTGACAGGGTTTTGTCACAGGATTCAATACCTTGGGGCCAGCCGTGGATGCATCCACACGACCCCAGGGCGTTGAATCACTTCACCGGCAACAAGGCTGGCTGAAGTGCTCTTTGCAACTTGATCAAGGAGAAAACAATGGCAACTGCGAAAAAAGCCCCGGCTAAGAAAGCCCCGGCGAAAAAGGCCGCTCCGGCCAAAAAAGCTGTCGTGAAGAAGGCAGCACCTGCGAAGAAGGCCCCGGCGAAGAAAGCCGCTCCGGCCAAGAAGAAGGTTGCGGCCAAGAAGGTCGTCGCCAAGAAGGCCCCGGCGAAGAAAGCCGCTCCGGCCAAGAAGAAGGTTGCGGCCAAGAAGGTCGTCGCCAAGAAGGCTCCGGCGAAGAAGGCCGCTGCCAAGAAGGCGCCTGCGAAGAAGGCTGCTGCCAAGAAAGCGCCGGCGAAGAAAGCCGCTGCGAAGAAGGCCCCTGCGAAAAAGGCTGCTGCTAAAAAGGCGGCCCCTGCGAAGAAGGCAGCCCCAGCAAAAAAAGCTGAGCCGGCCAAGAAGCCGGCGGCCCCTGCTGCTCCTGCGGCGCAGACGAAGCTCAACCCTCAGGCTGCCTGGCCGTTCCCCACGTCCAGCAAGCCCTGAAGTTGTCGTTGAGATGACCTGCAGCCCGGCGCGAAAGCGTCGGGCTTTTTTCATGTCTTTTCCCGGTGGCGCGACCACCTGGCAGGTGGGTCAGAGCGTGTAGTTCTGACCGCCGCGGCTCGCGATCTTCACCGCACCCATGCGGTTGCCGAGCTCGGCGCAGCGCTGCAATGACCACCCCTGCTCCAGACCGTGCAGCAGGGCCGCGCGAAACGCATCGCCACAGCCGGTCGGGTCCACCACCTCCGAGGCGGCCACACCGGCGACCCGCAGCTTGTCGCCCCCATCCCATACGTCACAACCCTGCGCACCCAGCGTGACGATGAGGCCTCGGACCTGTGCAGCGATGGCATCGAGCGTGAGGCCGGTGCGGTCGCACAGCATCTGGGCTTCGTAGTCGTTGAGCGTGACCCAGCTGGCCAGGCCGATGAACTGCCGGAGTTCCTCGCCGTTGAACATCGGCAGGCCTTGGCCCGGATCGAACACGAAGGGCACACCGGCCTCGTGCAGCTGGCGCGCGTGCGTGAGCATGGCATCGCGGCCATCGGGCGAGATGATGGCCACCGCGATGTCCGCGCGCTGGGGCACCGGGTTGTCGTGCGCCATCGACATCGCGCCCGGGTGGAAGGCGGTGATCTGGTTGTTGTCGCGGTCGGTCATGATCATGGCCTGCGCGGTGTAGCTCTCGGCCACCGACGACACGTGCTGCGTGTCCACCCCGAGCGCGCGCAACCGGCCAAGGTACTCGTCGCCGTCGTTGCCGAGAGTGGCCAGCGGCACGGCCTGGGCGCCGAGCTGGCGCAGGCCGTAGGCGATGTTGCCGGCGCAGCCGCCGTACTCGCGGCGCAGGCCGGGCACCAGGAAGGACACATTGAGGATGTGCAACTGGCTGGGCAGGATCTGCTCGGCAAAGCGACCCTCGAAGGTCATGATGGTGTCGAAGGCCAGCGAGCCACAAACAAGAATGGGCATGGAGAAGTGTCCGTGTGATCAGGGGTAAAAAACCAGGGCGCGGTAACCCGCCATGGGCGTTGTGTCACCCAGGGCGAGTGACAGTCGAAAACTCACGGTGACCGAGTCCTGGGCGGGCAACAAGGCCGGTGCGTCGGGCCACTCGTCGGGCAGGAATACGCGGCGCGAAATCACCGCATCGCTGATGTCGGTGAGGCTGAGCTCCAGCGCCGGCACGGCCAGCGGCACGGCCGCGGTGTTCTTGAGCACGAGGTCGAAGGAATAGAAGTTGCCGATCCGGCGCACCAGCGACGTGCTGTCGATCACGATGGCGTCGATGCGGCGCAAGGGTGCGACGGTACAACCCAGCGGCTCGCACACCCGCTGCAGCACGGGTTGCAGGTCGGGCCGCCAGGCGGCCAGCCGGTCGCGCTCGTGCACGGCCCATTGCGCGACCAGCAGCGCGGCCAGCACCAGGGCCAGCAGCGACAACGCGACACGCATGCCCGGCGATTGCCAGAAGGCCTGTCGGCGCGCCTGCCGCACAAAGCCCGGCTCCAGCTCGGAGGACACCTCTTCGCTGTCCGCGAATTCGATGTCCATGGCCCCGCGCGGCGCGGGTGCATCGGGCATGCCGGCGGACTCGACCGCGACCTCCTCTTCGCTCACGACCGCGCCCGAGCGCGCGGCGCTCAGGCGCCCGAGCCCGGCGGCGAAGCGTTCCAGTTCAAGCTGAAAGTTGGACTCCTCGGCGTCGGATTCGGCGGAAGGTGGCGCGGGCGCTTCGGTGAAAACGGGCGGTGGCAGCGTATCAACCGCATGCTCATCCCCTCCCACATCCCACTCCGACGCCACCGGCGCGTCGACCGGCAAGGCGTCTCGATCCTCGCCCTGCAGTTCGTCGTTGTGCCGTGGCTCGAACTCCGGTTCGGTCGCGGCCTGCACAAAGTCCTCGGGGGTGTTTTCCTGGCCGGGCGGGATCCAGGGCTGCAGGTAGAGCGTGGCGTCGAACACGTCGGCGCAATGGCCACAGCGCACCCATCCCTCGGAGATCTTCAGCTGGTCGGCAACGACCCTGAACATCGTTCCGCAAGCGGGGCAACGGGTGGTGAAACTCATGCGCCGATTATCGCGGGCGCTGCCCGGTGCCTCAGGCCTTGACCGCGGTCATGAGGATCCAGCCGTCCTCTTCGTCGCTGACCTGCAACGCCAGCCACGGCGCATAGGCCTCGATCAACTCGTCGGCCTGGCGCGCCAGGATGCCCGCGAGCACCAGATGGCCGCCCGGGCGTACGTGCGCGCACAGCAAGGGGGCGAGCACCTTCAGCGGCGTGGCCAGGATGTTGGCCAGCACCAGGTCGTGTTCGCCGCGCGCCAGGTCGGGCAAGCCCGCCGAGAGCACCGCGTGGTTGGCCTCGGCGTTGAGGCGGGTCGACTCCACCGCCGCCGGGTCGATGTCCACCGCGACGATCTCGCGCGCGCCGAATTTGGCCGCGCCGATTGCCAGGATGCCCGAGCCGCAGCCGTAGTCGAGCACGCGCGGACCCACCGGTGCATGCCCTGCGGTCCAGCGCAGGCACATGCGGGTGGTGGGGTGGGTGCCGGTGCCGAAGGCCAGGCCCGGGTCAAGCCGGATCACCTGCCGCGCGGCCGCGGGCGGCTCGTGCCAGCTCGGCACGATCCAGAAGCTCGGCGTGATCTCGACCGGTTCGAACTGCGATTGCGTCAGGCGAACCCAGTCCTGCTCGGGCACGGCGCGCACGCCCTGCACCACGCAGCCTTCAAAAAAATCCTGAGCCTGCAACAGCAGGGCCGCATCGCGCGCCGCCGCGTCGGAGGGAAACAGCGCCACCACGCGCGAGCGCTGCCAGCCTTCCTTGGGCGGCGGCATGCCGGGTTCACCGAACAGCGCCGACTCGGCGTCGGTCATGGCGTCGGCGTCCTCCACCGATACGCTGAGCGCGTCGAGCGCCACCATGGCGTCGCCGACGTCGTCCACCGCAGCCTCCGGCACCAGCAGCACCAGCTCGTAAAGCGACCCAGGGGGCTGGGTCAGCAGGGAGGCTTCATCGCTCACGTTGGGACAGCCACTCTTCCAGGTAGTGGATGTTGGTGCCGCCGGCGACGAAGCTCGCATCGACCATCAGCTCGCGGTGCAGCGGAATGTTGGTCTTGATGCCTTCGATCACCGTCTCGGCCAGGGCCGTGCGCATGCGCGCCAGCGCCTGTTCGCGCGTGTCGCCGTGCACGATGATCTTGCCGATCATCGAGTCGTAGTTCGGCGGCACGAAGTAGTTGGTGTAGACGTGCGAGTCCACCCGCACGCCCGGGCCACCCGGCGCATGCCAGGTCGTGATGCGACCCGGCGAGGGCGTGAACTTGTAGGCGTCTTCGGCGTTGATGCGGCACTCGATGGCGTGGCCGCGCAGCTGGATCTGGCGCTGCGTGAACGGCAGCTTTTCACCAGCGGCCACGGCGATCTGGGTGCGCACGATGTCCACGCCCGAGATCCATTCGGTCACCGGATGCTCCACCTGCACGCGCGTGTTCATCTCGATGAAGTAGAACTCGCCGTTCTCGAACAGGAATTCGAAGGTGCCGGCACCGCGGTAGCCGATCTTCTTGCAGGCGGCCGCGCAGCGCTCGCCGATCTTTTCGATCAGGCGGCGCGGAATGCCGGGCGCCGGCGCTTCTTCGATCACCTTCTGGTGGCGGCGCTGCATGGAGCAGTCGCGCTCGCCGAGGTACACCGCATTGCGGTGCTGGTCGGCCAGGATCTGGATCTCGATGTGGCGCGGGTTCTGGAGAAATTTCTCCATGTAGACCTCGGGATTGCCGAAGGCCGCGCCCGCTTCCGCCTTGGTGGTCTGCACCGCGTGCAGCAGGGCCGCCTCGGTGTGCACCACGCGCATGCCACGACCGCCGCCGCCGCCGGCGGCCTTGATGATCACGGGATAGCCCACCGCCTTGGCGGTGCGCTTGATGATGACCGGGTCGTCGGGCAATGCGCCTTCCGAGCCGGGCACGCAGGGCACGCCCGCGCGGATCATGGCCTGCTTGGCCGAGACCTTGTCGCCCATGGTGCGGATCGAATCCGGCGTCGGGCCTATGAAGGTGAAGCCGCTCTTTTCCACGCGCTCGGCGAAGTCGGCGTTTTCCGACAGGAAACCGTAACCCGGGTGGATGGCTTCGGCGTCGGTCACCTCGGCGGCCGAGATGATGGCCGGCATGTTGAGGTAGCTGTGCGTGCTCGACGCCGGGCCGATGCAGACCGCCTCGTCGGCCAGCCGCACGTACTTGGCGTCGCGGTCGGCCTCGGAATACACCATCACCGCCTTGATGCCCATTTCCCGGCAGGCGCGCTGGATGCGCAGCGCAATCTCCCCCCGGTTGGCGATCAGGATTTTCTTGAACATGGGCTCGGGGCCTTCTTTATTCGATCACGTACAGGGGCTGGCCGTATTCCACCGCCTGGCCGTTGTCCACCAGGATCTGGGTCACGGTGCCGGATTTGTCGGCCTCGATCTCGTTGAGGATCTTCATGGCCTCGACGATGCAGATCGTCTCGCCTTCCTTGATGGTGTCGCCGATCTCCACGAAGGGCTTGGCACCCGGGCTGGAGGCGCGGTAGAAGGTGCCGACCATGGGCGACTTCACCGTGTGACCCACCGGCTCGGCCGGCGCTGCCGCCGCGACCGGTGTCGCAGCAACCTCCACCGCGGGCACCACCGAAGGCGCCACCGGAGCTGGCGCCATGCTGTAGGTCACGGGAGCGGCGGCAACAACCGGCGCGCTCTTGACGATGCGCACCTTGCCTTCGGCCTCGGTGATTTCCAGTTCGGACACGTTCGACTCGGACACCAGGTCGATCAGTGTCTTCAGTTTTCTTAAATCCATGATTTCTCCAACGAAAATCGGTCAAGTTGATCTAAAAGCATTCAACTTCATCGAAATGAAAATGCATCAACCCGCCGGGGTGCCGCAGTGTACACGATCAGGCCGGCCTTCAACGCCACTGTGTGCCCGGACCTGACAGGCTCCGGGGAGCGGTCGCACCCTGAACTTTTTTGAGAGAAGTGCGAATTTACCCCTTTTTGCGCGTGTCTTCCGGTGGGTTGACCAAAGGCGGCAGGGCGTGGGGTGCGCCGCCGGCGTCCGGGGTTGGGTTGTTCAGCCCAGGCCGGCCCACTGGCTCAGGTCGGTCTCGGACACCTTGCCGATCTTGCGGTGCACCAGGGTGCCCGAGGCATCGAACACCACGCTGAAGGGTAAGGCGCCGCTGGGGTTGCCCAGGCTGCGGCTGAGCTCGGTACCCGCGAAACCCGCCATGCCGACCGGGAAGTTCAGCGGCAGCTTCTGCATGAAGCCTCGTACCGCGCTGGGCTGGTCCACCGCCAGGCCCAGCACCTGCCAGCCCTTGTCCTTGTGGGCCCGGTGAAAGGCGTTGAGCAGCGGCAGCTCTTCCACGCACGGTGGGCACCAGGTGGCCCAGAAGTTCACCAGCAAGGGCTTGCCGCGGAAGTCGGCCAGGCGCACCGCCTCTCCGTTCGGGCCGTCGTAGGCACCGGCCCAGAACGCGGCCTCGGCCTCGCTCACCACGGGTTGCAACTGCAGGCGGCGCGTCGCCAGCAGCGCCCCGGCGCCGCCCGCGACCACCGCCACGCCCGCCATCCACAGGGTTCGGCGCTGCAAGCTCATGCCGACACCTCCCCGGCCATCAGGCGGCGCAGGGCCGCCGCGTCGCCGCGCGGCTTGCGGCCCTGCGCGTCGGGCTTGAGCGCGCCGCGCAGGTCGTCGTGTTCGTGCACCATCAGGTGCACCAGCACCCACTGGCCCAGCGCCTCGCAGCGGGTGCGCAGGGTCAGCGCCTCCACCGGCTCGCCGCGCCAGCCGTTGACCGTACCCGGGTGGTATTCCACGCGGTGGTCGAGCAGCGTCCACTCGGGTGCCTTGGGGTCGTCGCAGAAGAGCTGCAGGTAGACGTCGCTGTGCCGCGTGGCCGTGCCGTGCCAGACCGATCCACCCAGGTACGGTCGAAAGGCCTGCAGGCGCTCCATCCACAGCAAGGCCAGTTCGCGCAAGGCCAGCAACTCGGTGGCCTGGGTGTCGGGGCAGAACACGGCAATGTCCTCGCGAACGGCGGCGTCCAGCGTAGCGTTGTCCGGCAAGGGGGTGCGGGCCGGCAGGCCCAGCTGTTTGACCGCACGGCGCTTGGCCGCGGCGTATTCCAGGCCCTCCTCGACCACGAGGCGGGCCGCCACGGCGGCAATTTCGGCGGTGATGTCGTCTCGGCTGGCGTCCATGGGACCGATTGTGCCCGCTGGCCACCCGGTGCATGGCCGGGGCCGGCCATACCCGCGGGCCCGGTGTGTGTGCACCCTAGAATCGCCGGATGCACATCCACATTCTGGGCATCTGCGGCACCTTCATGGGCGGCCTCGCCGCCCTGGCCCGCGAAGCCGGCCACCGCGTGACCGGCTGCGACGCCGGCGTCTACCCCCCCATGAGCGACCAGTTGCGCGCGCTCGGCATCGAGCTCATCGAAGGATTCGGCGCCGACCAGCTCGCGCTCAAGCCCGACATGTACGTGGTGGGCAACGTGGTCAGCCGCGCCCGCGCGGCCGACGGCACGCCGAAGTTTCCGCTGATGGAAGCCATCATGGACAGCGGCGCGGCCTACACCAGCGGCCCGCAGTGGCTGGCCGAGCACGTGCTGCAGGGCCGGCACGTGCTGGCGGTGGCCGGCACCCATGGCAAGACCACCACCACCGCCATGCTGACCTGGATCCTGGAAGCCAACGGCCTGCAGCCCGGCTTCCTGGTCGGCGGTGTGCCCATGAACTTCGGCGTCTCCGCCCGGCTGGGATCGGGCCACACCTTCACGATCGAAGCGGACGAATACGACACCGCCTTCTTCGACAAGCGCAGCAAGTTCGTGCACTACCGGCCGCGCACCGCGATCCTGAACAACCTCGAGTTCGACCACGCCGACATCTTCGACGACCTGGCCGCCATCGAGCGCCAGTTCCACCACCTGATCCGCACCGTGCCGGGCAGCGGCCGCGTGGTGGTCAACGGCGTGGAAGAAAGCCTGGAGCGTGTGCTGCACAAGGGCCTGTGGAGCGAGCTGCGCAGCTTCGGCGCGGCGGTGAGCGACTTCACCGCGCGCGGCGAGCCGCATGCCTTTGATGTGCTGCACCTTGGCCAGGCGGCCGGTCGGGTGGAGTGGGCGCTCACAGGCGTGCACAACCAGCTCAACGCCCTCGCAGCCATCGCCGCGGCCGAGCACGTGGGTGTGGCCCCGGCCGATGCCGCGCGCGCGCTCGCTGCATTCGAGAACGTGCGCCGGCGCATGGAGGTGCGCGGCACGGTCCAGCGCGCCGGTGGCGCCATCACCGTCTACGACGACTTCGCCCACCACCCCACGGCCATCCGCACCACGCTCGACGGCCTGCAGCGCCGGCTCGGCAGCCCGCGCGGCCGCATCCTGGCGGTGTTCGAGCCGCGCAGCAACACCATGAAGCTGGGCACCATGAAGTCGCAGCTGCCCTGGAGCCTGGAGGCCGCGGATCTCGCCTTCTGCCACGCGGGCGGACTGGACTGGGACGCCACCGAAGCACTGGCATCCATGGGCGCGCGGGCGCGGGTGGGCAGGAACATCGATGAGCTGGTGGCCCAGGTGAGCGCCGCCGCGCAAGCCGGCGACCACATCGTCTGCATGAGCAATGGCGGCTTCGGCGGCGTGCACGACCGCCTGCTCAAGGCTCTAGCCGCCTGAAGAAACCCGCAGGTCCAGAGCATCCGCGGAGCCGGCTTCGCCGGGCCGCAGGATGCGCCCCCTCGAGGGGGGACGCCGCAGGCGGCGCGGGGGTGCGTCCTCAGTAGGTCAGGGACTGCTTCGGCACGTCGATGGACACCACCGGCTTGGCCAGCGCCGCGCTCGCCGCGCGCGCGAAGGCCATGGCCCAGGGGCGGTGCGCCGCGTCGCGAAAGCGCTGCTCGCCGGCCGCCTCGGCCACGCACAGGATCTTGTCGGCCGTCAGCACCTTGCCGGTGGGCCGGATCGGGTCGCAGCCCAGAAAGGTGAACTGCTCGTCGAGCCAGCTGCGCGCCAGATCGTGCGGCAGCGGCTGTACCTCTTCCAGATCAAAGCGGTAGGTGGCGGGCTCGCCCCAGCTCACGGTGACTTGGCTTCGCATGTTGGCTTCTCCTGATCAATCCACGCATTGTGGACCGCGCCCCGCGCACGATCCACCCCGTGAAAGCCCGCGACCCGCTTCAGCCACCGCGGGCCTTGCGCGCGGTCTGCACCGCACCCGACAACACGTCGAGCGCCTGCAGCGAATCGCCCCAGCCCAGGCAGGCGTCGGTGATGCTCTGGCCGTACTTGAGCGCACCCACCGCGTCCTTGCCCGGGGTGAACTTCTGCGCGCCGGCCTCGATGTGGCTCTCGATCATCACACCGAACACGCTGCGCGAGCCGCCGACGATCTGTGCCGCGATGTCGCGCGCCACGTCGAGCTGCTTCTCGTGCTGCTTGCTGCTGTTGGCGTGGCTGCAGTCCACCATCAGGCGCGGCGGCAGCTTGGCGGCCTCGAGTTCCTTCACCGACGCCGCCACGCTGGCCGCGTCGTAGTTGGGCGCCTTGCCGCCGCGCAGGATCACGTGGCAGTCCTTGTTGCCGTTGGTCTGCACGATGGCAACCTGGCCGTTCTTGTGCACCGAGAGAAAGTGGTGGCCGCGCGAAGCGGCCTGGATGGCGTCGGTGGCGATCTTGATGTTGCCGTCGGTGCCGTTCTTGAAGCCGATCGGCGCCGACAGGCCTGAGGCCAGCTCGCGGTGCACCTGGCTCTCGGTGGTGCGCGCACCGATCGCGCCCCAGGCGATCAGGTCGCCGATGTACTGCGGCGAGATCACGTCGAGGAACTCGCTGCCCGCCGGCAGGCCCAGGCGGTTGATCTCGATCAGCAGCTGGCGCGCGATGCGCAGGCCTTCGTCGATGCGGAAGCTCTCGTCCAGGTAGGGGTCGTTGATCAGCCCCTTCCAGCCCACCGTGGTGCGCGGCTTCTCGAAATAGACGCGCATCACGATCTCCAGCGTGTCGGCGTACTTCTCGCGCAGCGGCTTGAGGCGGCGCGCGTAGTCCACCGCGGCCACCGGGTCGTGGATGGAGCAGGGCCCGATCACCACCAGCAGGCGGTCGTCCTTGCCGTGCAGGATGTCGTGGATGCGCTTTCGCGTCTTGCTGATGAGCGCCTCCACCGGCGTGCCGCCAATAGGGAAGAAGCGGATCAGGTGTTCGGGAGGGGGCAGCACGGTGATGTCCTTGATGCGTTCGTCGTCGGTCTGACTGGTCTTGTCGACAGGACGGGCATGCCAGGCGTCGCTTGCGGCGGGGGCGTTTTTCGCGGTCATCACGGGGCTCCTGAGTGGGGGTGGGATCGAAAAGCGGAAGGGCGAAAAAAAACCGCCGGGCTTGAGGCTCCGGCGGTTTGATCGAGATTCGGTGATGCGCTTACAGCCTCGCCTCTCGTCCGCCGGGGACAGAGAACCAAAAATAAAAGGCAAAGAAGGCGAAGCGCGACAACATGGGATCGAAATGTAGCACAGCGGATTTCAAGCCGTGCCGCCGACGGTCAGGCCGTCGATGCGCAGCGTCGGCTGGCCCACGCCCACCGGCACGCTCTGGCCTTCCTTGCCGCAGGTGCCCACGCCGCTGTCGAGCTTCATGTCGTTGCCGATCATGCTCACGCGGGTCAGCGCGTCCGGCCCGTTGCCCACCAGGGTGGCGCCCTTCACCGGGTACTGGATCTTGCCGTTCTCCACCCAGTAGGCCTGGCTGGCGGAGAACACGAACTTGCCGGACGTGATGTCGACCTGGCCGCCGCCGAAGTTGGTCGCGTACAGGCCCTTCTTGATGCTGGCCACGATTTCCTCGGGTGCCTTGTCGCCGCCGAGCATGTAGGTGTTGGTCATGCGCGGCATGGGCACGTGGGCGTAGCTCTCGCGCCGGCCGTTGCCGGTGGGCTTCACCCCCATCAGGCGCGCGTTCATCGCGTCCTGGATGTAGCCGCGCAGGATGCCGTCCTCGATCAGCACGTTCTTCTGCGAGGTGTGGCCCTCGTCGTCCACGTTGAGCGAGCCGCGGCGATCGGCAATGGTGCCGTCGTCGAGCACGGTCACGCCCTTGGCCGCCACGCGCTGGCCGATGCGGCCGGCGAAGGCGCTGCTGCCCTTGCGGTTGAAGTCGCCTTCCAGGCCATGGCCCACGGCTTCGTGCAGCAGGATGCCGGGCCAGCCCGAGCCCAGCACCACCACCATCTCGCCGGCCGGCGCGGGCCGCGCGTCAAGGTTGGTCAGCGCATACGACACGGCCTCGTCCACATAGGACTGCACCATGGCGTCGTCGAAATAGGCCAGGCCGAAACGGCCACCACCGCCGGAAGAGCCCGATTCGCGCCGGCCCGCCTGCTCGGCGATCACGGTGACCGACAGGCGGATCAGCGGCCGCACGTCGGCCGCCAGCGTGCCGTCGGCGCGCGCCACCAGCACCACGTCGTATTCGCTGGCCAGCCCGGCCATCACCTGCTTGACGCGCGGGTCCCTGGCCTTGGCCATGCGCTCCACCTTTTCCAGCAGCGCGACCTTGGCCGTGCTGTCGAGCGTGGCGATCGGGTCCAGCCCCGGGTACAGCGAGCGCGACTTCGGAACCTTGACGGCCGGCACGCGCACCTTGCGGCCCTGGCCCTGCGCCGAGATCGAGCGCACGGTGTGCGCGGCGTCGAGCAGCGAGTCCCAGGACAGGTCGTCCGAGTAGGCGAAGGCGGTCTTCTCGCCACTGACCGCGCGCACGCCGACGCCCTGGTCGATGCTGAAGCTGCCGGTCTTGACGATGCCCTCCTCCAGGCTCCAGCCCTCGCTGCGCGTGGTCTGGAAATAGAGGTCCGCGTCGTCGACACCATGCGACATGATTTCGCCGAGCGCGCGCTGCAAATGCGCGGGACTCAGGCCAAACGGATCGAGCAGGAGACTTTGGGCGGTGGCCAGTCGGGCCAGGGTGGGTTCACGAGCAATCATCGGCCCATTGTAAGAAGGACCGGCCCGCGCACGGGCTTCAGGGTCTTGGCAGAGCCCGGCGCAGCAGTTGGAACAGGGCCGCGTCGTCCAGGTCGGCCATGCCGGCTTCATGGGCATCGACGAACACCCGGGCGGCGCGCGCGCCCAGCGGGCCCTCGAAACCCGCGGCCCGACCGGCGGCCACCGCCAGCCGCGTGTCCTTCTCCAGCAGGGTCACGTGGGCGCGCGGGGCGTAGTCGCCGGCCACGGCGCGGCGCATGCGGTCCAGCCCGATCCAGCTCTGACCGCTGGAGCGCTCGATCACGTCGAGCGTGGTCGACAGGTCCAGCCCCATGCGCTCGGCCATCGCCAGCACCTCGGCCGCACCCACCAGGTTGATGCCGGCCAGGAGGTTGTTGACCAGCTTGGTGCGCGCGCCATCGCCCACGCGTTCGCTCACGCGCATCACGTGGTCCGACAGCGCGGCCAGCAAGGCCGCCTGGCGCGCCAGCACCGCATCGGGCGCGGCCACCATCAGGCTCATGCGGCCATCGCGCGCGCGCACCGGCCCGCCCGACATCGGCGCGTCGATGCAGTGCACGCCCTGGTGCGCCAGCCGCTCGGCGATCTGTTCGACGTCTTCGGGCGCGATCGTGGGGCACAGGGCCACGGTCTGGCCGGCCTGCAAGGCCTCGGCAGCGCCGTCGGAGCCCCACAGCACCTCGCGGCACTGCGCCGCGTCGACCACCACCAGGATCAGGGAGCCCTGCGCACCGAGCACGCTGGCCGCGGCCCGGGGCGTGTCGACCAGGCTTGCGCCCGCGGCGAGTGCCTGTCGCTGGCGCGCCGGATCGATGTCGCACACCGCCACCGGCCAGCCGGCCTCGCGCAGGCGCTCCACCATGGCGCCGCCCATGTTGCCCGCGCCCACCACGGCCACGGCAGGCGCCGCGCTCACCGGGGTACCTTCGCCCTGCGGGCTGCGGTGCGAGCTTGCCTGGGAACGGCCCGGCGCCGCGCTCATGACTGCATGAGCCGTTTGGACTTGGCGATCGACATCAGGATGCCCAGCCCCACGCCCAGCGTCACCATGGCGGTGCCGCCGTAGCTCACGAACGGCAGCGGCACGCCCACCACCGGCAGGATGCCGCTGACCATGCCCATGTTGACGAAGGCGTACACGAAGATGTTGAGGGTGACCGCGCCGGCCAGCAGGCGCGAGAACTGCGTCGGCGCCTCCAGCGCGATGATCAGGCCGCGCACGATCAGGAAGATGAAACCGGCCATGAGCGCCAGCGTGCCGACCAGGCCGAACTCCTCGGAGAACGCGGCGTAGATGAAGTCGGTGGTGCGCTCGGGAATGAACTCCAGGTGGGTCTGCGTGCCCTGCATGAAGCCCTTGCCCCAGACGCCGCCCGAGCCGATCGCGATCATGCCCTGGATGATGTGGAAACCCTTGCCCAGCGGGTCTTTCGAGGGGTCGAGCAGCGTGCACACGCGCTGGCGCTGGTACTCGTGCAGGATCTGCCAGTCCACCCCGGGCGCGCACCACTGCGACTCCATGGCGATCAGGGTCACGATGGCGGCCACCCCGAGCAGCACCGGCGGCAGGATGAGCTTCCAGCTCAGGCCGGCGAAGAAGATGACGAACAGGCCCGAGGACATCACCAGCAGCGAGGTGCCGAGGTCAGGCTGCTTGATGATGAGTGCCACCGGCAGCACGAGCAGGATGCCGGCCACGCCGAAGTCCAGCGGTTTGAGATGGCCCTCGCGCCGGTGGAACCACCAGGCCAGCATGAGCGGCATCGCGATCTTCATGAGCTCGCTGGGCTGGATCACGGTCACGCCCACATCAAGCCAGCGCTGCGAGCCCTTGCGCATGATGCCGATGAACTCCACCCCCAGCAGCAGCATCACGCCCATCGCGTACAGGGGCAGTGCCAGCGTCATCAGCCGGTGTGGCGGCACCTGGGACACGAGGAACATCAGGCCCACGGCGATCAGCATGTTGCGGCTGTGGGCGGCAAAGCGCGTGCCGTGGTCGAAGCCCACCGAATACATGGTGAGCAGGCCCGCGCCGGCCATCAGCAAAATGGCGCACAGCAGCGGCCCGTCGAAGCCCTGGAAGATCGGGGCAATGCGCTGCAGCAGGGTGGGTTTGTCAAAGACGACGGCCATGGGCACCGATTATCCTTCGCCCATGCCCCCCGCCCCCACCACCACCCACCTGCTGTATCTGCACGGCTTCCGCTCGTCGCCGCAATCCACGAAGGCGCGTGCGGTGGCCGCGCGCGTGCAGGCCCGGCACCCTGACGTGACCTGGTGGTGCCCGCAACTGCCGCCTTCGCCGTGCGAGGCCATGGCCCTGGTGATGCAGGGGATACAGGGCTGGCCGCGCGGGACGATGGCGGTGGCGGGCTCCTCGCTCGGCGGCTTCTATGCGCGCTGGCTCGCGCTGCAGACCGGCTGCCGCGCGGTGCTGCTCAACCCCGCCGTGTTTCCCGCGCGCGACCTGGCCCGGTACGTCGGCGAGCAGACCGCCTGGCACGACCCGCTGGAGCGGTTTTTCTTCGAGCCCGGCTTCGTGGACGAGCTGCTGGCCTTGCAGGGCGACATCGAGCGCCTGGCGCCCGAACACCCCACCTCGCCCGGGCGCCAGTTCGCCATCGTGGCCAAGGGCGACGAGGTGCTCGACTGGCGCGAGATGCAGGCCTTCTGCGCCGGCGGCGCGCTGCGCCTGCTCGAGGGCAGCGACCACGCGATCAGCGACTTCGACGACCACATCGACGCCGTCTTCGACTTCCTGTTCCCGGTCGGCTGACCGGGCGGGGACGACAGCCCCCGCATGGGACAATCCCGCCCATGCACATCCTGTTTGATGAAGCCGGCAAGTTGATGACCGGCCGCCTCATGTCCGAGGCCGAAAGTTCCCTGCAAGTCGAGCTCGAATCGGGCAAGCGCGTCAAGGTCAAGTCCGCCAACGCCCTGCTGCGGTTCGAAAAACCCGCCCCCGGCCAGTTGATGCCCGCGGCCACCACCCTGGCCGAGTCCATGGAACTCGAGCTGGCCTACGAGTTCGCGCCCGAGGACGAGTTCGGTTTTGCCGACCTGGCGCGCGAGTATTTCAGCGCCAGCGCGGGCACCGCCGAACAGGTCGCCGCGCTGCTGTGCCTGCAGGGCGCACCGCACTACTTCCGGCGCGCCGGCAAGGGCCGCTACAAGAAGGCGCCGCCCGAGATCCTCGCGCAGGCGCTGGCTGCGATCGAGAAGAAGAAGCAGGTGCAGGCCCAGATCGAGGCCTGGGCCGCCGAACTCGCCGGCGGCAGCTGTCCGGAGCCGGTGCGCCAGCAGCTCTACAAGATCCTGTTCAAGCCGGACAAGAACGCGCCCGAGTACAAGGCGGTGGTCGAGGCCGCGCGCAGCAGCCACACCGCGCCACTCACCCTGCTGCAGAACGCCGGCGTCATCACCAGCGCCTACCAGTTCCACTGGCAGCGCTTCCTGTTCGACCAGTTCCCCAAGGGCACCGGTTTCCCCGCGCTGCAGGCGCCGGTGATCACGGACGAACTGCCGCTGGCGCCGGTGCAGGCCTTCTCCATCGACGACTCGCACACCACCGAGATCGACGACGCGCTCTCGCTGCAGGGCCTGGGCAGTGGCACGGTCACGCTGGGCATCCACATCGCCGCGCCGGGCCTGGCCATCGCGCCCGACAGCGCGATCGACCAGGTGGCGCGCCACCGCCTGTCCACCGTCTACATGCCGGGCCACAAGATCACCATGCTGCCCGACGAGGTGGTGCAGGCCTACACGCTCATGGCGGGGCGCGACTGTCCCGCCGTCTCGCTGTACGTGACGTTCGATGAGGCCACGCTCGCCATC
Organism: Comamonadaceae bacterium; assembly: GCA_003599455.1. Classification (GTDB taxonomy): domain Bacteria; phylum Pseudomonadota; class Gammaproteobacteria; order Burkholderiales; family Burkholderiaceae_C; genus Hydrogenophaga. The sequence goes on from QZKF01000056.1 coordinate 42,178, forward strand.
AGCGAGAGCCGCACCGCGCTCGAGCGCGTGCCGATCGCGCTCAACCTGCGCCACGACCAGCTCGACAGCGTGATCACCGAAGCCTGGCTCAGCGGGGAAGCACCTGCCGGCAGCGCCGAGCCCGCGATCGCGGCGCTGCAGCCCACGCTCGCCTTCATCCACCGGCTGGCGCGCCACCTCAAGGCGCAGCGCGAGGTGGTGCGCGGCAAGCCCGAGAACTTCAACCGCCCCGACTACACCTTCCGCCTCGAGGGCAAGACCGGTGACGAACCGGAGGGCGACGAGACGGTGGTGATCGGCACGCGCCAGCGCGGCGCGCCGCTGGACCTGATGGTGGCCGAGGCCATGATCCTGGCCAACAGCACCTGGGGCAACTGGCTCGCCGACTGCGGCGTGCCCGGCATCTACCGCAGCCAGGCCAGCCTGCAGCCCGGCGTGAAAGTGCGCATGGGCACCAAGGCGCAGCCGCATGCGGGCATCGGCGTGAAGAGTTACGCCTGGAGCACCTCGCCCCTGCGCCGCTATGTGGACATGGTCAACCAGTGGCAGATCATCGCCTGCGCGCGCCACGGCAAGACCGCGGCACTCGCCGCGCCGTTCAAGCCCAAGGACGCCAACCTGTTCTCCATCATCAGCGCCTTCGACGCCGCCTACACCGCCTACAACGGCTTCCAGAACGGCATGGAACGCTACTGGACACTCAAGCACCTGCAGCAGAACGGCATCACCGAGATCACCGCCACGCTGATCAAGGACAACCTGGTGCGCGCCGACACCCTGCCCCTGGTGCTGCCGGTGATGGGCGCCGACGGGCTGCCGCGCGGCGCGCACTTGCGCGTGAAGCTGGGCGAGATCGACGACATCACGCTCGACATCCACGGCACCGTGGCCGAGCGGCTCGACCTGCCGGTGGACGATGTCACGGACGACGGCGGCTCGGGCGAGGACGGCGAGGACGAGGAACTGGCCGCGCCGCTGGCGCTGGCGATCGACGTGGACGAGGCCGAAGGCGAGGCCACTGCCGCCCAGCCCCCTCAAACGCCCGGCCCGGCAGGGGATTGAGGCCGGCGCGACACCCAGCACGGATAATGCCCGCGTGAAGTCCGCCTTGTCCTTTTTCAAGAAGCTGAGCACGCTGCAACTGGCGCTGGGTGTGTCGGTCGCCGTGCACGCCGCGCTGCTCACCGTGCGCTTCGTCGACCCCGAGGGCTTCAACCGGGTGTTCGAGGACACGCCGCTCGAAGTGATCCTGGTCAACGCGCGCAGCAACGAGAAGCCCGACAAGGCCACCGCGATCGCCCAGGCCTCGCTGGCCGGTGGTGGCGACAAGGAGCGCGGACGCGCCACCTCGCCCCTGCCGCCGGCCACCGTGGCGCGCATCGGCGATGCGCACGAGGAAGACGAGCGCGTGGTCGAGGTGCTGCGCGAGCAGCAGAACCGCCTGCTCGCGCAGGTGCGCCGCGAACTCGCCAGAATGCCCCCGCCCGATCCGGAGGCGGCCAACCCCAGCCCGGAGATGTCCGAGCGAGAACAGCGGCGCAAGGCCCTGGTGAAGATCCTGGCCGAGATCGAGAAGCGCATCAACGAAGAGAACGCCCGGCCCAAGAAGCGCTACATCAGCCCGGCCACGCGCGAGGCGGTGTACGCCATCTACTACGACGAGCTGCGCCGCAAGATCGAAGACCGTGGCACCACCAACTTTCCCGAAGTCGGCGGGCGCAAGCTCTACGGCGAACTGACCATGACCATCACGGTCAACCACAGCGGCGCCGTGCTCGACACCGAGGTGGTGCAGCCCTCGGGCGTGGCCATGCTCGATCGCCGCGCCCAGGCCATCGTGCGCAGCCTGTCGTTCGGCCGCTTCAACGAGGCCATGCGCCGCCAGGCCGACCAGATCGTCGTCGTCTCGCGTTTCCGCTTCACGCGCGACGAAACGCTGCAGACGCAGCTTTCCGGGCAGTAGGCCCGCCGCGATGAGATCGTTCGGACGCTGGTTGTTGTGGATGCTGCTCGCGGGCGTGGCCCTGCAGCTTTTTTTCGTGGCGCGCATCGCCCTCATGGTGGTGGTCGATCCCGCCAGCACCGCCTTCATGCGCTCCGAGGCCTGGCGCGTCGCCGGCGCCAGCCTGCAGACCGACAAGACCTGGCGCTGGTCGCACCAGTGGGTGGCCGACGAGCAGCTCAGCCCGCACCTCAAGCGCGCGGTGATCGCTTCGGAAGACGCCGGCTTCACCGGGCACGGCGGTGTGGACTGGGAAGCGATCGAGGGCGCCTGGCAGAAGAACGAGCGGCGCGAGGAGATCGCCCGCCAGCGCGCCGAGCAACAGGCGCGCCGCCTGGCGGGCCGGCCCGAGGCCGCGGCCAACGCCAGGCCGGTGAAGGCGCCCAAGGTGGTGGGCGGCTCCACCATCACGCAGCAGCTGGCCAAGAACCTGCTGCTCTCGGGCGAGCGCCAGCTCTTTCGCAAGGCGCAGGAGCTGGTGCTCACGCTGGCGCTCGAAGCCCTGCTCGACAAGCGCCGCATCCTCGAGATCTACCTCAACAGCGTGGAATGGGGCGAAGGCGTGTTCGGCGCCGAGGCCGCGTCGCAGCGCTACTTCAACAAGCCGGCGAGCAAGCTCAGCCCGCACGAAGCCGCCCGCCTGGCGGTGATGCTGCCCTCGCCGAAATTCTTCGAGACCCGACAGGGTTCGGCCTATCTGGCCCGGCGCACCGGCACCATCGTCGCGCGCATGGGTGACGTCCGGTTGCCATGAACCTGCGCGCCCAGGTCATGAGCGTGTTCCTGCTGGGCCTGGTGCGCCTGCTCACCGGCGCGCAGGCGCGCTGGCACGGCTGCCCACCCAAGGCCGAGCAGCGCATCTACTTCGCCAACCACCAGAGCCACGCCGACCTGGTGCTGATCTGGGCCGCGCTGCCGCAGGAGCTGCGCAGCATCACGCGCCCGATCGCCGCCAGGGACTACTGGACGGCGTCGAACTTCAAGCGCTGGATCACCACCGAGGTGTTCAACGCCGTGTACGTGGAACGCGAAAGAAAGGGCGACGAAGACCCGCTGCAGCCGCTGGTGAACGCGCTGGAGAGCGGCGACTCGCTGATCCTGTTCCCCGAGGGCACGCGCGGCCACGGCGAAGACCCTCAGCCGTTCAAATCAGGCCTGTACAACCTGGCCCTGCGCTTCCCCGGCGTGGTGCTGGTGCCGGCCTGGATCCACAACGTGCAACGCGTCATGCCCAAGGGCGAGGTGGTGCCGGTGCCGGTGCTGTGCTCGGTGACCTTCGGCGAACCGGTGGCGCTCGGCGCCGACGAGCCGCGCGCCGACTTCCTGGCGCGCGCGCGCGACGCCGTCATGGCATTGCGGGAAGTCTGATCCGATGGGTTCCTTCCTGCGCAGCCTCACCCCCGACCAGCAGGTCAGCCTGGTGTTCGTGGTGCTGTTCGGCCTGCTGCTGATCGCCAGCGGCGTGGGCGTGCTGCTCTCGCTGCGCGAGCGCCGCGCGGGCGACGACGACCCCAGCGGCGAGCGCGCGCTGCGCATGCAGGACAACCAGGCCCTGCTGCGCAGTTCCTGGATGATGATGCTGGTGTTCTGGGTCGGCTGGGTCATGGGCGAGGGCTTCGCCATCGTGCTGTTCGGCCTGGTCTCCTTCTTCATCCTGCGCGAGTTCATCAGCCTCTCGCCCACCCGCCGCGGCGACCACCGCAGCCTGGTGCTGGCTTTCTTCATCGTGCTGCCGCTGCAGTACGCGCTGGTCTGGACCGAGCGCTTCAACCTGTTCACCGTGTTCATCCCGGTCTACGTGTTCCTGGCCATCCCGGTGGTCAGCGCGCTGGGCAACGACCCACAGCGCTTCCTGGAGCGCAACGCCAAGCTGCAGTGGGGCATCATGGTCTGCGTCTACGGCATGAGCCACGTGCCGGCCCTGCTGCTGCTCAGCTTCCCGGGCTTCGCCGGCAAGACCGCCTTCCTCGTGTTCTTCCTGGTGCTGGTGGTGCAGACCTGCATGCTGGTGCAGCACCTGGCGGCGCGCGGCCTGCGCCGGCCGGTGGCGCCCGACATCAGCGACAGCTTCCACTGGCGCAGCTGGGCCCTGGGCCTGGCCGCCGGTGGTCTGCTGGGCGCGGCGCTCGCCGGCTTCACGCCGTTCAAGCCACTGCCCGCGCTGGCCATGGCGCTGGTGGCCTGCGTGGCCGGCAGCTTCGGCCACCTGGTCATGAAGGCCATCAAGCGCGACCGCGGCGTGACCCACTGGGGCCTGGCGGGCCGCTCGGTCACCGGCGCCAGCGGCCTGCTCGACCGGGTGGACGCCCTGTGCTTCGCCGCGCCCGTGTTCTTCCACTCGGTGCGCTGGACCTTCGACCTATGAGAATCCTCGGCATCGACCCCGGCCTGCAGTGCACCGGCTTCGGCGTGATCGACACCGAAGGCGCCGCCCTGCACTACGTGGCCAGCGGCACCATCCAGACCAGCCCGAAGGACGGTGCGCTGCTGCCCGCGCGGCTCAAGATATTGTTCGACGGCATCACCGAGGTGGTCGCGCGCTACCAGCCCGAGGTCTCGGTCTGCGAGATCGTGTTCGTCAACGTGAACCCGCAGGCCACGCTGCTGCTGGGCCAGGCGCGCGGCGCCTGCCTGACCGCGCTGGTGGCCAACCGGCTGGAGGTGGCCGAGTACACCGCGCTGCAGTTGAAGAAGGCGGTGGCGGGCAGCGGCAGGGCGGGCAAGCCGCAGATGCAGGAGATGGTGAAACGCCTGCTGCAACTGCCCGGCCTGCCCGGCAAGGACGCGGCCGACGCACTCGGCCTGGCCATCACGCACGCCCAGGTGAGCCGCACCCTGGCGGCGATCAACAAGGTCTCGACCGCGCAGGCGCGTTCCAGCGCCTCCTACAAGGCCGGCCGCATCTACTGATGCCCATGCCACGAACGCTGCCGCATCCGCGCGATTTCAGCCTCGGAGCCTGGCTGGCCCTGGCCTTCACGCTGCTGTCGGTGCTGCTCACCGTGCTGCTCACCGTGTTCAGCGACCGCGCCGCCAGCGCCCAGGTGCGCGCGAGCATCGGTGCCAACCTGGCCGAGCTGGCGAACCAGACCAGCAGCCGGCTGGACCGCTCCATGTTCGAGCGCTACCGCGAGGTGCGCCTGATCGCCGGCCGACTTCAGGGCAATGCCGACCTGCCACAGGTGCGCCGCGAGATCGACGCGCTGCAGCAGAGCTATCCCTTGTACGCGTGGATCGGCGTCACCGACGCGGCGGGCACCGTGCTCACCGCCACGCGCAGCATGCTCGAAGGCGTCGACGTGTCCACCCGCCCCTGGTTCCGCCACGCGCTGGACGACCGGCACATGGGCGATGTGCACGAGGCCCTGCTGCTCGAACGGCTGATGGGCCGCCCGGGCGACGAGCCGCTGCGCTTCGTCGACATCGCGTTCCCGCTGAGCGACGCGGCGGGGCAGACCACCGGGGTGCTGGGTGTGCACCTGTCGTGGAACTGGTCGAGCGAGATCCAGGACGCGATCTTCGTGTCCGTCGGCCGCAGCCGGACCGTGGAGCCGCTGATCGTCTCGGCCACCGGGCTGGTGCTGCTGGGGCCGCCGGGTGTGCAGGGCACGGTGCTGCAACTGCCCAGCCTGGAAGCCGCCGGGCGCGGCGAGCGCGGCCATGTCACCGAGACCTGGCCGGACGGCCGACCCTACCTGGTCGGCTACAGCCGCGACGCGGGCTTCGACGCCTACCCGGGGCTGGGCTGGCGCGTGCTGGTGCGCCAAGCGCTGGACGAGGCCTACGCGCCGGTGAACCAGCTGCACCAGCGCATGCTGCTCGGCGGTCTGGCGGCGGCCGTGCTGTTCTCGCTGCTGGGCTGGCTGGTCGCGCGCCAGATCACGCGGCCGCTGCTGGACCTGACCGACGTGGCGCGTGGCATCGAGGCCGGCTATGCGGTCAAGGCGCCCGCCACGGCGGCCTACCGGGAAGTGGACACCCTGGGCAAGGCCTTCAACTCACTCGTCAAGAGCCTGCAGGACAACGAGGCCGAGCTGCGCCAGAGCCATGCCGCGCTGGAGCGGCGCGTCAGCGAACGCACCGCCGAACTGCGCGAGGCGTTTGACGACGTGCGTGCCAACGAGGAGCGCGTGCAAACCGTGATCGACACCGCGCAGGAGGCCTTCATCGGCATGGATTTCGAGGGGCGCATCACCGACTGGAACGCCCAGGCCGAGAAGCTGTTTGGCTGGAAGCGCTTCGAGGTGCTGGGTGAGTCGCTGGCCGACACCATCCTGCCCGAACGCTACCAGCCCGCCTTCGTGCAGGCGCTGGTGCATTTCCTGACCACCCGCGAAGCCCCGTTCACCGGCCAACGGATCGAGCGCACGGTGATCGACCGGCACGGCAGGGAGATGGTGGTGGAAATGAAGATCAGCCTGATCAACACCGCCGAGGTGCAGCTCTTCAGTGCCTTCGTGCGCCCGGTGGGCGGGCCGCGCTAGACCAGGCGCTCGAGGACCAGCACACCGAAGAAACCGAGCGCGGCGATCACGGTCCACTTCAGGATCACGATACCCCAGGTGCGAAAGCGCGCCTGGCCGGTGCCGATGTAGAACGCGAAACACACGCCCGCCGCGATGAGCAGCAGCATGACGGTCCAGCGGAACAGCAGCATGGGTGAACGGTGCGGCCGGGCCTACCAGGCCGGCGCGAGCTGGGCGAAGCCGCGCGGGGCTTCCCGGTCCTGCTCGAAGCTCACCACCTCGTAGGCGTCGGGCCGCTCCAGCAGCGCGCGCAGCAGCTGGTTGTTCATCGCGTGACCGCTGCGGAAGGCGCTGTAGGCGGCCAGCAGCGGCTTGCCGACGATGTAGAGGTCGCCCATGGCATCGAGGATCTTGTGCTTGACGAACTCGTCCTGGTAGCGCAGCCCGTCGGCGTTGAGCACCTTCACGTCGTCCATCACGATCGCGTTGTCCAGCCCGCCGCCCATGGCCAGGCCGTTGGAGCGCATCATCTCCACGTCGCGCGTGAAGCCGAAGGTGCGCGCGCGCGCGATCTCGCGGGCGTACTGGCCGCTGCCGAAATCAAATTCCACGCGCTGGCCGGTGGAATTCACCGCCGGGTGGTCGAACTCGATCTCGAAACTGAGCTTGTAGCCGTGGTACGGATCCAGTCGCGCCCATTTCACGGTGCGGCCCTCGCCTTCGCGCACCTCCACCGGCTTGACGACGCGGATGAAGCGCTTGGGCGCCTTCTGCAGCACGATGCCGGCGCTCTGCAGCAGGTACACGAACGAAGCCGAGGACCCGTCGAGGATGGGCACCTCTTCGGCGGTGATGTCCACGTAGAGGTTGTCCAGGCCCAGGCCGGCGCAGGCGCTCATGAGGTGCTCGATGGTGTGCACCTTCACGCCACCGTTGGAAATCGTCGAGGCCAGGCGCGTGTCGGACACCGCCAGCGCGTTCACTGGAATCTCCACCGGCGCGGACAGGTCGACCCGCCGGAACACGATGCCGGTGTCGGGCGCGGCCGGGCGCAGCGTCAGCTCCACGCGCTGGCCGCTGTGCAGGCCGACGCCGACCGCCTTGGTCAGGGATTTGAGGGTGCGTTGCGCGAGCATCGGTGGATTTTAAGTTTTACGGCGCCGGGGCGCTTTGAGGAATCGTGATGGCCGCGATAGGCGGGGTTCTTTTCTTTTCTCCGGCTGCAACGGTCAGCGGCGATCGGGGTGCCCGGCTCCGCTCATGTCCCCCGAACCGGCTTCGCCGGTTCTCCTCCTTTACTTCGCTGCGCCGGCCACCCCGATCGCCGCTGACCTACCTGAAGGAGAACCGTGTACACGCTACCTTCTTTTCAGGCTCGTGGAACCCGGGCGTTCTGCGCAGCGGGGTAAAGGAGGAGACGGCACCAGCCGTCGGGGGACACCCGCGGAGCAGAGCGCCCGGGGTCCGCGAGCCCGCGAGGTGCAGGCAGGAGAACCCCGGGAGGAGACTCAGTCCGCCTGTTTGCGCAAGAAAGCAGGAATCTCGAAATCGTCCATGCCGCCCGAAGCCAGCGCGTCCACCTTGGCCGCGGCCTGGGTGCGGTTGGTGCGCCAGACGCTGGGCACGGCCATGGAGTTGTAGTCCGGCTGGGCCGCGCCCGGGCCGCCCACGGCGGTGTTCACGGTGGGCACGTTGAACGGCACGTTGTCGGTGCCGGTGCGCAGCACCTGCAGCGGCGGCGCGGTGCGGCGCACGCCCTGGCGCGACAGGCCGGTGGCCACCACGGTCACGCGCATCTCGTCACCCAGGCTGTCGTCGTAGGCGGCACCGTAGATCACGTGCGCTTCGGGCGAGGCGTAGGCGCGGATGGTGTTCATCGCCAGCTTCGATTCCGACAGCTTGAGCGAACCCTTGGCCGCCGTGACCAGCACCAGCACGCCCTTGGCGCCCGAGAGGTCGATGCCTTCCAGCAGCGGGCAGGCCACGGCCTGCTCGGCGGCGATGCGTGCGCGGTCCGGGCCAGCGGCCACCGCGGTGCCCATCATGGCCTTGCCGGGCTCGCCCATCACGGTGCGCACGTCCTCGAAGTCGACGTTCACGTTGCCGTACTCGTTGATGATCTCGGCAATGCCGCCCACGGCGTTCTTGAGCACGTCGTTGGCGTGGGCAAAGGCCTCGTCCTGCGTCACGTCGTCGCCCAGCACCTCGAGCAGCTTCTCGTTGAGCACCACGATCAGCGAGTCCACGTTGGCTTCGAGCTCGGCCAGGCCCTGGTCGGCGTTGGTCATGCGGCGGCCGCCTTCCCAGTCGAAGGGCTTGGTGACCACGCCCACGGTGAGGATGCCCATTTCCTTGGCCACGCGGGCGATCACGGGCGCCGCGCCGGTGCCGGTGCCGCCGCCCATGCCGGCGGTGATGAACAGCATGTGCGCGCCAGCAATCGCCTCGCGGATGTCTTCCACCGCGATCTCGGCCGCTTCACGGCCCTTGTCGGGCTTGCTGCCCGCGCCCAGGCCGCTGGTGCCTAGCTGGATGGTCTTGTGCGCGGCGCTGCGCTGGAGCGACTGTGCGTCGGTGTTGGCGCAGATGAACTCCACGCCCTGCACGCTGCGCGAGATCATGTGCTCGACGGCATTGCCGCCGCCGCCGCCGACGCCGATGACCTTGATCTGGGTGCCGAGGTTGAATTCTTCGACTTCAATCATTTCGATGCTCATGGTGTGCTCCTTGTGTGGCCCCGGGAAGGGCCCTGGTGATTCAAAAAAACGCTTCGGATTCGGTGGGTGCGGGGCCTCAGCCAGGCGGTCCGGTGCATTCCATGCATCGGCTGCGCAGGTGGCTTCGCGGTGCGGGGGTGATCAGGTGTTTCATCAGAAAGTCCCCACAAACCAGTTTTTCATGCGTTCCAGTGCGCCCTGCACGGAACCCGCTTTCTGCGCCACCTTGTGGCCGCGCACGCGCGCCAGCCGCGCCTCTTCGAGCAGGCCCATGACGGTGGCCGCGCGCGTCTGCGCGACCATGTCCGAGAGCGCGCTGGCGTAGTTCGGGATGCCGCGGCGCACCGGCTTGAGGAAGATGTCCTCGCCGAGTTCGACCATGCCGGGCATGACCGCGCTGCCGCCGGTGAGCACGATGCCCGAGGACAGCATTTCCTCGTGGCCCGAGTCGCGCAGCACCTGCTGCACCAGCGAGAAGATTTCCTCCACGCGCGGCTCGATCACGCCGGCGAGCGCCTGGCGGCTGAGCATGCGCGGGCCGCGGTCGCCCAGGCCGGGTACCTCCACCTGCGTGTCCGGGTCGGCGAGCAACTGCTTGGCGCAGCCGCTCTCCACCTTGATGTCTTCGGCGTCCTTGGTGGGTGTGCGCAGCGCCATCGCGATGTCGCTGGTGATCAGGTCGCCCGCGATCGGGATCACCGCGGTGTGGCGGATAGCGCCGCCCGAGAAGATCGCCACGTCGGTGGTGCCGGCGCCGATGTCGACCAGCGCCACGCCGAGCTCCTTCTCGTCGTCGGTCAGCACCGCCTGGCTCGAGGCCAGCGGGTTGAGCATGAGCTGGTCGACTTCCAGGCCACAGCGGCGCACGCACTTGATGATGTTTTCCGCCGCGCTCTGGGCACCGGTGACGATGTGCACCTTGGCTTCGAGCCGGATGCCGCTCATGCCGATCGGCTCCTTCACCTCCTGGCCGTCGATCACGAACTCCTGCGGCTCCACCAGCAGCAAGCGCTGGTCGGTCGAGATGTTGATCGCCTTGGCGGTCTCGATCACGCGCGCCACGTCGGTGGCGCTGACCTCGCGGTCCTTGATTGCCACCATGCCGCTGGAGTTGATGCCGCGGATGTGGCTGCCGGTGATGCCGGTGTAGACCCGCGCGATGCGGCAGTCGGCCATCAGCTCGGCCTCTTTCAGGGCCTGCTGGATGCTCTGCACCGTGGCGTCGATGTTGACCACCACGCCGCGTTTGAGGCCGTGGCTGGCCGACACGCCCAGGCCCGCGAGCTTGAGTTCGCCGTTGGGCTGGACCTCGGCGACCACCACCATGATCTTGGCGGTGCCTATGTCGAGTCCGACCACCAAATCCTTGTATTCCTTGGCCATGATTGCTTCTTGATTACCTGGGGGTTCGTGTTGTACCGGGGGGCGGTGTGTCGGTGACGGTGGTCACGCCGCGCAGGCGCAGGGCGTAACCATTGGGGTAGCGCAGGTCCACGGACTGCACCGCGCCCGCATAGCGTTCGGTGAGCTGGGTCAGCGTGCCGGTGAAGCGGCGCGTGCGCGCCAGCAGTTCCTCAGGGGTGCCGCGCCCCAGCTCCACGCTGGCCCCGCTGTCGATCCGGGCGCGCCAGGTGCCGCGCTCGGTGAGTTCGAGCCGCTCCAGGCCCATCTCGAGGCGGGCCAGCTCGGCACCCAGCAACTGGTAGAGCGACCACACCTCGGCCGACTTCTCGCGCGGGCCGGCCAGTTCGGGCAGGCCGTCGCTGTCGTCGGGGCTGGCGTCGAACACCTCGCCCAGGCGGTTGACCAGCTGACCCGATCCCGACTGGCCCCACCAGGCCACGGCCTGGTGTTCTTCCAGCGTCACGCGCAGGCGGTTCGGAAACTCGCGCTGCACCACGGCCTTGCGCACCCAGGGCACCGACTCGAACAGCTGGCGCACCTGCTGCAGGTCCACCGTGAGGAAGCTGCCCGACAGGCGCGTCTTCATCTGCGAGGCGAGCTGGGCGCGAAAGCTCACGGCGTTCTGGTGCACCACATCGCCGTGCACCGTGATCGCCTTCACCGTCCACACCGGATGCCGCACCAGCCAGGTGGCGAACAGGCCCAGGCTGAGCACGGCAAACACCACGACCAGGGCGTGCGTGACCACGGTCATGAGCTTGACGTCCAGGGGCAGTTCGGTGCTGGGCATGGGGGTGTTCCGTGCGATCAGGCCGCGTGGTCCAGCGAGGCGCTGGCCAGCAGCGCCAGGCACAGGTCTTCGTACGACAGGCCGGCCGCGCGCGCCGACATGGGCACCAGCGAGTGACCGGTCATGCCGGGCGAGGTGTTGATCTCCAGCAGGTACGGCTTGCGGGTCTTCGCGTCGATCATCACGTCGGCGCGCGACCAGCCGCGGCAGTCCAGCGTGAGGTAGGCCTTGAGCACCAGCGCCTGGATCGCGACCTCCTCGCCCTCGGGCAGGCCGCAGGGCACGAGGTACTTCGTGTCGTCGGTGAAATACTTGTTCTGGTAGTCGTAGTTGCCGTCGGGCGCCACGATGCGGATCACCGGCATCGCCCGCGCGGCCGCGCCGGTGCCCAGCACCGGGCAGGTGACCTCGTCGCCCGCGATGAACTGCTCGCACATCACCAGCGGGTCCAGCTTCGCGGCGAGTTCGTAGGCGGCCGCGCACTGGGCTTCGTTCACCACCTTGCTCAGGCCGATGGTGGAGCCTTCGCGCACCGGCTTGACGATCATGGGCGAGCCCAGGGCCTTGAAAGCGGCCCGCGTTTCATCGGCGCTGTGCACCTGACGCCAGGCCGGCGTGGACAGGCCCTCGGCGATCCAGATGCGCTTGGTCATGAGCTTGTCCATGGCCACGGCCGAGGCCATCACACCGGGGCCGGTGTAGGGAATGCCCAGCAGTTCCAGCGCGCCCTGCACCGTGCCGTCTTCGCCGAAGCGGCCGTGCAGCGCGATGAAGCAGCGCTGGAAACCCTCGCGCTTGAGTTCACCGAGGTCGCGCTCGGCCGGGTCGAACGCATGGGCGTCCACGCCTCTGGACTTCAGCGCGGCCAGCACGCCGGTGCCCGACATCATCGAGACCTCGCGCTCGGCGGAGCGCCCCCCCATGAGCACCGCCACCTTGCCCATCGCTTTCGCATCCATGGTCTTCACATCCTTTGTGTTCATGCGCCCGCTCCCTGCGCCAGTTCGATCACCCGGCCGGCCACCGTGCCCACGGTGCCGGCGCCCATGCACAGCACCACGTCGCCGTCCCGCGCGTTGTCCAGCACGGCCTGCGGCATGGCGGCGATGTCGTCCACGAACACCGGTTCGAGCTTGCCGGCCACGCGCAGCGCACGCGCCAGCGAACGGCCATCGGCCGCCACGATCGGCGCTTCGCCGGCCGCGTAGACCTCGGCCAGCAGCACCGCGTCGGCCTGGTTGATCACCTTCACGAAGTCCTCGAAGCAGTCGCGCGTGCGGGTGTAGCGGTGCGGCTGGAAGGCCAGCACCAGGCGCCGGCCCGGGTAGGCGCCGCGCGCCGCAGCCAGCGTGGCCGCCATTTCCACCGGGTGGTGGCCGTAGTCGTCGACCACGGTGCAGCTGCCGCCGCCGGGCAGGCGGGCTTCGCCGTAGCGCTGGAAGCGCCGGCCCACGCCCTTGAATTCGGCCAGCGCCTGCTGCACCGCCGCGTCGTCCACGCCGAGCTCGACCGCGATGCCGATGGCCGCCAGCGCGTTGAGCACGTTGTGCTCGCCCGGCAGATTGAGCACCACGTCCAGGTCGGGCAGCTCCACACCGTTGCGGCGCTGCACGGTGAAATGCATCTGCGTGTCCACCGCGCGCACGTTGACGGCGCGCACCTGCGCGTCTTCCGAGAAGCCGTAGCTGGTGATGGGGCGCGCGATCAGCGGCAGGATCTCGCGGATCGCCGCGTCGTCCACGCACACCACGGCCGCGCCATAGAACGGCATCTTGTGCAGGAACTCGACGAAGGCGGCCTTGAGCTTGCCGAAGTCGTGGCCGTAGGTGTCCATGTGGTCGGCGTCGATGTTGGTCACGACCGAGAGCACCGGCAGCAGGTTGAGGAACGAAGCGTCCGACTCGTCGGCCTCGACCACGATGTACTCGCCCGAGCCGAGCTGCGCGTTGGCGCCCGCGCTGTTCAGGCGCCCACCGATCACGAAGGTGGGGTCCATGTGGGCGGCGGCCAGCACGCTGGCCACCAGGCTGGTGGTGGTGGTCTTGCCGTGCGTGCCGGCGATCGCCACGCCCTTCTTCATGCGCATCAGCTCGGCCAGCATCACCGCGCGCGGCACCACCGGCACCAGCTTTGCGTGCGCGGCAACCACTTCCGGGTTGTCTTCCTTCACCGCGGTGGAGGTGACGATGGCGTCGGCGCCCTCGATGTGCGCGGCATCGTGGCCGACGAACACCTGGGCCCCGAGCGCCACCAGGCGGCGCGTGACCGTGCTCTCGCCCAGGTCGCTGCCGGAGATGCGGTAGCCCTGGTTGAGCAGCACCTCGGCAATGCCGCTCATGCCGGCGCCGCCGATGCCGACGAAGTGGATGTGTCGAATGGCGTGTTTCATGTCTTCTGCACTTTCGCGAGTTGCTCGCAGGCGGACACCACGGCCGCCACGGCCTGCGTCTTTTCCATCTGCTTGGCCTTCGTGGCCATCGCCATCAATTGGTCGCGCTGCACGGTCTGCAGCGTCTGCGCCAGTGAGTGCGCCGTGAGCTCGGCCTGCGGCACCAGCCAGGCGGCGCCCACGTCCGCCAGGAAGCGCGCGTTGGTGGTCTGGTGATCGTCCACCGCGGCCGGGAACGGCACGAACAGCGCGGCCGCGCCGACGGCGGCGATTTCGGTCACGGTGCTGGCGCCGGCGCGGCAGACGATGAGGTCGGCGTCGGCGAAGGCCTGGGCCGTGTTGTCGATGAAGGGCGTGAGATCGGCCTGCACGCCGGCGGCGATGTAGTTGGCGCGCAGCGCGTCGATCTGCTTCTCGCCGCTCTGGTGCATGACCTGCGGGCGCTGGGCCTTGGGAATGAGGGCCAGCGCCTGCGGCACCACGTCGTTGAGCGCCTTGGCGCCCAGGCTGCCGCCCACCACCAGCAGGCGCAGCGGGCCGCTGCGGCCGGCAAAGCGCTCGGCCGGCGCGGGCTGGTGCAGGAAAGGCGTGCGCAGCGGGTTGCCGACCCAGTCGGCCTTCCTGAACACGTTCGGGAAGGCGGTGAACACGCGATCGGCCACGCCGGCGAGCACCTTGTTGGCCATGCCGGCGACCGAGTTCTGCTCGTGCAGCACCAGCGGCTTGCCGGCGAGCACGCCCATCATGCCGCCGGGGAAACTGATGTAGCCGCCCAGGCCCACCACCACGTCGGGCTGAACGCGGCGAACCACCTGCAGCGCCTGCCAGAAGGCGCGCAGCAGGCGCAGCGGCAGCAAGGCCAGCGTGATCACGCCCTTGCCACGCACGCCGCCGAAGGCGATGGTTTCCAGCGCGAAGCCGCGCGGGGGCACGAGCCGGCTTTCCATGCTGGCCGGCGCGCCCAGCCAGTGCACGCGCCAGCCCAGTTCGCGCAGGGCTTCGGCCACGGCGAGGCCGGGGAAGATGTGGCCGCCGGTGCCGCCAGCCATCACGAGGGCGCAGGGTTGGCGTTTCATGAACGGCCGCCCTTCATCATCTGGCGGTTCTCGTAATCAACCCTGAGAACAATGGCAATGGCCACGAGGTTCAGCAGGATCGCGGAGCCGCCATAGCTCATCAGGGGCAGGGTGAGGCCCTTGGTGGGCAGAGCGCCCAGGTTCACGCCGATGTTGATGAAGGCCTGGAAGCCCATCCACAGGCCCACGCCCTGCGCCACCAGGCCGGCGAAGACCTGGTCGAGCGCGATCGCCTGGCGGCCGATGTGCATGATGCGGCGCGTGAGCCAGAGGAACAGCGCGATCAGCACCACCACGCCGACCAGGCCGAACTCCTCGCCGATCACCGCGAGCAGGAAGTCGGTGTGGGCCTCGGGCAGCCAGTGCAGCTTCTCCACGCTGCCGCCCAGCCCGACGCCGAAGATCTCGCCGCGGCCGAAGGCGATCAGCGAGTGCGAGAGCTGGTAGCCCTTGCCCAGCGCGTGTTCGACGCTCCAGGGGTCGAGGTAGGCGAACACGCGCAGGCGGCGGAATTCGCTGGTCATCACCATCAGCGCGAACGCGCCCACCACCACCAGCGCCATCAGGAAGAACATGCGCGCGTTCACGCCACCGAGGAACAGGATGCCCATGGCGATCACCACGATCACCATGAAGGCGCCCATGTCGGGTTCGGCCAGCAGCAGCATGCCCACCACGCCCACGGCCACCGCCATCGGTGCCACGGCATGGAAGAAGCGCTCCTTCACTTCCATCTTGCGCACCATGTAGCTGGCGGCGTAGAGCAGCACCGCGAGCTTGGCCAGTTCGGAGGGCTGGAAGTTCATGATGCCCAGCGAGATCCAGCGCCGCGCGCCATTGACGCCCTTGCCGATGAAGGGGAACAGCACCAGCACCAGCAGCAACAGCGCGGCTGCAAACATCCACGGCGCCATCTTTTCCCAGGTGCGCAGCGGGAACTGGAACGCCACCATGGCCGCGATCACGCCGATCACCATGGAGATGCCATGGCGCAACACGAAGTGGGTGTGGGCGTAGTTCGCGAAGCGCGGGTTGTCCGGCAGCGCGATGGAGGCCGAATACACCATCACCAGGCCCCAGGCGAGCAGCGCCACCACCACCCACAGCAGGGGCTGGTCGAAACCGAGTTCGCGCACCGCCACGTTGCGCGTGCCGGCGTAGGTGCGGTTGGACAGGCGCACCGGCAGGCCGTCGCGCGAGCCGCCACCGGCCAGAGCGCCCGCGAGATCACGCCCGGCCAGGCGCGGCAGGCCGGCGGCGAGCGCGGCGCGCACGCGCTGCGACCAGGTCGTGGTGGGGGTGGCGGCGGCCTTCTGCCTCACAGCCCGCCCTCCACCGTCATGCCGTGCGCATGCGCCAGCGCGCCCACCGCGTCCACGAAGACGCGGGCGCGGTGCACGTAGTTGTCGAACATGTCCAGGCTGGCGCAGGCGGGCGACATCAGCACCGCGTCGCCCGAGCGCGCCTGCTGCGCCGAGAGCGTGACCGCCTCGGGCAGCGTGGCCGCGTCCAGCTGGGGCACATGGGCTTGCTCGAGCGCGGCACCCACGGCCGCGCGGATCAGGCCGGCGTCGCGGCCGATGTAGACCACGGCGCGCGCAAAGCGCGCCAGCGGCTCGGCCAGCGGCGAAAAGTCCTGACCCTTGCCGTCGCCGCCCAGGATGACCACCAGCCGGCGCTCGGCGCCCAGGCCACGCACGGCCGCCAGCGTGGCGCCCACGTTGGTGCCCTTGCTGTCGTCGAAGTACTCGACCTCGTCGAGGATGGCCACCGGTTCGACGCGGTGCGGCTCGCCGCGGTACTCGCGCAGGCCGTGCAGCATGGGGCCGAGCGCGGCGCCGGTGGACGTGGCCAGCGCGAGCGCGGCCAGCGCGTTGGCGGCGTTGTGACGGCCGCGGATGCGCAGCGCATCGACCGGCATGAGGCGCTGGTAATACACCTCTTCGTCCTCTTCTGCAGAGCGGCCGCGCTTGCGGGTTTCGTCCAGCGCCAGCGCGCGCACCAGCCAGGCCATGCCGTTGACCGATTCGATGCCCCAGTCGCCGGCGCGCGCGGGCGTGTCCAGGCCGAAGCTGGCCCAGGGCCGCGCGCTCTGCTGGCGGTTGCGGTTGCCCACCTTCACCGTCACCAGCCCGGGCTGCAGCGCCATGACCTGTGCGTCGTCGCGGTTGAGCAGCATCAGCGCCTGCGTGCCGAACACCGCGGCCTTGGCCTGGGTGTAGGCGGCCATGCTGCCGTGCCAGTCGAGGTGGTCTTCGCTGAGGTTGAGCACGGTGGCCGCGGTGGGCACCGCGTCCCAGGCGCCGCCGGCCGTGCCGTCGAGCTGGAAGCTGGAGAGCTCGAGCACCCAGACCTTGGGCAGGTGGGCCGGCTGTGGCGGCTCGATGGGCGGCGGCACGAGCTGGGTCGGGCCCTCGTCGTCGCTGTCGGCTGCTGCCGGCGGGGCTTCGTCTTCGGTGGGTTCGACTGCCTCGGCAGCGTCGGGTGCCTCGACGGTGGCGTCGGCGGCCGGCGTGTCCACCACCACCGGCGTTTCATCCCGCGCCTCGGCGGCCGCGCGCTCGTCGTCGGCCTGCTGGGCCACGGCCTCGGTGTCCAGCGCGGCCGACAACACGTCGAGCAGCGCCGGGCCGATGTTGCCGGCCACGGCGACGTTCACGCCCGCGCGCTGCAGCAGCAGGCCGGTGAGCGAGGTCACGGTGGTCTTGCCGTTGGTGCCGGTGATGGCCAGCACCCGGGGACGGTACGGCAGGCGCTCACGCTGCGCCAGTTCGCGCAGCGCGCGGGCAAACAGCTCGAGCTCGCCGACCACGGCCACGCCACGGGCCTGGGCCCAGTCGAACACGGCCTGCAGCGAGGCCGGGGCCAGCCCGGGGCTGCGCGCGATCAGGGTCCATTCGCCGCGCGCCATCAGCGCCTCGTCGAACGGGCCGGACACGAAGACGGCCTGCGGACAATCGGCCTGCAGCGCGGCGCGCTGTGGCGGTGCGTCCCGCGTGTCGGCCACGGTCACGCGCGCACCCTGGCGCACGCACCAGCGCGCCATGGCCAGGCCGGAGGCGCCCAGGCCGAGGATGAGGACGTGTTGGTCGTGCATCGTGTTCAGCGCAGCTTCAGCGTGGACAGCCCCACGAGGCACAACAGCATGGTGATGATCCAGAAGCGCACGACGACCTGCGTCTCCTTCCAGCCCTTTTTCTCGAAGTGGTGGTGCAGCGGCGCCATCTGGAACAGGCGCCGGCCGGTGCCGTAGCGGCGCTTGGTGTACTTGAACCAGATCACCTGCAGCATGACCGAGAGCGCCTCGACCACGAAGATGCCGCCCATGATGGCGAGCACGATTTCCTGGCGCACGATGACCGCGATGGTGCCCAGCGCGCCGCCGAGCGCGAGCGCGCCCACGTCGCCCATGAAGACCTGCGCCGGGTGGGTGTTGAACCACAGGAAGGCCAGGCCCGCACCGGCCATGGCGGCGCAGAAGATCAGCAGCTCGCCGGCGCCGGGGATGTGCGGCAACAGCAGGTACTTCGCGAACACCACGTTGCCGGTGACGTAGGCGAACACGCCCAGCGCCGAGCCGACCATGACCACCGGCATGATGGCCAGGCCGTCGAGACCGTCGGTGAGGTTGACCGCGTTGCTGGAGCCGACGATGACGAGGTAGGTCATGACCACGAAGCCGAACACGCCCAGCGGGTAGCTGATTTCCTTGAAGAAGGGCACCAGCAGGCCGGCCTGCGGCGGCAGGTCCACCGTGAAGCCCGAGCGCACCCAGGCCACGAACAGTTCGAGCACGCGCAGGTTGCTGGTTTCGGACACGCTGAAGACCAGGTAGAACGCGGCGACCAGGCCGATCACCGACTGCCAGAAATACTTTTCGCGCGAGCGCATGCCCTCGGGGTCCTTGTGCACCACCTTGCGCCAGTCGTCCACCCAGCCGATGGCGCCGAACCCCAGCGTGACCAGCAGCACGATCCAGACGAAGCGGTTGGACAGGTCGAACCAGAGGATGGTGGAGAGCGCGATCGCGAACAGGATCAGCACGCCCCCCATGGTGGGCGTGCCGCCCTTGCTCAGGTGGGTCTGCATCGCGTATTCGCGGATCGGCTGGCCGATCTTGAGCGCGGCCAGGCGTCGGATGAAGAAAGGACCGGCGGCCAGCCCCACGAGCAGCGCCGTGAGCGCGGCCATGACGGCGCGGAACGTGAGGTACTGGAACACCCGCAGGAATCCGAATTCGGGCGACAGGCCTTGCAGCCAGAGGGCCAGGCTAGGCAGCATGGGCGTTGTCCTTCTTGTCTCTTTGTTGTGAGGGGTCGAGCGCCTGCAGCGCCTGCACCACGCGCTCCATGCGCATGAAGCGCGAGCCCTTGACGAGCACGCTGCGGAACACCGGACGGTCGTCGGTCACGACCGCGCAGACCGCGCCGGCCATCGCCGGCACCTCGACCCAATGAACCACCTGGGGCAGGGCCGCGCTGGCCTGGCGCATCCAGTCGCCCGCCACGTGCACCGCCTCGATGCCGCGCGCGAGGGCGTGGCGCAGCACCTCGTCGTGGAAAGCCAGGCCCTGTTCGCCGACCTCGCCCATGTCGCCCAGCACCAGCAGGCGCGGCGCGGGCAGCTCGGCCAGCACGTCGATCGCGGCGCGCACCGAATCGGGGTTGGCGTTGTAGGTGTCGTCGATCAGGGTGAGCTGGCGCTCGCCCAGGTGCAGCGCCAGCGCGCGCGAGCGGCCGCCCACCGGCTCGAAGGCGTCGAGGCCGCGCACCACGGCCTCCAGCGGCACACCGGCGGCCAGCGCGCAGGCGGTGGCCGCCAGGGCGTTGCGCACGTTGTGGCGGCCGGCGATCCGCAGGCGCACGGTGGCCTTGCCCGCGGGCGAGGCCAGGCAGAGCGACCAGGCGCCGTCCTGCCATTCGGTCTTGAGCGCGGTGACGTCGGCGCTCGGGTCGGTGTCGCTGAAGCCCATCACGCGCCGGGCGCCGGCGAGTTCGCGCCACAGCGGCGTGTACGTGTCGTCGGACGGGAACACCGCCACGCCACCAGCGCCCAGCGCCTGGATGACCTGGCCGTTCTCGCGCGCCACGGCTTCCACCGTGGCCATGAATTCCTGGTGCTCGCGCTGCGCGTTGTTGACCAGCGCAACCGTGGGCAGGGCCAGCGCGGCGAGCTCGGCGATCTCGCCCGGGTGGTTCATGCCGAGCTCGACCACCGAGAGTTTGTGCGCCTTGGTGAGGCGCAGCAGCGTGAGCGGCACGCCGATGTCGTTGTTGAAGTTGCCCTGCGTGGCGTGCGCGGCCTCGCCCGCGGCGGCGCGCAGGATGGACGCGATCATCTGCGTGACCGTGGTCTTGCCGTTGCTGCCGGTCACGGCGATCAGCGGCAGCGCGAACTGGCTGCGCCACAGGCGCGACAACTCGCCGAGCGCGCGCCGGGTGTCGGGCACCTCCACGCCGGGCAGGCCGGCCGCGGCCAGGCCGTGCTGCGCGATGGCGGCCAGCGCGCCCTGCCCTGGCGCCTGCGGCAGGAAATCGTGCGCGTCGAAACGCTCGCCCCTGAGCGCCACGAACAGGTCGCCCGGTTGCAGGCTGCGGGTGTCGGTGTGCACGCGGGTGAAGGGCAGATCGGGCTGGCCCACCACGCGGGCGCCTTCGAGCTGCACCATGAGCTGGCTGAGGGTCTTCATGCGTGGGCTCCCTGGCTGGCGCGCTGCGCGAGCGCAGCGCGCGCGTGCAGCAGGTCGGAGAACGGCTTCTTCACGCCCATCACGTCCTGGTAGTCCTCGTGGCCCTTGCCGGCAATCAGCACCACGTCGCGCGCATCGGCACGGGCCACGGCCAGCGCGATGGCGCGGGCGCGGTCGGGCTCGACCAGGGCGGCGTCCGGCGAGGACAGCCCGGTCACCATCTGGCGCAGGATGGCCTGTGGGTCCTCGCTGCGCGGGTTGTCGCTGGTGAGCACCGGCCGCTGGGCCTCGCGCTCGGCGGCGGCGGCCATCAACGGGCGCTTGCCGGCGTCGCGGTCGCCGCCGCAACCCACCAGCACCCAGAGCGCGCCACCGCGTTGCCGGGCCAGCGGCTGCAGCGCCTGCAAGGCCTTTTCAAGCGCGTCGGGCGTGTGGGCGTAGTCCACCAGCACCAGCGGCTGGCCCGGTGTGGCGAGCGCCGCCTGTTCCATGCGGCCGGGCACCGGCGTGAGCGCGGCGCAGGCGCGCACCGCGTCGGCCAGCGGCACGCCGAGTGCGCGGGCCGCGGCCAGCACGCACAGCAGGTTGGAGACGTTGTAGCGGCCCACCAGCGGCAGGCTCAACGCGTGCGTGCCGATGACGCGGCCCTGCGCGTCGCGCTCGCCGACCTGCAAGGCCATGCCGCTGTCGGTGAAGGCCAGGTCCTGCGCGAACAGGCGCGCGCGGGCCATGCGCGGGCGGTCGCTGTCGCCGGGCTCGATCGCCACGGTCCACACGTCCAGCCCGCGACCGGCCAGCGTGGCCGCCAGGCCCACGCCGCGCGCATCGTCCAGGTTCACCACGGCGCTGGCCAGGCCCGGCCAGTCGAACAGCGCGGCCTTGGCGGCCCAGTAGGCCTCCATGCTGCCGTGGAAGTCCAGGTGGTCCTGCGTGAAGTTGGTGAACACCGCCACGCGCAGCGCCGTGGCGTTCAGACGCCCTTCGACCAGGCCGATCGACGAGGCCTCGATGGCGCAGGCCTTCAGGCCTTCGTCGACGAAGCGGCGCAGCTGCGTCTGCAGCATCACCGGATCGGGCGTGGTGAGCCCCGTGGCCACCAGCGGACGGCTGGCGCTGCCCGGCGCGGGCGGCTGGCCCATGCCCAGCGTGCCGACCACGGCACAGGGTTTCTGGCAGAACGACAGCAGTTGCGCGATCCACCACGCGGTCGAGGTCTTGCCGTTGGTGCCGGTGATGGCGACCATGTCGAGCGCGGCGCTCGGTGCGGCGTGGAAGGCGCTGGCAATGGCGCCCGCCGACGCCTTGAGACCGGGCACGGCCAGCACGCGCTCGTCTTCAAAGGCATAGGCCTCCACGCCCTCGCGTTCGACCAGCGCGGCAACGGCGCCCGCTTCCAGGGCCGCGCCCACGAAGCGGCGACCGTCGGTGGCGGCGCCGGGCCAGGCCACGAAGCCGTCACCGGGATGCAGGCGGCGGCTGTCGCAGTGCAGTTCGCCGCGCACGCGGGCGCGCAGCCAGTCGGCCACGGCCTGGGGCTGCTGCAGGGTGCGCATCAGAACGACTCCTCCACCACGTCGGCGACGATCTGCGGCTTCACGTTCATGTCGGGCTGCACGCCCAGGATGCGCAGCGTCTGCTGCACGGTCTCGCTGAACACCGGGGCCGCGACCACGCCGCCGTAGTACTGGCCGTTGCTGGGCTCGTCGATCATCACCGCGACCACGATGCGCGGCGCTTCCACCGGCGCCAGGCCCACGAACCAGCTGCGGTACTTCTTGTCGGCGTAGCCCTTGCCTTCCTGCTTGTGCGCGGTGCCGCTCTTGCCGCCCACCGAGTAGCCCATGGTCTGCGCGCGCGAGCCGGTGCCGCCCGGGCCGGCGGCCAGGCCCAGCATCTGGCGCACGGCGATCGCGTTCTTCGGGCTGAACACGCGCACGCCCGCGGCGGGCTCGCTCGATTTCTGCAGGCTCAGCGGAATCAGTTCGCCGTCGCGCGCGAAGATGGTGTAGGCCTGCGCCAGCTGGAACAGCGAGGTCGACAGGCCGTAGCCGTAGCTCATGGTGGCCTGTTCGATCGGCCGCCAGGTCTTGTAGGGCCGCAACCGGCCCGTGACGGCGCCCGGAAACGGCACCTGCGGCTTCTGGCCGAAGCCGGCCTGCGCGTAGGTTTCCCACATTTCGCGCGGGCTCATCTGCATGGCCATCTTGACCGTGCCCACGTTGCTCGACTTCTGGATCACCTCGGCCACGGTGAGCACGTCGTGCGGGTGGGTGTCGCTGATGCTGGAGCCCCCGATCACGATGCGGCCCGGCGCGGTGTAGATCGGCGTGCGCGGCGTGACCAGGCCTTTTTCCAGCGCCAGCGCGGCGATGAAGGGCTTCATGGTCGAGCCCGGCTCGAAGCTGTCGGTGAGCACGCGGTTGCGCAGCTGCTCGCCGCTGAGGTTCTGGCGCCGGTTGGGGTTGTAGCTCGGGTAGTTGGCCAGCGCGAGCACCTCGCCGGTGACGGTATCGATCACCATCACGCTGCCGGCGCGCGCCTTGTGCGCCAGCACCGCGTCCTTGAGCTTCTGGTACGCGAAGTACTGCACCTTGCTGTCGATCGAGAGCTGCAGGTCGGGGCCGTCCACCGGCGGCACCACGTCGCGCACGTCTTCCACCACGCGGCCCAGGCGGTCCTTGATCACGCGGCGCGAGCCGCTCTTGCCGGCGAGCTGCTGGTTGAAGGCCAGCTCCACGCCCTCCTGGCCGATGTCCTCCACGTTGGTGAAGCCCACCACGTGCGCGGCGGCCTCGCCTTCGGGGTACTGGCGCTTGTACTCGCGTCGCTGGTAGATGCCCTTGATGCCGAGCGCGGCGATCTCCTTGGCCACCGGGTCGTCGACCTGGCGCTTGACCCACACGAAGGTCTTGTCCTCGTCGGCCAGGCGCTTGCGCACATCGGCCAGCGGCATGTCGAGCAGTCTGGCGAGCTGGCGCAGCTTGGGGTCGGCCCGATCCACGTCCTCGGGGATCGCCCAGATGCTTTGCGCGACGACGCTGGAGGCGAGGATGAGGCCATTGCGGTCGAGCACGCGCCCGCGGTTGGCCGGCAGCTCCAGCGTGCGCGCAAAGCGCACCTCGCCCTGGCGCTGGAAGAAGGCGTTGCCGAACACCTGCACGTAGGCGGCGCGCCCGGCCAGTCCGGCGAAGGCCACCGCCAGGGCGGCGACGATGAACTTGCTGCGCCACACCGGGGTGCGGCTGGCCAGCAACGGGCTGGCGGAGTAGTTGATGCTGCGGCTCATGTTCAGCGCCCCGGGGTGGTGGTGGCGTCGGCCGGCTGCGGCTCGAACACGGTGACGTACTGCGTGATGCCCGGCGTGACCGGGCGCATCTGCAGCTGGCGCGTGGCGAGCTGCTGCACGCGCGCCGGCGTGGCCTGCGCGCGCTTCTGCACCTGCAGCTGTTCGTGCTCGGACTCGAGCTTGCGCGACTGCGCCTGCGAGCGGTCCAGCGCGGTGTAGAGGCGCCGCGACTCGTACTGCGTGTGCACCAGGTAGAACGCACTGGCGATCACGGCCAGCAGCAGCATGAGGTTGAGGCGGATCATGCGGCGGCCTCGGTTCTTTCGGCCACGCGCATCACGGCGCTGCGCGAACGCGGGTTGCCTTTGACTTCCTCGTCCGACGGCATCACACGCTTCAGGCTGCGCAGGGCCATGGGCGCGGGCTCGGCGAAGGGCACGCGGCGGTCCACCACGGCGCGCGAGTGGCGCGCCATGAACTGCTTGACCATGCGGTCTTCGAGCGAGTGGAAGCTGATCACCACCAGTTTTCCTCCGGGACGCAACACCTGCAGGCTGGCCTCTAGCGCTTGTTGCAGCTCTTCAAGCTCGGCGTTGATGAAAATCCGAAAAGCCTGAAATGTGCGCGTTGCAGGGTCCTTGCCCGGCTCGCGGGTTTTGACCGCGCCAGCCACGATTTCGGCCAGCTCGCCGGTGGTTCGAAAAGGGCCCCGTTCCTGTCGGCGACGATCAATCGCCTTTGCAATCGATTGAGCAAACCGTTCTTCGCCATAGTCACGAATGACCTCCGCCAGGGTTGAGACATCGGCCGTCTCCAGCCACTGAGCCACGCTCTGGCCGCGCGTGGTGTCCATGCGCATGTCCAGCGGTCCGTCGTGGCGAAAGGAAAAACCGCGCTCGGGGTCGTCGATCTGCGGCGAGCTCACGCCCAGGTCCATCAACAGGCCGTCCGCGCTGGCCACCCCCAGTTCGCCCAGATGGCTGAAACCCTCGTGCCGGATGGAAAAACGGCCATCGCTGGCCGCCATTTCCTGCGCGGCCTGCACGGCCTGCGGGTCTTTGTCGAAGACGGTCAGCCGCCCCTTGGGGGACAGCTGCCCGAGGATCAAACGCGAGTGCCCGCCACGCCCGAAAGTGGCGTCGACGTAGTGGCCGTCCGGGTTGATCGACAGGGCCTGCACAGCCTCGTTCAACAGGACGGTTTGATGGTTCCATGCGCCTTGCACCATCGCCCTTAGAAGGAGAAGTCCTTGAAGACATCGGGCATCTCGGCCTTCATGGCTTCGGCTTCCTGCGCCGCGTAGACCTGCGCGTCCCACAGCTCGAAGT
The DNA here is from genome assembly GCA_003599455.1 of Comamonadaceae bacterium. Lineage (GTDB taxonomy): Bacteria > Pseudomonadota > Gammaproteobacteria > Burkholderiales > Burkholderiaceae_C > Hydrogenophaga. Next base: position 67,325 of record QZKF01000056.1, read on the forward strand.
AGGCCCCCATGCCGAGCAGCACCACGTCCTTGCTGATGCCGGCGGATGCGCGCAATTCGGGCGAGACCAGCACACGGCCCGAGCCGTCCATCTCGACGTCCATCGCATTGCCGAGGAAAATGCGCTTCCACCACTGGGCCTGCATGGGCAGGGCGGCGATGCGGTCACGGAACTGTTCCCACGCGCTGCGCGGGAACACCATCAGGCAGCCATGGGGGTGCTTGGTGATGGTGAGGGCCGCGCTCAGGGCGTCACGGTGCCGGGTCGGCATGGACAACCGACCCTTGACATCGAGACTGAGAGAAGAAGCACCCTGAAACACTGCAGCTAGCCCTTGGAAGACACTTTTCACCACTTAATTGCACTTTTTTCCACTTTATCAGGAAAAGCCGGACAAGCAACCGGGCGGCTACACATTTTTTCAATGAAATCAACCACTTAGGAAACATTCCGAAGCCTTTTTGAAGCCAAAAACACATTAAAAGCAAGCACTTACAACAAGCACTGCATGTGATGCTTCAAAACCCTGTTACACGCAGGGCTGTATGGACGATCAGGTGGGGATCAAGGGGCGGCGCGACACCCGCGACACGGGGTGCGGGTGGGCCGCTGGCGCCCGGCCATGGCCGGGGCCGTCGCGGGCTCAGAGGATGTAGCGCGAGAGGTCTTCGTTGCGGCTGAGTTCGGCCAGGCGGCCGTCGACATAGGCCGCGTCGATGGTGATGGTCTGGCCCTGGAGGCGGGCCGCGTCGAAGCTCACCTCGTCGAGCAGGTGCTCCATCACCGTGGCCAGGCGGCGTGCGCCGATGTTCTCGGTGCGCTCGTTCACGTCGCAGGCGATCTGCGCGAGGTGGCGAATGCCCTCGGGCGAGAACTCCAGCGTGACGCCTTCGGTGGCCAGCAGCGCCTGGTACTGGCGCACCAGCGAGGCGTGCGTCTGCGTGAGGATGGCCTCGAAGTCGTCGACCGAGAGCGACTGCAGTTCCACGCGGATCGGGAAACGGCCCTGCAGTTCGGGGATCAGGTCGCTCGGCTTGGCCAGGTGAAAGGCGCCGCTGGCGATGAACAGGATGTGGTCGGTCTTGATCACGCCGTACTTGGTGGACACGGTCGTGCCCTCCACCAGCGGCAGCAGGTCGCGCTGCACGCCCTGGCGCGAGACCTCGGCATTCCCGGAATCGCTGCGGGACGTCACCTTGTCGATCTCGTCGATGAACACGATGCCGTTCTGCTCGGCGTTGTGCAGTGCGCGGGTCTTGATCTCGTCCTCGTTGACGAGCTTGCCCGCCTCTTCGTCGATCAGCAGCTTCATCGCCTCGGCGATCCTGAGCTTGCGCGTCTGGCGCTTGCCGGCCCCGATCTGGCTGAACATGCCGCGCAGTTGCTCGGCCATGTCCTCCATGCCGGCCGGTCCCATGATCTCCATCGCCGGGCGCGGCTCGGCCAGGTCGATCTCGATCTCGCGGTCGTCGAGCTGGCCTTCGCGCAGCTTCTTGCGGAAGTTCTGCCGCGCCGTGCTGTCCGGCGTGGCCACGGCGCTGGCCACCGGCTCCAGGCCGGTGCCACGCGGCGGCGGAATGAGGATGTCGAGCACGCGGTCTTCGGCCGCGTCTTCGGCGCGCGCGCGCTGCTTGCGCATCTCGACCTCGCGCGTCTGCTTGATCGCAATCTCGGCCAGGTCACGGATGATGCTGTCCACGTCCTTGCCGACGTAGCCCACCTCGGTGAACTTGGTCGCTTCGACCTTGATGAAAGGCGCGTCGGCCAGGCGGGCCAGGCGGCGCGCGATCTCGGTCTTGCCCACGCCGGTGGGGCCGATCATGAGGATGTTCTTGGGCGTGATCTCGGGCCGCAGCTTTTCATCCACCTGCTGGCGCCGCCAGCGGTTGCGCAGCGCGATGGCCACGGCGCGCTTGGCGCCCTTCTGGCCGATGATGAAACGGTCGAGCTCGGAAACAATTTCCTGCGGCGTCATGGAGGACATCAGAGCACCTCCACCGTGTGGTTCATGTTGGTGTAGATGCACAGCTCGCCCGCGATCGCGAGCGACTGGCGCACGATGTCCTCGGCGCTCAGTTGCGTGTGGTCGAGCAGCGCCTTGGCCGCCGCCTGCGCATACGCACCACCGGAACCGATGGCCACGATGCCGTGCTCGGGTTCGAGCACGTCGCCGTTGCCGGTGATGATCAGCGAGGCGCTGTGGTCGGCCACCGCGAGCATGGCCTCCAGGCGGCGCAGCACGCGGTCGGTGCGCCAGTCGCGTGTGAGCTCGATGGCCGCGCGCACCAGATGGCCCTGGTGCTTTTCGAGCTTGGCCTCGAAGCGCTCGAACAGCGTGAAGGCGTCGGCGGTGGCGCCGGCAAAGCCCGCGAGCACCTGGTCGCGGTAGAGCTTGCGCACCTTGCGTGCCGTGCCCTTCACGACGATGTGGCCCAGCGTGACCTGGCCGTCACCGCCGATGGCGACCTGGATGCCTTCGGGCGTCTGGCGGCGCACACAGACGATGGTGGTTCCGTGAAATGATTCCATGGGCTTGAATTGGGGTTGGCCGGGCCGAATGCAACGGCGACGGGACCCGGGTGTTGCAACAGAGCGTTCGAGCCGCGGGCGGCCGCGCTCAGTCGACGCGGACGACCACCTTGGCGTATTCGGTGATGCCGATCACGTGGAAGAAGGCCGACACCAGCCGGTGCGCATCCACGAACTGCACCAGGCGCCCTTCGGCGTGGTGACCGGACACCCAGTTGAGCAGGGTGCCGGCAGCGGAAAAATCCACCCGGATCAGGTGGCGGCAGGAAATGATGAGCACGTCGGCGCCCTTGAGGCGCCGCTCCAGCGCTTCCAGCGTGGCCTGCGGGTCGCCGCGGATCTCGCCGGACAGTTCCACCAGGCCCAGCTGGTTGAAGTCGGCGCCGCCCTGGCTGTCGAGTTGCGACTCGCTGTGCGGGTAACCCGAAGGCACCTGCTCCAGCACCGATTCGCCCAGCACCGACTGGCCGGCCTCGCCGGGTTTGTCGGCCGACTGCGAGGTGTAGTAGCAGCGCGGTTTTTCCCAGCCCGGTGGCGACACTTCGTAGGTCACGCAGAAATCGAGCGCGGTCAGCTCGAACTCGTCGGGCCGGTTCATGACGCGCAGGACTGCCATGCGCAGCTCCCACCAGAGCTGCTCCACGTCGCGGCGACCCGAAGGCGTCAGACCCTTGAGCACGTCCCGGAAGGAGGCCGAGCCCTGGAACCGCAGCTCCACGTCCTGATCGCCCCAGAGGGTGAAGATGCCGAGCAAGGCACGCGCCGCCTTGAGGTCCATGCTCTCCAGCGGCGTCCAGTCCAGCACCCAGGGCTGGGCGGCGCGCAGCAGCACGTTCTGCAGGGTGCCCACGGCGTGCGCATCCAGGTCCGGCTCGCTGACCCAGACCGCGCGGTTGTGGCCGGTGGACGGGGTGTAGACCTTGCCGGTCATGCTGGAGACCGCTTCGGGCATGTCGTACCACTGAGGGGCCGAGCGGTTGAAGCGGTTGACGAAGTCCACCGCGCGGCTCTCGAAGGCAGCGAGCTGGCCGGTGGCCCGGTACAGGTCGAACAGAGCCAGCCAGTCTTCCTGCTGCCCGGCCTTGGCGCCGTCCTCGCCCAGCACCTCCAGCAGGCCCTGCTCGGCCCCGGCATCATCGCCATTGGCAAACCGGATCGCGGCCTCTTCGACCTCGGGGTCCTGCGCAATCTCCTGCACGTCGAGCGCGAAGAAATGCGAGGCGGAGAACGCCGGGCCCGAGGCGCGCAGTTCGGATGGTGAGGTGGGCGCCATGAGGCCGGTGCGCGACTGCG
>QZKF01000012.1 GCA_003599455.1 Comamonadaceae bacterium
GATCTCGCGTCTCCTCCTTTACCCCGCTGCGCAGAGCGCCATGCGTCCGCGAGCCGAAGAAGCGGTTGCGCACCCACTGTGCGAGTGCCAATGAGGTCATCGGCGACCGGGCACCCCGGTCGCCGATGACCGCCCCAGCCGGAGAAGCCCCCCAGAGAGTCAGCGCCCAGGCCGCCAGCGAGGCCACAGAACGATCACCGCCAGACCGAGAAGCACCAGCGCAGCCGCGCCCAGCTTCCACCCCGGCAAGGTCTCGCCCAGCGACACCGCCGACGCGCCCATGCCGAAGACCGGGATCAGCAACGCCAGCGGCGTCACCGTGGCGGCGGGGTGCCGCGCCAGCAGCCAGTTCCACACACCGTAGCCGAACAGGGTGTTGCCCACGGCCTGCCACAGCACGCTGGCCCACACCAACGCGCCGGCCTGGTCGACCGCGCTGCGCATGAGCGCCGGTCCTTCGATCAGCCACGACAGCGCGAACAGCGGCGGCACCGCGAACAGGCTGCTCCAGACCATGAAGTGCAGCATGTTGACCGGACCGAGCGACTTGACCACCAGGTTGGCGAGCGACCAGAAGAAGGCGGCGCTCAGCACCAGGCCCATGCCCAGCAGCGTGACCGAGGCGTCGAGATTCGCCCCGATCACCCCCAGCCCGGCCAGCGCGAGCAGCAGGCCGGCGATCTGGAAACCGCGCACGCGCTCGCCCATCAGCCACAGCGACAGGCCGATGGTGAAGAACACCTGCAACTGCACCACCAGCGAGGCCAGGCCGGGCGAGATGCTGCTGCGCATCGCCAGGAACAGCAGGCCGAACTGGCCCACGCCCAGCAGCACACCGAAGGCCGCGATCTTGTGCCAGGGCGCGGTCGGGCGCGGGATGAACAGCAGCCAGGGCAGGGCCGAGAACGCGAAACGCAGCGTCGCGAACAGAAAGGGCGGCAGCCCGTCCAGCCCCCAGCGGATGACCACGAAGTTGGTGCCCCAGACGAAGACCACCGCGAGGGCGAGCAGGAGATGGGTGATGGGCAAGGCGGGCTCCGGGGGGCGGATGGGGGGCGGCCGGCCAGTGTAGCCAAGGCCTTCATAGCGCAACTGAATTGCGTTAATATCGCGCAAAAGCAACTCGGTTGCAGTAACCAGGAGCGCCCCGCATGCCACCCCGTTCCACCGCCGCGCTGGCCGGCGTGCCGCCCGCCATCCAGTCCCGCCTGGAATCCGCGGGTCTGCGCCGCACCCTGGCCACGCGCGCGGTGCTCGGTCTGTTCCTCGCGCTGCCGCCCGGTGGCCTGACCCATGCGCAGGCGCTGGGCGCGCTCACCGCGCGCGGGCTGGACATCAACCGCGTCACGCTCTACCGCCTGCTCGAGCGCCTGGCCGCCTGCGGCGTGCTGCAGCGCCACACCGACGACCAGGCGCGCACCTGGCGCTTCAGCCTGGCGCCCGTCGAGGTGGACGGCGATGGGCCGGGGGCGTTGCCGCGCTTCGAATGCGACGCCTGCCACCGGCAGTTCCCGTTGGCGCAGGCGGGCGAGCCCGTGCGCGCAGCGACCCGTGACCTGCTGCGCACGGCGGCGCGGCTCGGCCATCAGGGGCAGCGCGTGGAGGTGTCGGTCCATGGCACCTGCGCCAGCTGTGTGGAGGCGGCCGCGTGATCGAGTGCCGTGGCCTGCACTACGCCTACCCGCGCAGCGAGCCGCTGCGGCTGGGCGATGTGTCGGTGGCGCAGGGCGGCACGCTGCTGCTGCGCGGGCCCTCGGGCAGCGGCAAGTCGACCTGGCTCGCATTGGCCGCGGGCCTGCTCACGCCGGCGGCGGGTGAAGTCGTGGTGGCTGGCCAGTCGGTCGGCGCGCTGGCCGCCGCCGCGCGCGACGCCTGGCGCGCGCGCCACATCGGCTTCCTGCCGCAGAAGCTGCACCTGAGCGAGGCGCTCAGCGTGGCCGACAACCTGGCGCTGGCGCACTTCGCGGCCGGCCTGCCGGTGGACCGGCCCGCCATCGCGGCGGCGCTCGGTGCGCTGGGCCTGGGTGAGCTCGCGGCGCGGCGGCCTTCGCAGCTCTCGGGCGGGCAGGCGCAGCGCGTGGCGCTGGCGCGTGCCGTGCTGCTGCGGCCCCGCGTGATCCTGGCCGATGAGCCCACGGCGAGCCTGGACGACGATGCCTGTGCGGCGGCCCTGGCGCTGCTGCGGCGCAGTGCCGGCGAGCTGGACGCCACGCTGGTGATCGCCACGCACGACGCCCGCGTGTGGCAGGCACTGCCGCACGCGCAGACGCTGGCCTTCGTGGTGGCGCAGCCGGAGCCCGCCGCATGAACGTGTTGACCCTGTCCTGGCGCTACCTCTGGTCGCGCCCGCTGGCCACCGCGCTCAACCTGCTGCTGCTGGCCCTCGGGCTCGCGTCCATGGCCTTCGTGCTGGTCGCGCGCGACCAGGTCGACCGCGCCTTCGAGCGCGACCTGGCCGGCATCGATGCGGTGGTGGGCGCCAAGGGCAGCCCGATGCAGCTCATCCTGGCCGGCGTGTTCCACCTCGACGTGCCGCCGGGCAACATCCCGCTGGCCGAGGCCATGAAGCTCGCACAGCACCCGCAGGTGGCGCAGCTGATTCCGCTCAGCCTGGGCGACAACCTGGGCGGCTTCCGCATCGTCGGCACCACACACGACTACCCGGCGCACTACGGCGCGTCGCTGGCGCAGGGCGCGCTCTGGCAGGCGCCAATGCAGGCCGTGCTCGGCGCGCAGGTCGCCGAGCGCACCGGCCTGCAGCTGGGCCAGGCCTTCGAGGGCGCACACGGCCTGGGCGCGGGTGGCAGCGCGCACGGCGAGACGCCCTACACCGTGACCGGCGTGCTCGCGCCTTGTGGCTGCGTGCTCGACCGGCTGGTGCTCACCGCCACCGAGTCGGTCTGGCGCGTGCACGACGACATGCACGCGGGCGAGGGCATGAACGAAGCCGAGCGCGCCGAGCTGGCCGAGGCGCTCGCGGCCGAGCGCGAGATCACGCTGGCCCTGATCCGCTACCGCACGCCGCTGGCGGCGGTGAGCTTCCCGCGCTTCATCAACCAGACGACCTCATTGCAGGCGGCCGCGCCGGCGGTGGAGATCACGCGCCTGCTGAACATGGTCGGCGTGGGCACGCAGGTGTTGCGCGCGCTGGCAGGCGTGTTGCTGGTGGTGGCCGGGCTGTCGGTGTTCATCGCGCTGTGGAGCGCGGTGCGCGAGCGCCGCGCCGACCTGGCCATGCTGCGCATGCTGGGCGCGCCACCCGCGCGCGTGGCCGCGCTGCTGCTGTGCGAGGCGCTCTGGCTGGCTGCGCTGGCCTGTGCCCTGGGCCTGCTGGCCGCGCACGCGCTCACGGCCGGTATGGGCGAGATGTTGATGGCCCGGCATTCGCTGGCCATCACCGGTTGGCAATGGGTGCCCGGGGAAGCCTGGGTGCCCGTGCTGGCCTTTGGGGTGGCGGTGGTGGCGGCGCTATTGCCCGCGATCAGCGCCTACCGTGTCGATGTCACCCAACTGTTGAACCCAAGGTAATTCCGATGAAAAAACCGATGCTCTTCCTGTTCGTTGCCGCCCTGTTGTCCACCGCCGCGCTGGCGCAGCACTCCGCCCAGGAGACCCAGGAAGACGTCAAGCGCCACCGCGCCATGGCCGTTGCGCACGAAGGTGCGGCGAAGTGCCTGGAAGCCGGCAAGGGAGAGAAAGTCTGCATGCAGGAACTTGCGGTGGCCTGCAAGGGTCTGGCGCTGGGAAAATACTGTGGCATGCGCCACGCGCACTGACTGAAACGAACCCCGGAAACGCCATGCCCTTCAAGTCCCGCAGCTCGCTCATCGCCGCACTCGTCATGGGTGCGGTCGGGACTGGAAGCGTCGCCGCCCAGACGCTGGGCTCGCCGCTGCCGCCGGGCGCCAAGCCACCCGCCACCGCGGCGCAGCCCCCGGGCCTGCCGCACGGGCAGGGCGCGGGCGTGCACAGCCCGCTCAGCCCGTTCGCGCCACTGCCCAAGAGGGATGACGTGGTGGCCTGGTCCACGCTGACCGACATCACGACCGCCGTCGAGAAAAAGCGCATCGTGCCGGTGTACCCCGCGACCGTGTCCGCGCTGAACCAGAAGACGCTGCGCCTGCAGGGCTACATGATGCCGCTGGAGCCGGGCGAGAACCAGCGCCACTTCCTGCTCGCTTCGGTGCCACTGACCTGCGGCTTCTGCACACCCGGCGGGCCGGAAAGCATGGTGGAGGTGCGCGCCAGCAAGCCGGTGAAATACAAGCTGGAGGCGGTGGTGGTCGAGGGCACCTTCCACGTGCTGCGCAACGATCCTTACGGCCTCTACTACCGCATCACCGGCGCCGTCGGCGTGGAGTGAGTCCGCACGCAGGCGATACCATCGCCGGGTGAACATCGCCACCCACCCCGTCGTCGCCTCCCTCACCCCGGTCTTCATCCTCATCGCGCTGGGCTACCTCGCCGGGCGGCTGCAGTGGATCCGCGATGCCGCGGTCAAGGACCTGTCCAACCTGGTGTTCCTGCTGCTGATCCCGGCGCTGCTGTTCCGCACCATGAGCGCGGTGCGCTTCGAGCAGCTCGACCTGCGGCCGGTGGTGGCCTACTTCATTGCGGCACTGACGCTGCTGGCCGTGTCCATCGTCTGGCGCGGCTTCAACCGCGGCAGCGTGGTGATGGCGCTGGCCGGCACCTTCTCCAACATGGTGATGATTGGCATCACGCTGGTCGAGCTGGCCTATGGCAAGGCCGGGCAGGTCACCTTGCTCACGCTGGTCTCGGTGCACGCCTTGATCCTGCTCACCGTGGGCTCCATCGTGCTCGAGCTGGCGGTGGCGCGCGAGGCCCGCGCCGGCGGCCAGCGCGCGCCGCACGTGCTGGAGACGGCCTGGTCGGCGTTCAAGGGCGCGCTGATCCACCCGATTCCCCTGCCCATCCTGAGCGGCTTGCTGTTCGCGCAGACCGGCCTGACCCTGCCCACGGTGATCGACAGGCCGCTGCAGCTGCTGGGCAGCGCCTTCGGTCCGATCGCACTGGTGCTGGTGGGCGTCACGCTGGCGCGCACGCCCATGGCGGGCCACCTGCGGCAGGCGCTGTGGATCAGCGCCTCCAAGAACCTCGCGCTGCCGCTGCTGGTGGGACTGTGTGCCTGGGCCATGGGCATCACCGGCCTGCCGTTGACGGTGATGGTGGTGGCCGCGGCGCTGCCGGTCGGCGCCAACGTGTTTCTGTTCGCCCAGCGCTACGAGGTCGCGCAGGAGGTCACCACGGCCAGCATGGGCCTGTCCACGGTGCTGGCGCTGTTCACGCTCAGTCTGGCGATGACGGTCATGGCCGTCCTCAACTGAGCGGCCCGCCTCACTGGCTGATCTTGCGCGCCTCTTCTACCTGGTACTCGAAGTAGCGCTGGAAGCCGAACGCCAGGCTGCCCATGAAGGCGACGGTGCCCAGCAGCAGGGCGAACACCAGCGCGCCAATGGTCAACCAGTTGGTGCCGCCCGAAACCGCGTCGGCCGGCAGGCCCGGGTTGAACCAGCGGTTCCACTTCTCGCGGTCGCTCAGCGCGTAGACGATGGCGGTGAGGCAGCTTACGGCAATGGTCATGCCCAGCAGCGGGATCAGCAGCCACGAGAGCTTGTCGTCCTGCCCGTAGGTGAGTACGCGCTGCACACCCCACCAGCCCAGCGCGGCCGGGATCGGGTGCAGCCAGCCGATCCAGTCACCCGGGCCGCGCAGGTAGAAGCGGTGCAGGCCGAGCACGCCACCGAGCAGCGCCAGCCAGACGGCGAGCGTCTTGTTCTTCGGGTGTGAACTCATGCCGGGCCGTCCGGCGGCGTGCTGTCGCCAGCGCCCAGGGTTTTCTGCATCAGCACGATGTCGAGCCAGCGGTCGAACTTCCAGCCACAGGACTGCACCACGCCCACCGGCTCGAAGCCCAGCGCCTTGTGCACGCCGATCGAACCGGCGTTGGCCGAATCGCCGATCACCGCCATCACCTTGCGCGTGCCGGTGCGCTCGAGCACCGCCAGCAGCTCGGCGAGCAGGGCGCGGCCCAGGCCCTTGCGGTGGGCGGCCGGGTCCATGTAGATCGAGTCTTCCACCGAGAAGCGGTAGGCCGGGCGCGGCTTGAACCAGTTGCCGTAGGCGAAACCCAGCACCTGGCCGCCTTCTTCGGCCACCAGCCAGGGCAGTCCCTTGGCCAGCACGTCGGCGCGCCGGGCGGTCATGTCGGCCAGGCTGGGCGGGGTGGTTTCGAAGGTGCCGGTGCCGTGCAGCACGTGGTGGCCGTAGATTCGGGTGATGGCGTCGAGGTCGTCGTCGCGGCTGGGGCGGATCAGTGGCATGGGCGCGGGGTGTCGAGGTGGGGGATGGCAAAACCCGCGGACGGGCTATAATCGCGGGTTTCGTGGCGTTTCGCTGGCCGGGTGGTCAGTCGTGTGTCTCAAGCGCTGCAGATAAGCGGATCGCAAGATCCAGTGATGTACCGATGTTGGTACCTCTCCACCCGAAGGATAAATCATGGTCGTCATCCGACTCTCCCGCGGCGGCGCAAAAGCCCGTCCTTTTTACAACATCGTGGTTGCCGACAAGCGCAACCGCCGCGATGGCCGTTTCATCGAGCGCATCGGCTTCTACAACCCGCTGGCCCGCGGTGGCGAAGAGCCCCTGCGCATCGCCATGGACCGCCTGACCTACTGGACCAGCGTGGGTGCCACCCCGTCCGACACGGTCGAGCGCCTGGTCAAGCAAAACGCCGCCAAGGTCGCGGCCTGATCTCATCCCTTCACAGGTGAGCAGCCCCGCGTCCGGCGCCTTCACGGCGTCACCCCTGCCCGACGACGCCGTCGAGCTGGGGCGCATACAGGACGCGTGGGGCATCAAGGGCTGGGTCCGCATCCTGCCCCACAGCGCCGACACCTCGGCGCTGATCGCTTCCTCCCCCTGGTTCCTGCAGCCTCCCGAAGCCCGCTTCGCGCGCGGCTTTTCGGCGTTCACGGGCTGCGTGGGCGTGGGCGTGACCGAGGTCAAGCCCCATACCGACGGCCTGGTGGCCCAACTGGAGGGCGTGGACGACCGCAACGCGGCCGAAGCGCTCAAGGGCGTGCGCATCTACCTGCCGCGCAGCGCCTTCCCGGCCACGCCCGAAGGCGAGTACTACTGGGTCGACCTGATCGGACTCGATGTGGTGAACCGCGAAGGCGTGCACCTGGGCGTGGTGACCGATCTCGTCGCCACCGGGCCGAACTCGGTGCTGGTGCTGGAGTACACCGAGACGGTAGATGGCGTTGAGAAGACCGCCGAACGCATGATTCCGTTTGTCGCCGCCTACATCGACGGCGTGGACAAAGCCGCGCGCCGCATCACGGCCGACTGGCAACCCGATTACTAAGCCCCCGCGCTCCGCCGCTGCGCGGGTCGCTGCCCCCCGAGGGGGTGATCCGGCTTGGGGCGGCCCGGCGCCGGATCGTTGACGCTCACAATACCGCCATGCGCTTCGACGTCATCACCCTGTTTCCCGAGCTGTTCGCACCGTTTTTGCAGCACGGCATCAACCGCCGCGCCTTCGAGGCCGGCCTGGTGGACGTGCATCTGTGGAACTCGCGCGATTTCGCCGAAGGCAACTACCGCCGGGTGGACGACCGCCCGTTCGGCGGCGGTCCGGGCATGGTCATGATGGCCGAGCCGCTGTGGTTGTGCCTGCAGGCGGTGCGCGCCGAGCGCGCGGAGCCCGAAGCGGCCCGCGCGCCGGTCGTGCTGTTTTCGCCCATCGGCGAGGCGCTGGACCACGCCGGCGTGGAGCGCTGGTCGCACAGCCAGGGCGCGGTGCTGGTGTGCGGCCGCTACGAGGGCATCGACCAGCGCTTCATCGATGCCTGCGTGGACATCCAGATCAGCCTGGGTGACTTCGTGCTTTCGGGCGGCGAAATCGCCGCCATGGCGCTGCTCGACGCGGTCGCGCGGCTGCAGCCCGGCGTGCTGGGCGACGAGGGCAGCCACCAGCAGGACAGCTTCAACCCCGCGCTCGACGGCCTGCTCGACAGCCCGCACCACACCCGGCCCGAGGTCTGGCAGGGCCCGAACGGGCCCATGCCCGTGCCCGAGGTGCTGCTGGGCGGCCATCACGAGCGCATCGCGCGCCACCGGCGCGAGCAGAGCCTGCTGCTCACGGCGCGCCGGCGGCCCGAGCTGCTGGCCCGCGCCCGGGAGCAGGGTTTGCTGGACGCCGCCGACCAGACTTTCCTGCGCGCCCGGGGCTTGCTATAATCCAAGGCTTTTCGATCCTCTGACCGGCCGCCGCGACCGGGCCAGCCCGCAACCCCCGCAAAGGGTTGGACAGGGCCCCTGCCGGATTCGCGGCCTTTAGTGCAGCGCGGGCATGATCGACGAACAGGAAACCATGAACCTCATCCAGACCCTCGAGCAGGAAGAAATCGCTCGCCTCGGCAAGGTGATCCCGCCGTTCGCCCCTGGCGACACCGTGATCGTCAGCGTCAACGTGATCGAAGGCACGCGCAAGCGCCTTCAGGCCTACGAAGGCGTGGTCGTCGCTCGCCGCAACCGCGGCCTGAACTCCAGCTTCATCGTGCGCAAGATCTCCAACGGCGAAGGCGTCGAGCGCACCTTCCCGCTGTACAGCCCGCTGATCGCCAAGATCGAAGTCAAGCGCCGCGGTGCCGTGCGCCGCGCCAAGCTGTACTACCTGCGCGAGCGCAGCGGCAAGTCGGCACGCATCCGCGAAAAGCTGGGCGCGTAAGGCGCTTCGGGTTCGACCCGAAGTCCTGCTCCCAAGAAAGCCGCTCCCCGGAGCGGCTTTCTTGCGTCTGGCCTATGCTCGCCTTCACATGACCCAGCTCCTGCCCGCTTTCGATCCGCGCCTCGTCCCCATCGTCGCGGACGCCGCCGACGAATTGCTGCGGCCCGCCCACGCGCAGCGCCTCACCCCCGACGGCCTGCGCGAGCTCTTTGCCCGCCCGCCGGTGTGGACGCCCGAGTTGCACCGCGAGAAGAAGTTTGCCGACCGCGCGCCCGCCCACGCCGCGGTGCTGCTGCCGCTGGTGATGCGCGACGAGCTCACGCTGATCCTGACCCAGCGCACGGCCCACCTGTCCACCCATTCGGGCCAGATCGCCCTGCCTGGCGGCAAGCTCGACCCCGAAGACGCTGACGCCACCGCCGCTGCCTTGCGCGAGGCACACGAAGAGATCGGGCTGGAGCCCGAACGCGTGGAGGTGCTGGGTTCGCTGCCGGTGTACGTGACCGGCACGTCCTTCATCGTCACGCCGGTGGTCGGTCTGGTGCGGCCGGGCTTCGAGCTGGTGCCCAACCCCGATGAGGTCGACGACGTGTTCGAGGTGCCGCTGGCCTACCTGATGAACCCGCTGCACCACCGCCGCCATGCGATGGCGTTCGAGGGCGTGGTGCGCGAGTGGTACTCCATGCCCTACCTCGATGGCGACCGCGAGCGCTTCATCTGGGGCGCCACCGCGGGCATGCTGCGCAATTTCTACCGCATGCTCAGCGCCTGAGCGCGGGCACCGCGCCTGCACGCAGGGTCGCACCTGCGGGGCACGCCACTATGATGGCGCCATGAGCTTTTTCGCCATCCTCATCGCGCTGCTGCTCGAGCAGGCGCGTCCCCTCGCTTTCGACAACCCGGTGCACGCCGGCCTGCGCGGCTGGGCCCGCACCGTGCGGCGCAACCTCGATGCCGGGCAGTCCTCGCACGGCTGGGTCGCCTGGTCGCTGGCCGTCGGCGTGCCGGCCGCTGTCGCGGGCCTGGTGTACTGGGGCCTGTGGCAGTTCAGCTCGGTGCTCGCCTTCGTGTGGGTCGTGGGCATCCTGTACGTCACGCTGGGCTTTCGCCAGTTCAGCCACCACTTCAGCGAGATCCGCCAGGCGCTTGACGTGGGCGACGATGCGGTCGCGCGCGAGAAGCTGGCGCGCTGGTTGCGGGTCGATGCGTCCAGCCTGCCGCGCACCGAGCTGCTGCGCCAGGTGATCGAGCAGTCGGTGCTCGCGGCGCACCGCCACGTGTTCGGCGTGCTGGTGTGTTTCGTGGTGTTCTGGGCCCTGGGCCTGGGCCCGTCCGGCGCGGTGTTCTACCGCCTGGCCGAGTACCTCTCGCGCAACTGGCGCGCGCGGCCCGACGGCACGCCCAGCCTGGCCTTGCAGCAGGCGGCGATGCAGGCCTGGAGCTGGGTCGACCACGTGCCGGCCCGCATCACGGCGCTCGGGTTCGCCGTCGTCGGCAACTTCGAGGAAGCCGTGGCCAGCTGGCGCGGTGACGCCGAGCGCTTCGCGCCCGGCAGCGATGGCGTGGTGCTGGCGGCCACCTCGGGCGCACTCAACGTGCGGCTGATGCCGCAAACCGACGCGCTCACGCCCCTGGAAGAGGGCGACCCGGGCACCCGGCCGGAGCCGCAGCTCGCCCACCTGGGCAGCGTGGTCGGCCTGGTGTGGCGCGCGGTGGTGCTGTGGATGCTGCTGCTGGCGCTGCTGACCCTTGCGGGCCTCTGAGCCCTGCTAGTAGCGGCGCTTGTCCGACAGTTCGGCGAACAGCTCGCGGTACAGGCGGTAGCGGTTCTCGCTGATCGCGAGCGCATCGGCGCCCGGCTGATCCGGGTCGCCGGTCTGCACATGTGCCACCACCGCGCAGCCCGGCTCGTGCAGGTGGGTGCAGTTGTAGAAGCGGCAGGCGCCCAGCGTGGCATTGAGGTCGGGCATGAGGTGGGCGAGCTGCATGGGCTCGATGTGGTTCAGGCCGAATTCCTGAAATCCCGGCGAGTCGATCAGCGCGGTGCTGCGCGCCCCGTCCACCCAGTACCAGGTGGTGCTGGTGGTGGTGTGCTTGCCCGAGTTCAGTGCCCGAGAAATCTCGCCCGTGAGCGCCTTGGCCATGGGCACCAGGCGGTTCACCAGCGTGCTCTTGCCCACACCCGAGGGGCCCAGCACCAGCGTGCGTTTGCCCGAGAGCCGCTGCTGCAGCGCGTCCAGCCCGTCATCGCCACCGGCGTCCTGGCCCTCGGCCTTGAGCCGCAGCGGCATCACCGTGCAGCCCATGCGGCGGTAGGGCTCCAGCCGCGCCCAGGCCCGGTCGAAGGCCGGCTGCAGGTCGCTCTTGTTGAGCACGATCAGCACGTCGATGCGCTCGGCCTGCGCCGCGATCAGCGCGCGCGCGAGCTGGCTTTCGGAGAACTCGGGGTCGGCCGCCACCAGCACCAGCACCTGGTCGAGGTTGGCGGCGAAGGACTTGGTGCGCATCTCGTCCTGCCGGTAGAACAGGTTGCGCCGCTCGTCCACGCGTTCGATGCTGCCTTCGTCGCCGGTGATCTGCCATTGCACCTGGTCACCCACCACCACCGGGTTCTTCTTGCCACGCGGGTGGCAGATGCGGCGCTCGCCGCCGGGGCTTTCCACCAGGCAGTGGCGGCCGTGGGCCGCCACCACCAGACCGGTTTGCAGATCGGCCATCAGGCCTTCTGCAACGCGTCCACCGCGCTGGCGCAGTGGAAGTCGCTGACCGAGATGCCGCCCACGTCGTGGGTGTTGAAACGCACCGTGCAGCGGCTGTAGCCCAGGGCCAGGTCGGGGTGGTGGTCTTCGCGGTGGGCGATCCAGGCCAGCGCGTTGACGAAGGCCATGGTCTCGTGGAAGTTGGCGAAGCTGTAGGTCTTCTCCAGCGCGCCGTCGATCAGCTTCCAGCCCTGGGCGGCGTCGCCGTTGAGCTGGGTGAGCTGGGTCACGATTTCGGTGGCCGAGAGCGCGCGGCGGTTCTGGTGGATGGGGTTCATGGGGTCGGGTTCAGGTCAGGCGGCCTGCAGGCGCGACAGGCGCTCGCTGGCGGGCGGGTGGGAATAGTAGAAACGCGCATACACCGGGTCGGGCGTGAGCGTGCTGGCGTTGTCCTTGTAGAGCTTGAGCAGGGCGCTGGCCAGGTCGGGTCCGCTGGTGTGTTCCACCGCATAGGCGTCGGCCTCGAACTCGTGCTTGCGCGAGAGCTGCGCCATCAGCGGCGAGAGGAAGAAGGTGAACAGCGGCACGACCATCATGAACAGCAGCAGGGCCAGCGCGTCGTTGGGCGTGTCCATGGACGGCGTCACGCCCAGCCCGCTGTAGAACCAGGCCTGGCTCGACACCCAGCCGAGCAGCGCGAAACCCGCCAGGCTCAGCGCGAACATGAGCGCGATGCGCTTGAGGATGTGGCGGCGCTTGTAGTGGCCGAGCTCGTGCGCGAGCACGGCGTCGATCTCATCGGGGCTGAGCTGCTTGAGCAGGGTGTCGAAGAACACCACGCGCTTGGCGGCACCGAAGCCGGTGAAGTAGGCATTGGCGTGGGCGCTGCGCTTGCTGCCGTCCATCACGAACAGGCCCTTGGCCGCGAAGCCGCAGCGCTGCATGAGGGCGTTCACCCGGGCCTTGAGGGTTTCGTCGCCCAGCGGCTCGAACTTGTTGAACAGCGGCGCGATCACCGTGGGGTAGAGCACCAGCGCGAGCAGGTTGAACACCATCCACACGCCCCAGGCCCAGAGCCACCAGGTCGGGCCGGCCGCGCCCATGAGCCAGAGCACCAGCGCGGCAATGGGCAGGCCGATCAGCGCACCGACCAGCGCGCCCTTGAACAGGTCGGCCAGCCAGAGCGACATCGTCATCTTGTTGAAGCCGAACCGTTCCTCGATGCGGAAGCTCGCGTACCAGCCCAGCGGCAGGGTGATCAGGCCGCCGATCACCACGAAGGCCGCGAGCAGCGCGAGCTGCTGCACCAGGCCGCCACCGAGCGCGCCCAGCAGCGCCTGGTTCAGCCAGTCGAGCCCGCCCAGCAGCGTCCAGCCCAGCAGCAGCGCCGCGTCGATGGCGGTTTCGATCAGGCCGAAGCGGGTCTTGGTGATGGTGTAGTCGGCCGCTTTCTGGTGGGCCTCGACCGAGATGGTGTCGCTGAACGCGGCCGGCACCACGCCGCGGTGGCGCGCCACGTGGCGGATCTGCCGGCTCGCCAGCACGGTGCGGATGACCAGCCCCAGCACCAGCAGGGCGCAGAAGAGGGCGGTGAAAGAGAGCGAAGCGGTGTCCATGGGGCAGAGTCTATCGAAGACGGCCTGGGCTGCGCGCCCGGGGGCCTTGCGGCACCACGCCGGCAGGGCCTTGCGGCGGATCGGTGAAAATCGCGGCCATGACTTCTGCCCACCCCCCGGCCGCCACGGCCACGGCGAGCCCCGCCACCGACACCCCCACCCTGGCCAAGAGCGACCAGAACCTGGTCTGGATCGACTGCGAGATGAGCGGGCTCGACCCGGACAAGGAGCGGTTGCTGGAGATTGCGGTGGTGATCACCGGCCCGCAGCTCACGCCGCGCATCGAGGGCCCGGTGCTGGTGATCCACCAGAGCGATGCCGTGCTGGGCGCCATGGACGCCTGGAACAAGGGCACGCACGGCAGGAGCGGCCTGATCGACAAGGTCAAGGCCAGCACGGTCGACGAGGACGAAGCCCAGGCCACGCTGCTGGCCTTCATCGGCAAGTACGTGCCCAAGAGCGGCTCGCCCATGTGCGGCAACACCATCAGCCAGGACCGCCGCTTCCTGGTGAAGTACATGCCCAAGCTGGAGGCTTACTTCCACTACCGCTGCCTGGACGTGAGCACGCTCAAGGAGCTGGCCAAGCGCTGGCGGCCCGAGGTCTACGAGTCGTTCAAGAAGCACCAGAAGCACACCGCGCTGGCCGATGTGCACGAGTCGATCGACGAGCTCGAGCACTACCGCACCCACTTCCTGCGCTGATCCGCATGGGAAAAAACGCTGGCTTCCGCTTCATCGCCAGGCACCAGGACGCGCTGCAACTGGGCGCCGCGCTGCTGTTTCTGGTGCTGGTCGGGGGTTGCGCGTATGTCATGGGGGGCCCGCCAGCGGGCCTGACCCCGTCGGCCACCTGGCTGCTCGTCGTGGCCACCGTGGTCGGTGTCTACATGGCCATGAACATCGGTGCCAACGACGTGGCGAACAACATGGGACCGGCGGTGGGGTCCGGTGCCATCACCATGGGCGCGGCCCTCGCGGTGGCGGCGTTGTTCGAGGCGCTGGGCGCGATCGTGGCGGGTGGCGAGGTGGTGAACACCATCAAGAGCGGCATCGTCGATGCCAGCCGGTTCGCCGACGCGGACACCTACGTCCGCGTGATGCTCGCCGCACTGCTGGCCGCGGCCCTCTGGCTCAACCTGGCCACCGCGCTGGGCGCGCCTGTCTCCACCACCCACTCCATCATCGGCGCCATCACGGGCGCGGGCATCGCCGCCGGTGGCTGGGGCCTGATCAACTGGCACAACGTCGGCTCCATCGCCTTGAGCTGGGTGCTGTCGCCGCTCATGGGCGGCGTGCTGGCGGCGGGCTTCCTGTATGTCATCAAGCGCAGCGTGACCTACCGCAGCGACCGGACCGCCGCCGCGCGCCGTGTCGTGCCCCTGCTGATCGGGCTCATGGTCTGGGCGTACACCACCTACATGTTGCTCAAGGGTATGGGCCGCCTGGTCACGGTGGACTTTCTCGAGGCGCTGCTGGCCGGTGCGGTGCTGGCGCTGGGGGTCTGGTGGTTGACCCGCAAATCCATTGCAAGGCTGGCCTCTCGCCAGCGCAGCGGCAAGGACGGTGTCAACCGCCTGTTCACCTGGCCGCTGGTCTGCTCGGCCGCGCTGTTGAGCTTCGCCCATGGCGCCAACGACGTGGCCAATGCCGTCGGACCGCTGGCCGGCATCTACGAAGCCTTGCAGGGCGGCGCGCTCGCCGGCTCGCTTGTCTCGCCGTGGTGGATCCTGCTGGCTGGCGCGCTGGGGCTGTCAGTGGGCCTGGTGCTGTACGGTGCCAAGCTGGTCCGCGTCGTGGGCCGCGAGATCACCGAGCTCGACAACATGCGCGCCTATGCGATCGCCATGGCCGTGGCGATCACGGTCATCGCCGCCTCGCAGCTGGGCATACCCGTGTCCACCACCCACATCGCCATCGGGGGGGTGTTCGGCGTGGGCTTCCTGCGCGAACTGCTCAAGGTGAACTACGCCAGGATGGAGCAGACCGTGTTTGCTGGCCACCAGGGGGAAGACCAGGCCGCCGTGCGCGCCTACCTGGCGCGCTTCGAGGCGGCCGAGGTGGCGGACAAGAAACGCATGCTGGACGACATGAAACGCCGCATCCGGCAGCGCGCGGCGGCGCACACCGAAAGCGCCGTGCTCGACAAGAGCGAGCTGAAGGCCTTGAAGAAGGTGTACAGGAAGGAAATCGTCAAGCGCTCGGCGGTCATGCGCATCGTGGCGGCCTGGATCGTCACCGTGCCTGCCAGCGCCTTGCTCGCGGCGTTCCTGTTCTACGTGGTGCGTGCGGTCCTGAGCTGATCCCGCTGAAAAACATTCAGGGTTTTCCCTCAATGTGTGCCATAATCAACGGCTTCGCAGGCAACTGCGATGATTTGTGCATCTGCCTCACACACCAGGCCCCCCGAACACAGCATTGGCACGGCGTCCTCCGGACACCAGCCAGTTCCAGCGGATGGGGCCTTCGCTCCCGGCGTCACGTTTCTCACTGTGACCCATGGCGCGTCGATCGTTTGATGGTTGATGTTTTGTAACCACGAACGGATCCGACGCCCCGGAGCTGCCACCTTTTGAGGTTGGCCGTCCCCTCCAGCGTTTGCATTCGATCAATTGCGCATTTTCTGGCGCATGGACGAACATGAGCGACTCTTTTGAAGCCCGCGGCGATTTCTCGCCCGAAACCCTGTCTGTCGATACGGACGCAGACACCTCCACCCCCGTGACCGTCGAGCCCGTGGTGCCTGCCGGCCCCAACGGCTTCGAGCTGCTGGGCCTGGCGCCCGAGCTGGTGCAGGCCTGTGCCGACCTCGGCTACCTGCAGCCCACCGCCGTGCAGAACAACGTGATCCCCAAGGCCATGCTGGCCCAGGGCGAAGCGCGTTTTGCCGACCTGATGGTCTCCAGCCAGACCGGCAGCGGCAAGACCGCGGCCTTCCTGCTGCCCGTGCTGCACACCCTGCTGCAACAGCGCGCCGATGCCGAAGCCAGGGAGCGCGCCGAGCGCGAGCGCCTGACCGCCGACGCTCTGGCCCGTGGCGAAGCCCCGCCCAAGGCGCCCAAGCGCAAGGACCCGACCAGCTCGCGCAACTTCAAGGCCGCCACCCCCGGCGCCCTGATCCTGTGCCCCACGCGCGAACTCGCGCAGCAGGTGGCCAACGACGCGATCGACCTGGTGCGCCATTGCCGCGGCCTGCGCATCGCCAACGTGGTGGGCGGCATGCCCTACCAGCTGCAGATCGCCCGGCTGCAGAACGCCGACCTCGTGGTCGCCACGCCCGGCCGCCTGCTCGACCTGCAGCGCTCGCAGCAGCTCAAGCTCGACCAGGTGCAGTTCCTCGTGGTCGACGAAGCCGACCGCATGCTCGACCTCGGCTTTGCCGACGACCTGGCCGAAGTCAATGCCCTGACCAGCCAGCGCCGCCAGACCATGATGTTCAGCGCCACCTTCGCGCCGCGCATCCAGCAGCTCGCCATGCGCGTGATGCACGACAACGGCAAGCACGTGCAGAAGGTGCAGATCGATTCGCCGCAGGAACAACACGCCAACATCAAGCAGGTGCTGTTCTGGGCCGACCACGCCGACCACAAGCGCAAGCTGCTCGACCACTGGCTGCGCGACGCCAGCATCAACCAGGCCATCGTGTTCGCCAGCACCCAGATCGAGTGCGACGGCCTCGCCAACGACCTGCAGCAAGAGGGCTTCTCGGCCGTCGCGCTGCACGGCGCGCTGAGCCAGGGCATCCGCAACCGCCGCCTGATGGCGCTGCGCGCCGGCCAGGTGCAGATCCTGGTGGCCACCGACGTCGCCGCGCGCGGCATCGACGTGCCCACCATCACCCACGTCTTCAACTTCGGCCTGCCGATGAAGGCCGAGGACTACACGCACCGCATCGGCCGCACCGGCCGCGCCGGCCGCGACGGCTTGGCCGTCACGTTCGCCGAGTTCCGCGACCGCCGCAAGATCGGTGACATCGAGGCCTACACGCGCCAGCGCATCAACGTGGAAACCGTGCCCGGCATGGAGCCGCGTCAGCGCGCACCGCAGCCCGAGTTCGGTGGCCGTGGCCGCCCGGCCGGCCGTGGTGACCGCTTCGGCGGTGGTGGCGGCGGTGATCGCAACTACGCCGACCGCAGCAACTTCAACGCCCGTGGCCCCGCACCGCGCGGCCCGCGTTTCGAAGGCCGCAGCGAGGCGCCCCGCGTCGACCACAGCCGCCCCGAAACGCGTTTCGACCCGCGCTTCGAAGGCCGTGCCGAGCCGCAACCGCGCGCCGAAAACCGCTTCGACAACAACCGCGGTGAAGGCCGTGGTGAAGGTGGCTACCGCAACGACACGCGCCCCGCAGGCCGTTCGTTCGACCGCGCGCCGGCCCGCCCGGGCTTCGGTCCCAAGCCGGCCGGTGGTTTCTCCAGCTTCGGCCGCAGCGACAAGCCCGCCGGTGGCGACCGCGGTGGTTTCAGCGACCGTGGCAACGCCGAGCGCGGCGCCATGCGCGGTGGCGAGTTCGCACCGCGCCGCACCGAAGGCGCACCGTCGCGCCCGGTGGCCCGCCGCAGCCCGCGTTAAATCGCCTCGGCCTCACCGGCCCTGAAGAAAAAAACCAGACCTCGCGGTCTGGTTTTTTTTCGTCCGACGACGGCAATGGCCGCAATGCCCCCAAGCGCGCAGCGCACGGCAGCAGCGATCAGAATGCCGCGATGACGTACCGGGTGGTCTGGTTCAAGCGCGACCTGCGGGTGTGTGACCACGCGCCGCTGGCCGAGGCCGCCCGGCTCGGCCCGGTGCTGTGCCTGTACGTGCTCGAGCCCGCGCTGTGGCGCCAGCCCGATGCCGCGCGGCAGCACCTCGGTTTCGTGCAGGAGAGCCTGAAGGACCTGCAGGCCGATCTCAAACGCCTCGGTGGCCGGCTGCAGCTGGCGGTGGGCGACGCGGTGGCCGTGCTGGAACGCCTCCACCAGCAATCGCCTTTTCTGGAGCTGCTGTCACACGAAGAAACCGGCAACGCCGCCAGCTACGAGCGCGACCGCCGCGTGAAGCAATGGTGCGCTGATCGGGCCCTGCCGTGGCGCGAATACCGCCAGTTCGGTGTGGTGCGCGGCCTGCGCGAACGCCGGCACTGGGTGCGGCAGTGGGAGCAGCTCATGCACGCCGGGCAGGCGCCCCGGCCCGCGCTGCTGCAGGCCGCCGCGGTGGCGCGCTTCACCGACCCCTGGCCCGGTCACGATGCGCTCGGCCTGGGCGCGCACGACCCGCCCGAGCGCCAGCGCGGCGGGCGCGCGCAAGGCCTTGAGGTGTTGCAGGATTTCCTGAACGAGCGCAGCGCTGGCTATCGCGGCGGCATCTCGTCACCGCTCTCGGCACCCAGCGCCTGCTCGCGCCTCTCGCCGTACCTCACCTGGGGTTGCCTGAGCTTGCGCGAAGTGGTGCAGGCCACGCGCGCTCGCCTGGACGACCCGGCACTGCCAGTGCGCCAGCGCCAGGGGCTCGACGGTTTCATGAGCCGGCTGCACTGGCATTGCCACTTCATCCAGAAGCTGGAGACCGAGCCCGCCATCGAACACCACAACATGCACCGCGGCTACGACGGTCTTCGCGAACGCGAGCACAACGAGGCGCATCTGCAGGCCCTCATGGCCGGCCGAACCGGCTGGCCGATGGTGGACGCCTGCGTGGCCATGCTGCGCGAGACCGGCTGGATCAACTTCCGCATGCGCGCGATGCTGGTCTCGGTGGCGGCCTACCCGCTGTGGCTGCACTGGCGCCCGGTGGGCGAGTGGCTGGCGCGCGAGTTCCTCGACTACGAACCCGGCATCCACTGGAGCCAGCTGCAGATGCAGTCGGGCACGACCGGCATCAACACCACGCGCGTCTACAACCCGGTGAAGCAGGCGCAGGACCACGACCCGCACGGCCACTTCGTGCGCCGCTGGCTGCCCGCCATGCGGCGCGTGCCCGATGCGTGGCTGTTCCAGCCCTGGCTCATGCCGCCCGAGGTGCAGGCGCGCTGCGGTGTGGTGGTGGGTCTGGACATCGCCGTGCCGCTGGTGGATCTGGAGCAGACCACGCGCGCGGCCAGGCAGCGTGTGCACGCCCTGCGCAACGACCCCGCAGTGGCGGCGGTGCAGGACAGCATCGTCAAGCGCCACGGCTCGCGCCACCGCAGTGCGGAAAACCTGACGAAGCCGCGCCCGCGGGAAACGCCCGCACAGACCCGCCTCGATTTCTGACCGCGCGCCTCAGCGCGGCGCGCCCGCCGCGAGCCAGGCGCGCCAGCCGCCGAAGTGCGTGATGTCGGTGGCGCCGGTGATGCCGATGCCCTCGCAGATGAAGCCCGGCACCTCGCTGCCGTCGGCCAGCTTGACCTTGCCGATGCCCAGCGGCGCGGGAATGCCGGCCACGAAACTGCCGAACAGCGCGGCCGGCACTTCCCACACCTCCATCGCGATCGCGGTGCCGCCCTCGGCCACGCGCACCATGCCCGGCCGTTGCACCGGGCCGCCGGCCAGCGCGTACAGCTTGTACTCGGGCGCCGAGTGCGGGCTGCCGAGCAGGCGCGCGCCGCGCGAAGTGAGCTGCGGGTTCAGCGGCAAGCCCGAGAGGTGGGCACCGCACACCGCCACGCGCACCGTGCCCGTGCCGGCCGTGCCCAGCTCGCCGGCCGGCAAGCCGCCGCACGCGGGCGTGGACGCGAGTGCGGTCGTGGTCGCGCCCAGGGCGCCGCCAAGCGCGCGGTGGAAGCGGTCGGCCAGGCGCAGCAGCGCGATGTCCTTGTGCGCGGGCGCGCCCAGCGTCACGCCCCAGGGCAGGCCCTGGGCGTCGCCACTGGCCAGCACGCCGGCCGGCACGGCCACCGCGCTGTGGTCGAGCAGGTTCACGAAGTTGGTGTAGCGGCCCAGGTTCGAATTCAGGCGGATCGGGTCGGCCTGCATCTGGGCGATGCGGTAGATGGTGCCGGCGGTCGGCGTGAGTATGCAGTCCACGGCGTTCCACACGCGGTCGCACACGCGGCGCAGCGCCTTGAGCTGGTAGGCCGCGGCAAAGGCCTCGGCCGCGGTCTTGCCGCGCCCGCCTTCGATGATGCTGCGCACCGGCGGGAACACGGCCTCGGGCTGCGTGTCGATGAAACCCTGGATGGCGACATAACGCTCGGCCACCCACGGGCCTTCGTAGAGCAGCTTCGCGGCCTCGAGGAAGGGCGTGAGGTCGATCTCCACCGCCGTGCCGCCGAGCGAGGCCAGCCGCTTCACGGCCTCGGCGAACAGCACAGCGGCCGCGTCGTTGCCGAAGAACTCCAGGTCCTGCGCGCGCGGCACGCCGAAGCGGAACGGGCCGGCGGAAAAGTCCACGCCCAGCGGCTGCGCCGCGCGGCTGTAGGCATCGGCCTCGTCGAACGCCGCTGCCGCGCCCAGCACCGCCTGCGCGTCGCCCGCCGTGAGCGCCAGGATGGACGGCGTTTCCACCGAGCGGCAGGCCGGCAGCACGCCCGAGCCCGAGAGCAGGCCCAGCGTGGGCTTGAGGCCCACGAGGTTGTTGAATGACGCCGGCACGCGGCCCGAGCCCGCGGTGTCGGTGCCGAGCGCGAAGCTCACATAGCCCTTGGCCACGGCCACGCCCGAGCCCGAACTGGAGCCACCCGAGACGAACGCCGGGTTGTGCGCGTTCTGGCACGCGCCATACGGCGAGCGCGTGCCGTTCAGGCCGGTGGCGAACTGGTCCAGGTTGGTCTTGCCCACCGGCACCGCGCCGGCCGCGAGCAGCTGGCGCACGAGGAAGGCGCTCTCGTCCGGCGTGAACGCGAACTCGGGGCAGGCGGCGGTGGTCGGGATGCCGGCGAGGTCGATGTTGTCCTTGATCGCGAAGGGCACGCCGTACAGCGGCAGGCTGGCCGGGTCCACGCCGTCCAGGCGCGCGATGTAGGGCTCGATCTCGGCATCGCTGAGCACATGGATGAACGCATGGTGCGTGTCGGCGCGGCTGCGGCGCAAGGCTTCGGCGATCACCTCGCGCACGCTGGTGCCGCTGCGGTAGGCGGACTGCAAGCTGGCGAGATCGAAGGACAGATGGCTCAGGGACATGACGGAAAACTCCTTGGTTTTTTTGAGTGGGTCAGACGGTTTCGTCGATCAGCACCAGCACGTTCTGCCCCGCAGACACGGCGCCGCCTTGCGTGCACATCAGGCTGTGCACGGTGGCGTTGGCGGGCGCGAGCAGGTTGAACTCCATCTTCATGGACTCGATCACCAGCAGCACGTCGCCGGCCTGCACCTGCTGGCCCACGCTCACGGCCACCTTCCACACGTTGCCCGGCACGCTGGTGGCCAGCGCGCGGCCGCCCTCGGGCAGGTCGATCTCGGCCTCCACGCCAGCGGCCGACACGTCCGCCTCGCTCGCGTAGTCGGCCTGGCCGGCCGCGGCCCAGCGCTCGCGTTCGGCCTCGAACGCGGCCTGCTGCGTCGCCTTGAAATCCGCAATGCTGGCGTCGTTCTCAGCGAGGAAACGCCGGTAGTCCTTCAGGCTGAACGTGCCTTCCTCCATGCGCAGCGCATGGCCGCCGTGCGGGAAGCGCGCGCGGATGTCCTTCAGCTCGGCTTCGCTCACCGCCTCGAAGCGGATCTGGTCGAAGAAGCGCAGCAGCCAGGGTTGCTCGAACGGCGTGCCCGGCGTGCCGTGGCGCCAGCGGTTCCACATCTGCAGCGTGCGGCCGACGAACTGGTAGCCGCCCGGGCCTTCCATGCCGTAGACGCAGAGGTAGGCGCCGCCAATGCCCACGGCGTTTTCCGGCGTCCAGGTGCGCGCCGGGTTGTACTTGGTGGTCACCAGGCGGTGGCGCGGGTCCAGCGGCGTGGCCACCGGCGCGCCCAGGTACACGTCGCCCAGGCCCAGCACCAGGTAGCGCGCGTCGAACACGATGTTGAACACGTCCTCGATCGAGTCCAGCCCGTTGATGCGGCGGATGAACTCGATGTTGCTCGGGCACCAGGGCGCGTCGGGCCGCACCGACTGCATGTATTTCTCGATCGCCAGTTTCGTCTGCGGGTCGTCCCACGAGAGCGGCAGCACCACGGTGCGCGAGGGCACCACCATCTCGTCCACCGGCGGCAGCGCGTCGTCCACCGCGCTCACGGTGCGCAGCAGCTCGTCGCGCGGCAGCAGGGCAGGGTCGAAGTGCACCTGCAGCGAACGGATGCCGGGGGTGAGGTCGATCACGCCCTTCAACTGCCTTGCCTTCAGGCCGTGCAGCAGGGCCTGCACGCGCATGCGCAGCTCCAGGTCGAGCGTGAGCGGACCGAACTCGATCAGCACGTAACGGTCGCCCGCCTGGCGCACCACGCGGCGCGGGCGCTCGCCCTCGGCGGCGCGGTCGTCGAGGATGGGCGAGGCCTGCTCGCCGTTCACGCGGTGAAAGCGCACCGTGTCGCCGGGCCGCAGCTGGCCCAGCTTCCACAGCTCGTCGTGCAGCACCACGGCCGGGCAGACGAAGCCGCCCAGGCTGGGGCCGTCGGGGCCCAGGATCACCGGCATGTCGCCGGTGAAGTCGATCGCGCCGATGGCGTAGGCGTTGTCGTGGATGTTGGACGGGTGCAGGCCGGCCTCGCCGCCGTCGCTGCGCGCCCACTGCGGCTTGGGGCCGATCAGGCGCACGCCGGTGCGGCTGCTGTTGTGGTGGATCTTCCAGTCGGTGCCGAAGAACATGGTGATGTCGTCGGGCGTGAAGAAATCGGGCGCGCCGTGCGGGCCGTACAGCACGTTGATGTCCCAGTGGTTGCCGTACCCGGGCACCACCACCTCGCCGCTGCTGGACTGCGTGGCCGCGTCCGCGAGGTGCAGCACATCGTCGGTGCGCAAGTGCCGCCCCGCGTGCCCGCCGAACTGGCCCAGCGTGAAGGTGCTGCGGCTGCCCAGGTAGAGCGGCACGTCGAGCCCGCCGGCCACGGCCAGCGCCAGCCGCACACCGGTGTCGCAGCGGCCCACGGCCAGCGTGGCGCCGGCCGGCACGGTGAGGGCCTGCCACATGGGCACCGGTTGGCCGTTCAGCGTCAGCTTCGCGGGTGCGCCCGTCACGGCCACCACCGCGTCGGTGTTGAAGCGCAGCGTGGGCCCGGCCAGCGTGATCTCCAGCGCGGCCGCGTCGGCGGCGTTGCCCACCAGCGCGTTGGCCGCGCGGTGCGCGTGCGCGTCCATCGGGCCACTCGGTGGCACGCCCACGTCCCAGTAGCCCTGCCGGCCCGGCCAGTCCTGCACCGAGGTCTGCACACCGGGCTCGATCACGTCGATCGTGCGCGGCCTGAATTCAAACGTGGAGAGGAAACGCGTGACCTGCCGGCCCTCGCGGAACACCGGTGCGCGCACCACCTGGCGCAGGTAGCCCAGGTTGGTTTCGATGCCGGCCAGGCGCGTCGCGTCCAGCGCGTCTTCCATCTTCTTCAAGGCCTCGTCGCGCGTGTCGGCGGTCACGATCAGCTTGGCCAGCATGGGGTCGTACCAGGCGGGCACCTCGGTGCCGCGCTCCACCCAGCTGTCCACGCGCGCATCGGCGGGGAAAACCACCTCGGTCAGCAAGCCCGCGCTGGGCTGGAAGTTTTTCGCCGGGTCCTCGGCGTACAGCCGCACCTGGATGGAGGCGCCGCGCGGCACCGGCTGCAGCGTTTGCAAAGGCGGCAGGTCGCCAGCCGCGAGCTGCAGCATCCAGGCCACCAGGTCCACGCCGCACACCTGCTCGGTCACGCCGTGTTCCACCTGCAGGCGCGTGTTCACCTCCAGGAAATAGAACTCGCCAGTGGATGCGTCGTACACAAACTCCACCGTGCCGGCGGAGCGGTAGTTCACCGCCTGCGCCAGCCGCACGGCGGTGGCGTGCAGCGCGTCGCGCTGCGCATCGCTCAGGCCCGGCGCGGGCGTTTCTTCAATCACCTTCTGGTTGCGCCGCTGCACCGAGCAGTCGCGCTCGCCGAGCGCGATCACGCCGCCCGCGCCGTCGCCGAACACCTGCACCTCGATGTGCCGCGCCTGCTCCACGAATTTCTCGATGAACAAGCCCGCGTCCTTGAAGTTGGCCTGTGCCAGCCGCCCCACCGATTCAAACGCGTCGCGCAGCTCGGCGTCGTTGGCCACCAGCCGCATGCCGATGCCGCCGCCGCCCGCCGTGCTCTTGAGCATCACCGGGTAGCCGATGAGCTTGGCCTCGTCCAGCGCCACCTCCACGCAGCTCAGCAGGCCCGAGCCCGGCAGCAGCGGCACGCCGCTCACCTCGGCGAGGTCGCGCGCGCGGTGCTTCAGGCCGAAGGCGCGCATCTGGTCCGGCGCAGGGCCGATGAAGGCGATGCCCGCCGCTTCGCAGGCCTCGGCAAACGCCGGGTTCTCCGAGAGGAAGCCGTAGCCGGGGTGGATGGCCTGCGCACCGCAGTCTTTCGCGATCTGCAGGATGCGGTCACCGCGCAGATAACTCTCGGCCGCCGGCGCGGGGCCGAGCAGGTGCGCTTCGTCGGCCTCGCGCACGTGGCGGGCCTGCGCGTCGGCTTCGGAATACACGGCCACGCTGCGCACACCCAGCGTTTTCAGGGTGCGGATGATGCGGCAGGCGATGGCGCCGCGGTTGGCAATCAGGACCTTGCTGAACATGGAATGAACCTTGGATCGAAGGGTGCAGGCCGTCCTGCGAAGGGGTGTCGCGGCCAGGGGTCGTCCCGCTGCGCGAATGGAGTCAGGTTCAGACCGGGTCCCACACCAGCAGCTGGATCGGCGTGGGGTTGTAGGCGTTGCAGGGGTTGTTGAGCTGCGGGCAGTTGCTGATGAGCACCCACAGGTCCATCTCGGCGTGCATCTCCACGTACTTGCCCGGGCCCGACACACCGTCCTCGAAGCTCAGCGCGCCCTCGGCCGTCACCGGCACGTTCATGAAGAAGTTGATGTTGGGCACCAGGTCGCGCTTGCCCAGGCCCACGTCCGCGTGCTGCAGGGCAATGAGGTAGTTGTCGCGGCAGCTGTGCATGTACTTCTTCTGCAGCGCGTAGCGCACGGTGTTGCTCTCGGCCGCGCAGGCGCCGCCCAGCGTGTCGTGCCGGCCGCAGGTGTCGGCCACGATGGTGAGCATGGGCTTGCCGTCGTTGCTGCGGATCACCGAACCCGTGGTGAGGTAGATGCCGCCCTGGCGCTGCATGGTGTCGGTGGCGCTGTAGTGCTCGGCCGGGTCGTGGCGGTTGTAGAACAGCACATCGGCGGCCTGGTTGCCTTCCAGGTCCACGATGCGCAGCGTCTGACCCTGCTTCACCTCGAACAATATGGGCTCGCCGGCGGGGTGGCGCTGGTTCATCACGGCCTGCGCGGGGTCGAGCGCGCTTTCCTGGATGCGGATGTCGGTGGCTTCTGCAATCGTGCTCATGGTGTGGGTCTCCTCACAGGTACAGCATGTCGGTGTTGTGCAGGGCGCGCGCGTTTTCCGGGCGGAAGGCGCGGCACACGTCGTTGGCCGGCGCGGCGCCGCAGCGCCAGGCCAGCAGGCCCACCTTCTTCGGGCTGTAGGTGGGCGCGGTGTCCAGCCCGTGCGGCGCGGTGCTGATGGCCACGATCACGTCCATGTCGAAACGCAGCTCGACGAAATCACCCGCCTTGGCGTGGTCCGGTACGAAGGCGAAGCGGCCCTGCGCGTCCACGCCCACCTTGCTGAACAGGTTCACCGGCGCGATCAGGTCGCGCTTGCCCAGGCCGTACTTGCCGATCTCGATCAGCAGGCCGTCCTTGCCGGAGCGGTGCATGGCGTTGCGGTTGGCCTCGTAGCGCTTGTCGCCGTACTTCTGCTGCATCAGCTCGTTGTCGAGCAGGGCGCCCAGCGGGTCGTGCCAGCCCAGGCTGTCGGCCGTGAAGCTGGCCATGCTGCGGCCCATGTCGCTCATGAGCACGTGGCCGCGCGTGTAGTGCGCCGTGTGCTGCGCCTTGAGCGAGTCGGGCATGTTGTAGCGCTCCAGCTTTTCCAGCGCGGAATACAGCACCAGGCTCACGTTGGCGCCCGCTTCCAGCGCCACGAAGCGCATGGCGCTGCCGCGCGGCATGCGCCAGCCCCAGTGGCTGCCGCCGGGCACGACTTCGCTCCACATCGCGCGGGCGGTGTCCACGCCGTCCAGCGAGGCGGCGGGGAATCGCTGCCAGAAGGCGGGCGCGTCCACCGGCGCGGCCAGCGGCGGGTTGGGGGGAATCACGGTCAGGGGGTCGTCGATGTTCATGTTCGTGTCTCCTTCAAATTCACACGGCCGCGCCCGTCATGCGCTGCAGCTGTTCCAGGTCGGTCTTCATGCCCGAGGTCTCGCGGATGCGTTCGAGGATGTCGCGCTTGAGCCGCACGAACTCGGGCGCGTGCTTCAGGTCCTGCGTGCGCTGGTCGCCAAAGGGCACGTCGTAGATGGTGTCGATGCGCCCCGGGCGCGGCGCCATCAGCACCACGCGCCCGCCCAGGTACAGCGCCTCTTCCACGTCGTGCGTCACGAAGACGATGGTGGATTTCTCCAGCTTGTGCACGTAGCGGATCAGGTCGTGCATCACCTCGCGCGTCTGCGCATCGAGCGCGCCGAAGGGCTCGTCCATCAGCACGATGCCGGGCCGGCCCATGAGCGCGCGCGCGATCGCCACGCGCTGCTGCATGCCGCCCGACAGCTGGTTGGGCCAGGCGTTCGCCACCGGCTCCAGGCCCATCAAGCGCAGCAGGGCGTCGGCCCGGCCCTCGGCCGCTTCCACGTCGGCCGAGCTGCGGTCTTGCGTGTGCGCCGCGAGCCGGCGGCAGAACTTGATGTTCTCGCACACCGTCATCCAGGGGTACAGGCTGTAGTGCTGGAACACCATGGCGCGGTCGATGCCCGGGCCGGTGACGGCTTCACCGTCCACCAGCAGCTCGCCCGAGGTCTGCACCTCGAGCCCGCCGATGGTGCGCAGCAGGGTCGACTTGCCGCAGCCCGAGGCGCCCACGAAGGTGACGAACTCGTTGTCGCAGATGTCGAGGTTGATGTTTTCCAGCGCGTTGACGGGCGCACCGTCGAAGCGCTTGAACACATCGCGGATCGCGATCTTGGGCACCGCGGCGACGGGCGGGGTGGCGGAGAGGGGGAGGGTGCTCATCGTGCTTCAGCCCTTGAGGTAGAGCCAGGGGAAGGCGCGGCGGTGCGCCAGGCGGAACAGCTGGTCCGTGATCAGCCCGATGAGGCCGATGACGATGATGCCCGCGAAGATGGTGTCGGTCTGCAGGAAGCGCTGCGCGCGCAGGATGGCGTAGCCCAGGCCCGAGTTCGCGGCCACCAGCTCGGCGACCACCAGGTACGTCCAGGCCCAGCCCATGGTGATGCGCATGGTGTCCATCAGCGCCGGCTTGGCGCTGGGGAAGATCACCTTCTCCACCAGCTCGCTGCGGCTCGCGCCCATGGTCTGCGCCGCCTCCACCTGGGCGGCCGGCACGCGGCGCACGTCTTCGGCCACCATCAGCACCATCTGGAAAAAAGTGCCGATGAAGATGATGGCGATCTTGGAACCCTCGCCAATGCCCACCCACAGCATCACCAGCGGAATGAAAGCCACCGCCGGCATGTAGCGCACGAAATCGGTCAGCGGCTCCAGCAGCGCCTGCACCGAGCGGTAAGAGCCGATCAGCAGGCCCAGGGGCAGGGCGATCACCGCCGAGAGCAGAAAGCCCGTGACCACGCGGTAGATGCTGATGCCCATGTCGTCGAGCAGGCCGGTTTCGGTCGCCCAGGTCCAGGTCTTGGCCAGCACCGCCAGCGGTGCCGGCATGAACACCGGGTCGATCCCGCCCCACAGGCCCACGGCCGCCCAGAGCACCAAAGGGGTGAACAGGCCAACGAGCGCAAGCACCCAATAGGTGCGCCGCGAGATCGGCGCACGCACCGTCCACAGGCCGGACGAACGGCGTTTGGGCCGTGCCGCCGAGGGGGGTGGTGCCGCCAGGCCGGCGGAGGGTGGGGGTAGCTGAGACATGCGGGTGGCTCCTGACGGGGGAACAAAAGGCGGAGAGGCGGCATGTGCTTTGCAGCGCAAGCGTCTCCCGGGCTTTTGTCCCTCCGTGGAACCACACGATCGTGGCCGACTGCTCTCGGACCAGACGGCTCCGCGTGCTTCAGTTGGTGGTGGTCGTTGTCAACTGAATCGCGCGGAGCCCGGAACCCTAGCGGTCTTCAAGGCTGGCGGTGTGCTGGGCACAGCGCCTCTCTGGATCAGGTTGTTAGCAAATTCAATGCCAGTACCTCCGGTGTGGCATGCTGGCGTGCCGCGCGTGCGCATCCCAATGTTTTCGAGCATGCGCCCACCAACCTAGACTATTGACGGCAACAACAAATCCGGTTGGTCGAGAAGAATGGGGTTCGTGATTCCAGATTGCTGCCGCCAGTCTGACGAGAACCATTTATATCGATGAAACTTTGAGGTGAAGATGAATCGTCAATTATCGAGACTCAGTGGGCACGATGCACCAATTCAATCAACAGCTGACGACCTGCTGAACGGTTTTGGAGTAGCACGAGCAATACATCGCGTACTTGTCACAGCTCCGGCCAATTGGTCCACTCGAATCGGCTTGTATGGCCCCTGGGGAAGTGGCAAGACCAGCATTCTTAACTTGCTCAGGATTCTTGAGGAGGAGGATGGAGCAATAGTCATCAGTTTTTCGGCGTGGTCTGCGACTGGTGAGAGTGACGTAGTTGCGCAGTTTTACAGAGCCCTTGCCGAGAGACTTCGTAGCGAAAGAATCCAACTTCCCACTCGACAGCGAGCTAAGGAACTCGCCGCGAAGGTCAGCGGCTTCGCAGTCTTTGCGCGTTGGGCGCGACTGGGCGCTGAGGAACTCGCTCCAGTGCCTCCAGTTGTCAAGAAGGTCGCGACGGAGGCGCTGTCCAAACTCTCTTCAGCTGCGTCTGCATGGACAAGGATTGGGCGCAAGGACCTTGAGGCCATCACCACACTTCTAAACGGGAGACGCGTCGTGGTGTTTATTGATGACTTGGACAGAGCGGATCCGCGACTCGTGCCCAAGACGTTGTTGGCCATGCGTGAACTGCTTGACTGGCCAGGCTTCTCTTTCGTTCTTGCATTTGACAGACGCGCTATCTCCAGTGCTCTTTCCGAGTACTCCCAGGCCTTCGGTGACGATGCGCAGGGGTTTCTGGAAAAAGTTATCGACGTACCGTTTGAAGTCACCGATGCGAGAGAGGAGCAGAGGATGCGTCTCGCAGAGGCGGCATTCAGGGCGTGTTGCGACCTGATTCCCGTTGAGGCGATTGCGGCTTTTCTACCTATCCTCCCGAGTCAACCTCGTCGGGTCAAACTGATCGCTCGCATGATGGGTGCGTTGCAACCTTCATTGGCCCGACACTCCGTGGAGGAGGTGGACTGGACGGGGATTGGCCTCTATTTGGTGATCAAAGAGGCTAGTCAAGTCGTGGCAGATTGGGTTGTAAAGGCGGCAACGGCCGAGGGGGTTGACTGGACACTTTGGGCTAGAGACGAGAACGAGAGACGGAAGAAGGAAGAGGAGGTGCGGTCGAATGTCCTTGGCCTACTCAACGAGCCACATTTGCCACCTGATGCAGATCGGATTGCCGACGCCACCTTGCGCCTGCTTCGACATTGGGATATGGAGTCAAATGAAACGGTTTTGTATTGGGTGGAGATCGCATATCGCGAGCCCGATATCACTTTGAGCGAGTTCCACAAACTGCGTGATGAATTCGCCGATGGCCAGAGCGCAGCCCTTGTAGAAATCGCCATACGTCGAGCCACCTCCATTGCCAGCGTTCCAGTGCAACAGGCTTCGGCGCATTTCCTTGATGTCGCCGTTACAAGCTATCGAATGGCACTGGATGCGATGGCAGGATCGCACACAAGAGTTGAATGGGAGGCTCGGTACGCTGACGCGAAAAAGACGCTTCTCCTGCTTGAGTACGTTTGGATTCAACGAAAGAACGGAGAACTGGCGGCCGCTGCTTCGCAGGGGGCGATTTCGGCGACGCTGCTCAGCGTAGTTGCCCGGTGGTTGACGTGGACGAACAACGATGGAGAGCTCAGTCTTCGACAGCGTGAGCGGGAGTTGGCGCTGGCGGTGATTGAAAGCTGTATCGACCCCGAACTACTTTTCGCAGAAACCGACCCGTTCTGGGAGTCTCATGGGGCTGATAGTCCGAGAAGTTCTGAGCTGATGAAGGCTTGGCGTAGCACTGTAAGGGCAGCGCTTGCCCCACGTGTAGTCACTCGGCTTTGCGAGAAATTTCTGAAAACCAATGGTCTCGCGCTCATCGCAGCGGGCGATGACAGGCTGGGTCCATGGCTCATTGAGAATGAAAAGTCGCCTCTGTACACGAACGCAGATTTGACAAGGCAACTTGTTGAAGTGATGCAAGCGGGGCGGGTATCGAGCGAGTCGGTACGTATCGCGCTTTCAAAGAACGCAAGGCTCTACCTTAGGCAGCTGCTTTTTCAAACGCGAGACGCAAGTTGGGGTGGAATCGAAGACGCGAAGGCCATTCACGCTCGGCATCCTGAAATCATCCCTGCGGCTTGGGCTGCGATCATTGATATTCCGGTTCCATTTCGCATGCAGTCGTCGTTGCGAAAGCTCCGAACCGATCTATTAAAAGTGGGTGTCATTTCTGATCAGTTACCTGGGCCTTCTTGGCTGAAAGATGAAGCCGAGGCTAGTACTGTGATTCCGTCGCCGCCACCAGCAGCCGTGAGCTCATAGATTTCCGCATTTCGACTGTCGTTCATTCTGTAGATGGACGGATAGGGCGCTGGTTGATGATGGTCTGGTCAGTGGCAGAATCGCGCCTCCCCACCGGTGCCCAGCACCGTCCCGCTCCACTAACCCCACCTCCCCATGCAATCCCCGCCCCCCGGCATGCTCGGCATCGACTTCGGCACGTCCAACTCCGCCGTCTCCTGGGCGGCGCCCGGCGGCGCGGCGCGGCTGATCGCGCTCGAAGGCGAGGCCACGTCCATGCCCACGGCGGTGTTCTTCAATGCTGAGGATCGGCACACGCACTTCGGACGCGATGCCGTGGCGCAGTACCTCGCGGGCACCGAGGGGCGTTTGCTGCGTTCGCTCAAGAGCCTGCTGGGCAGCCCCTTGCTGCTCGAATCCACGGTGGTCAACCACCAGCAGGTCAGCTTCCAGCAGATCGTGGAGATTTTTCTGAACGAGCTGCGCGAGCGCGCGGGCCGTGCGCTGGGTGGGGGCCCGGCCCATGCGCCCCGGCGTGTGGTGATGGGCCGGCCGGTGCATTTTGTGGACGACGACCCCGAGCGCGACGCGCTGGCCCAGCAGTCGCTGTTGGATGCGGCGCTGGCGGTGGGCTTCGAAGAGGTGTCGTTCCAGTTCGAGCCGATCGCCGCCGCGCTCGACCACGAGCGCCGCCTCACGCGCGAGAGCATCGTGCTGGTGGTGGACCTGGGCGGCGGCACGTCGGACTTCACCGTGGTGCGGCTCGGGCCGCAGCGCATGAAGCTGTTGGACCGCAGCAGCGACGTGCTGGCCACGGCCGGTGTGCACATCGGCGGCACAGACTTCGACCAGCGCCTCAGCCTGGAGCAGGTGATGCCGCTGCTGGGCTACCGGCACCACGGGCCGCAGGGCCGCGAGGTGCCCAACCGCGTGTTCATGGACTTGTCCACCTGGCACCTGATCCAGTGGCTCTACCTGCCGCGCGCCCTCAGCCAGGCGCAGGGGCTGCGCGTCAACTACACCGACCGCCACCTGCACCAGCGCCTGATGCGCGTGCTGCACCAGCACGACGGGCACCGCATCGCCCACGCGGTGGAGCAGGCCAAGATCCACTGCTCGCAGCAGGGCACCGAGGCCGCCGTGGACCTGGCCTGCGTGGAGCCCGGCCTGGCGGCGCACATTGGCCCGGCCGACATGGCGGCGCACCTGGGCGCCTTGCTGGCGCGCACCGTGCAGTGCGCGCGCGAATGCGTGCAGCGCGCCGGCCTGGACAACGCCGCGCTCGACGCGATCTACCTCACCGGCGGCTCGTCGGCCCTGCGGCCCTTGCAGCACGCGCTGCAGACCGAGTTCAAGGGCGTGCCGCTGGTGGAGGGCGACCTGTTTGGCGGCGTGGCTTCGGGGTTGGCGTATTCGCGGGTGTGAGCCCACCTGCGTACACTCACACCCCCACCCACACACCACAGCACCCCACGTGACCGACTGGAAAACCGCGCAGATGATCAAGGCCTCGGGCTGGCCGCTGGCGCCGGAGCTGCTGACCGCGCCCGATGCCGACTTCAACGCCCGGCTCGAAGGCGGCCTGGTGCCCCTGCACTGGGCCTGCACCGAAGGCAAGGCCGGGGTGCTGAAGTACATGCTGGAGCGCGGCGCAAACGTGCTGGACGCGGCCGACGGCGCGGTCAGTGCGGCGGGGCGCACGCCGCTCTATATGGCCATCCACTCGGGCAACTTCCAGACCGTGATGCTGGTGATCGACCAGCTCAAGACCCTGGGCGCGCCCGCGGCCGACGAGGCGCTGAAGAAGCGCCTCACCAGCACGTTCGGCAAGAGCCACGCCGACGCGAAGAACCGCCTGGCGCAAACGCTGAAGGACTGGGACCGCGTGGCCGCCGGCAAGAAAGCGACCACCTCGCCGCCGCCGGTCAAGGCGCCTTGACGACTCCGTTGCCGGCCCCGGGAGGCTGTGGCCTCAGGGCGCGCGCCGCAAACCGCCCGGCGTGACGCCGAAGGCGCGCAGGAAGGCGGTGGTCATGTGGCTCTGGCTGGAAAAGCCCGCGTCTTCTGCGATGCTGGCCAGCGGCAGCGTGCTGTCCTGCACCAGCGCCCGCGCGTGCTGCAGGCGCGCGTTGAGGATGTACTGGTAGGGCGTGCAGCTGAAGGTGTTCTTGAACAGGCGCACGAACTGGGTCTTGCTGAAACCGGCGGCCAGGGCCAGTTCGCCGATGGACAGGCTCTGGGTCAGCCGCACCCGGACCAGTTCCTCGACGCGGTGCGCCTGCGCGGCCGACAGCCGGCCGCGTTCGCGTGGCGTGGCGTAGCGGCTGGCCGCGCGCTGCTGCAGGCGCATGGCCACGCCCAATGACAGGGACTCGGCATAGAGCACACCGCTGGGGCACCCCTCGGCCACCTCGTGCACCATCGCGCGCAGCACGCCGGCCAGGTCGTCGTCGTGAAACTCGATCTCGGTGCGCAGGGGCATGCGCACGAGCTGTTCCGACAGCACCGTGTCGTCCAGGCGCGCCTGGTCGAACTGCAGCATGATGCGGCGCACCCCGTCGCAGCGCCAGCGCGAGACGTCGGCATGGCCGCCGGGGGTGAACAGGCCGATGGCGCCCGCGCCCAGCTCGCGTTCGATCGAGCGGTGCCCGTAGTGGAACTCGGCCCGCGCCCGGCCGCAGTCCAGCATGGCCAGCAGCGTGTGACCCGCCGTGTCGCACGAGCCCGAAAGGTCGGGCACGGCCTCGACCCAGCCCAGCGAGAGGCCGGCCCAACGGGACACCGCTTCGGCGCTGAGCAGGTTGCGCTCTTCCAGCGGGTTGACGGGGGCGGCGCTCGCTTGCGTTCGGATCATGGTGATGTCTCCTGTGCGCGTCCGTCGATGGCGTGATGACGTGCCTCCGGAGTCTGACACCTGAGGCTCCATTGCGGCATGCCACTTCGCTATAGCTGCTAGCGCGATTCCCCTTCGGGACTATCCCTAGGAGCGCGGTGCTTCGCTGAAAAGCTGGTCCGATGTTGAAAGACGCGCAGGCGTTGGCGCGCTGCAATGCGGTCTCCCAGCCCACCCACAACGAGGAGACCTTCTTGAACGAACGCACACAACTTCCCCCACTGCCCCGCCGCAGCTGCGCGGCCGGCGCGGTGGCCGCCCTGCTGCTGGCCGCCTGTGGCGGCGGTGGTGATGGCGGCAGCGCCACCGCCCCACCCCCCGCGGGACCGGACTTCGACAGCATCTCCATCAACCCCACCACGACCTGCGACATGGCAGGCATCGGAGCGGCCGCGCTGACGGCCGACGCACCCGTCACGGTGCTGGAGGTGGCCACCGGCACCACGGGCGCCGGCGCCACCGACCGCGAGTACTGCCTGGTCAAGGTGAAGGTGGACACCGCGGTCAACATCTGGGTCTCGCTGCCCACGACCAGCTGGAACGGGCGCTTCCGCGCCGAAGGCAATGGTGTGTATGCGGGCGCCTCGCAACTCGGCGTGGCCACCGACTCGGTACGGCAGGGCTTTGTGGGCGTTAAGACGGACACCGGGCACCCGGACTTCTTTCTCTCGGGCGCCTTCGGCATGCTCTCGCCTGGCAACCCCAATGTGCCCGTGCAGGAAGATTTTGCGCACCGCTCCATGCACCTGATGGCGGTGGTGGGCAAGCAGCTCACCAGGGCCTACTACGCGCAGGACCCGGTGCGCTCCTACTGGTACGGCTGCTCCACCGGCGGGCGCCAGGGCCTGATGATGGCGCAGCGCTATCCCGAAGACTTCGACGCCATCCTCGCGGGCGCGCCCGCCATCCACTGGGACCGTTTTCAGGCGTACCACATCTGGCCGCAGATCGCGATGCGCGAGGAAGCGGGCGGGCCCATTTCCGCGGCCAAGCAGACGCTGGCCACCAACCGGGCCGTCGCCGTGTGCGATGCGAACGACGGCGTGACCGACGGGGTGCTCGACGACCCGCGCACCTGCGACTACGACCCGACCAACGACCTCACCATCACCAGCGGGGCCTGTGCCGGCGACACCTGCCTCACGCCGGGCGAGGCCAGCGCCATCAAGAAGATCTGGGGTGGCGCGCGCGGCGCCGGTGGCAACCTGCTGTGGCCGGGCCTGGAGCGCGGCACCAGCCTGGCCGCGCTGGCGGGTGCCACGCCTTTCCCGATTCCGATCGAGCAGGCGCGCTACTGGGTGTACTTCGACCCGGCCTGGGACTGGAACACGCTCAACTACCTGAACTACGAGAGCTTCTTCAGCGACAACATCGCCCAGGTGGGCCCGCGCATGGCGACGGACAACCCGGACCTCTCGGCCTTCAAGGCGCGTGGCGGCAAGCTCATCATGTACCACGGCTGGTCGGACAACCTCATCATGCCGCAGGGCACAATCCGGTACTACGAGCGCGTGAAGCAGACCATGGGCAGCAACAACGCGAGCGACTTCTCGCGCCTGTACATGGTGGGCGGCATGGGGCACTGCAGCGGCGGCACCAACGTGGACCAGTTCGGCCAGGGCTCCAGCGGCGCCGTGCCCAAAGAGCCGAAGACCGATGTGTTCCGCGCCCTCATGGCCTGGTCGGAGAAGGGCGTGGCGCCCAACGAGATCGTGGCCTCGCGCATCGCCGGTGGTGTCGTCACGCGCACCCGGCCGCTGTGCCCCTACCCCCAGGTGGCGAAGTACCAGGGATCGGGCAGCACGGACGAGGCCGGGAACTTCCGCTGCGAGAGTCCTTGAGCCATGTCCCGGCATGAGGCCGGGGCACGAGTGCCTGTGGGCGCCCGACCGATCAGCCTGGCTCGCTGAGGCGGTGGCCCCACTGCGCCACGGTGTCGCGGATGAGCCGCGACACGACGCGGCTCGCCGCCGTGAGCTGGCCCTGTTTGGGCAGGGCCAGCGTCACATGGCGCTTGAGGTCCGGCCCCACCACGCGCGAGGCCTGCAACTGACCCGCCTGCAGCTCGTCCGCGATGGAGAACGAGCCGAGCAGCGAATACAGGCCCGGCGTCTGGGCCACGAGCTGCTTCTGCACCTTGAGCGAGTCGGCCTCCACCTCGGCCTGCAGCGTGAAGCCCTTGCTGCGCGCGGTTTCGTCGAGCACCGCACGCCAGTGCGCGGGCCGCCGGGGCAGCACCAGCCGCAGGCCTTCAAGGCGCGTGAAGTCGATGGTCTCCGCGCGGGTCAGCGCATCGTCTGGCCGTGACACCAGAAAGGTGCCCGCCGTGGCCAGCAGGTGCTCGTCCTGGCTCGACGGCTTCTGGTAGCGGAACAGCACCGCCATGTCCACGCTGCCGGTGTCCAGCAGGGTGTCGAGTTCGCTGCCCTGGCCCTCGCGGATGTTGAGCCGGATCTTGGGGTACTTCTCGCGCAGCCGCAGGTAGATGTGCGTCATCAGCGGGTGGGCCGCCGAGGGCAGGATGCCCAGCCGCACCTCGCCCATGGGCACACTGGCGTCCACGCGGATGGCGGCCAGCATCTGGTCGGTGTCGCGCAGCCAGACCCGCACGCGCGACTCGATGTGCTGGCCGAGGTCCGTCAGCACCACGCCGCGCCCGGTGCGGCGAAAGAGGGCGCCACCGCACTGCCTTTCCAGTTCGCTGACCTGCCGGCTGATGTGCGACTGCACGGTCTGGCGCAGCGATGCGACCTTGGTGAAGCTGCCCAGCTCCGCCACCTCGAGGAACAGCCGGAAGTCGTTCGGGTTCATGCCGGTCTCCTGGTGTTGTGGCATGCCTGAATTGGCATGTCTGAAATCACTGAATGCATTCTATGCAGATGACAGGCCGCTCCCTAGACTCCGTTCCATCAACCCTGTGCCCGCCCTGGGCAGGACAACGGAGACAACAGACATGCGCTTTGCCAGCTTTGAAATCTCGGGCCATCCCACCTACGGCGTGGTCGAGGCATCGGGCCATTTCCGGCCCGCTCCCGCGGCCTTCGTGCGGCGTTTCCCGGACCTCAAATCGGTGATCGCGGCCAATGCCCTGGGCGAGCTGGCCACCGCCGCGCAGGCCAGCGAGAGCGTCGCCCCCGAGCAGGTGCGCCAGCTGCCGGTGATCCCCAACCCGGGCAAGCTGATCTGCGTGGGCCTGAACTACAAGAGCCACGTGGCCGAGACCAAGCGCCCGGACGCCGAGTACCCCTCGCTGTTCCTGCGCTTCAACGACAGCCTGGCCGCGCACGGCGATGAGGTGCTGCGCCCATCCTTCTCCGAGCGCCTGGACTGGGAGGGCGAACTCGCCTTCGTGATCGGCAAGGGCGGCCGCCACATCGCCAAGGAAGACGCCTTCGAGCACATCGCCGGCTACGCCTGCTTCAACGACGTGAGCGTGCGCGACTGGCAGAAGCACACCCACCAGTTCACGCCCGGCAAGAACTTCCCCGGCACGGGGCCCTTCGGCCCGTACCTCGTCTCGCGCGACGAGGTGCCCGACGTGACGCAACTCCAGCTCGAAACGCGGCTGAACGGCCAGGTGGTGCAGCACGCCAGCGTGGGCGACCTGATCTTCGACATCCCGACCATCGTCGCCTACATCTCTCGCTTCACGCCGCTCTCGCCCGGTGACGTCATCGCCACCGGCACGCCCGGCGGCGTGGGCGACCGCCGCGAACCGCCGCTCTACATGAAGAGCGGCGACGTGGTCGAGGTCGAGATCACCGGCCTGGGCATCCTGCGCAACCCCATCGGACTCGCGGCCTGATCCGCGACACACACCATGAGCAACACCTCCCTCACCCCTTCCGGTGCCCAGCTGCGCATCGCCGTCGACATCGGCGGCACCTTCACCGACATGGCGGCTTTTGACGAAGCCACCGGCAAGCTGCTGTTCGGCAAGGCCCTGTCCACCCACGGCCAGCTGGTCAACGGCATCCAGGCCACGCTGGACAGCGCGAAGATCGACCTGAAGGACGGCAACCTGTTCCTGCACGGTTCCACCATCGCCATCAACACCCTGCTGGAACGCAACGGCGCCAACACCGCGCTGCTGATCACCGAAGGCTTCCGCGACATCTACGAAATCGGCCGCGTCAACCGGCCCGACGCCTACAACCTCTTCTTCAACAAGCACCAGCCGCTGGTGAAGCGCTCGCTGCGCTTCGAGGTGGCCGAGCGCCTGCGCGCCGACGGCAGCACGCACAAGGCGCTGGACGAGGGCGCCGTGCGCGAGCTGGCGAAGGAGCTGCGCGGCCAGGGCATCGAGGCGGTGGCCGTGCTGCTGCTGCACTCGTACCGCAACCCGGCGCACGAGCAGCGCGTCAAGCAGATCCTGCAGGAAGAGCTGCCCGGCGCCTTCGTCTGCGCCTCGCACGAGCTGAGCCAGGAATACCGCGAGTTCGAACGCGTCTCCACCGCCGTGGCCAACGCCTATGTGGGCCCGCGCGTGTCGGCCTACCTCGGCGAACTGGAACAGCACCTGAGCACCCAGGGCTTCGAGGGCGACTTTTATGTGGTGCAGTCCACCGGCGGCCTGTTCCCCAGCGCCCATGCGCGGCGCGACTGCGTGCGCATGCTGGAGTCCGGCCCGGCGGCAGGCGTGATCGGTGCCCAGGCCATCTGCGCGCAGCTCGGCATGGGCGACGCCATCGCCTTCGACATGGGGGGCACCACGGCCAAGGCCGGCGTGATCAGCGAGGGCCGGCCCCTCACCACCGGCTCGGCGCTCATCGGCGGCTACGAGCGCGCCCTGCCGATCCAGATTCCCATGATGGACATCCACGAGGTGGGCACCGGCGGCGGCTCGATCGCCCGCGTGGAAACTGGCAACGCGCTGCGTGTGGGCCCGCAGAGCGCGGGCTCCATCCCCGGCCCGGTGGCCTATGGCCGGGGCGGCACCGAGCCGACCGTGACCGACGCCAACCTGCTGCTCGGCCGCCTGGATGCCGACCACTTCCTCGGCGGTGAACTCAAGCTCGACCTGGCCGGCTGCCAGCGCCAGATGCAGGAGCGCGTGGCCGGCCCGCTGGGGCTGGACCCGACCGCCGCGGCCGACGGCATCCTGCGCATCGCGGTGACGCAGATGTCGCACGCGGTGAAGGCCGTGACCACCGAGCGCGGCCTGGACGCCGGCAGCTTCACCATGGTGGTCTACGGCGGCGCCGGCCCGCTGCACGCCTCGGCCATTGCCCGTGAGCTGGGCATCCGCAAGGTGCTGATTCCGTATGCGCCGGGCTACTTCTCGGCCTACGGCATGCTGTTCTCCGACCGCCGCTACGACTATGTGCGCTCGGTGTTCCGCAAGCTCGACGAGGTCTCGTTCGACGAAATCGAAGCGCTCTACAAGTCGATGGAAGACGAAGGCCGCGAGGCGCTGACGCAATCGGGCACCAAGCCCGAGGACGTGGTGATCGAGCGCGCCGCCGACATGCGCTACGTGGGCCAGGAGCACGCCGTCACGGTGGACCTGCCCGGCGCCTTCTTCGTGGACAAGGACCGCTCGGCCATCAAGCGCCAGTTCGACGATCTGCACAAGGTGCGCTACGGCACCTCGGCGCCCAAGGAGCCGGCCGACCTGGTGAGCCTGCGCGTGACCGTGCTGGGCACCATGAAGAAGCCACCCAAACACAGCGTGGACGTGGGCGTGGCCGCACCCGAGAAGGCCGCCCTGCGCGGCGTCAAGCCGGTGTACTTCCGCCAGGGCGGCTGGGCCGAGACGCCGGTCTACAAGCGCGACCTGCTGCGCGCCGGCAACCAGATTGCCGGGCCGGCACTGATCGAGGAACACGCCTCCACCACCGTGGTCCAGCCGGGCGACGACCTGCGCGTGGACGAACTGGGCAACCTGCAAATCACCATCGGGAGCGACCGCTCATGAACACGCGAGACATCCAGGGCACGACCGTCGACCCGGTCACCGTCGAAATCATCCGCAACGGCCTGTACGCCGTGACGGAGGAGATGAAGACCAACCTCACCCGCACCGCCTACAACCTCATCATCTACGAGGCGCTGGACTTCACGGTGGGCCTGTTCACGAAAGAGGGCGACACCGTCTCCATCGGCCTGGGCCTGCCGATGTTCATCCGCGGCATGTCCGAGACCGTCAAGGCGAAGATCAAGCACTTCGGCTACGAGAACATCAAGCCGGGCGACATCCTCGTCACCAACGACGCCTACACCACCGGCAGCCACCTGAACCACTTCACGTTCACGATGCCGATCTTCCACGAGGGCCGGCTCGAAGGCTTCACCTGCTGCATGGCGCACTGGCTGGACGTGGGCGGCACGCTGGGCAACGTGACGACGGACATCTTCAGCGAAGGCATCCAGATCCCGATCCTGAAGTACCAGCGCGAAGGCGTGGTGAACCAGGACCTGATCGACATCATCGAGATGAACGTGCGGCTGGCCGAGCGCGCCCTGGGCGACCTGCGCGCGCAGATCACCGCCATCACCACCGGCGAGCGCCGCTACGTGGAGCTGCTGCAGCGCTACGGCGCCGACGCGGTGAACGCCTCGATCCGCCAGATCATGGATTCCAGCGAGGCCGTGGCGCGCAAGAACACGCTGTCGATTCCCGATGGCGTGTACGAGGCGGAGTCGTACATGGACGACGACGGCCTGGAGATCGGCAAGCGCATCCCGATCCGCGTGAAGGTCACCGTGAAGGGCGAGGAAATGACGGTGGACCTGTCGGATGTGAGCAAGCAGGTGCGTGGTTTCTACAACTCGGGCTTCACCACCGGCATCGCCTGCGCGCAGGTGGCCTACAAGTGCCTGACCACGCCGACCGACTACCCCGTCAACGACGGCAGCTTCCGATCGCTCAAGGTCATCATGCCCATGGGCACGGTGATCAGCGCCGAGCGCCCCTACCCGATGCGGGTGTGGATGACCTTCCCGATGACGGTGATCGACACCATCTTCAAGGCCCTCGCGCCCGCGATTCCGAACCGCTCCATCGCCGGCCACCACGCCGACC
Organism: Comamonadaceae bacterium; assembly: GCA_003599455.1. Lineage (GTDB taxonomy): Bacteria > Pseudomonadota > Gammaproteobacteria > Burkholderiales > Burkholderiaceae_C > Hydrogenophaga. Next base: position 40,697 of record QZKF01000012.1, read on the forward strand.
TGGTGTTCCCCAACATCCACGGCATCTCGCCGGAGGACGGCCGCCTGTTCATCGTGGGCATCGGCCCGCTGGGCGGTGGCTGGGGCGCCAAGAGCAGCGAGGACGGCGTGTCGGTCACGGTCTGCATCAACGACGGCGACACCCACAACAGCCCGACCGAGCAGCTCGAAGCCAAGTACCCGGTGCTGGTGGAGAAGTACGAGATCCGCAAGGACAGCGGCGGCGCCGGCAAGTACCGCGGCGGCCTCGGTGCCGAGATGGTGGTACAGGCGCTTTCGCCCTTCACCGTGACCACCCGCATCGACCGCGTGCACTGCAAGCCCTGGGGCCTGGAAGGCGGCGGCGACGCCATGGGCAACGGCCTGGCCGTGCGGCACAAGGGCGAGTGGAAGAGCGACCACCTGAACGCGAAGATCTTCAACGTGCGGCTGGAGCGCGGCGACGCCTACAAGATGCTCTCGGGCGGCGGCGGTGGCTTCGGCAGTCCGCTGGAGCGCGAGGCCGAGAAGGTGGCAGAGGACGTGCGCGAAGGCTATGTGAGCGCCGAGGTGGCGCGCGAGGTGTACCGCGTGGCGCTCGACGGCCAGCAGCAGCTTGACGCCACCGCCACGGCCCGCCTGCGCGCCGACGCGGCCGCCTGACATGGACGCCGCCACCGTGGCCGACCCACGCGCCGCCCACCTGCTGGGGCTGTGGAGCCGCCTCAGCGCCCAGCACGTGACGCTGGGCGCGGGCTGCGGCTGCGGCGTGGGTGGGGTCAGCGTCTCGCTGCAGGACTTCGAACTCGACATCGCCGACTACCTGTGGGCCGAGAGCGAGCGCCTGGGCGTGGCCGAGGTCGAGGCCTTCCTGCTGGCGCGCGGCCCCATCGCCGAACAGCAGCGCCCGGTGCAGGACCTGCTGGAGCGCCTGGAAGCGGAGGAGGCCGATGCCACCGTGGCCGACTGGCTGCTGACCCGGCTCACGCGCACGCTCGAATCGTTCTCCAAGCTGCACGGGCCGGCAGCCTCCAACGGCTAGGCGATCCACCATGATCACGCTGCTCCCCCGCACCGACCTGCCCGAGGCGCCCACGCTGCCCGCGCGCGTGCCCGTCACCGTGCTCACCGGTTTCCTCGGCAGCGGCAAGACCACGCTGCTCAACCGCCTGCTGCGCGAGCCCGACCTGAAGGGCACGGCCGTCATCATCAACGAGTTCGGCGCCGTCGGCCTGGATCACGACCTGGTGGCCCAAACCGACGAGCAGACCGTGCTGCTCTCCAACGGCTGCATCTGCTGCACCATCCGCGGCGACCTCGTGGGCGCGCTGGAGCGCCTGGCCGCCGACCCCTCGGCGCAGGCCGGCCACCTGCGGCACGTGGTGCTGGAGACCACCGGCCTGGCCGACCCCGCGCCCATCCTGCACACCCTGATGGGCGACCCGCGCGTGTCGCGCAACTGGCGCCTGGCCGGCGTGGCGACCACGGTGGACGCGGTCAACGGCGCCGCGACGCTGGACCGCCAGCCCGAAGCCGTCAAGCAGGTGGCGGTGGCCGACCGGCTGTTCCTCACCAAGACCGACCTGGCCGCGCCCGACACCTGCGCCCCGCTGCTGGAGCGGCTGCGGCAGATCAACCCGTCGGCGGTGGTGAGCACCGAGGCCGACGAAGCGCTGGCCGCGCTGCGCGGCCTGCTCGACGCCTCGCCCCTGAGCCCGGCGCTCGCCGCCATTGCCGGCAAGCGCGCGCTCGCCTTTCACCCCGTGCCCTCGGCAGGGCACGACCCGAACCGCCACGACGACCACATCCGTTCGTTCTCGATCGTGCGCGATGTGCCGCTGCCCCGCGAACGCTTCTTCGCCTGGCTGGACATGATCGCGCGCATGCGCGGCGACGACCTGCTGCGCGTCAAGGGGCTGGTCCACCTGGACGACTCGCCGGACCGCCCGCTGGTGATCCACGGCGTGCAGCACATCTTTCACCCGCCCGAGTGGCTGCCCTCGTGGCCCAGCGACGACCGGCGCACACGCATCGTCTTCATCACCCGCGACATCGACCCCGACGCCATCGAGGACACGCTGCGCATCTTCGAGCGGCGACGCCCGCGCTCCCCATCCCCCCTACCATCCCAACCACCCGCAAGGAGACAACCATGACGGCAAAAAACTGGCTCACCACCCTGGTGATCGCCGCGTGCACCACCGTGCCCGCATTCGCGCAGAAGGCGCCCGACAAATTCCCCGAGAACATGATCCGCATCGTCGTGCCCTTCGCCGCCGGTGGCGGCGTGGACAGCGCGGCGCGCCTGCTCGGCAAGCAGCTGCAGACCAGCCTGAACGTGTCGGTGGTCATCGAGAACCGCGCCGGTGGCAGCGGCACGATCGGCGGCAAGTCGGTGCAGACCGCGCCGGCCGATGGCTACACGCTGCTGTTCTCGGCCGCCACGCACGTGCTGGCCAAGCAGGTGCTGGCCAACCCGCCCTACGACCCGCAGACCGATTTCGCACCGGTGGCGCGGGTGGGTGAAGCCCCGCTGCTGATGGTGATCCCGCCCAACCTGGCGCCCAAGCGGCTCAACGAGGTGATCGATGCGGCGAAGAAGCAGCCCGAGGCCTGGGTGGCCGCGGTGCCGGCGCTGGGCGCCCCCAGCCACCTGGCCACGCTGCTGCTGGCCAAGCAGGGCGGCCTGACCCTCACCACCGCCGCCTACAAGGGCACCGCGCCGGCGCTCACCGACGTGGCGGGCGGGCACACGCAGATCCTGGTCGACTCCATCATCTCGGTGCTGCCCATGGCCAAGAGCGGCCGGGTCAAGGCCATCGCGACCACCTCGGCCAAGCGCAGCAGCATCGCGCCCGACATCCCGACCGCGGCCGAGAGCGGCTACCCGGGCCTGGTGTACGTGTCGTGGTACGGGGTGTGGGCGCCCAAGGGCACGCCGGTGGAGCGCGTGCAGTTCCTCAACAAGGCCGTCAATGAGGCCGTGACCGAACTGGGCAAGTCGGGCGCCTTCACCGCGCTGGGCATCGAGCCCGTCACGGAGAGCACCGATCAGTTTCGCAAGTTCATCGCCGCCGACGTGGCGCACAGCGCCGAGCTGCTCAAGGAGGCGGGCTTCAAGCCCGAATGAGCAGCCCCCAGTCGTCGCTGATCCACCGCTGCAGCGCCTCGCGCAGGTGCTCCTTCAACCCGGTCCCCAGCTCGGACGTGCGCACCCACCACAGCAGGTCGGCCTGCTTCGTGGGGTCGCTGGGCGGGTAGAGGTAGATGCAGCCCAGCACCTGTGATTCGTCCAGGCTGACCACGGTGTAGGTGTAGGAGCCGTGGGACTGGAATTCCTTCTGGTGCCAGGCGAGGTCGATCAGGTCCTGCTCCAGCGTGAGGTCGTCGCGCGGCCAGTCGCTGCCGGGGAACACGCCGCGCAGCTCGGCGCGGCTGCTCATCACGGCGTCGTAGTCCTTCACCAGGTCGTGGATGGTGAGCGGGCGCACGCGCAGGCGCGCGGTCTCGAAGCCGAGGGGGATGGGGCCGGTGGTGGGGAGCCAGGGTGTTTTCATGATTGGGGGTCGTCTTGCACGACGGTTGGGGCTGTCCCGTATTCTTGCGCCTTGACCCCTCAAACGGAGCACCGACATGTCTCTTCTTGGATCGGCCTGCCTGGCCATGTGGTGGGACATGGCGGCCGACATGCGGCCCGAGTTCGAACACTGGCACTCGCACGAGCATTTTCCCGAGCGGCTGGCGCTGCCGGGCTTTCGGCGCGCCTCGCGCTGGACCAGCGCCACCGGCGGCGAGGGCGTCTTCGTCATGTACGAACTGGAGTCCTGGGCCATGCTGTCCTCGCCGGCCTACCTGGCGTCGCTGAACGCGCCCTCGCCCTGGTCCACCAAGCTGATGCCGCACCACCGCCACATGGTGCGCAGCCAGTGCCATGTGCTGGAGAGCCGTGGCGCGGCCGTGGCGCGCCAGGCGCTCACGCTGCGGCTCTCGCCCGCGGGCGGGCGCGACGCCGATCTGCTGCACGCCCTGAAAACCCGCGCCGCCGACCTCGTGGCGCTGCCGGGCCTGGCCGGCGTGCACCTGCTGCGGCACCAGGCACCGGCCATTGCCGAGACCACCGAGCAGAAGATCCGCGGCGGTGCCGACCAGGGCGCTGACTGGGTGCTGGTGGTCTGCGGCTACGAGGCCGCGGTGCTCGACGCGCTGGCGCAGGGGCCGCTGAACGAGGATGCGCTGGTCGCGCTCGGCGCGCGGCCGGGCGTGGTCGGCGGGCGCTATGCGCTCTCGCTGTCGGGCACGCCGGGCGACATGCGGTAGGCGCCCCAGCCGGGCGCGCTCAGTGCGCGGCCGGGTGGCCCGTGGTGCGGTGCCGCCGCAGCGTGTGCGACGGGCATTCGCCAAACAGGGCCTGGTAGTCGGCCGCGAAGTGGCCGAAGTGCCAGAAGCCGAACTCGGTCGCCGCTTCGGTGACGGAGGCGGCCGACTTCAGGCGGCGCCGCGCGGCGTTGAGCCGCATGGTGGTGAGCCAGGCGAGCGGCCCCATGCCCCAGCAGCGCTGGAACGCGCTCTGCAGCGTGCGCCGGCTCACCCCCAGCACCTCGCACAGCTCGCCCACGGACGGCGGCTCGCCCAGGCGGGCAGCCACGAAGTCGGTGGCGCGCGCCACCAGGGCGCGCTGGGCCAGCGTGGCGCAGCGGCCCTCGTCGGCGTCCACCGGCTCGCGCGGGGCCAGCGCCAGCGCCATGCGGTCGAGCAGCTGGGTGCGCACCTGGCGGCCGAGCAGGGCGCTGGCCGGTGCACCGGCGTGCACACCGGCGGGCAGGGCGCACCGAAACAGGTCCACCAGAAAGCCGCGCAGCGCGTTCAGCACCGCGGGGTCGGTGGCGTGCAGGCGCGCGCGCTCGGTCGCGAGCTGCCCGGGCGTGTCGCCCAGGGCGTGCGCCAGGTGGGCCTGGTAGAGCGCGCGGTCGATCTCGATGCCGATCATCAGGTGGCGCTGGGGTGAGCGGAATTCAAAACCCCCGCTGCCCGAGAACACATGCAGCGCATGCCCGTCGGCGCGCTGGCCGCAGAACTGGGCGTCGCCGTCCAGCGCCAGCGGCACACCGAGCGCGAACAGGTCGGGCGTGACGCACCCGGTCTGGTGCACCGATTGCCGCAGGTCTTCGATGAACAGGCCCACGCCGTCGAGCTGCAGGCGCTGCACCGTGCCATCGAAACGGCCGCGCGAGATCTGCAGGTAGTTCTGGTTCCAGCCCTGCAGCGCCGCGGCCTGTTCGTCGATGTCGCCATAGCGCGCGGTGCTGCGCGCACCGATCGCGCCCAGGCCCGGGGCGGGTGCGGCGAACTGGTGCATGGGCGGGGTCATGGGGCTTCTGAAAGCAATGCGTGTGCCATTCAGGCGGCCCGCAGCCTCTTGCCGAAACGGGATAGCCAGCGTGCCGGGGTGCGTGCTGGAATGAAAAGGTACCCACCGGCGATCGGTTCGCCACACGTGGGGAACCTCACCAGGAGAATGACGTGTCCAGTGAATCCGCAGCGCATCACGACGAAGACCTCAAGGTGCTCCACAGCATGGGCTATGCCCAGGAGTTGGCGCGCAACATGAAGGGCTTCCAGAACTTCGCCATCTCGTTTTCCATCATCTGCATCCTCTCCGGCGGCATCAACTCGCTGGGGCAGGGCATCGGCGGTGTGGGAGGCGCGGCCATCGGCATCGGCTGGATCCTCGGCTGCGGTGTCAGCTTCATCTTTGCGCTGGGCATGGCGCAGATCGGCTCGGCCTACCCCACGGCCGGTGGCCTCTACCACTGGAGCTCCACGCTTGGCGGGCGCGGCTACGGCTGGCTCACCGCCTGGCTCAACCTCATTGGTCTGGTCACGGTGCTGGGTGCCATCAACGTCGGCACCTACAACTTCTTCATCGGCGCCTTCGGCCCGTCGCTCGGGCTCACCGCGAGCTTCGGCCTGCAGGCGGCCTTCGTCATCGGCATCACGGTGATCCAGTCGATCGTGAACCACGTGGGCATCCGCGCCACGGCCAAACTCACCGACCTCTCGGGCTACCTCATCTTCGCGGTGGCCGTGGGGCTCACGGTGGCCTTGCTGGCCTACGCGCCGAGCTGGGAGTTCTCGCGCCTGTGGACCTTCAAGAACTACAGCGGTCCGGCCGGTGGTGACGTGTGGCCCGCCACCGAGAGCATGCTGTTCCTGTTCGGCCTGGGCCTGCTGCTGCCGATCTACACCATCACCGGCTTCGACGCCTCGGCCCACACCGCCGAAGAAACCAAGGACGCCTCGCGCGCCGTGCCCAAGGGCATCATCAACTCGGTGGTGTGGTCGGCGCTGTTCGGCTGGGTCATGCTCTCGGCCTTCGTGCTCGCCATCCCCGACATGGACAAGGCGGCCGCCAGCGGCTGGGGCGTTTTCTTCTTCACGCTTGACGCGGTGCTGCCAGGCGCGCTCAAGCAGGTGCTGTACGTGCTCATCTTCGTGTGCCAGTTCATCTGCGGCCTGGCCACCGTCACCTCGGCCTCGCGCATGATCTTCGCGTTCGCGCGCGACGGCGGCCTGCCGGCCTCGAACGCGCTCAAGCGCGTGCACCCGGGTTTTCGCACGCCGGTGGCCGCCATCTGGACGGCCGCGCTGATCTCGATCGCGTTCACGCTCTACACGCCGGCCTACGCCACCATCGTGTCGGTCACGGTGATCTTCATCTTCATCTCCTACGGCCTGCCGGTCATTGCCGGCCTGTTCGCCTACGGCAACACCTGGACCCAGATGGGCCCGTGGGACATGGGGCCGGCCTACCGCGTCGTCGGCGTGCTGGCCATCGCAGCCATCGCGCTGATCTTCTACCTCGGCGTGCAGCCGCCCAACGGCGCCGCGCTCACCATCACGCTGGTCTTCCTGGCCATCACCGCGGTGGTGTGGTTCGGCTTCGAGCGCCGCCGCTTCAAGGGCCCGCCGGTCGGTGACGAGGTGGCCAAGCGCCAGGCCGAGATCGCCGCCGCGGAGAACGCGCTCGTCGCGTCCCGGTGAAGCGGGCGCGCGCATGGGCGAGCGTCTGAAGGGCAAGGTGGCGCTGGTTTCGGGCGGCGCCACCGGGGTGGGTGGAGCGGCGTCCACGCTGTTTGCCGCCGAGGGCGCGCGCGTGGCGGTGCTCGACATCAACGCCGCCGCCGCCGAGGCCACGGCGCTGGCCATCCGTGAGGCCGGTGGCGATGCCATGGCCGTGGTGGCCGACGTGTCGCAGGCCTTGCCGGTGGAGCGCGCGGTGGCGGCGGTGCTGGCGCGCTGGGGCAGCATCGACGTGCTGTTCAACCACGCCGGCAGCATCGTGGTGAAGCCGTTTCTGGAGACCACCGAAGACGAGTGGGACCGGCTGATGGCGGTCAACGTCAAGAGCATGTTCCTCGTCACGCGGGCGGTGCTGCCGGCCATGCTGGCGCAGCGCAAGGGCGCCATCGTCTGCACCTCGTCGATCTCGGCGGTGGCCGGCACGCCCATGGAGGTGCTGTACGACACCACCAAGGGCGCCTGCCACATGTTCGCGCGCGCCATCGCGGTGGAATACCGCGACCGCGGCATCCGCTGCAACGCCGTCTGCCCGGGCTTCGTGCGCACACCGCACGGCCTGCGCGAGGTCGACGCGCTGCAGAAGCTCGGCGTGGACGTGTCCGACGCCGCGCTCGCGGTGGCGCAGGGCCGCATCTGCGAGCCCGAAGAGGTGGCCGCGGCCGCGCTGTTCCTGGCCAGCGACGAGGCCAGTTTCGTGAATGGCACGCACCTGTTTGTGGACAATGGCTTCACCGCGGTCTGACGCGGCTACCCTGCGGCCATGACGTATTCGCACACCATCGGCGCCCGGCGCCACACCTTCGCGAGCCTGCGCGAGCTGATGGCGCGCGCCACGCCGCTGCGCTCGGGCGACCGGCTCGCCGGCGTGGCCGCGGCCAGCGCCGAGGAGCGCATGGCCGCGCAGATGGCGCTGGCCGAGCTGCCGCTGGCGGCCTTCCTGAACGAAGCGGTGGTGCCCTACGAAACCGATGCCGTCACGCGGCTGATCCTCGACACGCACGACGCCGCTGCCTTCGCGCCGGTGGCCCACCTCACCGTGGGCGACCTGCGCAACTGGCTGCTGTCGGACGACGCCGACGGCCACACGCTGGCCGCGCTCGCGCCCGGCTTCACGCCCGAGATGGTGGCGGCGGTGAGCAAGCTCTGCCGCCTGCAGGACCTTGCGCTGATCGCGCGCAAGTGCCGCGTCGTCACGCGCTTTCGCGGCACCATCGGCCTGCCCGGTCGCATGGCCACGCGCCTGCAGCCCAACCACCCGACCGACGCCGCCGCCGGCATCGCCGCCAGCCTGCTCGACGGCCTGCTGCACGGTTCGGGCGACGCGGTGATCGGCATCAACCCCGCCACCGACAACGTGCCCCAGGTGGTGCGCCTGCTGCAGATGCTCGACGGCGTGATCGGCCATTTCGGCATCCCCACCCAGTCCTGCGTGCTGACCCACGTGACCAACACGCTGCAGGCAATCGGGCGCGGCGCGCCGGTGGACCTGGTGTTCCAGTCCATCGGTGGCACCGAGGCCACCAACACCAGCTTCGGCATCGACCTGGCGCTGCTGGCCGAGGCGCGCGCGGCGGCGCTGTCGCTGCAGCGCGGCGCACTGTTCGACGACGGCCGGGGCGAGAACGTGATGTATTTCGAGACCGGTCAGGGCAGCGCGCTCTCGGCCGGCGCGCACCACGGCTGCGACCAGCAGACCATCGAGGCGCGCGCCTACGCGGTGGCGCGGCACTTCAAGCCGCTGCTGGTCAACACCGTGGTCGGCTTCATCGGCCCCGAGTATTTGTTCGACGGCAAGCAGATCATCCGCGCCGGCCTGGAAGACCACTTCTGTGGCAAGCTGCTCGGCGTGCCCATGGGCTGCGACATCTGCTACACCAACCACGCCGAGGCCGACAGCGACGACATGGACGCGCTCATGACGCTGCTGGGCGCGGCGGGCTGCAGCTTCATCATGGGCATCCCGGGGTCGGACGACATCATGCTGAACTACCAGAGCACCTCGTTCCACGACGCGCTGGTGCTGCGCCAGCTGCTGGGCCTGCGCGCCGCGCCCGAGTTCGAAGCCTGGCTGCAGCGCATGGGCGTGTTCGAGCCGGGCGAGGGCTCGCGCCTCGCGCCGGCGCTGCCCGATGCCTTCGCGCCGGTGCTGGCGCGGCTGGAGGCCTCGTGAGCACTCCGGTGGTCACCGATGCCGGCTGGGCCTCGTTGCGCCGCTTCACCGACGCGCGCATCGCGCTCGGCCGCGCCGGGCACAGCCAGCCGACTGCGCCGCACCTGGCGTTCCAGCTGGCCCACGCGCAGGCGCGCGACGCGGTGCACCTGCCGTTCGACGCGCCCGGCGTGGCCGCCGGCGTGCGGGCGCTCGGGCTGGACGCGCTGCACCTGCACAGCGCCGCGCCCGACCGCGGCACCTACCTGCAGCGGCCCGACCTCGGCCGCCAGCTCGACACCGCCTCGCGCCAGACGCTCGCGCGCTGGCAGTGTGAACGCGGCGAACCCGCCACCCTGTTCGACCTCGCCTTCGTGGTGTGCGACGGCCTCTCGGCGCTCGCGGTGCACCAGAACGCGGTGCCGCTGATCGCCGCTGCGCTGGCCCGGCTGCAGGACCCGATGGGTGAACGCTGGACCGTGGCGCCGGTCGGCATCGTCGAGCAGGCGCGCGTGGCCGTGGGCGACGAGGCGGGCGCCGGCCTGCAGGCGCGCTGCGTGGTGGTGCTGATCGGCGAGCGCCCCGGGCTGAGCTCGCCCGACAGCATGGGCCTGTACCTCACCTGGTCGCCCCAACCGGGCCTGACCGACGCCAGCCGCAACTGCATCTCCAACGTGCGGCCGGCCGGCCTGTCGGTCGATGCCGCCGCCCGCAAGCTGGTGCAGCTGCTCGGCGCGGCGCGGCGCCTGCGGCTCAGCGGCGTGGCGCTGAAGGACGACGTGGACGAGCAGGCCCTGGGCCCGGGGCCTTCAGGCGACGACGCGGCGGCCTTCGGCAAAGCGCTGCAGGAACTGCCGCCCGCGCTCGGTGCCCGGCCCTGAGAAGAACTGTTCGGGCTCGCCGGTTTCCACCACCACGCCCCGGTCCATCAGGATCACACGGCTCGCGGCTTCGCGGGCGAAGGCCATCTCGTGCGGGGCCGCGCTTCAGTCGGGTGCGTGCCACTCCAGCACGCGCCAGTGCAGCGGCAGGCCTTCGCACTTCACGGTGGCGTCGGCCTGGCTCACGCGCTGCAACGTGCAGGCGAGGGTGGCGCCTTCGAGCGCGGGGCGGGTGGCGCGCTCCAGGCTCCACACGCCGTCAGCCCAGCGGCCGAAGGCGATGCCGAAATCGAGCAGTTCGTCGGCCGCTTCCGGGTGGCGTTGCACCAGGGTGTCCAGCGTGTCGTCGGGCGCGGTGCCGGCGGGCCAGGCGGCGCGGCGCGGCCGCAGGTGCATGAGGTACTGTCCGCTCACCAGCAGGCGCTCGGCCGTGGGTTCGCCCGCGGCGTCCAGCGCGGCCAGCGCGATGCGCTGCCCGAGCGAACCCGGCAGGCGCTCCCACACCTCGAGGTAGGCCGCGTGGGCGCCGGTCTCGATCAGGCGATCGGGTCCCTCGAACACCATGTGGCCGGCGTCGGGCGTGCTGCGCGGGGGCTGGAAGTCGATCGTGCGTTGCCAGGTGCAGACCTCGGGCAGGATCTTGTCGGGCCGGGTGATGGTGGTGGTGCCGGCAAAGCCCTGCTGCAGCGCGAGGCCGTGCGGCGTGGCGCGGTCGGCGTCGGCGGGCACGCGCAGGTCGCCGTGCCACAGGCCGGTCTGCAGCCAGCGGACCCAGGTGGTGGCGTCGCGCTTGCCGGGCATCTGCAGCAGGGTGCGCGCCCACACGCCGTGGTAGCGCTCGGGAATGGATGGATTCATATGACGGCGTTCGGAAAGACGGGCAGGCTCCGGTAAAAGGCCATGTCGTGATTGGGCCAGAGTCGTGCGCCAGTTTCGCGCGCGAGCGCCTTGAGCTTGCGGATGCTGTCCACGGCCTGCGCCTCGCGCCCCTGCCACAGGGTACCCGGCGCGATCTCATGGTCGATATTTTCCTGCAGGTCGGCCGCGTCGCCCGCGAGCAGCACCGGCTGGCCCTGCGGCAGCTCGATCAGCAGGGACATGTGGCCCGCGGTGTGGCCGGGCGTGGCCACGGCGGTCACGCCCGGCGCCACGGTGTATTCGCCCTGCCGCAGGCGGAACTGCAGCGCGCAGCCGCTGTCGTCGAGCAGGTCGTCCTCGAACACCGCGCCGTCCAGGCCGCTGCAGGCCGCGTCCCACTCGTCGCGCTGCAGGTGGACTTCGGCGCCGCAGCCGCAGCGCCTGAGTTCCTTGAGCCCCCCGGCGTGGTCGAAGTGCAGGTGGCCGATGAAGATCAGGTCCACGTCGGCCGGCGTGAGGCCCAGGCGCGCCAGGTGGTGCGGAAGGCGCTGCTCCTCGCGCATGTCGGGCGCGCCCATCGCGAAGCTGGCCGGGTGGTAGTAACGCTCGCGCAGCGCGGGCGTGTGGATCTTGGCGTGGTCGCAGCCCACGTCGTAGAGGATGCGGCCGTGGGGTGTCTCGATCAGGTAGGCCAGGATGGGCGCCTCGATCAGCTCGCCCTGGCCCCGGTTGAAGGTCGAGATGGACTTGTCGTAGCGGTGCGTGGCCGTGAGCAGGGGCCACAGGCGCAGGGCGTGGGTCTTCATGGCTGCTCAGGCGCCGCTGAAGGCCTGCCCCCAGGTGGCCGGCTGCCCGGCTCCGCCTTCGGGCGGGGGCACCAGCTCGGCCACCAGCTCGGCGGTGCTGCGCACGCGGCCGAAGATGCCGCCTTCCACGCCGATCATGGCCAGCGCCGGCGCCTGCAGCGCGGGGTCGCTGGCGGCGGTGGCATCGCCCACGGTGGTGCAGGCAAAGCCGCGGTCCACCGCCTCGCGCAGCGTGGAGTGCACGCACACCTCGGTGGTCACGCCGCAGAGGATGAGCCGCTCCACGTCGTGTGCGGCCAGCACCTGCGCCAGCCGCGTGTGGTGGAAGGCGCCGTAGCCCGGCTTGTCGATCACGAACTCGCCGGCGCCAGGCCGCAGCGCGTCCACGAAATCGTGGCCCTGTTCGCCGCGCACCAGCAGCCGGCCGAGCGGACCCTGGCTGCCGATGGGCGCGCCGGCTGCCACGCTGCGCGCCAGCTTGGCCGGCGGGCAGTCGCTCAGGTCGGGCAGGTGGCCCTCGCGCGTGTGCACCACCAGCAGGCCGGCGCTGCGCGCGGCCTGCAGCAGCCGCTGGATGTTCGCGATGGGTTCGCGCAGGCGCTGCACGTCCATGCCGGCGGTGTCGGCATAACCGCCGGGGCTGCAGAAGTCGCGCTGCATGTCGATCACGATCAGGGCGGTCGTGCTCATGGCGCGGGCCTCTCGAAGCCGGTGCGGATGGCCTCGGCCATGCGGCGCGCCACTTCATCCGCGAGCAGCTTGCCCTTGGTGGCGTCGGAGCCTTTCGCGGACGAGAGCACGCCCGAGGCCGGCACCCAGTCGGTGCGCGGCGGGTACATGTCGTAAGGCGGGAAATCGGCCGGGCCGTCGTCGGGCAGCAGGTCCATGCGCACCAGGTGGGGGTGGTAGTGCAGCATCATGGACGTTTCGAGCACGGCCGCGTGCTCCAGCGCGAAGCCGGGGAAACCGTCGGGGAACACGTCGCCCAGGGTGTCGGGCGTCATGAAGTCCCAGTATTCGAGCCGCATCACCTGCAGCGCCGCGCCGGGCCCGAGGTCGCGCAGGCCGAGGTCGATGCCCTCGATCAGGAACCACTGGTTTTCGTAGTGGCCGTTGACGATGACCAGTTTCGTGAGCCCGTGGCGCGCGAACTCGCGCACCGCGTCGCGCACCTGGCCGATCAGCGTGGCGGCGTCCACGCTGGTGGTGCCGCAGAAATGCTGGCCACCGCCGCACTTGGGTTGCGACTTGTAGCCGTAGGACAGCGTGGGCGCCACCAGGCCGCCCACGCGCGCGGCGGTGTCGGCCGCCACCGCGCTGGAGAGCAGGCCGTCGGTGCCCAGCGGCAGGTGCGGCCCGTGCTGCTCGAGCGCGCCCACCGGCAGCAGCACGGGCGGCTGGTCGCGCTGGATGCGCGCCTGGTAGTCGACCCAGGAGAGCTGGTTCATCCACACGGTGTCGTTCATGTTTTCATCCTCCTGTGTTGGCGGCGGGTGTCGTGGGCGCGGGTGCGCGGTTGTCGAGCGCTTCCACCAGGGCAGCCACAGCAATGAGCGTGCCGCCGGCCCAGCCCAGGGGCGTGAGCGTTTCGCCACCGAACCAGAGCGCGGTGAGCACGGCCACCACCAGCTCGGCCAGCAGGATCACGCCGGCGCGGCTGCTCTCCAGGTGCGTCACGCCGAACTGCCAGGTGGCGGTGGCCAGCAGCAGCCACACGAAGCCGTAGGCCAGCACCGCCAGCCACACGCCGGCCGACACGGCGGGGATGGCATGGCCCAGCGCGCCGGTGGCCGCGAGCGAGATGACGCCGCAGCCCACGAACACCGCGAAGGTCTTGCTCAGCATGGGCACGCCCTGCGCGGCGCGCGCGATGATGTTGTTGCCCGCGAAGGCCAGGCCGGCCGAGAGCGCGAGCAGATCGGACACCGAGAGCGAGAGGTCCAGCGCACCCGGTCCGCCCAGCACCATCCACAGGCCCACGATGGCCGCGGCCACGGCGGCCCAGCGCGTGGCCGGTATGTGTTCCTTCAGGAACAGCCAGCCGCCCAGCACCGACCACACCGGAGAGAGGTAGAACAGGAACATCACGCGCACCACGTCGCCGGCCATGAGCGCGTTGACGAAGGAGGTGTTGGCCCAACCGCCGACCAGCGCCAGCGCGAGCAGCAGGACCCACTGTGCGCGCCAGGCCGCGCGCTGGCGCCAGATGAGGACCAGCGCGCACAGGCCGACCACGCCGTACGACACGAGCGAGACCACCGGGCCGCTCAGACCCTGCGCGATGAACCACTTGAGCGGCATCCACGACAGACCCCAGAGCGAGGCGGAGAACAGCAGCACGCCGGTGGCGAGGCGGTCCGAAGGATTCGAGAGCAGGGACATGGGCGCGGAATCAGGGCATGACGGAACCGCCATTGGGCCCCAGAACCTGGCCGCAGTAAAAGCGCGACAGGTCGCTGGCCAGGAACAGCGCGGTGGCCGCGATTTCTTCCGGCTCGGCCACGCGGTGCTGCGGGATCGCGAGTTCCTTCTCGATCCACTCGGGGCTCATGTGTTCCAGCGAGACCATGGCGGTGTTCACCGGCCCGGGCGCGATGGCGTTGACGCGGATGCCGTGCGGCGCGAACTCGCGCGCCAGCGAGCGCGTGAGCCCGATCACGCCGGCCTTGGCCGCGCAGTAGGGCGCGTAGTTCTCGCGGCCCAGGATGCCGAGGTCGGACGCCAGGTTGACGATGGCGCCGCCGCCGCGCGCCACCATGCCGGGCAGCACGGCGCGCGAGGTGAGGAAGACCGACTTGAGGTCGGTGGTCAGCATGCGGTCCCAGTCGTCATCGGTGGTGTCGAGGAAGGGTTTTTCCTGGATGATGCCCGCGTTGTTGACGAGGATGTGGATCGCGCCCGCGGCCTCGTGCGCCTCGCTCACGAGGCGCTGCACCGCGCCGGCCTGTGCCACGTCGGCGTCGATCGCGAAGGCCCAGCCGCCGGCGGCCTGGATGGCCTGCACCACGGCCTGCGCCTGTTCGGTCTGGCCCAGGTGGTTGACCACCACGCGCGCGCCGGCCTGCGCGAACAGCAGCGCGGTGGCGCGGCCGATGCCGGTGGCCGCGCCGGTGACCAGCGCGGTCCTGCCCTGCAGGGACAGCAAGGGTGCCGTCACGCCATCACCTCGCCGTGGCTGGCCACCAGGCATTGGCCGGTGAGGGGCGTGGCGCCTGCGCTCGCGAGAAACAGGAACACACCGGCCAGGTCCTCGGGAGTGAGCATCAACGGCATGGCCTGCTTCGACAGAATCTCGCGCTCCACCTCGGCCTCGCTGCGGCCCTGTGCCAGCGCCATCGCGCTGAGCGAGCGCAACGCGGCGGCGGTGCGCACCCAGCCGGGGCAGACCGCGTTGACGCGGATGCCGCGCGGCCCGAGTTCAAGCGCGAGCGAGCGCGTGAGGCCCACCACCGCGTGTTTGCTCGCCGCGTAGGCCGAGAAGCCGACCACGCCGATGCGGCCCCAGATGGACGACTGGTTGATGATGCTCGCGCCGCGCGGCAGCAGCGGCAGCAGGGCCTGCGTGAGCCGCACCATGGAGGTGACGTTGTTGTCGAGCAGGCCGGCCCAGCGCGCCATGGCGTCGGGCGCGGTGTCATCGATCGGCGTGGGGAACTCGGTGCCGGCGTTGTTCACCAGCACGTCCAGCGTGCCCCAGCGCTCGCGCACACCGTTCGCCACGGCCGCGACCTGTGCCGCATCGCCGAGGTCGCACACCGCCGCGCGGGCGCCGAGTGCGGTGGCGAGGTCGTGCAGGCCGGTGTCGGCGCGGTCGAGCAGCAGCAGCCGCGCGCCCTGCGCCGCAAAGGCCCGCGCCAGCGCCTGGCCGATGCCGCCGGCCGCGCCGGTGATGAGCACGGCCTTGTCCTGCAGGCCGTAGTGGAGCGCGCTCACGTCAGACCGCGGTGAGGAAGGACACCCCCACGGCGCCGAGGAAACCGTCGGCCCGGCCCGGCGTGCCCGGGGGCTGCACGGCGCCGTAGTTGCTGGCCAGCACGCGCTTGACGCGGTTCACGTGGAAGCTGCGCAGCAGCTCGCCCACGGTGATCACCTGCGCGTAGTCGTCGGGGTAGAGCTCGCGGTGGAAGGCGGGCAGGCGGTACCAGGGCGCGGTGGGGCGCTCGTGGTGCGCGTTGTGAAAACCGAAGTTGAGCCAGATCAGGTTGAACCACTTCGCGTCCAGGCTCACCACGTCGCTGTAGGTGTTGGCCTGTTCGTAGGCGCGGTCGCGAACCTTGTCTTGCGGGATCGGCGTGTCGTCCAGGATGGGGTAGGCGTCGTAGGTGTGCTGGAAGCAGTCGGCGAAGCGCAGCACGGTCACGAAGATGAGGAAGGCCAGGGCGTACAGCACCAGTGCCTTGAGCGACCACCAGCCCAGCAGCGCCAGCGCGGCGATGCGCACCAGCGCGATGCCCACCACACGGCCGCGCGCCGCCTTCTTGCGATCGCCCATGAAGGGCATGGCGATCACGAAGCCGCGCATGACGAACTCCACCGCCGGGATGTAGGCCCACTCCAGCGCCAGCACCACGCGGCGCACGGTGGGGTGGGCGCGCAGGAAGGCTTGGGCGTCGAAGGTGATGACGTCGGCGCGCTCGACGTGGTGGCGCATGTGTTTGCGGCGCAGGTCGGCGAAGCTGGCGTAGCAGCTGCCGTTGATCCAGCTCATGAGCGTGCCCCAGCGCTCGTTGGCCTGCGGCGTGCGAAAGATGGCGTGGTGCGCGAACTCGTGGATGAAGTAGGCCGACCAGACGAGCGTCTGCGCCACCAGCAGCACGCCCAGTGCGTTGAGCCAGCCACTGGCCTGGCCGAGCAGGGCGATGCCCGCGGGCCAGCCGAGCACGGTGAAGGCGAGGGCCGCGACGTTGGGCCACACGCCGTCCTCATAGCGGAAAACCGGTTTCATGGAAGTGCTTTCAAACGGGCCAGGGTGCGGGCGTCACGGCCCGCCGCACCGGCGCCCCGTGGCACCGGCACGACGGCCCGGGGCTTACTTGGCGAGGGCCTTCACGAGGCCGGCGTCGAAGGTGGCTTCGGTGGCCGGGATCGTGGTGATCTGGCCCTTGGCCTTGAGCAACTGGCCGATGATCTCGCCGCTGGCGTAGTAGGAGGTGGTGTCCTTGCCGGGCGCGAAGGCCTTGGGCATCTCGGCCAGCGGGATGTTGTAGACGCCGGTGAGCTGTTCCTTCACCTCGGCGGCGGACACGCCCATGAACTTGCCGATGATCTTGTGCGCTTCGGCAGGCTTGGACTTCATGTAGGCCATGCCGTCGAGGTAGGCCTTCATGATGCCGGTGATCTCGGCCGGCTTGGCCTTGATGACCTTGTCGTCGAACACCAGCACGTCGGCGATCAGGCCGGGTGCGTTCTTCGACGAGAACACCACCTTGAACTTCTTGCCGCCGCCCTGGCCGAGGATCTGCGACAGGCTGGGCTCATAGGTCACGCCGATCGGCAGCTGGCCTGAGGCCATGGCCGCCGGCACCGACTCGGGCGTCATGCTCACGGGGGTGATGTCCTTCTCGCTCAGGTTCACCGTCTTGAGCGCGTAGGAGAGCAGGAAGTCCGAGGGCGAGAGCGGGTTGTAGCCGATCTTCTTGCCCTTGAAATCCGCCACCTTGGCGATGCTGCCGTCGGCCACGATGGCGTCGCCGCCGTTGGAGTAGTCGATCGGCATCACCACCTTCATGCTGCGCCCGGCCGCCACCTGGCCCACCACCTGGTCGTAGGTCAGCATGCCGCCATCGACCGCGCCCGAGGCGATGGCCGCGGGGATCAGCGCCGGGTCGTTGAAGACCTGCAGCGAGACCTTGAGGTTGTACTTCTTGTAGAGGTCCAGCGCCTCGGCCACGTAGAAGGGGCCGTAGCCGATCCACACCACGGTGGCGATCTTCATCGGCGCGGGCGCTTGCGCGAAGGCGCCTGCGGTGGCCAGCGAGAGGGCCAGACCCAGGGCGGGCTTGAGGAAATGGTTGCGCCGGGAGGTGGAGCGCAGGCTCGGTGCGGAGAGGACGTTGCGTTTCATCGGAGGACTCCATGGGTTGGTGGGACGCGCAGGAAGAACCGATCTGTGATCGTTCTCCCGGGCTTTTGTCCCTCCGTGGAGCCTGCGATGAGGCCGGCACACTCTCGGACCAGACACCACGCAACATGCCGTGGTCGGAACCCTAGTGCACCTGAGTGCCGAGCAACATGGGGCGGACCCCGGATCGCTCTTCTTGCGGTGTTCTGCTCAGCAGAAAGCGTGCCAGCGGTTCCAGCCCCGTTCGGGGCCCGTCGTGCACCAAAACAAGGGCTCAGCCGCGCGGGGGGGTGCGCCGGGGCGCGCCGGCCTGCCCAGACTTGGTGCGGCGCGGCGCTTCCGAGGGCGAGGGCTCCAGCGGCACGAAGGGCGCGCGCGCCTCATCGGCCAGGCCGTCGGTGAGCAACTGCAGCAACACGATGAGCTGCTCGCGCTGCGGCGGCGTGAGCGGCGAGAGCAGGCGCTGGTAGGCGCGTTCGGCCGGGGCGCGTGCGCGCTGCAACAGCTTTTCGCCGGCGGGCGTGAGCGCCACCGCCATCTGCCGGCGGCTGTGCTCGGAGATGCGCCGCTCCAGCAGGCCGCGCTCCTCCAGCCCCTTGAGCACCCGCATCACGGTGACCTTGTCGAAAGCCAGGGCGCGTGCCAGGCGCGTCTGGTCCAGGCCCGGCTCGCTGGCCAGCACCGTGAGCACGCCGTATTGCGCCGGCGTCAGGCCCACGGTGGCGCAGGCGCTCTCGAACACCGCCGCCGAGATCTGGTGGGTGCGGCGCAGCAGGAAGCCGGGGCGTTGGTAGAGGTTGTGCAGGGGCATGGCGTGGACGGGTGGGCGGCTTCGGGATTCTACGGATGGCAGGGGCCGGGCGGTGGGTGTCCAATTGGTAGGCATGCTAACAATCGGAGACGCCCCATGAACCACCCCGCCTCACGCACCCGCCGCAGCCTGCTGGCCCTGGCGATGCTGGCCGGCGCTGGCCTGACCCAGGCGCAGACCGCCGGCGGTGACGTGCCGCTGCGCCTGATCGTGCCGTTCACGCCCGGCACCGGCATCGACCTGATCGCGCGCACCGTCGGCCCCAAGCTGGCCGAGCGCCTGAAACGCCCGGTGGTGGTGGACAACCGCGTGGGCGCCTCGGGCAACATCGGCACCGAAGCCGTGGTGCGCGCCGCGCCCGACGGCAACACCCTGCTGGTGAGCGTGAACACGCTGGTGATGAACCGCAGCCTGTACCCGCAGCTCGCGTTCGACCCGGTGCGCGACCTCACGCCGGTGGGCCTGACGAGCTGGGGCCAGCTGATCCTGGTGACGCACCCGAAGAGCGGCATCAGCACCGCGGCCGGGCTCGTGGCCGCCGCGAAGCAGGCGCCAGGCCGGCTCAACTACGCCTCGCCCGGCGTGGGCACGCCGCACCACCTGTCGATGGAGCTGTTCAAGAGCACGGCCGGTGTCTTCCTCACCCACATTCCCTACCGCGGCACCGGCCCGGCCGTGACCGACATGTTGGGCGGCCAGGTGGATGCCATGTTCCTGCCGATCCACGTGGCGCTGCCGCAGGTGCGCGCGGGCAAGCTGGTGGCGCTGGGCATCGGCAGCGACAAGCGCCACCCCCTGCTGCCCGACGTGCCCACGCTGGCCGAGGCCCGCACCGGCAATGTGAACGTGGACATGTGGTACGGCATCTTCGCGCCCAAGGGCATGCCCGCCGCGCAGGTGGCCACGCTGAACCGCGAGATCAACGAGATCCTCGCCAGCGAGGACGTGAAGAAGGCGTTCTCCGCGCAGGGCATGGACCCGAGCAGCGGCACGCCCGAGGCCTTCGGCCGCCTGGTGGCGCAGGACGCCGAGCGCTGGGCGAAGCTGATCAAGACCCAGAACATCAAGGCGGACTGAACATGACCGTGGAATCGCGCATCGCGGTGGTGGGTGGCGGTATCGCCGGGCTGGCGTTTGCGCTGGCGTTGCACCAGCGCGGCATCGCCTGCGAGGTGTACGAGGGCGTGGCCGACGTGCGGGAACTCGGCGTGGGCATCACGCTGCTGCCGCACGCCATGAAGGAACTGAACGACCTGGGCCTGTTGCCGCAGCTGGAGGCCGTGGGCATCGAGAACCGGGAGAGCGTGTTCTTCAACCGCTACGGCCAGTTCGTCTACAGCGAGGCGCGCGGGCGCCACGCGGGTTATGCGCTGCCCGAGCTGGGCATCCACCGCGGCAAGCTGCACCGCATCCTGTTCGAGGCAGCGCTGGAGCGCCTGGGCCGCGAACATGTGCACACCGGCCACCGCGTGAGCGGCCTGAGCCAGGACCGCGACGGCGTGACGCTGAGCTTCGAGCCCACCGGCCTGGGCCAGCCCGCGCCGGTGCGCGCCGGCTGGGTGGTGGCCTGCGACGGCGTGAACTCGGCGGTGCGCCGCCACTTCCATCCGGACGACAAAGTCTGCTTCGCGGGCATCAACACCTGGCGCGGCGTGAGCGTGCACAAGCCCATCCTCACCGGCAAGAGCTACATCCGCATCGGCTCGATCGACACCGGCAAGATGGTGATCTACCCGATCGTGGACAACGTGGACGGGCAGGGCAACCAGCTCATCAACTGGGTGGCCGAGATCCGCGACCCGCAGGCCGCCATGAACGACTGGAACAAGCCCGGGCGGCTGGACGACTTCCTGCCGACCTTCGAATCGTGGCGCTACGACTGGCTCGACGTGCCGGCCCTGATCAGCTCGGCGCAGCAGGTGTTCGAGTACCCGATGGTCGACAAGGACGCGCTGCCGCGCTGGAGCTTCGAGCGCGTGACGCTCATGGGCGACGCGGCGCACCCGATGTACCCGCGCGGCTCCAACGGCTCGGCGCAGGCGCTGCTGGACGCGCGCACCCTGGCCGACGAGATCGCCACCGAACAGGCGCGCGGCGGCGATCTGCGCCACGCGCTGCAGCGCTACCAGGACGCGCGGCTGCCGGTCACGGCGCGCGTGGTGCAGACCAACCGCACGGTGCCGCCCGACGCCATCATCATGAAAGCCGACGAGCTCAGCGGCGGCCAGCCGTTCCGCCACATCGACGACCTGATCAGCCAGGACGCGCTGCGCGCGATCTCCGAGAACTACAAGCAGGTCGCGGGCTTTGCGCTGAAGGCCTGAACCGGCGACCTTGTCCCCGGGTTGTGGGGCGTATCCGACAGGCGGAGTCGCTTGCTGCGCCACCAGCACCTGCGGGCTGCTGTTTTGTGGCACTGTAAGCAAAGGTGTCGTCCGCAGGGGACGGGGCACCCACCCAGTGCACCCAGCATGCCGCGATCCAGACAAGCCAGACGATTGGAAACGGGAGACACCTCATGGCTCGCCAGCCAGGTCGGGCGCTGGCTGTGCGCGCTGGCCCTGGCCTGGGCATCGGCCTGCCCGGTGGCCGGGGCGCAGACCCCCTTGCGCTACGGCGGCGACGCGGCGTTTGCGCCCTTCGAGTCGCTCGACGCGAGCGGTCAGCCCGTGGGTTTCCAGATCGAGCTGATGCAGGCGCTCGGGCGTGAACTCGGTGTCGAGGTGTCCATCAGCCTGCAGCCCTGGGCGGCCACGGTGGAAGCCTTCAAGGCGCAGCGGGTGGACGTGATCGCGATGGTCGAGACCACCGAGCGGCGCGCCTGGGCGCACTTTCTCACCGGCCATGCGGCGCCCGCCTTTGCGGTGTACCTGCCGGTGGGCAAGCCCGCGCCGCGCGCGCTGCAGGACCTGCAAGGTTCGCGCATCGCCGTGCAGGACCACGAACCCATGCGCGAGAGCCTGCGCAAGTGGCTCTCCGGCATCGAGGCCACCTACGTGCGCACGCCCGATGCGCTGGCGGCCCTGCAGGCGGTGCAGCTCGGCTTCGCCGACATGGCGCTGCTGCCCCGCGCCTATGCCGACCCGGTGATCGCGCGAGGCGATGTCACCGGGCTGGTTGCGGGCCTGAGCAACCTGCGGCTGCAGACCTACTCGCTGGCCGTGGCGCGCGACAACGACGCCTTGCGCCAGCGCCTGCAGGGCGCGCTCGACCGGCTGGAGGCCAAGGGCACCCTGCCGGCGCTGCGGGAGCGCTGGCTCAACGAGGAGCCTGCCAGCGCCGAACAACGGGCGATGGCGCGCGACCTGGCGCAGCAGCGCCAATGGACCTGGTGGATCGCGGCGGGCGGCTCGCTGTTGCTGCTGCTGGCCGCGCTCGCGCTGCGCCAGCGCGGGCGCGCCGTGGCCGCCGAGCGCGCGCGGCGCGAGGCGGCCGAACAGTCGCTGCGGCGTTCCGAGGAACTGCTGGAGCGCACCTTCCAGCGCAACCCCGAGCCCATGCTGGTGGTGGACCACCACAGCGGCGTGGTGCAGGACGCCAACCCGGCGGTGGCCGCGCTGCTGGGGCTGGCCGAACACGAGGTGGTGGGGCAGCCGCTGCGCGCGCTGGCGCACCACATCGGCATGGACGCGCTCAAGCGCA
The DNA here is from genome assembly GCA_003599455.1 of Comamonadaceae bacterium. Lineage (GTDB taxonomy): Bacteria > Pseudomonadota > Gammaproteobacteria > Burkholderiales > Burkholderiaceae_C > Hydrogenophaga. The sequence goes on from QZKF01000012.1 coordinate 62,963, forward strand.
TGGCCCGGGCCATCGACCTCGACGGCCTGCTGGACGCGCTGCCCGTGACCGTGACCCGCGCCGGCGGCGAGCAGCGCGCCTGCCTGATCAGCGCCGACAAGGTGCGCGTGGGCGAACTCAGCATCGTGCTGTGCATCGTGCGCGACGTGACCGAGCGCATGGCGCAGGACCCGGTGTTCCGCCAGGGCTACCAGACCCTGCACGACGAGCTGGCGCAGGCGCGCCGCGACGCGCCCGATTCGGTGCCCCCGGGCGAACCCGGCGAAGACCGACTGCGCGAGTTCACGCGCGCCGTGGCGCACGACCTGCGCGCGCCGCTGCTGGCCATCCAGGGCTTCATGGGGCTGATGCGCGAGCGCCTGAAGCTGGGCCACACCGACGAGGCCCTGGAGTACAGCGAGCAGGTGGACAAGGCCACGCGGCGCATGAACGCGATGATCGATGCGCTGTGCAACCTGGCGCAGGTCGACCAGCATGCGCTGCAGCGCCGCCGCATCGACATGCAGGCCCTGGCCGCCGACACCTGGACCCTGGTGCGCAGCGGCGAGACCGGGCGCGCCATCGAGATCCAGTTCGACCCCTTGCCGCCCGCGCAGGGCGACCCCGACCTGGTGGCGCAGGTCTGGCAGAACCTGCTGCACAACGCCTGGAAGTACTCCGCGCGCGTGCCGCTGGCGCGCGTCCGGGTCGACAGTTTCCAGGAAGAGGGCCGCACCTGGTACCGCGTCACCGACAACGGCGCCGGTTTCGACATGGCGAAGGCCCGCCACCTGTTCCAGCCGTTCCGGCGCATGCACGCCGCGTCGCAGTTCGAAGGCAGCGGCATCGGCCTGAGCATGGTGCAGCGCATCGTGCGCCACCACGGCGGCGCGGTGCGCCTGCGCAGCCAGATCGGCGTGGGCACGGTGGCCGAGTTCACGCTCGAGCCGGTGGCCTGAGCGAAGCGGCCCGCGCGTTCAGTGCACGCTGTCGCGCGGCTGCGCCGCGTGCTGCCGGCGCCAGGCCGCGGGCGCCATCTGGTGCGCGCGCTTGAACGCCCGGTGAAAGGCCGGTTCCGACTCATAGCCCGCGGCCTCGGCAATGCGCGCGATCGGCTCGTTGCTCTCCAGCAGCCGCTGCGCCGCGTAGCGCATGCGCTGGCGCGCCAGGTAGCGCATGGGGGGCTCGTCCATCAGGGCGCCGAAACGCTCGGCAAAGGCCGAGCGCGACAAACCCACTTCGCGCGCCAGCGCCTCGGTGGTCCAGTTGCGCTGCCGGTCGCGGTGCAGCAGGGCCAGGGCGCGGCCGACCTTGGCGTCGGCCAGGCCCGCCAGCCAGCCGGTGCTGCCCGCGGGCTGCTGCGCGAGGTACTGGCGCACGGCCTCGGCGAACAGCAGCTCGGCCAGGCGGCCCAGCAGGTTGGGCAGCACGCCGAGCACCACGCCGTTGGGTTGTGAGGCGAAGCGCAGCGAGCTCTCGATCCACTGGGCGGTGGCCGGGTCGCGCAGGCTCAGGTGCAGCACCCGGGGCAGGGCGTTGATGAGCGGGTCGTTGATGTTGTCGTGGCCCAGGTAGCCGCAGAAGAAGCGCGTGGTTGGCCCCTGGCCCTTGTGCGTGAGGCGCACCAGGCCGCTTTCGCCGGGCTGGTGTTCGAGCTGCTCCACATCCAGCGGCGGCACGTCCAGGTCGCTGCCCAGCAGGTGGCGGTCGTTGCGCGGCAGGATCACCAGGTCGCCCGCGCGCACCTGCACGGCTTGCGCCTCGCCCTCCACGCGCAGCGCCATCTCGCCCTCGCACACGAAGTGGTAGGCGATCACCTCGCGCGGCGCGGGGTGGAATTCCGCGCAGTCCTCGGGCCCGACCTTGGAGAACACGCTCCAGGGCGCGCCGATCTCGGCCTCGATGAAGACGGCGCCGCGCAGCCGCAGCGCGTGCAGCACGTCGGTCAAGGCATCGATGGGGGAGGGCGTGGTCATGGCAGGCGTATCGGCAACAAAAGCCGGCGCCGCGGGCATGGTCCGCTGGCGCGGCGGCGCCTAGATTAATGCCACCGGTGCCCGCAAGGCAATGCCCTCCGTCCATTCACGGCGCACCGGCCACGCAACCCAGGAGTTTTTCATGATCACCGACGCACAGGGCCACACCCTCACCGGCGCCACCGCCGAGGCAGCCCACCATTACGAGCAGGCCGTCACGGCCTTCAACCTGTACCGCGGCGACCCGATGGCCGCGCTGGAGCGCGCCACCGCGGCCGCACCGGACTTCACCATGGCCCACCTGCTCAAGGCCCACCTGCTGGCCATTGCCACCGAACCCGCCGCCGCCGCAGGCGCGCGCGAGCTGCTGCAGGCCACGGCCGGGCTGCCCATGAACGAGCGCGAGCGGTCGCACCGCGCGGCCATCGGGCTGATCCTGCAGGGCGAGTGGTCGGCCGCGGCCCTCGCGCTGGACCACCACCACACGCGCCACCCGTTCGACATCGTGGCGCTGCAGGTGGGCCACCTGTGCGACTTCTTCCGCGCCAACGCCCGCAGCCTGCGCGACCGCCTGGCGCGCACCCTGCCGCAATGGAGCGCCGACATGCCGGGCCACTCCATCCTGCTCGGCATGTACGCCTTCGGCCTGGAGGAAGCGGGCCAGTACGCGCAGGCCGAAGACGTGGGTCGCAGCGCGCTCGACGCGCAGCCGCTGGACTGCTGGGCCCACCACGCCGTGGCCCATGTGATGGAAATGCAGGCGCGCCACCAGGACGGCATCGGCTGGATGCTGGCGCGCGAGCCGCACTGGTCGGGCGACGACAACTTCTTCCAGGTGCACAACTGGTGGCACCGCGCGCTGTGCCACCTGGAGCTCGGGCAGGCCGACCAGGCGCTGGCGCTGTACGACGGCCCCATCCGCAGCGGGCGCAGCGCGGTGGCGGTGGACATGGTCGACGCCTCGGCACTGCTCTGGCGCCTGTCCATGAGCGGCGTGGACGTGGGCGATCGCTGGCACGAAATCGCGACCGCCTGGGACGCGCACGCCGATGGCGCGCTCTACCCGTTCAACGACTGGCACGCGGCGATGGCCTGGCTGGGCGCGGGCCGCGAGGCCGATGTGCGGCGGCTGGAGCAGCGCCTGCGCGAAGCCCCGCACGACCGCGAGGCCTCGCGCTGGGCGCTCGACACGGGCGCCGACCTGGTGGCCGGCTTCGCCGCCTTCTGGCGCGGCGACTTCGAGGTGGCCGTGCAGCACCTGCACCGCGCGCGCGGCATCGCCAACCGCTTCGGGGGCAGCCACGCGCAGCGCGACGTGATCGACTGGACCCTGACCGAGGCCGCGCTGCGCGGGCGCCGCTTCGGCCTGGCCGAGGCGCTGGCCCACGAACGGCTGGCCCTGCGCCCGCACAGCCCGGTGAACCTCGGCTTCCTCCAGCGGGCCCGGGCGGTGGCGGCGCCGGCCCGGCGCAGCGCCGCCGCGGCGGCCTGAGCGGCCCGTCGGGCCGGCTCAGCCCCGGCCCACGAACGGCATCTGGCTGGCCATCACGGTCATGTTCAGCACGTTGGTCGAGAGCGGCAGGCCGGCCATGTAGCGCACGGCTTCGGCCACGTGCTGCACGTCCATCATGGGCTCGGTGGCCATCGTGCCGTTGGCCTGGCGCACGCCCTGCGTCATGCGCGCGGACAGCTCGGTCAGCGCATTGCCGATGTCGATCTGGCTGCACACGATGTTGTAGGGCCGGCCGTCCAGGGCGATGGTTTTGGTCAGGCCCAGCACCGCGTGCTTGCTGGCGGTGTAAGGGCTGCTGAAGGGGCGCGGCGCGTGGGCCGAGATCGAACCGTTGTTGATGATGCGCCCGCCCTGCGGGGTCTGCCGGCGCATCAGGCCGAAGGCGGCGCGCGCGCACAGGAACACGCCGGTCACGTTGGTGTCGATCACGTCCTTCCAGCGCTCGACCGGAAGCTCGTCCATGGGCACGGCCGGGGCGTTCACGCCCGCGTTGTTGAACAGCACGTCGAGGCGGCCGAAGCGCCGTTCGATCGCGTCGAACAGGGCCTGCACGCTCTGCTCGTCGCGCACGTCGGCCGGGATCGCGATGGCGTGCTGGCCGGCGGCTTTTGCCTCGTCGGCCACGGCGGCCAGCGGCTCGGGCCGGCGCCCGCTGAGCACGACGTGAAAGCCGTCCTTCAGCAGGCCGAGCGCGACGGCGCGGCCGATGCCGCTGCCCGCGCCCGTGACCAGGGCGACGCGTGGGGTGGGTTCAGATGCCATGGAGCTGCCTTGTCGTGGAAGGGGATGAAGCCTCATGGTAATCGTCCGCGGCGGCGGGCATCGTCAGGCAGAAGGTGGAACCCTGCGGGCCGGACGCCACGATGCGCAACGAGCCGCCGTGGGCTTGCGCCAGCTGGCGCGCGATGGTCAGGCCCATGCCGTTGCCGGCGATCACGTCGCGGCGGTGCAGGCGCCGGAAGGGTTCGAACACCCGCTCCCAGTGGCTGGCGTCGATGCCGATGCCGTTGTCCTGGAAAGCGATGTGCACCAGGCCACCGTCCGTGCGGGCGGTGATGGCCAGGGTGGGCGGGCGTTGCGCATGGGCGTAGCGGATGGCGTTGAGCACCAGGTGGCGGAACACCTCGACGCTGCTGGCACGGGCGCCGCGCACGGTGGGCAGATCCTGCCAGCTGAGCACCAGCCCGCTGTCCTGGAGGGCCTCGGCCAGCGCGTGCCGCACGTCGCGCGCCACCGCGTCCAGGTCCACGCAACCGCTGTCGGCCGGGGCTTCGCTGAGCAGGCGGGCGTAGGTCACCACGTCGTCCAGCAGCGATTTCATGCGGTCGCCCGCCCGCACGATGCGCTGCAGGTGCTGCCGGTGGCCGGCGTCCAGCCGGGGCGCGGCGTCGTCGAGCACCAGGCCCGAGAACTGGGTGATGGTGTTGAGCGGCTCGCGCAGGTCGTGCGACGCGGCGTTCACGAACTGCAGCAGGCCATGGTGGGCGCGCTCGAGCTGGGCGCTGGTCTGCGTGAGCAGCACGTTGCGGGACTGCAGCTCCAGCAGCGCGTGGTCGAGGTTCTGGCGGTCGATCGCCGACAGGGCCCGGAGCTGGTCGGAGACCCGCTTGAGGTGCAGCTGGGTGCGCACGCGCGCCAGCACGATGGAGGGCCGGAACGGCTTGGCGATGAAGTCCGCGGCGCCGAGTTCCAGGCCGGTTTTTTCATGCGCTTCGGTGGCCAGCCCGGTCACCATGATCACGGGCACGTCGCGGGTGGTCTGCGCGCCCTTGATCTGGCGCAGCACCTCGAAGCCGTCCATGCCGGGCATGTCGGCGTCGAGCAGCACCACGTCGGGCAGGGCCTCGCCGATCAGCCGCATGGCGGCCTGGCCGCTGGTGGCGAAGCGCAGCTTGCCGAGCTCGCGCACCGTGGCCGCGAGCACCTGCACCATCGCCGGGTCGTCGTCGACGATGAGCAGCGAGCCTGGCGTGTGGCTGAGCTCTTGCGGGGTGTCCCGAGCGCTCATGCCCCCATGTCCTCGGGAATGAGACCCGCCGCTTCGTCGAAGCCCAGGCCGTCGAGCAACTGCGCGATGCGCTGCGTGGTGTCGGTACCGAGCCGCTGGCTCAAGGCCGCCTGGCGGTCCGCGAAGAAGCTCAGCGCATCGAGGTCCTGGTTGAGCAGCAGCTGCCGGAACGCCGCGAGCTGCCCGTCGTCCAGCGGCGGCGCGGCCTCGCTGGACGGTGTGGCTGGCGTCGCCGCATCGCGCAGCGACCGCGTGGCCAGGTCGAGCTCGGCCAGCGCCGCGCCCAGGCCGTGCCACGCGCGGGCGATGGCGGGTTCGCTGCCCTCACCACGCAGCAGGTCTTCCAGCGTGCGCGCCTGCGCGTACACCGTTCGCGCTTCGATCGTGCCGGCCACGCCCTTGAGCTTGTGCATGCGCGAGGCCAGCGCCTGCCGCGCCGGCGCGTCGAGCGCGGCGGGCGTGGCTTCGGCCGGCAGCGTGCCGAATTCGCCCAGCATGCGGCGCAGGGTGCGCAGGAACAGCTCGGTGTCGCCACCCAGGCGCTCCAGCGCGGCGGCGTGGTCGATGCAGTGCAGCCTGGCCCAGGGCGCGTCGGCCGCGGGCACGGGCGGCGCGGCGGGCGCCGGGGCGGGTGTCAGTCCGAGCGGCCCGCCCAGCGCGTGCAGCAGGTCCTGGCTGTCCACCGGCTTGGTGATGAAGGCGTTCATGCCGGCGGCCAGCGCGAGCTCGCGTTCTTCGGGCAGGCTGCCCGCGCTCAGCGCCAGCACGGGCAGGGCCGTCAGGCCCAGCCCGGCGCGAAGGCGGCGGGTCGCTTCCAGCCCGTCCATGCCGGGCATCTGCACGTCCATCAGCACCGCGTCGCAGCGCAGGGCCGGGTCGCCCAGGCGCGCGAGGGCCTGCTCGCCCGAGCCCACTGCCTCCACCTCGGCGCCCAGCCGCCTGAGCAGGTGCGCCGTGACCTCCAGCTGGATTTCGCTGTCGTCCACCACCAGCACCGCGAAGCCCTCCAGCGGGCGCGCCGCGGCGGTGGGGCATTCCTCGCCGCTGCCCTGCAGCGCCTGCAGCAGGCGGCGCAGGCCCGCGAGCGGAAAGTCCAGCAGCGCCTGCACCGGAGGGCGCGCGCTGTCGGCGCTGTCGCGCGCGGCCGCCAGCGCCTTCTCGGCCTGGAAGCAGCGTTCCACCAGCGCCGGGATGCCCAGCGTGGCGGCCAGCCCCTTGAGGGTGTGCGCCACGCGCGCGCCGCTCTTGAGGTCGTGCTCGGCGAGCGCCGCCTCCAGCAGGGCCAGCTGGTGGGCGTGGTCGTCGATGAAGCGTTCGAGGAACCGGGTGTAGGCCTTGTGGCTGCCGCCCAGGCGCTGCACCGCCGGCACCAGGTCCACGCCCTCCTCGCGCGCGGCGCGCAGTGCGGCCGGGGGCAGGGCGCAGTCGGCGCGCGGGGTGGGGCTG
>QZKF01000078.1 GCA_003599455.1 Comamonadaceae bacterium
TGCCGGCCTGCGCCGCCTGCCACGGCGCCGCGCTCACCGGCGTGCTGCCGGCCACGCCCGGTCTGCTCGGCCTGCCGCGCGACTACCTCAACGCCCAGCTCGGCGCCTGGCGCAACGCCCAGCGCAAGGCCCACGCGCCCGACTGCATGGCCGACATCGCCCAGCGCCTGGCGCCCGCCGACATCGCGGCCGTGAGCGCCTGGCTCGCCAGCCAGCCCATGCCCGTGACCACCCGCGCCGTGCCGCCCTCCGCCGAGCCGCTGCCCCTGCGCTGCGGCAGCGCCGTGCCACCGGGAGCGCGACCATGAGCCGGCGCAGCCTGGCCTGGGCCGCCGCGGGCCTGGTCGCGGTCGCGCTGCTGGGCACGCTGGCCTGGCTCGCCCGGCCGGTCGACCTCATCACCGTCGCACCCGCGCCCAGCCCGCTGGTGCACGACGCCACCACCATCGAGCGTGGCCGGTATCTGGCGGTGCAAGGCAACTGCCAGGGCTGCCACACGGTGCGCGGTGGCACCGCCTTTGCGGGCGGCCGCGCCATTCCCACGCCCTTCGGCACGGTGTATGGCGGCAACCTCACACCCGGCACGAGCGGCCTGGCCGCCTGGAGCGCCGACGACTTCTGGCGCGCGCTGCACCACGGCCAGTCGCGCGACGGCCGCTGGCTCAACCCGGTCTTCCCGATCAACAACACCACGCAGATCGCGCGCGCGGACAGCGACGCGCTGTTCGCCTACTTCCGCAGCCTGCCGGCGGTGGACGCGCCGGTGCCGTCACACGAACTGCGCTGGCCATACAACACGCAGATGGCGCTGCGGGTCTGGCGCGCGCTGTACTTCGACGAGGCCGACCCCGTCGCGGCCGCGCGCGACGCGGGCGCCACCGACGCGTTGCGGCGCGGCGCCTACCTGGTCAACGGCCTGGGCCACTGCAGCGCCTGCCACGTGCCGCGCAACGCCCTGGGCGGCAACGGCGACATGCTGAGCCTCTCCGGCGGGCTGATCCCGATGCAGAACTGGCTCGCCCCGTCCCTGCTCGACCCCGCGCAGGGCGGTGTGCAGGACTGGGCCGTCGACGACATCGTGGCGCTGCTCCAGACCGGGCGCGCCGCCAACGGCGCCATCGCCACCGGCCCGATGGCCGAGGTGGTGCAGCACAGCACGCAGCGCTGGGCCGACGCCGACCTGCGCGCCATGGCGGCGTACCTCCAGAAGTTGCCCCTCACCGCGGCGGCGCGCCAGCCCGAACCCAAGGCGCCCGACACGCGCGCCCTGAGCGCCGGCGGCCAGCGCTACGAACAGCACTGCGCCCAGTGCCACGGCGAGCGTGGCGAGGGCGTGGCCGTCTACCCGCCACTGGCGGGCAACCGCGCGGTGCTGCAGGGTTCACCAGCCAACCTGGTGCAGACGGTGCTCAACGGCGGATTCGGCCCCGCCACCGCGGGCCACCCGCGCCCCTTCGGCATGCCGCCCTTCGTGCTCGAACTCAGCGACCAGGACCTGGCCGACGTGCTGACCTACGTGCGCACCCAATGGGGCAACGCGGCGGCGCCGGTGAGCGCGCTGGACGTGCAGCAGCTGCGCGCCGGCGCCGGGCGCTGAAACCTCAGGCGGACAGAGCGGCCTCGGCCACCACCTGGCCGGCCTCGATCGTGATGCGGCGCTCGCAGCGCTGCGCGATGGCGCGGTCGTGCGTGACCAGCACGAGCGTGGTGCCCTGCTCGCGGTTGAGGTCGAACATGAGTTCCATGATCTTGCCGCCGGTGGCGAAGTCCAGGCTGCCGGTGGGCTCGTCGGCCAGCAGCACCGCGGGCTGCACCACGAAGGCGCGCGCCAGCGCCACGCGCTGCTGCTCGCCGCCCGAGAGCACCTTGGGGTAGCTGGCGAGGCGCTCGCCCAGGCCCACGCGTTGCAGCATGTGGGTGGCGGTGGCGCGCGCATCGCGCCGGCCGGCCAGTTCCAGCGGCAGCATCACGTTTTCCAGCGCGGTGAGGTTGCCCAGCAGCTGGAAGCTCTGGAACACAAAGCCCACCTTCTGCGAGCGCAGCGCGGCGCGCTGGTCTTCGTCCATGGCGAACAAATCGACGCCGTCGATGTGAACTGTGCCGCTGGTGGGCGTGTCCAAACCCGCAACGATCGACAGCAGCGTGCTCTTGCCCGAGCCCGACGCGCCCACGATGGCGGCGGTTTCGCCCTTGTTCAGGGTGAAATCGATATCGCGCAGAATGGTCAGCGACCCGGTGGAGTCGGTGACCGACTTGAACACATGCTGGACCGCAATCATCACATCGGACATGGAAGGACTTCTCAAGTTGAAACGCCGCCACTTTAACGCGCTGGCCCTGGTGTCGTGCGCGCTCGCCGCCACAGGGTCTTTCGGCTCCGCCCAGGCCCAGGACACGAAAGACCCGCTGATCCTGGTGGTGGGTGATTCGCTCAGCGCCGAATACGGCCTCAAGCGCGGCACCGGCTGGGTGGCCCTGCTGGACGAGCGCCTGAAGAAGGACAAGCTGCGCGCCCGCGTGGTCAACGCCAGCATCAGTGGCGACACCACCTCGGGCGGGCGCTCGCGCGTGCCGGCGCTGCTGCAGCAGCACAAGCCCGCGCTGGTGGTGATCGAACTCGGAGGCAACGACGCGCTGCGCGGCCTGCCGCTGGACATGACGCGCGACAACCTCGCCACCATGGCGCGGCTCTCGCGCGAGGCCGGCGCCAAGGTGTTGCTGCTGGGCATGGAGATGCCGCCCAACTACGGCGCGAAGTACGGCCAGGAGTTCCGCGCGGTCTTCTCCACCGTGGCCAGGGCCGAGAAGACCGCGCTGGTGCCCTTCTTCCTCAAGGGCGTGGCCGACACGAAGGACCCCACCGCGCTGTTCCAGGCCGACCGCATCCACCCCAACGAGGCGGCCCAGGCCACGATGCGCGACAACGTCTGGCCCGAACTGCGCAAACTGCTCGCACCCCGATAATCGGGCATGCCCGTACACACCCTGAGCGCCGCGGACGCGCTGGCCCGCCTCGCCGACTTCGACACCCTGATCGACGCGCGCACCGAAGACGAATACGCGCTCGACCACGTCCCGGGCGCCGTCAACTGGCCCACGCTGGACAACCAGCAGCGCATCGATATCGGCACGATGTACAAGCAGGTCAACCCGTTCGAGGCCAAGAAGCGCGGCGCAGCCCTGTCGGCGCGCAACATCGCGGCCCACATCGAACGCGAGGTGATCGACAAGCCGCGCACCTGGAAACCGCTGGTGTACTGCTGGCGCGGCGGCAACCGCAGCGGCGCGCTGGCCACCATCCTGGGCGCCATCGGTTTTCACGTCACGCTGATCGAAGGCGGCTACAAGGCCTGGCGCGCGGCGCTGGTCGACGCCCTGCCCGCGCTGGCCCAGGGGCTGTCCTACCGCGTGGTCTGCGGCCCCACGGGCAGCGGCAAGACGCGACTGCTGCATGCCCTGGCCGCGCAAGGCGCGCAGGTGCTCGATCTCGAGGCCCTGGCCAGCCACCGCAGCTCGGTGCTGGGCCACATCCCCGGCCAGCCGCAACCGAGCCAGAAGCGGTTTGACTCACTGATCTGGGATGCGCTGCGCGGCTTCGACCCGGCGCGCGTGGTCTATGTGGAGAGTGAAAGCAAGAAGGTCGGCAATGTGCGCGTGCCCGACGCGCTGATCGACGCCATGCGCGCCAGCCCCTGCATCGACCTGCAGCTGGGCGACGAGCAACGTGTGGCGCTGCTGCTGGAGGACTACGGCTTCTTCGTGCAGGACCCGGTGTCGTTCTGCTCACGCCTGGAGGCGCTGACCGAGCTGCGGGGCAAGGAACTGGTGTCGACCTGGACCACCCGGGTGCACGAGGGCCGAACGCCCGAGGTGGTGCTGGAGCTGCTGACCCGGCACTACGACCCGATGTACGCCCAGTCCATCGCGCGCAACTTCAGGCAGTTTCCGCAGGCACTGCCGCTGGTGCTGCGGGACCGGTCGCCGCAGGCGCTGGCGGACGCCGCGCGCTCACTGATCGCTGCCGAGGCCGCGTCGCCCCACCCGGCCTGAACGCGGGGCCCAGGCGGGACGGGTCGGCGGGCTGCTCAGTCCGCCGCGCTGTCGCCGCTGGCCGGCGCATCACCCGGCGCGTCCGGAGAACCTGCGTCCGGTTCCTCCGGTGTGTCGCCGTCGCCGTGCTGGCGCCCGGCGGCCTTGGCTTTGAGCTTTTCCTCTTTCTTCTTCTTCTTGGCAAGCTCGCGCTGGCGCTTTTCGTATCCGTAATTGGGAGTGGCCAAGTCAGTCTTTCAGGTCGGTGGGTGGTGAAGTGATGGGGTCAGGCGTGCAGTGCGCTCAAGGCCTGCGCCAGGTCGGCGCGCAGGTCGTGCACGGATTCGAGGCCCACGGCAAAGCGTACCAGAGCGCCGGCGTCTTGCCAGCCCTGGGTGCGGATCGAGGCCAGGTGATACGGCGCGCACAGGCTGATCGGTCCGGCCCAGCTCCAGCCCAGCCGGAACAGCTTCAAGCGGTCGCAGAAGGCGTCGATGCGCGCCTGCGGGATGGACGCGTCGAACACCGCACTGAACAGGCAGGCCGCGGCCGTGGCGTCGCGCTGCCAGGTGGCGTGGCCGGGCGAACCGGGCAAGGCCGGGTGCAGCACCCGCACCACGCCGGGCTGCTGCTGCATCCAGGTGGCGAGCTCGCGCGTGCTCGCGTCCTGCGCGTGGTAGCGCAGTGCCATGCTGGGCAGGCCGCGCAGCACAAGTTCGGCGTCGTTGGCGCCCACGCCCAGGCCCAGGCGCATGCGGGTCAGCAGGATCTGCCGGTGCAGGGCCAGGTCGCGCGTGATCACCGAGCCCATGAGCACGTCGGCGCCGCCGCTGGGGTACTTGGTGAGGGCCTGCACCGACACATCCACGCCCTGCTCGAAGGGCTGGAAGGCGATACCGGCGCCCCAGGTGTTGTCGAGCGCGGTGACGATGGGCCGCTGGCCCGCGCGCGCGGCGTTGGCATGGCGCACACGAGCGACCAGGGCCGGGATGTCCGGGTATTCCAGCGTGATCGAGCCCGCAGCCTCCAGCCAGACCAGGCGCGTGGCCGGCCCGATCTTGCGCGCCAGGTCGTCCGGGTCCATGGCGTCGTAGAAGCGGTGCGTGATGCCCCAGGCGGCGAGTTCCACCTCGGCGAACACCTTGCCCGGGCCGTAGGCGTTGTCGGGGATCAGCAGCTCGTCGCCGCTGCGCAGCAGGGCCATGTCCACCAGGGTCATCACCGCCAGGCCGCTGGGCGCGAGCAGGCAATGTTCACCGCCCTCGATCGTGGCCAGGCGCTCTTCGAGCGTGAAGGTGGTGGGCGTGCCATGCAGGCCGTAGGTATAGCCGCTCTTGTCTTTCCAGTCTTTGGTGCGCAGCGCCTCGACGTTCGCGAACAGGACCGTGGACGCCTTGTGCACGCCGGGTGCCACGGCTTCGAAGCCCTCGGGGGGCTTGTAGGGGTGGTGTATCAGCCGGGTGGACAGGTCTTTCATTCAGTTCAGAGCTTCCACTTTTCCAGCAGTTGGGCGGGGCGCATGCTGTCGTAGCCTTCGAACGGCTGGTGGATCCAGGGGTTCGTGGGCAGGAACTCCACCGAGTAGTCCGGCGTGAAGGTCGAGAGCTGCTTGGTCCAGATCACGGCGCTGCGCAGCTCGGTGATGGGCTTGTAGTTGTTCTTGAGCAGGTCGATCACCGCCTTGAGCGTGTGGCCCGAGTCGGCCAGGTCGTCGATCAGCAGCACCTTGCCCGCGATCTCGCCCTTGGGCGTGGTGATGTAGCGCGCGATGTCGAGGTTGCCCTGCTGGGTGCCGGCGGCGGCGCGGTAGGAGCTGGTGGACATGATGGCCAGCGGCTTGTCGAAGATGCGCGAGAGGATGTCGCCGGGGCGCATGCCGCCACGCGCCAGGCACAGGATGGTGTCGAACTCCCAGCCCGACTGGTAGACCTTGAGGGCGAGCTTCTCGATCAGGTTGTGGTACTCGTCGTAGGAAACGTAGAGGTGTTTGCCGTCTTCGGTCAGCATGCGGACTCCGGGTGGGGGTATCGGTGGGAATTTTGCACGAAGGGCCGGATACCGCCCCCGGTGGTTTCACCCATGGTAGGGGTGGTGCAGCAGGATGGTGTGGTCGCGGTCCGGGCTGGTGGAGACGATATGGATCGGCACACCGGTGGTCTCGGCGATGCGCGTCAGGTAGCGCTGCGCATTCACCGGCAGGTCGGCATACCGGGTCGCGCCGACCGACGAGTCGCTCCAGCCCGGCAGGGTTTCGTAGATCGGCGTGCAGCGCGCGATGTCTTCGGCGCCCATGGGCAGGATGTCGATGACCTCGCCATCGAGCTCGTAGCCGGTGCAGAGCTTGAGCTCCTTGAGCCCGTCAAGCACGTCCAGTTTGGTGATGCACAGGCCGGTGAGGCCGTTGACCTGGGCCGAGCGCTTGAGCAGCGCGGCATCGAACCAGCCACAGCGGCGGCTGCGCCCGGTGGTCACGCCCTTCTCGGCGCCCACCGTGGCCATGTGCCATCCGGGCGTGCCTTCCTTCTCCCACTCCAGCTCGGTCGGGAACGGGCCCCCGCCGACGCGGGTGCAATAGGCCTTGGTGATGCCCAGCACATAGTGCAGCAGGCCCGGGCCCACGCCCGAGCCGGCGGCGGCATTGCCGGCCACGCAGTTGCTGGAGGTGACGAAGGGGTAGGTGCCATGGTCGATGTCGAGCAAGGTGCCCTGCGCGCCCTCGAACAGCAGGTTGGCGCCGGCCTGGTGCGCCTCGTTGAGTTCGCGCGAGACGTCGGCGATCATGGGCTTGAGCAGTTCGGCCTGCTGCATGGCCTCGGCGTAGACCGGCTCGAACTGGATCGCGCCGTCCTTCATGTACGCGGCGATCTTGTCGTCCCAGGCCATGTCGGCCGAGTGCAGGTAGCTGGTGAGCAGGTGGTTGTGCAGGTCGAGCAGCTCGCGCAGCTTGGCGGCGAAACGCTCGGGGTACTTCAGGTCCTGCACGCGCAGCGCGCGGCGCGCGATCTTGTCTTCGTAGGCCGGGCCGATGCCGCGGCCGGTGGTGCCGATCTTCTCGGTGCCGGCCTTGACCTTGGCGGCTTCGCGCGCGATGTCGATGGCGGCATGGAACGGCAGGATCAGCGGGCAGCCCTCGCTCACGCGCAGGCGCGAGCGCACCTCCACGCCGGCCTTCTCCAGCCCGGCGATTTCTTCGAACAGCTTGCCCACCGACAGCACCACGCCGTTGCCGATGTAGCACTTCACGCCAGCGCGCATGATGCCGCTGGGGATCAGGTGCAGCGCGGTCTTCACACCGTTGATGACCAGCGTGTGGCCGGCGTTGTGGCCACCCTGGAAGCGCACCACGCCGGTAGCGGTCTCGGTGAGCCAGTCGACCAGCTTGCCCTTGCCTTCGTCACCCCACTGGGTGCCCACCACCACCACGTTGCGCCCGGGGGTCACGGCGCTGCTGCTGTTCGTCATTTGCTGGTTTCCGTTTGAAGGGTTTGCACTGTCCAGGCGCCGCGGCGGGCCGCATCGGGCACCAGTTCGCGGTCGCAATGAAATTCGTCGACCTGATGTTCGTGGCCGGGCAACACGCACACCACCGTGTGGCCCTGCGCCCGCAGCGTGGCAATGGCCTCGCGCAGGCTGGCGTCCATGCCCCAGGGCGCGCGGATCGCCGCCACCAGGGGGCGCGGCGCGACCGCCGCCACCAGTTCCTTGAGGTCCAGGCTGAAGCCGACGGCCGGGCGGTTGCGGCCGAACACGGCGCCCACTTCGTCGTAGCGGCCACCGCGCGCCAGCTCGAGCGCCTGATGGCCGGCACGGCCTTCGGGCATGCGGGCGAACAGCGCGAAGCGCATGCCGGTGTAGTAGGCGTAGCCGCGCAGGTCGGCCAGGTCGATCGACACCTCCATGCCCTGCGCGTGCGAGGCCAGCCAGCGCAGGCTCGCCAGCGCCGCGTGCAGCGCCGGCGACGGTTGCAGGCTGCGCTGTGCCTCGTCGAGCACGGCCACGCCACCGAACAGGCGTGGCAATGCGCACAGGTCGCGCCGCACGGCCGCGGGCAGGTCGCGCGCCAGCACCTCCAGCTCGGCCACGTCCTTGGCGTTGAGCGCGGCGTGGATGCGGGCTTCCTGCGCGGCGCTCAGCACGACGGGAGCCAGCACCGCGTCGATCACGCGCACGTCGGCCATGTCGAGCTGCAGGCCGCTCACGCCCGCGCCGCGCAGGCAGGCCTGCGCCAGCTCGATCACCTCGAGGTCGGCCTCCTGGCCGGCATGGCCGTAGATCTCGGCGCCGAACTGCAGCGGCTCGCGGCTGGCCAGGGGGCGGTCGATGCGCGTGTGCACCACCGGGCCGCAGTAGCTCAGGCGGGCCACGCCCTGGCGGTTGAGCAGGTGGGCGTCGATGCGGGCCACCTGCGGCGTGCTGTCGGCGCGCAGGCCCAGCGTGCGCCCGGAGAGCTGGTCGACCAGCTTGAAGGTCTGCAGATCGAGGGCTTCACCGGTGCCGGTGAGCAGCGATTCCAGGTGCTCCAGCAGCGGCGGCATCACCAGCTCGTAGCCGTAGCCCCGGGCGGTGTCCAGCAAACCCCTGCGAAGTTCTTCGATGTGCCGCGCCTCGGAAGGCAGGACATCGGCTATGTGATCCGGGAGGACCCAGGCAGACATGGATGTTTTCAGGAGCTGTTAAAAACGTGATTTTACCGGCCCCCCGAGGGGCCCCCGCCGATGGCGGATCACGTCGATGGAAAAGCGCGGGAAAAGCGCAGGACCGTCAGTTCAGCCACCACCAGAGCACGGCGCCGCTGGCGATGCTGATCAGGCCGAAGAAGCGAAGCTGCCCGTCGCGCAGGCGCAGCATGTCGGTGAAGACGCGGCGCCACAGGGTGGGCGCCAGCAAGGGCAGCAGGCCTTCGAAGATCAGCACGAGGGCCAGCGCGGACCAGAGCAGCTCGGACATGGTGTGCCCGGCCCTTCAGCGCGCCGGCTTCATCGGGACGGTGCGACGTTGCTGCTGCGCATGCCCTTGAAGAAGTCGGACGAGGGGTCGACCACCAGCACGTCGGACTTGCTGGCGAAGCTCGACTTGTAGGCCTCCAGGCTGCGGTAGAACTGCGCAAACGCCGGGTCACGCCCGAACGCATCGGAGAACGCGGCCGCGGCCTTGGCATCGCCCTCGCCCTTGATCAGCTGGGCGTCGCGGTAGGCCTCGGAAACGATCACCTCGCGCTGGCGGTCGGCGTCGGCGCGGATCTTCTCGCCCTCGGCAAAACCGGTGGAGCGCAGCTCGTTGGCCACGCGCTTGCGTTCGGCTTCCATGCGCTGGTAGACCGAGGCGGTGATGCTCTCGGCGTAGTCCACGCGGGTGATGCGCACGTCGACCACGTCCATGCCCCAGGGCTTGTCGGCGCCGCGCACGGCGGCCAGCACCTCGCGCTTGACGTCGGCCATGAGCTGCTCGCGGCGCGTGGACAGCAGTTCGTTCACGGTGCGCTTGTTGACTTCCTGCTGGAACGAGTTGCGCACCACGCGGTTGAGCTGCAGGGCGCCCGCGCGCTCGTTGATGCCGACGTTGCGGATGTATTCCTGCGGTTCGCTGATGCGCCAGCGCACGTACCAGTCGATCACCACGCGCTGCTTCTCGGCGGTCAGCGTGGGCTCGGTGTCGGTGCTCTCCAGCGTCAGCAGGCGCTTGTCGATGTAAGACACGTTCTGGAACGGCGGCGGCAACTTGAAGTTCAGGCCGGGTTCGGTGACGACCTGCTTGATCTGGCCGAGCTGGAAGACCACGCCGAACTGGCGCTGGTCCACCACGAACAGCGTGGAACTGGCGATGGCCAGGACCACGATGAAGGATGTGATGATGAAACCGAGTTTGTTCATGGCTTGTTCTCTGATCGCTGACGCGCCGCTCAGCGGCTCTCGCGCTCGCGCGAGCGTGCGGCGTTGTCCAGGCTGCGGCTGGCGGGTGTGGTGGCCGTGCCGGCGCCGGGTGCCGGGGCAACGGGCGACGTGGCGGTGGACGGCGCGGGCTGGCCGGTCGCCTGCATGAGCTTGTCCAGCGGCAGGTACAGCAGGTTGGAACCCGACTTGGAATCCACCAGCACCTTGGTCACGTTGCTGTAGATCTCCTGCATGGCATCGGTGTACATGCGCTCGCGGGTCACCTGCGGTGCCTTCTGGTACTCGGTGAGCACCGAGCGGAAGCGCTGCGAATCACCGTCGGCCTGCGCCACGATGCGGGCGCGGTAGCCTTCGGCCTCTTCGGTCAGGCGCGAGGCCGCGCCACGGGCGCGCGGCACCACGTCGTTGGCGTAGGCCTGGGCCTCGTTCTTGGCGCGTTCGCGCTCCTGGCCGGCCTTGAGCACGTCGTCGAACGAGGCCTGCACCTGCTCGGGTGGGCGCACGCCGCCCTGCTGCAGGTTGATGCCGACCACTTCGATACCGACCTTGTAGCGGTCCAGGATGGTCTGCATCAGGGCGCGCACGCGTGGCGCGATCTGGTCGCGCTCTTCGGCAAGCGCGGCGTCCATCTTCATCTTGCCGACCACCTCGCGCACCGCGGTCTCGGCGACCTTGACGACCGCGGCATCCGGGTCGCGGCTCTCGAACAGGAAGGCGCGCGCGTCGTTCAGGCGGTACTGCACCGCGAACTTGATCTCGACGATGTTCTCGTCCTCGGTCAGCATGGCGGATTCGCGCAGGCCGGTGGCAGGCACCACGTTGTCGCGGCCCACATCGACCGAGCGGATCTGCGTGACGAACACAGTCTCGTGGCGCTGGATCGGGTACGGCAGGCGCCAGTTGAAACCGGCCCCGACGGAGCTGTGGTACTTGCCGAACTGCGTGATCACGGCCTGCTGGCCTTCCTGCACGATGAAGAAGCCGGTGCCCAGCCAGATCAGCAGCGCCACGCCACCAATGAGACCGGCGCCGATGCCGGTGGTCTTGGGGCTGGGCGTGAAACCCGGCATGCCACCACCACCCGATCCGTTGCCGCCGCCCTGCCCGCCGCCACGGCCCTTGTTGCCCAGCAGGCCACCGAGCTTGCGGTTGAAGTCGCGCCAGAGTTCGTCGAGGTCGGGCGGACCCTGGTTCGGGCCCTGGCCACGCGGCGGACGCTGCGAGCCGCGCGTCTCGTCGTCGCGGGCAGGGTCCTGGCCGTCCTTCGAGCCTTCGTTGCGGGTCGAGTCATCGCCCCGACCCCAGCGTGGATCGTTCAGATTGAACATGCCCCACAGCCCCCGCCAGCCACGGCGGCGAGTGTGGCGGGCGCCTTGTTCAGCGCCGCGGGCAGGGGTTTGCAGATTCACATCCATGGGTTGCCAACTCTTTGTCGATTCAAAACCATCACATTGTGCCCAATCAGGACACCGGCTCGTCGATTTCCGGGAATGGCCCGGGGGTCATGGGGCCAGGCCCCGCCTTTTGTTCCAGCACGCGCGCGGCGAGCAAGGCACGCAGCTCGGGCAGACCGGCTCCGGTGCGCGCGCTCACGAAGATTCGAGGAACGGACACCCCTTCCAGTTCCATCGCATCGCTCAGGACCAGCGGCACGCTGGCCGGGTCCATCGCATCGAGCTTGTTGAACAGCAGGATCTGCGGCACCTGGTCGGCGCCGATGTCCTTGAGCACGCCGAGCACCGAGGCAATCTGCTCCGGGTGCGAGGGGTTGGACGCATCGACCACGTGCAGCAGCAGGTCGGCGTCGGCCGCCTCCTGCAGCGTGGCCGCAAACGCGTCGACCAGGCCGTGCGGCAGGTCGCGGATGAAACCCACGGTGTCCGACAAGGACACCGAGCGGCCGGCTTCGCCGAGGTAGAGCTGGCGGGTCGTGGTGTCGAGCGTGGCGAACAACTGGTCGGCCGCGTAGGCACGCGCCTTCACGAGGCCGTTGAACAGCGAGGACTTGCCCGCGTTGGTGTAGCCCACCAGGGAGATCGAGAAGGTGTCGCGGCGCTCTCGCTGGCGGCGCTGGGTGGAGCGCTGTTTCTTGACCTTCTCCAGCCGCTCCTTGGTGCGCTTGATGGCCTCGCCGATCATGCGGCGGTCCAGCTCGATCTGGGTTTCGCCCGGGCCGCCGCGCATGCCGATGCCGCCGCTCTGGCGCTCCAGATGCGACCAGCGCCGCACCAGGCGGGTCGAGAGGTATTGCAGTCGCGCGAGCTCGACCTGCAGCTTGCCTTCGTGGCTGCGCGCGCGCTGCGCGAAGATTTCCAGGATCAGCAGGGTCCGGTCGTTGACCGGCAGGCCCAGGTGGCGTTCCAGGTTGCGCTGCTGGGCCGGGCTCAGTGACTGGTCGAACAGCACCTCGGAAGCACCGGTGGACTGGGCGAGCAGCTTGATCTCGTCGGCCTTGCCCGAGCCCACGAACAGGGCGGGATCGGGTGCGCGGCGTTTGCAGCTCACGCGCTCGGCCACCGTGTACCCGGCGGTCTGGGCCAGCAGCCCGAGTTCTTCGAGGCCGGCGTCGAAGTGGGGCACACCAAAATCCACGCCCACCAGAATGACCGATGGCGTGGACGAGGGGGTGGGGACGGACGGGTTCAAATCGGTTCGGCGGCAACGCCCGAGGCGCTGCGGGCCCGGCAGCTCGGCTGCACGGGCCGGGTGTGATACAGGCGCTGAATCAGGAGGCGGCCGGCTCGTCCGTGCCGACGGCCGAGAACTGCACCGGGCGGCCCGGCACGATGGTGGAAATGGCGTGCTTGTAGACCATCTGCGTGACGGTGTTGCGCAGCAGAACCACGTACTGGTCGAACGATTCGATCTGACCCTGCAGCTTGATGCCGTTGACCAGATAAATCGACACGGGCACATGCTCCCGGCGAAGCTGGTTCAGGAAAGGGTCTTGCAAGAGCTGGCCTTTGTTATTGCTCACGATATGCTCCGTGTTCAATGTAAGTTGATGAAGAATGGACCATACCACAGCACCGGTGCAACACCGGCGCGGGGCTGAAATTCCTACTCCTTGAAGGGATTGGCCGAGGTCTTGAACTCGATGCGCAGGGGGGTTCCGACCAGGTCGAAGGCCTTGCGAAAGCGCCCTTCAAGGTAGCGCCGGTAGGCGTCGGGCACGTGTTCCAGCGAATTGCCATGGATCACGATCACCGGCGGGTTCATGCCACCCTGGTGGGCGTAGCGCATCTTGGGGCGGAACATGCCGCTGCGGGTGGGCGCCTGGAAGGCCACCGCCTCGAGCAGCAGGCGCGTGAGCACCGGGGTCGACATCTTGCGCATGGCCGAGGCGTGGGCCTGGGTGATGGACTTCCAGACCGGCCCCAGGCCCTGGCGCTTCCGGGCCGAGATCAGGTGCAGCGACGCAAACTTGAGGAAGGCCAGCCGGGTTTCGATCTGGCGCTCGATCTGCTCGCGCTGGTAGGCATCGACGGCGTCCCATTTGTTGATCGCCAGCACCACGGCACGACCGCTTTCCAGGATGTAGCCGGCGATGTGGGCGTCCTGGTCGGTCACGCCCTGGGTGGCGTCGAGCAGCAACAGGACGACGTGGGCGTTTTCGATCGCCTGCAGCGTCTTGACCACCGAGAACTTCTCGATCGCTTCGAACACCTTGCCCTTGCGGCGGATGCCGGCGGTATCGATCAGCTCGAATTTCTGGCCCGAGCGCTCGAACGGCACCGAAATGGCGTCGCGCGTGGTGCCCGGCAAGTCGAAGGCCACCAGGCGCTCCTCGCCCAACCAGGCGTTGATCAGGGTCGATTTGCCCACGTTGGGGCGGCCCGCCACGGTGAGGCGGATCACGCCGGTTTCGGCCTCGGGCGCTTCCTCGTCTTCGGGCGGCAGGCCGGGGATGCGTTCCAGCGCCGCATCCAGCATGGAACGCACGCCCTGCCCGTGGGCGCCTGACACCGGCAGCACCTCGCCCAGGCCGAGTTCGAAGAACTCCACGAACTGCAGGCCCTGGGTCATGCCCTCCGCCTTGTTGGCCACCAGCAAAGTGGGCTTGCCCAGGCGGCGCAGGTAGCCGGCGATCTCGTGATCCTGCGCGCTGATGCCGGCGCGGGCGTCAACGACGAAAATCACCACGTCGGACTCGGCCACGGCCTGGCGCGTCTGCTTGGCCATCTCCTTGTAGATGCCGTCGGTGGCATCCGGCTCGAAGCCACCGGTGTCGATCACGATGTATTCGCGCGCACCCTGGCGGCCATTGCCATAGTGGCGGTCGCGCGTGAGGCCGGCGAAGTCGGCCACGATGGCATCGCGCGTACTCGTCAGGCGGTTGAACAGGGTGGACTTGCCCACATTGGGACGGCCCACCAGGGCGATGACGGGTTTCACGGGAGCAACTTTCGTTCAGGAGGTCACGAACACGGTGTTCGTGGCGGGCATCACTGGGGGCGCCAGGCGTAGACGCCGCCGTTGCGCGTCTGCACCACGAGCGCGTCGCCCGCGAGCACCGGCGCGGCCTCGATGGGCGAACCGTCGGTGGTGAGGCGGGTCATTTCGCTGCCGTCTTCGCGCGACACCAGGTGGACCAGGCCACTCGCGTCCGCGACCGCGACCACGCGGCCCACGGCCAGGGGGGCGCTCAGGCCGCGGTACTTCAGGCGGTCGATGCCCCAGGCGGGCTCGCCCGTGCCGCGCTGCCAGGCCTGGAAGCGGCCATTGGTTTCGCTGCCGAACACCAGGCGGTCGTCGCCGTGCACGCCGGTCGTGCCCTGGGCGGGGCGCGTCCAGGCCACGGTGCCGCGGCTGGCGTCCACGCAGCCGACGGCGGCGGAGTAGGCGCGCGCGCAGACGCTGTTGCCGATGCGGCTGACCGGGCCCACGATGTCCACCAGGCGCTCGACCTCGTTGGTGCCGCGCGCGTTGGCCACGGGCGCTTCCCAGCGCACCGCGCCATTGACCGGGTTCAGACCGGCCAGGCGGCCCGACAGGCCGGCCACCAGCGTGTCGCCCACGGCCAGCAGCGCACCGGTCTGGCTCAGCACCAGCGGCTCGGCCGGGCGGTTCTGGCTCCAGAGCCGCGCGCCGGTCTTGCCGTCAAAGGCGGTCACCGTGCGATCGGCCGTGAGCACGAACACGCGCTGACCGGCCACGAGGGGCGTGGTGAACGAACGCGCGGGCAGGCGCACGCGCCAGAGCTCGCGCCCGTCGGCGATCGCCACCAGTTGGTTGTTGCCGGTGATCACGGCCGCCATCTGGCCGTCGGAGCCGACGCCGGCGGCCAGGGGCGTGGCGAGATTCAGGCGCCACACGTCCTTGCCGGTGGCGGCGTCGAGCGCGGCCACGGTGCCCGACTTGCCTGCAACGAACACGCGACCGGCCACCGCGAGAGGCACGAGCGACGCATGCCCCTCGCCCACCTGGGCAGACCAGGCCAGGCGGGTGCCCATGAGCGCGGCCACGGGCGGCAGTTCGGTGGGCTGGGGTTTCTTGGTGCCCGACGAGCACGCCGCCAGCAGGCCGACAGTCACCAGGCCAACGATGGGGAGAAGACGGCGCCAGGGCATCATGGGTGTGCGGTGTGTGCGGGTGGACATGGGTTTCAACGCGCGGTCGGTGTGAGGGTGGAAATGTCAACACCCAGGGCCGCGAGCTTGACCTCGACCAGCCGCCGGTATTCGGTGCGCCCGCCCAGGGCGCGCCAGGCGTTCTGGTACTGGGCCTTGGCCTCGTCGGCCTTGCCTTGCGCCATGAGCACGTCGCCGCGGCGGTCGGCCACCAAGGGCTCGAACGACTTGGGCACGGGTGCTTCCAGCGTCTTGAGCGCCTGGTCATAGGCCTTGGCTTCGATGTCCAGCGCAGCCAGGCGCAGGCGCGCGACGGCCTGGTAGGACGCGTCGCCCGATTTCTCGGCCGCCCAGGTCAATGCGGCGCGGGCCTTGTCGATCTGCCCGGCCTCGAACAGGGTCTTGCCCGCGAGCAGCGCGGCCTGGCTGGCAAAGGTGGTGCCACCGAAGTTGGCCTGCATGTCGGCCAGCGCGCGCTCCATGCGCTCGGCATCGCGCGCCAGGGCGGCGCGGTCGACTTCGTCGTACAGCGCGGCGGCCTTGACGCCCTGCGTGCGCTGCCAGTAGTTCCAGCCGTTCCAGGCCGCGAACGAGCCGAACACGACGATGAGCACCCAGCTGATGAGGTTGCCGTACGTCGCCCAGAAATGTTTGATCTGGTCGAGCTGTTCCTGCTCTTCAAGGTCGAGGTGTTTGGCCATGGTGAATGTACTTCTGGAGATTCGTGCACTGCGTGCGCAACGGGGGATTGTAGGCGGGCGGCCCGGGCGAATGCCCATGGCCTGCGGGTGCGAACCCGCTGGCGCTCAGGCCTGGCGCAAACGCGCCGCCCAGTCCGCCACCGCCGCGAGCGGTAACAGGCTCTGTGCCGCGTCGGCACCGGCGTCGGTGCGCGGACCGCGCAAGGGCTTGAGCGCCACCGCGCCCTGCTGCATTTCCTGCTCGCCGAAGATCAACGCGAAGCGCGCACCGCTCGCGTCGGCCTTCTTGAACTGCGACTTCATGCTGCCCATGCCGTCGACGCCGCCCGCGTGCATCTGCACGTTCACGCCCAGGCGGCGCAACGCGCGCAACACCGGCATGACCCGCGGCACGTGCGCCGCATCGGGCACCACCGCATAGGCATCGGGCGCGGGCTGCTCGGGCAGCCTGCCCTGCTCCTTCAGCAGCTCCAGGATGCGCTCCATGCCGAGTGCCCAGCCCACGGCGGGCGCGGCCTTGCCACCGATCTGCTCGAACAGGCCGTCGTAGCGCCCGCCGGCGCACACCGTGCCCTGCGAGCCCAGTTGTGTGGTGACGAACTCGAACACCGAGAGGTTGTAGTAGTCCATGCCCCGCACCAGGCGCGGGTTGATGCGGTAGGCGATGCCGTGCGCGTCGAGCAGGCCGCGCAGGCGGTTGAAGTGGTCGAGCGACTCGGCGCCCAGGTGGTCCATCAGGCGCGGCGCGGCGTTCACCAGATCCTGCATGGCCGGGTTCTTGGTGTCCAGGATGCGCAGCGGGTTGCTGTGCAGGCGGCGTTTGGCCTCTTCGTCGAGCTGGTCGGCGTGGCCTTCGAGGTAGGCGATGAGCGCCTGGCGGTGCGCCAGCCGCTCCGGCGGCTGCCCCAGGCTGTTGATCTCGAGCTCGATGCCGGTGAGGCCGAGCTCGGCCCAGAGGTCGCAGGCCAGCACGATGAGCTCGGCATCCACGTCAGGACCGGCAAAACCCAGGGCCTCGGCGCCGAACTGGTGGAACTGCCGGTAGCGCCCGCGCTGCGGCCGCTCGTGGCGGAACATCGGGCCCATGTAGTACAGGCGCTTGCCGCCGTCGTACAGCAGCGAGTGCTCCAGCGCGGCGCGCACCACGCCGGCGGTGTTCTCGGGCCGCAGGGTGAGCTGCTCGCCGTTGAGCCGGTCCTCGAAGGAGTACATCTCCTTCTCGACGATGTCGGTGACCTCGCCCAGTCCGCGCACGAACAGCGCCGTGGGCTCCACGATGGGCGTGCGCAGGTTGCGGTAGCCATAGCGGCGCATCAGCGCGCGCAGCGTGTCTTCGAGCCACTCCCAGTGCGCGGACGCGGGAGGGGCGATGTCGTTCATGCCTTTGACGGCGGTCAGTTTCTCGGCCATGGTGTGTCGCGGCTCAGGCGTGCTCGCCGAACCGTTTTTCAATGTAGTTTTCGACGATGGTCTGGAACTCGCGCGCGATGCCGTCACCGCGCAGCGTCATGGCCTTCTGCCCGTCGATGAAGATCGGGGCGGCCGGTGCTTCGCCGGTGCCCGGCAGGCTGATGCCGATGTCGGCGTGCTTGCTTTCGCCGGGACCGTTGACGATGCAGCCCATCACGGCCACCTTGAGGTTTTCCACGCCCGGGTAGCGCGCGCGCCAGACCGGCATGGAACTGCGCAGGTAGTCGTCGATCTGCTTGGCCAGTTCCTGGAAGGTGGTGCTGGTGGTGCGGCCACAGCCCGGGCAGGCCGTGACCGAGGGCACGAAGGCGCGCATGCCGAGGGCCTGCAGGATCTCCAGCGCGATCACCACCTCCTGCGTGCGCGCCTCGCCCGGTTGCGGCGTGAGCGAGACGCGGATGGTGTCCCCGATGCCTTGCTGCAGCAGCACCGACAGCGCCGCGGCCGAGGCCACCGCGCCCTTGGTGCCCATGCCGGCTTCGGTCAGGCCCAGGTGCAGCGCGTAGTCGCAGCGCTGCGCAAGCGCCTGGTAGACCGCGATCAGGTCCTGCACGCCGCTGACCTTGCACGACAGGACGATGTTGTTGCCGTTGAGGCCGATTTCTTCCGCCTTTTTTGCGGACTCGAGCGCCGAGGTGATCAGCGCCTCGTACATCACCTGCTTCGCCTCCCAGGGTTCGCTGCGGCCAGCGTTCTGATCCATCAGGCGGGCCAGCAGGTCCTGGTCGAGGCTGCCCCAGTTCACGCCGATGCGGATGGCCTTGTCGTGGCGCGCGGCGATCTCGACCATCTGCGCGAACTGGCGGTCGCCCTTGTCGCCGCGGCCCACGTTGCCGGGGTTGATGCGGTACTTGGACAGTGCCTCGGCACAGGCCGGGTGGTCGCTCAGCAGGCGGTGGCCGTTGTAGTGGAAGTCACCGATCAGCGGCACGTTCACGCCCATGCGGTCCAGCTGTTCGCGGATGTAGGGCACGGCCCTGGCGGCCTCGTCGTTGTTGACGGTAATGCGCACGAGCTCGGAGCCGGCCAGGGCCAGTTCCTTCACCTGGATCGCGGTGCCCACGGCGTCGGCCGTGTCGGTGTTGGTCATGGACTGCACACGCACCGGCGCATTGCCGCCCACCGTCACGCGGTGGTCACCCCAGGCCACCACACCCTGGCGGGTGCGGCGGGGCCGCGCCTGCGTCAGCGGGATCGGCTCACACGACGAGGCGGATTGCACCCAGGCGTCCATCTTCATTTCACCTCGAATCGGGCCACGTTGTTGCGGGCGTAACGCGTCACATCAAAGGGCTTGCCGCGCACGGTGACCTGCGCCGCTTCGGCGCGGCCCAGCACCACGGTGTAAGGCGGTGCGCTCGAAAAATCGACAGCATCACCGGCCTGCAGCATGCGCTGGATCACGACGCTGCCCGAACCATTGACGACCTCGACCCAGGACTCCCCCGTGGCGGCAATGCTCAACAGCGTGCCCGGGGCTGGCGGTGCGGGCACCGCGGCGGCGCTGGCCACCACAGCGGGCACAGACACCGCCGGCTGGGCCGGCGCAGGGACCGAAGGAGCGACCGAGACCGGTGCGGGCTCGGCGGGCGTGGCGGCGGGATCGGCCACCGGCACCACGGGGGCGGAAACCGCGGGCACCGCCGCGTCCGCCGCGGGAGTGACCACCCCACCAGGGGCCACGGGCTCCTGCGCGGGTACCGGCTCCACGGCCGCCACGGGCTCCACCGGCGTGACCACGTTCGCGCCACCCACGGTGGCCTGCGCAGGTTCTTCCATGCGGGGCAGGAACACGATCACCAGCGCACCCAGCAGCAGCGCGATGGCCGCCAGCAGCGCCGGGCGCGAGAGCCAGCTCAGGGGATTGATGGGGGCCGGGTCGTGCGCGGGCTGGAACGGCGCGTTGATGCCGTTGCGCGACGCGCCCAGCTCACGGACCACGCCCTGCGGAATCTGCTCGAGGATCGGAGCGGGATCGACCTTGAGCTGGCGGCAGGCGCTGGAGGCCAGCGCGCGTGCGAACGTCAGGTCGGGCAGTTCGCCGTAGCGCCCCGCTTCCAGCGCCTCGAGCTTGCGCACCGGCACCTTGAGGGCCGCGGCCAGCGCGGCGATGTGCAGGCCGGCGGCCTCGCGGGCCGCGCGCAGCAGCACCGGACGCGACGCGCCCTCCCCCGCGGGTTGACCGTTGTTGTTGGCAAACGCCTCACTCATCAAAAGCTCTCCGCTGGTAGGACGCCCATTCGCGCGACTCGGGGTAGCGCCGGCCCAGTTGCTGGGCGAGCTGCGTCATGGCCTCGGTGTTGCCCAGGCGCTGCTCCACCTTGATACCCAGCCACAGGGTCTCGGCGTTGGCCAGGTCGGTGTTGTTCAGGCGCCGGATCGTGAACTGGGCCTTCGCGGCATCGCCACGGCGGAACTGCAGCGCGGCCAGGTTGTAGGCGGTGATGGGGTTGCCCGCATCGAGTTCGTAGGAGCGCGCCAGGCTGCCTTCGGCCTCGGCGAACTGGGCGGCGCGCACCTGGCAGACACCCTTGGCCATGAGCGTCTTGGCCTGGCCGCCGTACACCGGGCTGGCCAGGGCCTGCTGGAACAGGTCGATGGCCTGCTGGTAGCGGCCCTGCTGGCACACGAACAGGCCGTAGTGGTGCAGCACGTCCGGGTCGCGCGGGTTGAGCTGTTGCGCGCGCTTGAAGCTGTCCTCGGCCAGGCGCAAGTCGTTCAGGCGCGCGTACACCAGGCCGCGCAAGGTGTAGGCCGGCACGTAGGTGGGATCGGCCGCCAGCGAGAGCTTGATCTCGTCCAGCGCCACCGTGGTCTGGCCCTGCTCGAAATAGTTCGACGCCAGTTCCAGACGGATGCGCGCGCGCTTGCGCGCCTCGGGCTCGTCCGATTCGGTGATGGGCTCGGCGCGGGCAGAGGCTGGTGTCTGGGCACCGGGCGTCTGCGCGCAGGCGCCCAACAGCAGCGCGAGCGCGGCGAGCGCAAGCCATGTCATCCACCCACGTGGGTACAGGCCCGCTCGTTGGCCCAGGGAGCCGGTACGGATCGCGTGTGTCATGCCTGCCTTTCCTTGTGAACGAAACGGATCGGGCGCTCGGTCGTCTGGCGCCGCTGCGCCAGACGCTGCGCGGCGTTGGTGCGGTCCAGCACGTCGCCCGCGAGCTGGCCGCAGGCGGCGTCGATGTCGTCACCGCGCGTCTTTCGCACCGTGGTCACCACGCCGCCTTCATTGAGTATCTGCCCGAACCGCAGCACCGCTGCACGCGGCGAGCACACCAGCCCCGAATCGGGGAAGGGGTTGAACGGAATCAGGTTGATCTTGCATGGGACGCCGCGCGCACCGTGGTGCCGGATCAGCGCGAGCAGTTCCTGCGCATGCTCGGGCTGGTCGTTCACGCCGTCGAGCATGCAGTACTCGAAGGTGATGAAGTCGCGCGGCGCGGCGGGCAGGTAGCGCAGGCAGGCGTCCAGCAGCTCGGCGATCGGGTACTTGCGGTTGAGCGGCACGAGGTCGTCGCGCAGCGCGTCGTTCGGCGCGTGCAGCGACACCGCCAGCGCCACGGGGCAGTCCTGTGCCAGGCGGTCGATCATGGGCACCACACCCGAGGTGGAGACGGTGACACGGCGGCGCGACAGGCCGTAGCCATGGTCGTCGAGCATGGTGCGCAGCGCGGGCACCAGCGCGTTGTAGTTCTGCAAGGGCTCGCCCATGCCCATCATGACCACGTTGGTGATCACGCGCTCGTCGCGTTTGAGGTGCTTGCGCAGGAAAAATTCGGCGTGCCAGAGCTGGGCCAGGATCTCGCCGGTGGTGAGGTTGCGCGAGAAGCCCTGGTGGCCGGTGGAACAGAAGCGGCAGCCCACGGCACAGCCGGCCTGGGACGAGATGCACAGCGTGCCGCGGTCTTCTTCGGGGATGAACACGGTTTCCACCGCGTTGCCGCCACCCACGTCGAACAGCCACTTGATGGTCCCGTCGGCCGAGTCCTGGCGCGAGAGCACCGGCAGGTCGGTGATGGTGCAGACGGCGGGAAGCTTGTCGCGCAGGCTGCGCGCCAGGTCGGTCATCCGGGTGAAGTCCGACGCCCCTCTTTGATGGATCCAGCGGAACAGCTGAACGGCGCGGAAGCGCTTTTCGCCCAGCTGCTCGCAAAAGGCGGCCAAACCCTCGAGATCGAAGTCGAGCAGATTGGCCGTCATACCATGATCAACGCGAGTAGACGTTGAGGCCGGCGAAGAAGAACGCCACTTCGGCGGCGGCGGTCTCGGGCGCGTCGGAGCCGTGCACGGCGTTGGCGTCGATGCTGTCGGCGAAGTCGGCACGGATGGTGCCGGCAGCGGCCTTCTTGGGGTCGGTCGCGCCCATCAGGTCGCGGTTCTTGGCAATGGCGCCCTCGCCTTCCAGCGCCTGGATCATGACCGGGCCGGAGATCATGAAATCGACCAGGTCCTTGAAGAAGGGACGTGCCTTGTGCACGGCGTAAAACGCTTCGGCTTCGCCGCGCGAAAGGTGGGCCATGCGGGCGGCCACGACCTTCAGGCCGGCGGCTTCAAAGCGGGCGTAAATCTGGCCGATGACGTTCTTGGCGACGGCGTCGGGCTTGATGATCGAGAGGGTGCGTTCGATGGCCATGGGAATCCTGAAGTTTTGAGGGTCAATCTGCAGAGACCTTCGAGGCCTCACAAAGCCCACGATTCTACATTGCTCGGGTGTCGGCGCCGTGAGCCAGGGGCAGACGGCCCGCGCCTTCAGCGCCCACCCGAACGCCCACCACCACCCCGGCGGCGCGCGCCACCCGGCGGGCCGCCCCGCCCGGCGTCCTGTTCGCGCCGGCGCTGCAGGGCGTCCTGGCCGATGTAGCCGAACGAGGTCTTCATGGGATCGGGCTGCGCACCGGCGCCACCCTGGCCTTTGCCGCCCGGGGCGCCCGCCCCCTTGCCGCCACGCGGCTTGGGTCCGCCCGGTGCGCCACCCATGCCGTAGCCGCTGCTGGTGCGGCGGTCGCCGAATCCGGGGCCATCGCCACGGCTGCCCGGCGGCTTGCCCTGGGTGCGGCCAGCTTTGGCCCCCTGCTTGCCGCGCTGGGCCGGGTGCCGGCCGCCGGGGCGGGGCCCGCGCGGGGCCTCTTCCGAGCTGTCCGACAGGCCGGCGGCGGCGGTCAGGCGCCCGATGTCGCGCTCGTCGAGTTCCAGCCACACGCCGCGTTTGAGCCCGCGTGGCAGCATCATGGCACCGTAGCGGATGCGGATCAGGCGGCTGACCGCGTGACCGACGGCCTCGAACATGCGGCGCACCTCGCGGTTGCGGCCTTCGCCGATGGTCACGCGGTACCAGCAGTTGGCACCCTCGCCGCCGCCGTCTTCGATGGAGGCGAACTGGGCCATGCCGTCGTCAAGCCGCACGCCGTCGAGCAGGCGCTGCTTTTCCTCGTTGGAGAGTGCGCCCAGCACGCGCACCGCGTACTCGCGCTGCAGGCCGAAGCGCGGGTGCATCAGCCGGTTGGCCAGTTCGCCCGAGTTGGTGAGCAGCAGCAGGCCTTCGGTGTTGAGGTCGAGCCGACCGACCGACTGCCACTTGCCCTGCATCAGCTTGGGCAGGCGGCGAAACACCGTGGGACGGTTCTGCGGATCATCGTGCGAGACCACCTCGCCCGCGGGCTTGTGGTACGCCAGCACGCGCGGCGGCGGTGGCGTCATGCGCACCCGCACCGGCTTGCCATTGACCTTGATCACGTCGCCAAACTGGATGCGCTGGCCGATGTGGGCCGGTTCGCCGTTGACCGAGATACGCCCTTCGAGGATGAGCTGCTCCATCTCGAGCCGCGAGCCCATGCCGGCCTGCGCCAGCACCTTGTGCAGTTTGGGCGACTCGGCCTGGGGCGCGAGCACGCGCTTGCCGGGCAGCGGCAGATCCTGCTCCTGCGCGGCGTCGAAGGCGCCGCTGACCACGTCGTCAAAACCCAGGGCGTCGGGATCGGATGCGGGCCGGGGCACGGGTTGCGCGTCCGGAGCGGCGATCGCCTCGGGCGCGGCCGCGCCGTCGGACGGTTCCTGCGTCGCGTCGGGAGACGGCTCAGGCGTCGGTGGGGGGGTGTGCGCCGGGTTCATGGTGTTCCAGGGTGGAGGCTTCCTCGACCAGGGGGTCGGAGGAGCCGGTGGCGACATCGCTCTGGATGTCGTCGGAGTCGGGCGTTTCCGCGATGTCGGGCTGCAGGCTGACCGAGAGCGATTCAAAGTCCAGCCGGTCCAGCGCGGACTCCTGGACTTCATTGCCCTCCAGGGGTGGCAACTGGTCGAGCGAAGACAGGCCCAGGTCATCCAGAAACTGGCGCGTGGTGGCAAACAGCGCGGGGCGGCCCACCGTCTCGCGGTGGCCGATCACCTCGACCCAGCCGCGGTCCTCGAGTTGCTTGATGATCAGCGAGTTGATGGTCACGCCGCGGATGTCTTCCATGTCGCCGCGCGTCACGGGCTGGCGGTAGGCGATGATGGCCAGCGTCTCCAGCGTGGCGCGGCTGTAGCGCGGTGGCTTCTCGGGGTGCAGCCGGTCCAGGTAGGGGCGCAGCTCGGGCCGGCTCTGGAAGCGCCAGCCGCTGGCCACCTGCACCAGCTCCACGCCGCGCCCGGTCCATTCCAGCTGCAGGTCGGCCAACAGGGTCTTGAGCGTGTCCGCCGAGACTTCGGCGTCGAACAGCGTGCCCAGTTCCCGCACGGACAGCGGCTGGGGCGCGCAGATCAACGCCGTCTCGAGGACGCGCTTGGCATCCGTGGTGTTCATGGTGTCAGTCTGTCAAAAACCGGTTAGGGGCGGGAACGGGCCCGTTGCGCTCGCACCGGCGAGGACGGGAGCGACCGTCGGCTCAGAACGCCGGAGAAGGACCTGTTGCCAGGTGTGGCAAAAACAAGGGGGTTGTGAGGTCAGGGCCCCGACACAGCCGCGCAGCGGTCGGAAGCAAGGTGGCATTCATTCGAGGAAACCACTGTCCACACGCGCCTCATTGTACCGGAGCCCGCATTCGGCCATGGCGGCCAGCATGTCCTGGGGCGGCGTGGACCGGAACACCAGCGTCTCGCCGGTGATCGGGTGCCGGAGCTTCAACCGGGCGGCGTGCAGCGCCTGGCGGGTCATGCCCCACAGCGGGCGGCCGCCGTACAGCGTGTCGCCCACCAGCGGATGGTCGAGCCAGGCCATGTGCACGCGGATCTGGTGGGTGCGCCCGGTGTGCAGCTTGCACGCCACCAGGCAGGCCTGGTCCGAGCCCTCGAGCAGGCGCACGGTGGTCTGCGCCGCCTTGCCGGTGCCGCTCTCGGGCCGCACCACCGCCATGCGCAGCCGGTTGTGCACGTCGCGCCCGATCGGCTGGTCCACGCCCTGCTCCACGAAGCCTTGCCATCGGCCGTGGGCCAGCGCCAGGTACTGGCGGTTCACCTCGCGCGCGGCGATCGCACGCACCAAGGCCTCGACCGCCTGGCGGGATTTGCCCACCAGCATCAGGCCCGAGGTGTCCTTGTCCAGGCGGTGCACGATGCCGGCGCGCGGCAGGCTGGCGGCGCCCGTGTGGTGCGCCAGCAGGCCGTTGAGCAGGGTGCCGGTCCAGTGGCCGGCGGCGGGGTGCACCACCAGGCCGGCGGGCTTGTGGATCACGAGCAGGTCGGCGTCCTCGAACACGATGTCGAGTGCCATGGCCTGCGGCACGAAGGCCTGCGCCTGCTGGGTGGGCCTCAGCTCGACCTCCAGGCGGTCGCCTGCCGCGATGCGGGCCGCCGGCTTGCGCAAGGCCACGCCGCGCATCACCACGGCACCATCGGCCATGAGCTGCTGCAGGTAGGAACGCGAGAACTCGGGGATCAGCTGCGCCAGCGCGCGGTCGATGCGCCAGCCGTGCATGGCTGGCGGTATGTCGCAGATCCGGGTTTCGACATCCAGCGTGAACTCGTCGATCAGCGCGGCGCCGTCGGCCTCGTGCCCCTGCGCGGAACCTTCTCGCACATCCCCCGTCGATATAATTTGTGATGCCAAACCCATTGTCCCGTTGTAAAGGTGCGCCCGTGAAATTGACGTTCAGATTATCGGCTGTGCCATGGTGTGTGTTGCTCTCGGCGCTGGCGCTGGGCGCTTGCAGCACGAAACCCGTGGACGAGACCGCCGGCTGGAGCCCGAACCGCATCTACAGCGAAGCGACCGAGGAGCGCGCGGCCGGCAACTTCGAAAAGTCGGTGACGCTGCTGGAAAAGCTCGAAGGACGCGCTGCCGGTACCCCTCTGGCCCAGCAGGCCCAGCTCGACAAGGCCTATACGCACTACAAGGCCGGCGAGCCGCCCCAGGCGCTGGCGGCCATTGACCGCTTCCAGAAACTGCACCCCGCCAGCCCGGCGATGGACTACGCGCTGTACCTCAAGGGGCTGGTGAACTTCAACGACAACCTCGGCATCTTCGGTTCGCTGGCGCGCCAGGACCTGTCGGAGCGCGACCAGAAGGCCGCCAAGGAATCGTTCGAGTCGTTCCGTGAGCTCGTCACGCGCTTCCCGGACTCGCGCTACACCCCCGATGCGCGCAGCCGCATGACCTACATCGTGAACTCCCTGGCGCAGTACGAGGTGCACGTGGCGCGCTACTACCACAGCCGGGGCGCCTACGTGGCCGCCATCAACCGCGCCCAGACCGCGCTGACCGACTACACCGACGCGCCCGCGCTCGAGGAAGCGCTGTTCATCATGCTGCGCTCCTACGAGGCGCTGGGCATGACGCAACTGCGCGACGACACGCGCCGCGTGATGCAGGCCAGCTACCCGCAAAGCGAGTACCTGAGCAAGGGCTTCAAGTCGGTGGACAGCCCGTGGTGGAAGGTCTGGTAAGCACCAGCGCATCGAGCGCCGCGGCCATGTCGGCCTCGTCCACCAGCCGGCGCATGTCCGGCAGCACCGCGAGCAGGCGGTTGCCGTAAGAGCGGGTGAGCAGGCGCCGGTCGCCGATCACCAGCACGCCGCGGTCGGTCTCAGAGCGAATCAGACGCCCCGCGCCCTGCTTCAGCGCCATCGCGGCTTCGGGCAGATGGACCTCGTTGAACGCGCTCATGCCTGCCGCCTCCATCCGCTGCGCACGCGCGGCCATCAGGGGATCGTCGGGTGGTGCAAACGGCAGCTTGTCGATCACCAGCAGCTGCAGGACGTCGCCGGCCAGGTCCACGCCCTCCCAGAAGGAAGCCGACGCGACCAGCACGGTGGCCTCGGTCGCGCCGCGAAAACGCGCCAGCAGCGCACGCCTGGACCCACGGCCCTGCGCGAGCACCCGCAGCGGCGCGCAACGGCCCTGCGCCACCAACCCTTCCAGATGGTCTGCCATGCGCGCCGCGGCCCGCAGCGTCGTGGTCAGCACCAGCGTACGGCCGCCCAGCCGTGAGGCCCAGCGCGCCACGGCATCGGCCAGGGCCGGCGTGTGCGCGGCGTCGCCCGGTTCGGGAAGATCGTCCGGCACGTACAGGGCGGCCTGGGCCACGTGGTCGAACGGGCTGGGTACGCGCAGCGTGCGCAGGCCGGGCAGCACATCGAGGCCCAGGCCGCGGGTGAACCAGCCCAGCGTGTCGTCGCTGCCCAGGGTGGCGGACGAAAAGATCCAGCTGCGTCCGTCGGAGGGCCCGTCCTTCAGCAGCGCCTGGAACAGAGCCGAACTGTCGGGCGGCGCGCACACCACGCGCCAGTGGTGGCGCTCGCCCCACTCCATCCAGCGCACGGCATCGGGCTGCGAAGGCGCCGCCATGGCGGGCGCCATGCCCGCCCACACTACGCGCAGGGCCTGCACACGATTCTGCAGCCGCTCCAGTTCGGCGGCCGCCTGGGCCGTGGCCAGCAGGGCCTCCTGCACCGCGAGCAGCGCCTGTGCCAGACCCGCCGACGCGTGCGCCCAGGCCGCGGCATCCACACCTTCCGGCGCTGCGCCCGGCCAACGGCTGCGCGCACCACCGGATGCGGTCTGTCGCGGCAGGGACGCGATGGCGCGTGTGGCCTGCTCGATCCCCAGCGCCAGATGCGCCCAGGGCCTCTGGCCACGCGCCCAACGTGGCCCCTGCGAAGCGAGGTCGCGCGCCAGCTCGCGCAACTGACCCGCGCCCACGGAGCGGCCCAGGAAGGGGATGCCGGTGTCGTTCAACACATGGGCCTCGTCGAACACGACCACGTCGGCGCGCGGCAGCAGGGTGGCCACGCCCGACTCCTGCAGCAACTGGTCGGCAAAGAACAGGTGGTGGTTGATCACCACCCAGTCGGCCTGCAAGGCTTCGCCGCGCGCGCGGTTGACGTGGCAGTCATCGTGGCGCGGACAACTCGCGCCCAGGCAGTTGTCGCGCGTGGAGGTGACCAGCGGACGCAGGGGCGAGCGCTCGTCGAGCGCCTCCAGTTCCGCGAGGTCACCGCTGCGCGACTGTGTCGCCCAGCGCAGCACCTGTGCCAGCCCGGCGGCAATCGCCGGGTCGCGCGGCCCCACAGCGGCCGGGCCGTGCAGCGCCTGCTCCAGCCGGTGCAGGCACACGTAGCTCGACCGTCCCTTGAGCAAGGCCGCCCGCACCGGCAGGCCCAGGGCGCGGGCAACAGCGGGGATGTCGCGCGCGAACAGCTGGTCCTGCAGGGCCTGGGTGGCGGTCGACAAAAGGGCGCGCCGCCCGCTCAGCAGCACCGGCACGAGGTAGGCGAAGGTCTTGCCCACGCCGGTGCCCGCCTCGACGGCCAGGCGGTCGCCCGCTTCTATGGCGCGTGCGACGGCACCGGCCATGTCCAGTTGTCCCTCGCGCGAACGCAGGTCGCCGTGCGCGCGCGCCAGCGGTCCGCCGGCGGCAAAGGCCGCCCTCACCCCGGTTTCCAGTTCGTTCAAGCCACCTCCGTCATGCGCCAGGCACCGTTGAGCAGGCACTTGGCGCCGAATGGCGGCCCGGCGCGCAGGGGTTCACGGTTTCGGCGGGAGCCAGGGTGTGCGCAGCGCATAAATGGATACCATTGCACCCACTTCCCCACCCGCACAGAACGCCCAGAACATTCATGTCCAAAGGCTACCGCATCCAGGCGTCCACCGGCATCCACCGGGGTGACCGCGACTACCAGCAGGACCAGGTCTGCCTGTTGCACCATCCGCGCCACAGCAGTTGCCTGCTCGCGGTGCTGGCCGACGGCATGGGTGGGCGCAGCGGCGGGCGCAAGGCGTCCGACCAGGTCATGCTCACGGCGCGGCAGCTGTTCGAGCGCTACGACCCCGACACCGACGACGCGGCCTCCCTGCTGCGCCAGATCGTGGAAGAGTCGCACCTGGTCATCAAACTGACGGCGGTGTCGGCCGAGCAGGAACCGCACAGCACCATCGCCGCGTTTCTGGTCAACCCCGGCGGCGACAGCCACTGGGTGCACGCGGGCGACTCGCGCATCTACCACTTCCGCAACGGCAGGATGGTGTTCCGCACGATGGACCATTCCTATGTGCAGACCCTGGTCAACCAGGGCGAGATCAGCGAGGAAGAGGCCCTCGACCACCCGCACGCCAACATCCTCATGGGCTGCCTGGGCACCGAGAACGACCCGCCGGTGGACATCCACGTGGTGCCCCAGCTGCACCCGGGCGACGCCATCATGGCGTGCAGCGACGGGGTCTGGCACTACTTCACCCCGGAAGAACTCTCCAGCACCATCGCGATGCTCTCGCCGCGCGAAGCCTGCGAGTTCCTGATCCAGAAGGCGCGCTCGCGCGCCAAGGGCATGGGCGACAACCTGTCGCTCACGATCGTGAAACTCGATCCCCTGGGTTAGTTTCAAGTCAGCCCGGTGTCCACCAGCCGGTGCTCCAGCGCAAGAAACTCCTGCGACTGCATCTCGGTCAGGCGCGAGACCGTGCGCGGAAATTCGTGCGACATCGGGCCCTCGACGTAGAGTTCTTCGGGTGGCACGGCGGCCGACATCACCAGCTTGACGCGGCGGTCGTACAGCACATCGATCAGCCAGGTGAAGCGCCGCGCCTCCGACGCCTGGCGCACCGACATCTGCGGCACATTCGACAGCAGCAGGGTGTGGAACTGGGTCGCGATCTCCAGGTAGTCGTTCTGTGAACGTGGTCCGCCACACAGCGTGCGGAAATCGAACCAGATCACGCCCCCAGCCCGGCGCACGGCCTGGATGTTGCGCGCCTCGATGTGCATCACGGAGTCCTGGTCGCCCACCTCGGCCAGCTCGGCGAACGTGGCCTCCATCGCTGCGTCGGCCTGCGGCCCCAGCGGGCAGTGGTAGAGCTGGATGTGGTTGAGCGTGCGCTGGCGGTAGTCGGTGCCGTTGTCCACGCTGAGCACCTCCAGCCGCTGCTTGAGCAGTTCGATCGCAGGCAGGATGCGATCGCGGTGCAGGCCATCGGGGTAGAGATCGTCGGGGTGGAAGTTGGACGTGGTGACAAAGCCCACACCCGCCTTGAACAGCGCGTCCAGCAGGCGGTGCAGGATCATCGCGTCGGTCACGTCGGCCACGTGGAACTCGTCGAAGCAGATCAGCTTGTAGCGTTTGGCGATGCGCGCGCCCAGTTCATCGAGCGGGTTGACCGTGCCCTGCAGCTCGCGCAGCTCGCGGTGCACCTCGCGCATGAACTCGTGGAAATGCAACCGCGTCTTGCGCCGCAGCGGCACCGCCTCGAAGAAGCACTCCATGAGGAAGCTCTTGCCCCGCCCCACGCCGCCGTGCATGTAGACGCCGCGCGGGATCTCCGGGTTGACGAAGAGCTTCTTGAGCGAGTTCGAGCGCCGCTGCTTGTAGAGAGCCCACTCCGACGCGCAGCGTTCCAGCGCGTCCACGGCGCGTTCCTGCGCCGGGTCCGACGTGTAGCCGCGCTCCTTGAGCGCGGCTTCGTAGGTGCTGCGGACGCTCAAGAGAAGCGCCGCGTCAGAAGTTCAGCGTGCGCTTGTCGACTGCAAGCGCGGCTTCTTTCGTCGCCTCCGACAGCGAGGGGTGCGCGTGGCAGATGCGCGCGATGTCTTCGGCGCTGGCCTTGAACTCCATCGCCACCACGGCCTCGGCGATCAACTCGCTGGCCATCGGGCCCACGATGTGAACGCCCAGGATCTCGTCGGTGACGGCGTCGGCCAGGAACTTCACCATGCCGGTGGTGTCGCCGAGCGCGCGCGCGCGGCCGTTGGCCAGGAACGGGAAGGTGCCGGCCTTGTAGGCGGCGCCACGCGCCTTGAGCTGCTGCTCGGTCTCGCCCACCCAGGCGATTTCCGGGCTGGTGTAGATGACCCAGGGAATGGTGTTGAAGTTGACGTGGCCGTGCTGGCCCGCGATGCGCTCGGCCACCGCCACGCCCTCTTCTTCTGCCTTGTGCGCCAGCATCGGGCCGCGCACCACGTCGCCCACCGCCCACACGCCCTTGAGGCTGGTGCGGCACTCGGCGTCGACCACGATGGCGCCACGCTCGTCGAGCTGCAGGCCCACGGCTTCGGCGTTGAGGCCGATGGTATTGGGCACGCGGCCGATGGAGACGATCAGCTTGTCGGCATCGAGGCTCTGCGCCTCGCCCTTGGCGTTGGTGTAGGCCACGCTCACACCCTTCTTGCCGGTCTTGACCTCGCCGACCTTCACGCCCAGCTCGATCTTCAGGCCCTGCTTGTCGAAAGCCTTCTTGGCTTCCTTGGCGATCTGCTCGTCGACCGCGCCCAGGAAGGTGGGCAGGCCTTCGAGGATGGTCACGTCCGAGCCCAGCCGGCGCCAGACCGAGCCCATCTCCAGGCCGATCACGCCGGAGCCGATCAGCACCAGCTTTTTGGGCACCGCGCCGATGCGCAGCGCGCCGTCGTTGGACAGCACGGTCTCTTCGTCGAACGGCACGCCGGGCAGCGCGCGCGCGTTGGAACCCGTGGCCACGATGATCTGCTGGCCGGTGACGAGCTCTTCCGTGGCGCCCGACACCTGGATCTCATAGCCGGCTTCGCTCGCCTTGACGAACGAACCCCGGCCGTGGAAGAAGCTGACCTTGTTCTTCTTGAACAGGTACAGGATGCCGTCGTTGTTCTGCTTCACCACCGTGTCCTTGCGGCCGATCATCCTGGCGATGTCGATCTTCACGTTGGTGGCGCTGATGCCGTGGTCGGCGAAGTGGTGGTTGGCGTGGTCGAAGTGCTCGGACGACTGCAGCAGCGCCTTGCTGGGAATGCAACCGATGTTGGTGCAGGTGCCACCCGGTGCCGGGCCGCCTGCGGCGTTCTTCCACTCGTCGATGCAGGCCACCTTGAAGCCGAGCTGGGCCGCGCGGATGGCGGCGATGTAGCCACCGGGGCCGCCGCCGATCACGACGACGTCAAATGCTTGAGACATGTTGTTTTCCTGAATTCAAAGGGCCAACGCCCCTGGCGGGGCGTTGGCAAGCGAGGTGCGGATCAGATGTCGAACAGGATGCGGGCCGGGTCCTCCAGCGCTTCCTTCATGGCTACCAGCCCCAGCACGGCTTCGCGGCCGTCGATGATGCGGTGGTCGTAGGACATGGCCAGGTAGTTGATCGGGCGGATCACGATCTGGCCGTTCTCCACCACGGCGCGGTCCTTGGTGGCGTGCACGCCGAGGATCGCCGATTGCGGCGGGTTGATGATGGGCGTGGACAGCATGGAGCCGAAGGTGCCGCCGTTGGAGATGGAGAACGTGCCACCGGTGAGGTCGTCCAGGCCGAGCTTGCCGTCCTTGGCCTTCTGGCCGAACTCGGCGATCTTCTTCTCGATGTCGGCAAAGCTCATCTGGTCGGCGTTGCGCAGGATGGGCACCACCAGGCCGCGCGGCGAACCCACCGCGATGCCGATGTCGAAGTAGCCGTGGTAGACGATGTCGTTGCCATCGACCGAGGCGTTGATGATCGGGTACTTCTTGAGCGCATGCACCGCGGCCTTCACGAAGAAGCTCATGAAGCCCAGCTTGACGCCATGCTCCTTCTCGAACTTCTCCTGGAACTTCTTGCGCATCTCCATCACCGGCGCCATGTTCACTTCGTTGAACGTGGTCAGGATGGCGTTGGTGGCCTGGGACTGCAGCAGGCGCTCGGCGACGCGGGCGCGCAGACGGGTCATGGCCACGCGCTCCTCCGGGCGGTCGCCCAGGTCGGGCGCCACCACGGGCACCTGCGGCAGCACCCTGGAGGGCACGCCGGTCGGAATCGCGACCGGTGCGGCCACCGCCGCTTTCGGTGCGGCCACGGCCGACAGCACGTCGCCCTTGGTCACGCGGCCGTCCTTGCCGGTGCCGGCCACCGAGCCCGAGGCCAGGTTGTTGTCGGCCATCAGCTTGGCGGCGGCGGGCATGGCCACGCCAGCCTTGGACTGCGATGCCGCAGCGGCCACGGCGGGAGCCGCGGCAGGGGCTGCAGCGGCAGCGGGCGACGGAGCAGCCGCAGGCGCGGCGACCCCGGCCACCGCGGCGGTGTCGATGCGCGCGATCAGCTGCTCGGCCGCTACGGTGGCGCCATCGGCCTGGACCAGCTCGACCAGCACGCCGGCGGCGGGTGCCGGGACTTCGAGCACGACCTTGTCGGTCTCGATCTCGATCAGGATCTCATCGATCGCGACGGCCTCGCCGGCCTTCTTCTTCCACGTCAGCAGGGTGGCTTCGGCCACCGATTCGGACAGCTGCGGAACTTTGACTTCTACGATTGCCATGTGTGTTCTACCTGGTATTTTTCAGAGTGCACCCGACGGGCCGGGTCCCGGACATCAGCATCCGGGAGCCGGGCGCGGGTCGGTGCGGTTCACTTGGTGAGGATGTAGCCCTTGAGCTTGCCGAAGGCAGCTTCGATGAGGGTCTTCTGCTGTTCCTGGTGCAGGTGGGCATAACCCACGGCCGGCGATGCCGAAGCCGCCCGCCCGGCGTAGCCGAGCTTCTGACCGTCGAGCATGTTCTCGTGGATGTAGTGCTGCACGAAGAACCAGGCGCCCTGGTTCTGCGGTTCGTCCTGGCACCACACGATGTCGGTCGCGTTGGGGTACTTGCGCATTTCGGCGCCGAACACCTTGTGCGGGAACGGGTAGAGCTGCTCCACGCGCAGGATGGCGACGTCGTCCGAGCCGCGCTCCTCGCGCTTCTTGACGAGGTCGTAGTACACCTTGCCCGAGCAGCAGATGACGCGCTTGACCTTCTCGGCCTTCTTCACGACATCGGCGTCGTGTTCGGGAATCACGGTCTGGAAACCACCCTTGGTGAACTCCAACAGCGGCGAGGTGGCGTCCTTGTTGCGCAGCAGCGACTTGGGCGTGAAGATGATCAGCGGCTTGCGCAGCCCGCGGATCATCTGGCGGCGCAGCACATGGAAGATCTGGCTGGCCGTGGTGGGCTGCACGATCTGCATGTTGGTGTCGGCCGCCATCTGCATGAAGCGCTCCAGGCGCGCCGAGCTGTGCTCGGGGCCCTGGCCTTCATACCCGTGCGGCAGCATCAGCGTGATGCCGTTGACGCGGCCCCACTTCACTTCGCCGGACGCGATGAACTGGTCGATCACCACCTGCGCGCCGTTGACGAAATCGCCGAACTGCGCTTCCCAGATCACCAGGGTGTTCGGGTCGTTCGAAGCGTAGCCGTATTCGAAGCCGAGCACGGCCTCTTCGGACAGGATGGAGTCGATCACCACGAACGGCGCCTGGTTGTCGGCCACGTTCTGCAGGGGCACGTAGAACCCCTCGTCGTACTTCTCGCGGTTCTGGTCGTGGATCACCGCATGGCGGTGCGTGAAGGTGCCGCGGCCGCAGTCTTCGCCCGAGAGGCGCACCGGGAAACCACTGGCCACCAGCGAGGCAAACGCCATGTGCTCGCCCATGCCCCAGTCCACCGGGATGTCGCCACGGCCCATGGCCGCGCGGTCGGCGTACACCTTCTTCACCAGCTGGTGCGGCGTCACGCTGTCCGGGATCGTGGTGAGGCGGTCCGACAGGCGCTTCCACTCGGCCATGGGAATGGCCGAATCGGAGCTGTCGGTCCACTTCTTGCCCAGGTAGGGGCTCCAGTCGACCGCGAACTTGCTCTTGAAATTGGTGAGCACCGGGTCCACCGTGTGGCGGCCATCGTCCAGCGCCGCGCGGTAGGCCTTGACCATGTCGTCGCCCAGCGTCTCGCCCAGGCCTTGAGCGGCCAGCTTGTCGGCGTACAG
This sequence comes from Comamonadaceae bacterium, assembly GCA_003599455.1. Lineage (GTDB taxonomy): Bacteria > Pseudomonadota > Gammaproteobacteria > Burkholderiales > Burkholderiaceae_C > Hydrogenophaga. The sequence continues at coordinate 34,796 of QZKF01000078.1, forward strand.
CTTGCGCGTGCCGGGGTGGGCCGCGATCTTCTTGTACATCAGCGGCTGCGTGAGGCTCGGGGTGTCCTGCTCGTTGTGGCCGAGCTTGCGGAAGCACACGATGTCGACCACCACGTCCTTCTGGAAGGTCATGCGGAATTCGAGTGCGAGCTGGGTGGCGTACACCACCGCTTCCGGGTCGTCGCCGTTCACGTGCAGCACCGGCGACTCGATCATCTTCACGACGTCGGAGCAGTACAGCGTGGATCGGCTGTCGCGCGGGTCGGAGGTGGTGAAGCCGATCTGGTTGTTGATCACCAGGTGCACGGTGCCGCCCGTGGAATAACCACGCGTTTCGGCCAGCGCCAGGGTTTCCATCACCACGCCCTGGCCGGCGAAGGCGGCGTCACCGTGGACCAGCACCGGCAGCACCTGCTTGCCCAGCGGGTCGCCGCGGCGGTCCATGCGGGCGCGCACCGAACCTTCGACCACGGGGTTGACGATCTCCAGGTGCGAGGGGTTGAAGGCCAGCGAGAGGTGCACCGGGCCACCGGGGGTGGTCACGTCGGAGCTGAAGCCCTGGTGGTACTTCACGTCGCCCGAGGGCAGCTCTTCGGGCGCGGTGTGGTCGAACTCGGCGAACAGGTCCTTGGGCATCTTGCCCAGGGTGTTGACCAGCACGTTGAGGCGGCCGCGGTGCGCCATGCCGATCACGATTTCCTGGATGCCGACCTGACCCGCCTGGCGGATCAACTCGTCCATGGAGGCGATGAAGCTCTCGCCCCCTTCGAGCGAGAAGCGCTTCTGGCCCACGTACTTGGTGTGCAGAAAACGCTCCAGGCCTTCGGCCGCGGTCAGGCGGTCGAGGATGTGCTTTTTCTTTTCGGCGTTGAACGCGGGCTTGGAGCGGCTGCCCTCCAGGCGTTCCTGCCACCAGCGCTTCTGGCTCTGGTCGGTGATGTACATGTACTCGGCGCCGATCGGGCCGCAGTAGGTCTCACGCAGGGCATTGAGCAACTCGCGCAAGGACATGGTCTCCTTGCCGAAGAACGTGTTGCTGGTGTTGAAGATGGTTTCGAGGTCCGCGTCGGTAAAACCGTAGAAGGACAGTTCGAGTTCGGGAATGTGGTCGCGCTCGGTGCGCTTGAGCGGGTCCAGATCGGCCCAGCGGGCGCCGACGTTGCGGTAAGCGGCAATGAGCTGTTGAACGGCGACGCGCTTGCGGCCCAACTCGGAATCGGCGCCGGTGGCCACAACGACCTTGGTGCCGCCCTGCTTGGCGCGCTCGGCAAAGGCGTTGATGACGGGCAGGTGGGGAACGTCGCGGGCGTCGGTGCCATCACCGGCGGGGACGTTTTGCAGCGCGTCGAAGTAGCCACGCCAGTTGTCGGGCACGCTACCGGGATTGTCGAGGTAGTTTTCGTACATCTCTTCCACATACGGCGCGTTGCCGCCGAAGAGGTACGAGTTGCCCTTGTAGGCAACATAGACGTTGCCCCCGTTCGATTGGGAATCGCTCATAAATCCGCTGACCTCCGTTTCCCTTCGGGAAACATTAGCTGGTTAAAAACAACCTTCCGCGGCACGGCTGGACCGTTAGGCGGATGCGACAGTGACTGTGGAAGGACCTGACTGCAGCCCGTGATTGTGCCACCTTGGGCCAGGCCACGGGAAAAGAATGCGAACGCGCGGTGCCGGCTGGCTCAGGACGCGACGCGCGGCGAGAGCCGCTCGGACGGCGGCACCGAGCTCGGCTCGTCCATTTCGATGGCGATCTGCGTGCACACGGTGCGGCACAGCGTGACCGCCTTTTCGCTCTGCACGCGGTAGATCACCTGGGTGCCATCCTTTCGCTTGGCCAGCACGCCAGCGCGATAAAGCAGGTTCAGGTGCTGCGAGAGATTGGGTTGCGTCGTGTCGATTTCCTGCAACAGCTGGGACACCGACTTTTCCTTGTCGCACAGCGCGCTGAGGATGCGCAGCCGCATGGGCGTGGCCAGCACGCCGAAGAGCTCGGCCGCCAGTTCGAACACACGGACTTTTTCCACCTGGCCGTCGGTTCCGATCATTTGTTCCATGGCACCCATTGCTCGTGTGAATATAAGCATGAATCATACTTACAAACGCCCGTGTGCACTATGCGCTGGGACCCGGTGCCGGCCGGTCGCCCGGCCGGGGCGGGTCAGGCCAGCAGGTCCCTGATCTGCTGCAGCGCCGCCGGGTCGTCCATGGTGGTCAGGTCGCCCGGGTCGCGGCCTTCGCACACCGCCTGGATGGCGCGGCGCAGCAGCTTGCCGCTGCGCGTCTTGGGCAGCACCGACACGAAGCGTACGCGCGCCGGGCGCGCGACGGCGCCGAGCTGCTCGTCCACCACCTTCATGATCTCGCCCTCGAGCTTGAGCTTCGAGGCTTCGTCGCCCAGCGCCGAGGTGTCCCTGGCCACCACGAAGGCCATGGCGACCTGGCCCTTGAGCTGATCGGCCACGCCGACCACCGCGACCTCGGCCACGTTGGCGTGGCTGGAGATGCTTTCCTCGATCTCGCGCGTGCCCAGGCGGTGGCCGGCCACGTTGATCACGTCGTCGGTGCGGCCCAGGATGTAGAAGTAGCCGTCCTTGTCGCGGATGCCCCAGTCGAAGGTGCTGTAGACCAGCTTGCCCGGGATGCTCTTCCAGTAGGTGTTGATGAAGCGCGCATCGTCTTTCCAGACCGTCTGCATGAAGCCGGGCGGCGTCGGACCTTCGATCACCACCACGCCCTTTTCGTCGGCGCCGGTCAGTTCCTCGCCGGTCGCCTCGTGCAGCAGCTTCACGCTGTAGCCGTACATGGGCACGCCCGGGCTGCCGAACTTGCTGGGCTTCTTCTCGACGCCGTTGGCGATGGTCAGGATCGGCCAGCCGCTTTCGGTCTGCCAGTAGTTGTCGATGATGGGCACGCCCAGGCCCTCGCTGATCCAGCGCGCGGTGGGCTCGTCCAGCGGTTCGCCCGCCAGGAACAATGCCTTGAGGCTGGAGAGGTCGTACTGCTTCAGGTAGGCCGGGTCCTGCTTCTTGAGCACGCGCACCGCGGTGGGCGCGCTGAACATCACCGTGACCTTGTACTTCTCGACCAGGCGCCACCAGATGCCCCCATCGGGCCGGATCGGCAGGCCTTCGTAGAGGATGGTCGCCATGCCGGCGATCAGCGGGCCGTAGACGATGTAGCTGTGGCCCACCACCCAGCCGATGTCGCTGGTGGAGAAATAGGTCTCGCCGGGCTCGCCCATGAAGATGTGCTTCATGCTCGCCGCCAGCGCCACCAGGTAGCCCCCGGTGTCGCGCTGCACGCCCTTGGGCTTGCCGGTCGTGCCACTGGTGTAGATGGTGTAGCTGATGGCGGTCGAGTCCATCCACTCGCACGGCACCTGGGCATCCATGTGGCGCGCGCGCAGCGCGGCATAGTCGTGGTCGCGGCCCGGCACCAGGCTCATCGCGGCCAGGCCGCGGTTGACCAGCACCACCGACGCCGGCTTGTGGCTGGACAGGCGGATGGCCTCGTCCAGCAGCGGCTTGTACTCCACCACCTTGCCGCCGCGCGACCCCGCGTCCGCGCTCACGATGGCCACGGGCGAAGCGTCTTCGATGCGGTTGGCCAGCGAGTGGCTGGCGAAGCCGCCGAACACCACCGAGTGGATCGCGCCGATGCGCGCGCAGGCCAGCATGGCAAAGGTGGCTTCCGGAATCATGGGCATGTAGATCAGCACCCGGTCGCCCTTCTTCACGCCCTGGCCCAGCAGCACGGCGGCCATGCGTTGCACCTCGGCGTGCAGCTCGCGGAAGCTGTAGCTGCGCTCGGTGTCGGTCTCGGTCGACACGTAGATCAGCGCGTTCTGGTCGGGCCGGTCTTTCAGGTGGCGGTCCACCGCGTTGTGACACAGGTTGGTCAGGCCGCCCTCGAACCAGTGGGCAAACGGCGGGTTGTCGTGGTTGCACACCCGGTCAAACGGCTTTTTCCAGTCCACCAGCGCGGCCTGCTCGGTCCAGAACGCGTCGCGGTCGTCGATGGAGCGGCGGTAGAACTCGGCGTAGCCCTGGGGTGTGCTCATGGATGTCTCCTGCGGGGGATGGTTTTACGGGATCGCGTTCAAACTGAATTCATAATTATTGACAGCCGGCTTGCAGCACGCTGACACGGCGCGGGGCGGCCGCCCCGCGCCCCGGGCTCACTTGATCAGCGCCTGCACCTCGCGAAACGCCGGGTGGTCGGCGGTGCGCAGCCATTCGAAGGCCACCATCTCGGTGGTGACCAGTTCGGCGCCGGCGCCGGCCAGGCGATCGAAAGCGGCGTCGCGGTTGCGCTCGGTGCGCGAGCCGCAGGCGTCCGTCACCACCCAGACGTCGAACTCCTGCTCGATCAGTTCCAGCGCGGTCTGCAACAGGCAGACGTGGGCTTCGCAGCCGGCGACCACCACCGTCTGACGCTCTGCGGCGGTCGTGGCGGCGGGTTTCTGCAGGTGCTTGGGCAGGCTGCGCGCGTTGCCCGGCACCGGGCGCGCCGGCGGGCGCAGCCAGTCGGCCAGGCCGTCGGACACGGCGCCGAAGTGCATCTTGGACAGGGTCTTCTGGCAGAGCTCGCGCAGCTCGGGCGGGTTGGCGCCGAGCTTGTCGGGGTTCTGCTCGGTGCCCCAGGTGGGCACCCGCAGCGCCTGCGCCATGCGCGCCAGGCGCAGGGCATTGGCCAGCACCTGGGGGCCTTCAAAAATGGCGGGCATCAGGCGGGCCTGGTAGTCCACCAGCACCAGTTGGGAATCGGAGTCGTCCAGCAGCATCGGGCTTTCTTTCACGTCAAGGGCTTCAGGGAGGTGTCGGGATTCTGGCAGGCCGCGCGAGACGGGCCGCGAATCCCCTCACCGGCCAAACAGGTCGGGCTGGTCGGGCGCGGGTACCGGCGCCCGCTCACCCGGGCTGAGCCGATCGACCAGCTGATCCACATAGGCCTGAAACAGCAGCTCGGCCGACTGGCCGAACATGCGGATGCGGCCGGTGTGCTGCAGCAGGAGCAGGCCCACGCCGTGGGCGAACAGGGCGGTGTTTTCGCGCAGGGCCGCCTCGGGCGAGAGTCCCATGGCCTGCATGGCCTGCTCGCAGGGGCGCAGGGCATCGTGCAGACGAGCGTTGAGCGGCTGGTTCAGCTCGCTGGTGAGCCCGCGTGGCGCCAGTCCCTGCACCAGGTAGAAGCCCAGGTCCAGGTCGCGCGGGTTGCGGGCGTAAAAGCCGAACCAGGCCTGGGCCTTGGCCGACAGCGTCAGGTGCGGCTGCACCTTGGGGGGCCGCGCGGCGGCGACCTCCTGGTTCAGCCGCTCCAGCGATTCCGCCAGCAGCGCCGCGTAGATCGCCTCCTTGCTGTCGAAGTAGCTGTAGATGGCCCCGGGTGTGTAGCTTGCGCGCCTGGCGATCTCGCGAATGCTCGCGCCTCCCACGCCCTTTTCGGCAAACACGCTGCGGGCCGCGTCCAGCACCAGGGCGCGCCGCGTGTCCGACATCGCCAGCTGGCGCTGCTGGCGTTGTTGCAGCTGCTGCTGGGCCGCCTGCGCATCGGCTTCCGAGAGCACCGGGGTGAGTTCGTGCAAGTGGACGTCCATGGTGGGCAGTTTAGCGCCCGGCCAAACAACGTTTTCAATTTTTAAACGCTTGCACAATGAATTGAACACTGTTCAAATTATTTAGCCCAAGTCAATCAACTGGTCATCCATCAACCTGTTCAACGGGTTTCATCCACATGAACACCTCCAGCAACGCCCCCATGCTCATGAGCGGTCTTGACTACCGCGAGTCCCTGCGCCGCTACAAGCCCAGGGTGTTCCTGAATGGCCAGGCGGTCGAGAGCGTGGCGGACGAGCGCGGTTTCCAGCCCGGCATCAACGCCGTCGCCCTCACCTACGACTTCGCGCTGGAGCCGAAGTACGCGCCCCTCATGACTGCGGTGCAGCACACCAGCGGCAAGACGGTGAACCGGCTCAGCCACATCAACACCAGCAGCGGCGACCTGCTCAACAAGCTGGAGGCCGTGCGGCTGGTCTGCCAGGAAACCGGTTGCGCGCAGCGCTACCTCACGCACGACGCGCTCAACGCGATCGGCCAGGTGTCGGCCCGCATCGACGACGCGCGCGGCAGCACCGAGCACACAGCACGCTTCCTGAACTACCTGCACCGCGTGCAGGACCAGGACCTGACGCTGGGCGTGGCGATGACCGATGCCAAGGGTGATCGCAGCCGGCGCCCGCACGAACAGGCCAACGTGGACAGCTATGTGCACGTGGTCCAGCGCAACGCGGTCCACAACGGCGTGCGCGGCATCGTGATCAGCGGGACCAAGGCCATCGTCACCGGCGCGCCCTACATGCACGAGCTGCTGGTCATGCCCTGCCGCCACATGGGCCGCGAGGACGCCGACTTCGCGGTCTGCTGCGCCGTGCCGATCGACGCTCCCGGCCTCACCATCGTGGCCCGCCCGGCCGGGCGGCCCGGCGAGAAGGTCGAGCACGGCGAAGCGCTGTTCAGCCGCAAATACGGCCAGAGCACCGGCGTCTGCCTCTTCGACCGGGTGTTCGTGCCCTGGGACAGCGTGTTCTACGCCGGCGAATGGGAGCACTCGGGCCACCTCACCTACAGCTACGCCACCCACCACCGCCACACCTGCATCGGGGCGCGCGCGGGTTTTGGCGACCTGCTGATCGGCGCGGGCGCGCTGATGTGCGAGGCCAACGGCTTCGACCCGGGCCAGGAAACGCACCTGCGCGAGCAGATGGTCGAGCTCATCACCATCACCGAGGGCTTCTATGCCTGCGGCGTGGCCGCCAGTGTCTACGGCAAGGCCGATGATCACAGCCAGACCTTCATGCCCGACCCGGTGTTCTCCAACAGCGGCAAACTGTTGCTGGCCACGAAGATCTACGACATGCACCGCATCGCGCACTACGTGAGCGGTGGGCTCATCGTCACCCTGCCCGGCCCGGACGAAGACCACAACCCCGAGACCGGCGCCAGACTCAGCGAGGTGCTGCGCGCCAACCCCGACGTGCCCTACGAGCAACGCATCGAGACCGCGCGCTTCATCGAGGACCTGACCGCCGGTTACCAGGGCGGCTGGTACAGCGTGATCAGCCTGCACGGCGGTGGCTCTCCGGCGGCCATGAAGCAGGAGATCTGGCGCAACTACCCGGTGGGCAACAAGGTCGAGCTGGTCGAGCGGCTGCTCGAGCGCGGCATCGCCGCCGACGGCAGCGCCGCCGCCGCCCCGCACGACCCGGCGCGCGCCATCACGAAAAATCGCCAGCCCGGCAAGTGCTGCGACACCGGCTGCACCGCGCCCGGCCAGCCGGTCATGGTGGACCTCCCGACGGTGGTCGAGACCCTGCCCTCGCGCCAGCCCCATCGGGCATCGGCGCAGGGCCTACCAAAGTTGTTGTAAATCAATGACTTGTGGCCTTTTTCTCGCTTGACGTCACGGGATCGGCCCGATACCCTGCAGGGCATGACTCGCTGGATCCCCGTTCTCCTGTTGACTTGCTCGGCCGTGGCGCATGCCACGCCCGGCAATGCAGCCTATGAGGACATGGACTCGCTGCTCAACGACAAGGGCCTCATGACCCGGCTGGGCGAGCAGGTGCAACAGGCCCGCGCGTCGGTCAGCGACCAGGCCTCCAGTCTTGTCATCAACGCCATGGCGTTTCTGGACGTACCCTACCGGTACGGCGGCAACACCGCGGAAACAGGCTTCGACTGCAGCGGCTTCGTGCGCGCCGTCTACGAGCAGTCACTCGGCAAGATCCTGCCGCGCCGCTCCGACGAGCAGGCCGCGGCCACGCAATCCATAGACCGCAGCGAACTCAAGCCCGGCGACCTCGTGTTCTTCAACACCATGCGCCGCGCCTTCAGCCACGTCGGCATCTACGTGGGCGACGGCAAGTTCATCCACTCCCCGCGCACCGGGGCGCAGGTGCGCATGGAAGACATGCGCGTGGCCTACTGGAACAACCGTTTCAACGGCGCGCGGCGCGTGCCGATGGCCGACAAAGGCCCCTGAGCCACTTCACCGGCCGCGGCACCGCGGGCCACCCACCCGGCGCACCGTGCCGGCAATCCCTGACATTCACTCCATCCGGATATTGGCGCTCTTGAGCCGGCGGTTGCCGCGCCACTCGTCCGCGATGCGGCGCGCGAACGCGGACCGGTCTCCAAGGGCGGGCAGGTTGTCCGACGCCAGCAGTCGCTCGCGGATGCCCGGCGTCTCGACGGCCCGGTTGATCTCCGTGTTCAGTCGATCGAGCAGCGCCACCGGCGTGCCCCCCGGGGCGAACAGGCCGAACAGCGAGCTGACGTTGGCCTGCGGCAGGCCCAGCTCGGCGAAGGTCGGCACCTGCGGCAATACGTCCAGCCGCTGGGGCGCGCCCACGGCCAGCGGTTTGAAGCGGCCGGCCTCGATGTGGCGCAACTGCGCGGGCGCGACGTTGGTCGACAACAGCTCGAACTGCCCGCCCAGTGCATCGGTGAGTTGCGGGCCACCCCCTTTGTAGGGGATGTGCGTCACCGCAATGCCGCTGCCCACCTGCACCTGCTCCAGCACCAGATGGCCTGCGGTGGCCAGGCCCGAGGTGGCCCAGCGCAATGCCTCCGGTCGCTCGCGCGCCTGCGTCAACACGTCGGTAAAGTGGTGGCCGCTGAACGCCGGCGTGCCGACCAGCAGCACCGGCGTGTACATCACGCTGGCCACCGGCTCGATGTCACGGAACGGGTCGTAGCCCACGGCCCCCAGGTGGGGCCGCAGCGTGAGCGGGCTGACCGCCGAAAACGCCAGCGTGTGCCCATCGGGTGCGGCGCGCGCCAGCGCCTGCAGCCCCACGCTGCCGCCGCCGCCCGCGCGGTTCTCCACCCGCACCGGCACACCCAGTTGCAGCGCGAGGCGCTCGGCGAGCGAGCGCGCCACGCCATCGCTGAGACCACCGGGCGGATACACCACGATGATGCGCAGCGCCTGCGCAGGCCAGTGCGGCTGCGATGCACCGGGGCGCAGCGCGGCGGCGCCTGCCAGCGCCAGCAGACCCTTGAGCACACCGCGCCGTGGCAACGCCGTCATGCCGGGCGCCCCCGGCGGCTGCGTGCCTGCGCCTTGCGCGCCGTGTCGCGCGCGATCTTGAGGAAATGCGCGGCGGGTCCGACGGCATCGGCCGTGCGGTAGACCAGCGTCAGCGGCGCATCCAGCGGCGTGCCATCGGCCAGCGGCAGGTAGACCACGGCATGCGGATGCAGCCCCCGCATCGAGGCCGGTACCACCGCAATGCCCGCACCCGCGGCCACCAGGTTCAGGCTGGTCACCATACGCTCCACCTCGGCCGCGATGCGCGGGCGAAAACCCTGGGCCTCGCACAGCGCCAGCAGGTTGGCGTACAGGCCCGGGGCGCCGGGCTGACGCACCAGGATGAAACCCTCGTCGCGCAACTCGGCCAGTGACACCGCGCGCGCGGTCTTGCGCGTGGCCAGCGCGTGGTCGCCCGGCAGGGCCACCAGCACGGGCTCGCGCAGCAGCACCTCGAAGGTCAGGCCCTCGGGCTGCGAGACCGGCACGCGGATCAGGCCGCAGTGCAGGGGCCCGGCCGACACCGCCTCGGTGATGCCGGCCGCGTGGTCCTCCCGGATCGACAGCGCGATGCCGGGCCAGGCCCGGCGACAAGCCCGCAGCGCCTCGGGCGTGAAGGTGTGCGCGGCCGCCGAGCTGGTGAAGCCCACGTTGAGCACGCCGAGTTCACCCCGCGCCACACGCGCCATGCGCTGCTCCATCGCGGCCATGTCGTCCACCAGCCGGCGCGCCTCCATCTCGAACTGGCGACCCGCGTCGGACAGCGCCACGCCCTTGGGATGGCGGTGGAACAGCGCCACCCCGAGTTCCTTCTCCAGCCCCTTGATCTGCTGGCTCAGCGGCGGCTGCTGGATGCCCAGGCGCTCGGCCGCGCGCGTCATGTGGCCGGCTTCGGCCACGGCCAGAAAGTAGCGCAGGTGCCTGATTTCCATATCTTCAAAGTATCAGGATGGGTGTTTCAGTATATTTGACATGGGGTATGTGCGCCCCTATCGTCCCTTGGACCCGCACCCCTACAAGGAGACATACGTGCACATCCGCCCCCTCGCGCTGCTGGCGATGGCCGCCCTGGCTTGCCACACCGCCAGCGCCCAGACGCCCACCGATCCCCAACCCCGTGCCTGTCCGGCCGAAGTGCCCGCGGGCGCGGCCTGCCACACCGGCGAAGACGGGCTTGGCGGTTTCTACTGGATCGCCCTGCCCGCGCAATGGAAACCCGAGACCGGCGTGCTGGTGATGCACGCACACGGTGGCCCCGCCGACACCGGCCCGGCCACGTTGGCGCGCGGCGAGGAGGACCTCAAGCGCTGGGCCGTGACCGTCAAGGCCGGCTACGCCTGGGCCGGCGCCACCTACCGGCGCGGCGGCTTCGGCGTGAGCATGGCGGCCGAAGACACCGAGCGCGTGCGCCGCATCTTCGTCAAGCACTTCGGCCCGCCACGCCGCACCATCCTGCACGGTCAAAGCTATGGCGCGTCGGTCGCCGCCAAGGGCGCCGAACTGTATGCGATGGTGGACGGCCCCGGCGGACCGGTCAAAGGTCCCTACGACGGCCTGCTGCTCACCAGCGGCATGCTCGGCGGGGGCACACGCGCCTACGACTTCCGCATCGACCTGCGCGCGGTCTATCAATATGTTTGCAAGAACCACCCGAGGGCAGACGAGCCACAGTACCCGCTCTGGCAGGGCCTGCCCCTGGATGCGAAGCTCACCCGAGCCGAACTGGCCGCGCGCGTCGATGAGTGTACCGGCGTGCGCAAGCCCGCCGCCCAGCGCACCGAACAGCAGAAGGCCAACCTGGCCACCATCGTCAACGTCATCAAGATCCCCGAACGCTCGCTGATCGGCCACCTCAACTGGGCCACCTGGCTGTTCCGAGACCTCACGCAGCTGCGCCTGGGGAACCGCAACCCGTTCCACAACGCCAACGTGCAGTACAAGGGATCGACGGACGACGCGGCCCTGAACGCGGGTGTGCTGCGCTACACGGCCGACCCGGCCGCCGTGGCCGAACTGGCGAAGGACAGCGACCCGCAGGGGCAGGTCAACATGCCGGTGCTCTCGCTGCACGCGGTCAACGACCCGACCGCTTTCGTGGAACTCGAATCGGCCTACCGCGAGACACTCGACCGCGCAGGCAAGGGTCCCTTGCTGGTGCAGACCTTCAGCGACGAGTCCGAGCACAGCTACCTGAGCGACCCGCAGTACCCCGCGCTGTTCACCGCCCTGCTCAACTGGATCGACAGGAACGACAAACCCACGCCGCAGACGGTGGCCGCGCTCTGCAAGGGCTATGAGGCCGCCTACGGCGACACCTGCAAGCTGCTGCCCGACTACCGCAGCGCGCCATTGGCGAGCCGCGTGGCACCGCGCTGAATCGAGCGTTCATGAAAAAGCCGCCAGCCCGTGAAGGCTGGCGGCTTTTTTTCTTCAGGCTGCCGCCTTACTTGCGCTGCGGCGGCACGTCGGTGCACGAACCATGGGCGATCTCGGCGGCCATGCCGATGCTCTCACCCAGCGTGGGGTGCGGGTGGATCGTCTTGCCGATGTCCACCGCGTCCGCGCCCATCTCGATGGCCAGCGCGATCTCGCCGATCATGTCGCCCGCGTGCGTGCCCACCATGCCCCCACCCAGGATCCTGCCGTGGCCATGGGCCTCGGGCGAATCGTCGAACAGCAGCTTGGTCACGCCCTCGTCGCGCCCGTTGGCAATGGCGCGGCCCGAGGCGTTCCAGGGGAACAGGCCCTTCTTGACCTTGATGCCCTGCGCCTTGGCCTGGTCCTCGGTCAGGCCCACCCAGGCCACCTCGGGGTCGGTGTAGGCCACGCTGGGGATCACGCGCGCGTTGAACGCGGCACTCGCCAGCTCCTTGTTGCCCTGCAGTTCACCGGCAATCACCTCCGCCGCGACGTGCGCCTCGTGCACCGCCTTGTGCGCCAGCATGGGCTGGCCCACGATGTCGCCGATGGCGAAGATGTGCGGCACGTTGGTGCGCATCTGGATGTCGACGTTGATGAAGCCGCGGTCCGTCACCGCGACGCCAGCCTTCTCTGCCGCGATCTTCTTGCCGTTGGGCGTGCGGCCCACGGCCTGCAGCACCAGGTCGTAGACCTGGGGCGCGGGCGCGGTGCCACCCTCTTCGGCCGCGGCAAACGTCACCTCGATGCCAGCCGGCGTGGCCTTGGCCCCCACCGTCTTGGTCTTGAGCATGATGTTGTCGAAGCGCGGCGCGTTCATCTTCTGCCAGATCTTCACCAGGTCGCGGTCGGCGCCTTGCATCAGGCCGTCGAGCATCTCCACCACGTCCAGGCGCGCGCCCAGCGTGCTGTACACGGTACCCATCTCCAGGCCGATGATGCCGCCACCCAGGATGAGCATGCGCTTGGGCACTTCCTTGAGCGCGAGCGCGCCGGTGGAATCGACCACGCGCGGGTCCTCGGGCATGAAGGGCAGGCGCACGGCCTGGCTGCCGGCGGCGATGATGGCCTTCTTGAACGCGATCACCTGCTTCTTGCCGGTCTTGTCCTGCGCCGTGCCGCTGGTCTCTTCCACTTCCAGATGGTTCGCACCGACAAAGGCACCGTAGCCGCGCACGGTCGTGACCTTGCGCATTTTGGCCATGGCAGCCAGCCCGCCGGTGAGCTTGCCGATGACCTTTTCCTTGTGGCCACGCAGCTTGTCCACATTGACCACAGGCTTGCCGAAGTCCACGCCCAGGTCGGCCATGTGGCTGACCTCGTCCATCACCGCGGCCACGTGCAGCAGCGCCTTGGACGGGATGCAGCCCACGTTGAGGCAGACGCCGCCCAGCGTGGCGTAGCGCTCGACCAGCACGACCTTGAGGCCCAGGTCGGCCGCGCGGAAGGCCGCGCTGTAGCCACCGGGGCCACCGCCAAGCACGAGCACGTCGCACTCGAGATCGGCGCTGCCGCCGAAGCTGGCGGCCGTGGGTGCTGCGGCTACCGGGGCAGCGGCAGGTGCTGCTGCGGTGGGCGCCGGAGCAGCAGTTGGTGCAGGCGCCGCAGCGGCCGCGCCGGCCGCCTCCAGCGTCAACACCACGCTGCCCTGCTTGACCTTGTCGCCCAGCTGGACCTTGAGCTCCTTCACCACGCCGGCAGCGGACGACGGAATCTCCATCGAGGCCTTGTCGGACTCGACCGTGATCAGGCTTTGTTCGGCTTTCACCGCGTCGCCGGGTTTGACCAGCAACTCGATCACCGCGACTTCGTCGAAGTCGCCAATGTCGGGGACTTGAATTTCAATGATTGCCATCGCCATTCCTTAGAGAAGAACGCGACGGAAGTCGCCGAGGATCTGGCCGAGGTAGGCATTGAAGCGCGCAGCGGCGGCGCCGTCGATCACCCGGTGGTCCCAGGTCAGCGAGAGCGGCAGCATCAGGCGTGGCTGGAAGGCCTTGCCGTCCCACACCGGCTCCATCGTGCTCTTGCACACGCCCAGGATGGCGACCTCGGGCGCGTTGATGATGGGCGTGAAGTAACGCCCGCCAATGCCGCCCAGGCTGGAGATGGTGAAGGTCGCGCCGCTCATCTCGGCCGGACTCAGCTTGCCCTCGCGGGCTTTCTTCGCCAGCTCGCCCATTTCCTGGCTGATCTGCAGCACGCCCTTCTTGTCGGCGTCCTTGATCACCGGGACCATCAGGCCGTTGGGCGTGTCGGCGGCGAAGCCGATGTGCCAGAACTGCTTGTAGATCAGCGCGTCGCCGTCGATCGAGCTGTTGAACTCGGGGAATTTCTTGAGCGCGGCCACGCAGGCCTTGATCAGGAAGGCCAGCATGGTGACCTTCACGCCGCTCTTCTCGTTCTCCTTGTTGGTGGAGACGCGGAAGGCTTCGAGGTCGGTGATGTCGGCATCGTCGTGGTTGGTGACGGCCGGGATCATGACCGCGTTGCGCAGCAGGTTGGCGCCGCTGATCTTCTTGATGCGGCCCATCTCCTTGCGTTCGATCGGACCGAACTTGGCGAAGTCCACCTTGGGCCAGGGGATCAGGCCCAGGCCCGCGCCGTCGCCTGTACCACCACCGGCGGGGGCCTTGGCGGCCTGCGCCCGGGTCTGCGCGGCACCAGCCATGACGGCCTGGGTGAAGCCCTGCACGTCCGCGAGCACGATCCGGCCCTTGGGACCGCTGCCCTTGATCTCTTCCAGCGGCACACCGAGTTCGCGCGCGAACTTGCGCACCGAGGGCGAGGCGTGCGGCAGACCGATCGGGGCGCTCGTGGGGTTGTGGGCCGGGGCAGCCGGCGCTGAAACACTGGCCGCCTGGGGTGCGGCCGCAGCGGCTGCGGCCGGGGCAGCGGGTTGGGCGACCGCGCCCCCCTGGGGAGCGGGCTGGGGTGAGGGGCTCGCCACGGCAGACCCCTCCAGAATGGCCAGCAGGTCCCCGATGTTGACCGTGTCACCGATCTTGACCTTGAGTTCCTTCAGCACGCCGGCGGCCGACGACGGAATCTCCATCGAGGCCTTGTCGGATTCGACGGTGATCAGGCTCTGCTCCACAGCGATCTTGTCGCCCGGCTTGACGAGCACCTCGATCACGGCCACGTCCTTGAAGTCACCGATGTCGGGCACACGCACTTCGACCGGGCCCGCTGCCGCGGGTGCCACCGCCGGAGCGGACGCAGGCGCAGCAGCAGGCGCCGCGGCTGCCGGCGCGGGCGCGGGCGCGGGAGCTGCCGCAGCTGCGCCCGCCGCTTCCACCACCAGCACCACCGAGCCCTCTTTCACCTTGTCGCCCAGCGCGACCTTGAGTTCCTTGACCACACCGGCCGTGCTCGATGGAATCTCCATCGAGGCCTTGTCGGATTCCACCGTGATCAGCGACTGCTCGGCCTTCACCGTGTCGCCCACCTTCACCAGCAGCTCGATGACCGCCACCTCATCAAAATCCCCGATGTCCGGGACCTTCACTTCGATCAGTGCCATGTTCTTGTCTCCGGTTTATGCGTAGAGGGGGTTCACTTTGTCGGCGTTGATGCCGTACTTCTGGATCGCCTCGGCCACCTTGGCCACCGGCACCGTGCCCTCTTCGCTCAACGCCTTGAGCGCGGCCACCACGATGTAGTGGCGGTTGATCTCGAAGTGCTCGCGCAGCTTGCTGCGGAAGTCGCTGCGGCCGAAGCCGTCCGTGCCCAGCACCTTGTAGGTGCGGCCCTTGGGAATGAAGGGGCGGATCTGCTCCGCGTAGTTCTTCATGTAGTCGGTGGAAGCCACCACCGGGCCGGCGTGCTTGTCCAGCTGCTGCGCCACGAAGGGCACGCGCTGTGTCTCGGTCGGGTGCAGCAGGTTCCAGCGTTCGGCGTCCTGGCCGTCGCGCGTGAGTTCGTTGAAGCTCGGGCAACTCCACACACCGGCCGACACCCCCCACTCCCTGGCCAGCAGTTCCTGCGCGGCGATGCTCTCGCGCAGGATGGTGCCGGAGCCCAGCAGTTGCACCTGCGGCGTCTTGGCCGTGGCCTTGCCGGCGGCCGGCTTGCACAGGTACATGCCCTTGATGATCTGGTCTTCGGTGCCAGGCGTGAGGCCGGGCATGGCGTAGTTCTCGTTCAGCAGGGTCAGGTAGTAGAAGACGTTGTCCTGCTTCTCCACCATGCGCTTCAAGCCGTGGTGCAGGATCACGCCGACTTCGTGTGCGAAGGTCGGGTCGTAGCTGATGCAGTTCGGAATCGTGCCGGCCAGGATGTGGCTGTGGCCGTCTTCGTGCTGCAGGCCTTCGCCATTGAGCGTGGTGCGCCCGGAGGTACCGCCCAGCAGGAAGCCGCGCGCCTGCATGTCACCCGCTGCCCAGGCCAGATCGCCGATGCGCTGGAAGCCGAACATGGAGTAGTACACGTAGAACGGCACCATGATGCGGTTGCTCGTGCTGTAGCTGGTGGCAGCCGCGATCCAGCTGCTCATACCGCCGGCCTCGTTGATGCCTTCCTGCAGGATCTGGCCGGCCTTGTCTTCCTTGTAGTACATGACCTGGTCCTTGTCGACCGGCGTGTACTGCTGCCCTGCGGGGTTGTAGATGCCGATCTGGCGGAACAAGCCTTCCATGCCGAAGGTGCGCGCCTCGTCCACCAGGATGGGCACGATGCGCGGGCCCAGGGCCTGGTCGCGCAGCAGCTGGGTGAGGAAACGCACATAGGCCTGCGTGGTCGAGATCTCGCGACCTTCCACGGTGGGCTCCATCACGGCCTTGAAGGTCTCGATCGAGGGCACTGTGAAGCTCTCGTCGGCCTTCACGCGGCGCTTGGGCAGGTAGCCACCCAGGGCCTGGCGGCGCTCGTGCAGGTAACGCATTTCCGGCGTGTCGTCGGCCGGCTTGTAGAACGGGATCTTCGAGAGCTCGCTGTCGGGGATCGGCAGGTTGAAACGGTCGCGGAAGATCTTGATGTCTTCGTCGGTGAGCTTCTTGGTCTGGTGCACCGTGTTCTTGCCCTCGCCCGACTTGCCCATGCCGAAGCCCTTGACGGTCTTGATCAGCAGCACGGTCGGCTGGCCCTTGTGGTGGACCGCCTTGTGGTACGCCGCATAGACCTTCTGCGGGTCGTGACCACCGCGCTTGAGGTTCCAGATGTCGTTGTCGCTGAGGTGGGCCACCATCTCCAGCGTCTTGGGGTCGCGGCCGAAGAAATGCTTGCGCACGTAGGCACCGTCGTTGGCCTTGAAGGCCTGGTAGTCGCCGTCGACCGTGTCCATCATGATCTTGCGCAGCGCGCCGTCCTTGTCGCGCGCCAGCAGCGAGTCCCATTCGCTGCCCCACAGCAGCTTGATCACGTTCCAGCCGGAGCCGCGGAACTCGCCCTCGAGCTCCTGGATGATCTTGCCGTTGCCGCGCACCGGACCGTCCAGGCGCTGCAGGTTGCAGTTCACCACGAAGATCAGGTTGTCGAGGTTCTCGCGCGCGGCCAGGCTGATGGCACCCAGCGACTCGACCTCGTCCATCTCACCGTCGCCGCAGAACACCCAGACCTTGCGGTTCTCGGTGTTGGCGATGCCGCGGGCATGCAGGTATTTCAGGAAGCGCGCCTGGTAGATCGCCATCAACGGGCCCAGGCCCATGGAGACGGTGGGGAACTGCCAGAACTCGGGCATGAGCTTGGGGTGCGGGTAGCTGGAGAGGCCCTTGCCGTTGACCTCCTGGCGGAAGTTGAGCAACTGCTCTTCGGTCAGGCGGCCTTCGAGGTAGGCCCGGGCGTACACACCGGGCGACACGTGGCCCTGTATGTAGAGGCAGTCACCGCCGTGGTTCTCGCTCTCGGCGTGCCAGAAGTGGTTGAAGCCGGCGCCGAACATGTGGGCCAGCGAAGCGAAAGAACCGATGTGGCCACCCAGGTCGCCGCCGTCTTCCGGGTTGTGCCGGTTGGCCTTGACCACCATGGCCATGGCATTCCAGCGCATATAGGCGCGCAGGCGCTCTTCGATCTCGATGTTGCCGGGGCAGCGTTCTTCCTGCTCGGGCTCGATGGTGTTGACGTAACCGGTGGTGGCCGAGAACGGCAGGTCGATGCTGTGCTGGCGCGCCTCTTCGAGCAACTGTTCGAGCAGGAAGTGCGCCCGTTCGGGCCCCTCGCGCTCGATCACGGCGGCCAGCGCCTCCATCCACTCACGGGTTTCCTGGGCATCCACATCCCCGGCACCACGGCCATTGAGAGCGTCGGTCGCTGACATTGTTGTCTCCTGTTGGTTTGAATCGAGCTTACGGAGGTCCATCCGCAGTGTCACGGATTTTTCCACAAAAGCCTTTCGGTTTCAACATATGCTTTGTGTTTTTGTATTATGAAATATTCGAACGCCGCAAGCAGCCGCTCCAAGCGCCACAAAAGCCGCGCTTTCTCATGCCCGACCAGGGCGCGTGCAGCACCTGCTCACGTAGACTCGTGGGTTCATGATTCCCCTGCCCCACACACCGCTTCAGCAACGGCCGCCCGCGCAGGCCGTCTGGTGGAAACGCTGGTGGCGCCGCCTGCCGCCGTCCCGGCAGGACCGCTTCGCCACCCTCGGCCCGCTGCTGGCCGTGCTGCTCTTTCTCTCGGCCATCGTGGTCGCCATCACCTACCTGCGCTACGAGGAACTCGAGCGCGAACAGGAAGCCGTGACGCGCGACGTGGAGTACGCGCAGCAGCGCCTGCGACTGCGCCTGCTGGAGCGCCAGGAACAGCTGATGCGCCTGGCGCGCGAGGTGGGCAACAAGGACATCGAAAACGAGGAGTTCGAGTTCCAGGTCGAGTCGCTGGTGAGCCAGTTCCCCGAGATGCTGGCCGTGAGCTGGATCGACGGGCGGCGCAACGTGCTGGCCAGCTACGCCTCCCCCAGCGCACCCGCCACGCTGGTGCGCCCGGTGGGCAGCACGCTGGGCGCGGGCGAGACCGACGGCTCCTTCGAGCTGGCGCGCGACCTGCGCCAGCCCATCTAC
This sequence comes from Comamonadaceae bacterium, assembly GCA_003599455.1. Classification (GTDB taxonomy): domain Bacteria; phylum Pseudomonadota; class Gammaproteobacteria; order Burkholderiales; family Burkholderiaceae_C; genus Hydrogenophaga. The sequence goes on from QZKF01000078.1 coordinate 53,305, forward strand.
TCCCGCCCCCTGGGTGACGACGCGCGCAACGCCACGCTGATGCTGCACGTGCCGCTCAGCGAGCAGGGCCGCTTTGCCGGCACCATCATGGGCGAGTACTCCATCGACGGCCTGATGCGCTTCGGCATCCCGCCCGAGATCATGGCGCGCTACGCCGTGGCCCTGGTGGACGACCGCGGCCGAGTGCTCGCGGGCAGCCTGCAGACGCCCACCACCGTGCTGCGCCTGCTTCCCTGGTCCAACCCGCCGCTGGAGCACGAGGTGCCGGTCTCGCCGGTGGGCAACGGCCTGATCCTCAAGGCGCAGGGCTACCGCACCTCGCAGGACATCGTCGGCAGCGGCTTCTTCTGGGTCATCGGCGCGCTGTCCGCGCTCACCGTCTGGATGCTGCTGGGCACCTGGCGCCACACGCGCCGCCGCGTGCAGGCCCAGCAGGCGCTGGTGGCCGAGACCAATTTCCGCCGCGCGATGGAAAACTCCATGCTCACCGGCATGCGCGCACTCGACATGCAGGGCCGCATCACCTACGTGAACCCGGCCTTCTGCTCCATGACCGGCTGGACCGAAGGCGAGCTGGTGGGCCGCACCGCGCCCTTTCCCTATTGGCCCGAGGAAGACCACGACCAGCTGGCCGCGCGGCTCGAGGACGAGTTGCGCGGGCGCTCCACACCCGGGGGCTTCGAGGTGCGCGTGCAGCGCCGCGACGGCAGCATCTTCGACGCGCGCATGTATGTGTCGCCGCTGATCGACCCCAAGGGCCACCAGACCGGCTGGATGACCTCGATGACCGACATCACCGAGCCCAAGCGCATCCGCGAGGAGCTCTCCGCGTCCTACGAGCGCTTCACCACCGTGCTGGAAAGCCTGGACTCGGCCGTCTCGGTGGCGCCGCTGGGCAGCGACGAGATGCTGTTCGCCAACAAGATGTACCGCCTGTGGTTCGGCACGCGCGGCCAGGGCCACCGGCACCTGGTGGACCTGGCGGGCAACCAGCCCACGCCCAGCCCCGACGACGGTGACGCGGTCGATGCCTTCGCGGGCATGCCGACCGAAACCTTGACCGACGCCGGCGCCGAGAACGCCGAGGTGTTCGTGGAAGAGCTCGACCGCTGGCTCGAGGTGCGCACACGCTACCTGACCTGGGTCGACGGCCGCCTGGCGCAGATGGTGATCGCCAGCGACATCACGCCGCGCCGTTACGCCGAGGAACAGGCCTCGCGCCAGGCCGAGCGCGCGCAGACCGCCAGCCGCCTGATCACCATGGGCGAGATGGCGTCCAGCGTGGCGCACGAGCTCAACCAGCCGCTGACCGCCATCACCAACTATTGCAACGGCATGATCTCGCGCGTGAACGAGCAGCGCATCAGCACCGACGAACTGCTCGGCGCGCTCGAGAAAACCTCGCGCCAGGCGCAGCGCGCGGGCCAGATCATCCAGCGCATCCGCGCCTTCGTGAAACGCAGCGAACCCAACCCCACGCTGTCGGACGTGGCGCAGATGGTGAGCAACGCGATCGAGCTGGCCGACATCGAGCTGCGCCGCCAGCAGGTGCGCCTGTCGCCCTACGTGGCGGCGCGCCTGCCCCACCTCATGGTCGACCCGATCCTGATCGAGCAGGTGCTGATCAACCTGCTCAAGAACGCGGGCGAGGCGATCGCCCAGGCCGGGCGTGCGCCGGGCGAGCGCTACGTGGAGCTGCGCGTGGGCCCGCGCCACCTGGACGACCTGGACGTGGTGGAGTTCTCGGTGCGCGATTCGGGCAATGGCGTGCCCGACGAGTTGATCGAGCGCATCTACGAGGCCTTCTACAGCACCAAGAGCGAAGGCATGGGCATCGGCCTCAAGCTGTGCCGCAGCATCGTCGAGTCGCACCACGGCCGGATGCAGGTGCAGAACATCTACAATGGCGAAGAGGTGGTGGGCTGCTGCTTCAGCTTCTGGATCCCCGTGATCTCGCGGCTGCAGAACCACAGCGCCGCGGCTGGGCCCGCCACAGAGCCGCTGACGGACACAGAAAGAGCGAGATGAGTTTGATTCCAAAAAAGGGCAGCGTCTACGTGGTCGATGACGACGAGGCGGTGCGCGACTCACTGCAATGGCTGCTCGAAGGCAAGGACTTCCGGGTCCGCTGTTTCGAATCGGCCGAAGCCTTTCTCAGCCGCTACGACGCGCGCGAGGTGGCCTGCCTGATCGCCGACATCCGCATGGGCGGCATGACCGGCATGGAGCTGCAGGAACGACTGATCGAGCGCCAGTCGCCGTTGCCCATCGTGTTCATCACCGGCCACGGCGACGTGCCGATGGCGGTGGAGTCCATGAAGAAGGGCGCGCTGGACTTCATCCAGAAGCCGTTCAAGGAAGACCAGCTCGTGGCCCTGGTCGAGCGCATGCTCGAACACGCGCGCGAAGCCTTCGCCACCCACCAGCAGGCCGTCAGCCGAGACGCCCTGCTCTCCAAGCTCACCAGCCGCGAGGCCCAGGTGCTCGAACGCATCGTCGCCGGCCGCCTGAACAAGCAGATCGCCGACGACCTGGGCATCAGCATCAAGACGGTGGAAGCGCACCGCGCCAACATCATGGAAAAACTCGGCGCCAACACCGTGGCCGATCTGCTCAAGATCGCACTCGGACAGACACCGGCCAAGGCCTGACGCAGCACCCCGACACACCCCGAACAACGCCCGCCCTTCACGGCGGGCGTTTCCATTTCAACGAAGCCCGATCACCCCATGACCGCCCAACTCATCGACGGCAACGCCCTCTCCCGCCAACTCCGCGCCGACGTGACCGCACGCGTCACCGCCCTCAAAGCCAAAGGCATCACGCCGGGCCTGGCCGTGGTGCTGGTGGGCGACAACCCGGCCTCGCAGGTCTATGTGCGCAACAAGGTCAAGGCCTGCGAAGACACCGGCATGCACTCGGTGCTGGAGCGCTGGCCCGCCACGCTGAGCGAGACTGAGCTGCTCGCGCGCGTGGACGCGCTCAACGCCGATACCACCATCCACGGCATCCTGGTGCAGCTGCCGCTGCCGGCCCACATCGACGCGCAGAAAGTGATCGAGGCGATCTCCCCCGCCAAGGACGTGGACGGTTTCCACATCGCCAGCGCGGGCGCACTCATGACCGGCATGCCCGGCTTCTGGCCCTGCACGCCCTATGGCTGCATGAAGATGCTGGAGAGCATCGGCTACGAGCTCAAGGGCAAGCACGCCGTGGTGATCGGCCGCAGCAACATCGTGGGCAAACCCATGGCCTTGATGCTGCTGCAGCAGAACGCCACCGTCACCATTTGCCACAGCGGAACGAAAGACCTCAAGGCCATGACGCTGCAGGCCGACGTGATCGTGGCGGCGGTGGGCAAGCGCAACGTGCTCACCGCCGACATGGTCAAGCCCGGTGCGGTGGTGCTCGACGTCGGCATGAACCGCAACGACGAAGGCAAGCTCTGCGGCGATGTGGACTTCGACGGTGTGAAGGAAGTGGCTGGCTGGATCACCCCGGTGCCCGGCGGCGTGGGCCCCATGACCATCACCATGCTGATGGTCAACACGCTCGAATCGGCGGAGCGACTCGCTGGTTGACTTCCGCTACTGCGGCTTGATCTGCACAAACGGCGTGGCACCACCCGTGACCTGAGGCAGTTTGCCGTCCCATTTCCGGATGGCTTCGGACTCGTTCTCAAGCTGCTTCAGGCGCAACAGATCGGGCGTGATCTCCAGGCGCTTGGCCTTCAAGGCCTCGGCCTCGCCGCGAGCCTTGGCAAACGCCTGTTCGGCCTCGACCTTGATGCGCTCGAGATCGCGCTCGGCGGTCAGCTTCTTCTGCTCCGCTTCCACCTTGGCCTCGATGGCCTTGTCGAACACGCTGGAGAAGTCGTAGTTCACCGCAGCGAGGGTGTCGACAACCACGCCATGGCGCTTGAGCCGTTGGTCGAGGGCATCCCGAATCTTGAAGCTCACGTCGATGCGCTTGGTGACCAGTTCTTCCGCGGTGTACTGGGCTGCAACCGCCTTGGTGGCCTCCTGCGCGGCAGGCTCGATCACCCGAGCCGCGACGGCCTGCTCATTGCCGATCTTCTGAAACGTGTCCGCGACCAGGGCCGGATCCAGGCGCCAGTTCAGGGCTGCGGAGATCTGCACCTGTTGCAGGTCGCGAGAGGCCGCCACGCCCTTGCCTTCGTTCTTCTGGAGGCGCACGTCGATCACGTGCACCCGGCTCACGAAGGGCATCACGAAGTGAATGCCTTCACCCAGCGGCGTGGGATCCACCTTGCCGAAGATGGTCAACACACCCCGGGTGCCCGCCTGCACGATGCGGACCGGATTGACCGCCAGCAGGAAAACCACCAGTGCCACAAGGCCCAGACCCACCTTGACCAGCCACGAAGCCACACCATTGCCCATAACGTCCTCCCTCCCGGTTTGTGCCCGGATTATCGCGCCTGATTCCCGCCCCCCGAGGCACCCGACACGCGCCACAGCACCACCCCCGCGCACAGCCACTGGCCGAGCACCATCACGCTGCCCACGGCATGCCACAGGCGCAGGTTGCCACCGCTGGCGCGGGCGGTGACGATGTTCTGCGCGACGCCGAACTCCTGCAGCAGCGCCAGCAGCATGGCGAACAGCACGAAGCCCATGGTGGTGAGCGCGGCTGGCGCGATGGCCGTTGCCTCACCACGCCAGCGGCGCAGGATCAGCAGCAGCGCCAGGCCGAGCACCAGGCCGGCCCGGCATTGCAGGGAAAAGACCTTCGCGGCCACCGGCCCCGCCACGGCCGGACTGCCCAGGCTGGCGAACAGCAGCGGCACGGCGAGAAAGCTCAGCGCGGTGATGCCGCCCCACCAGAGAGCGGCCAGCAGGATGGCCTGACGCTGCAGCGGCATCAGGCGTAGCGCACAGCCACGATCTCGAAGCGCTTGGTGCCACCGGGCGCCTGCACTTCGGCCACGTCGCCCTCTTCCTTGCCGATCAGCGCGCGCGCGATCGGGCTGCCGATGTTGACCAGGCCCAGCTTAAGGTCGGCCTCGTCTTCGCCCACGATCTGGTAGGTCACGGCCGCGCCGCTGGCTTCGTCTTCCAGCTCCACCGTGGCGCCGAACACCACCTTGCCGCCCGCGTCCACCGAAGCCGGGTCGATGATCTGCGCGGCCGACAGCTTGCCTTCGATCTCGGCGATGCGGCCTTCGATGAAGCCCTGGCGGTCCTTGGCGGCGTCGTACTCCGCGTTTTCGCTCAGGTCGCCCTGCGCCCGCGCTTCGGCGATCGCGTTGATCACCCAGGGGCGGTCCACGGTCTTCAGGCGCTGCAGTTCTTCCTTGAGCTTCTCAGCGCCGCGCTTGGTGATGGGTAGGGTGGCCATGTGTGCGTGTCTCCAAAAGCAAACCGCCGGGCGTTGCCGCGCGGCGGTGTCGGTGTCTGTGTCGGTGACGCAATTATGCCGCGAAAGGCGCACCGCCCGGCGCGAGAGCCCAGACAGGGCGTCGGCCGTATGGTCCGCGGCGCGCCGGATGGGTAGCTTGGAGGCACCGGTGAAACCGCCACGCCAGCACCGGCCGCGTGTTCGCACCGGACACATCACTTCACATCCAGACACCATCCATCATGAACCGTCAAGACTACGTCAATCTCGTCACCGGCCTGTACAAGGCCGTCGGCATCAGCACAGCGCCCGACCCCGCCGTCAACCACGTGTCCGTGGCTGGCTCCACGGTGGGGCTGGTCTACGACGACGCCTCGGCGCCGAACACCTTGTTTGTGTATGTCGACCTGGGCAATCCGGCCCGTCCAGACCTTGATCACCGCCTGCTGATCTGCAACGCCGCGATCGGCAGTGAGGCCAACGGGCTGGGACATTTCGCGCGCTGGGAGGACTCCGGGTCGGTGATCTACCGCGTTGCAATGCCGGTGACACCGGCCACCAAACCCGCGGAACTCGCCGACGCGATCGTGCGCCACCAGGCCGCCGCGCACAACCAGTTCCAGCAAGTCTGCAGCTGATCGCCGGGAGGATCCACCATGTTTCCCAAGACTTCCTCCAGCTGGACACGCTGGGCCACCGCTGCGGTTCACCCGGGCAAACTGCCCCCGAAGTTCACCGCAGGGCCCAGCACGGGCTTTCACGCCCGGCGCATCACCATCAGCGTGACGCCACCACGCCTGAGCCTCACCGGCATCCCCTTGCCCGACCTGGCGTTCGGCATCTCGCCAGTGGACTTTGGCGCGATCACCAGCGTCACCACGCCACTGAAGGCCGCGGCGCTGCCCGATCTGCTGCAACGCATCGGGATCGTGTCGGGACCACACGACAGCACCCAGCTTGCCGAGGTACCCGTCGCCAGTCGGCTCAAGCCCGACCCCAAGACCACCCCCTGGCTGCGCGGCGAGCTCGTCAACGCCGCAACGGCGGATCTGGGCAACCTGCGGGAGGGGCATGCGCGGATCCTGATGGGTCTGGTTGAAGCCGAGGCCCGGTACGCCCCCCATGGCACCCTGTCCTTCGACATCGAGGAGGCGACGGTCGACCAACTGAACGATTTCCTCACCAAGGCCGTACGGGCGCCAGCGCAGCGCCTGCTGATGCTCAAGCGCCTGTTGATCGAACTCGCCCAGTACGAAGCCACTGGCGACCCGAGCGTCGCCAACCTGGCCTACGAACTCGGTTTCTGCCATCAGGCGGCGGATGTGGCGGCCACGGCCGCCGCCTACTTCAGCAAAGGTCCGGACGGCTTCCTCACCTTCTTGCGCGGCACGCCGCGAGAGGACATCGACCCCGTCCTGAACGGGATTCGGGACGCCCTCAAGGTCGAGCTCACGGCTTCCCGGGCGCTTCTGCAGACCCGGCTGGAGCAGGTCAGGAAGGCGCCCAACTACGCTCCGTTCCTCAAGGCATCGGGTCTGGACGCTGCCGTATTCGACAACATCACCCGGGGCCTGCTCGAACGAGGGCTCATTTTCGAAACCATCTACAACAACCCGGCCGACCTGCGGTGGGGCGTGGACTGGTTCGGGCATCTGGGCAAGCGACTCAAGAACTGCACCGGTGACCAGGGGGTCGCCTGCACGATGTACTTCAAGGACACCTACCTGCCCGGCCCCATCACCCACGTCGCCATGGCGGCCTTCAACATCCTTGGCGAGGTGCTGATTGCGCACCAGGAAACCATTCCCTACGGCAAGCCCGGCATGGTGGAAGGCATCACGCTGGCCACGGCGGGCGCGCCCTCCGACTCGCTCGACACGACCGACCTGCACAACGCCATCCAGGGCCGCGACGCGAAGAACCGGTGCAAGCCGGAGGACTGCCCGATCTTCCATTCGTACAAGGTCAGCGGACCGCCGCTGGCACAGTTCACCGTTCTCAAAAGTTTCTCCAGGGCCCGGGACTTTGTGGAGCGCGCGGCCGCGCAAAGCCGCACCGCACTGGGCAGGAAGTGGCTGTATGGCGTTGATCCGAGCCAGCCTCTTGGCGAACTGGTGGGTGCGGTGCGCGCGGGCAAGATTCCGGTGGACGAAGCGCTGCTGGACAGATTCCGCCAGGATCTGCGTTTCGGTAAACACGCCGCTCTGCCACCACCCGGCGCCGTTGACGACTTCGTGCCGGGCATGTACGTCAACAACTGCGGGTTCCTCACCGTGCTGACGCTGCGCGCCGGCGAATGCGTGGACATGCCGGCCGTTCGTTTTCACAGCGACCTGGATCTCCGGGAGGTGGCACGGATGCTGTTTGCCTCGGGTCTTGCGCCCAACACCGATCCTGAAATGATCCGCTGGATGGTTGACGCCGGCGTGTACATCAATCCCAAAACCGGTATGCCCGAGCGCCATCCGGGCGCCTTCCTGATCCTGGGCGGCCGCTACGGCTGGGGCAACGCGGCTCCCGGGACACCGGGCACGTATGCGGCCCACGTGGAGCGCAACCCGGCGAATGACAAGGCCCAGGAACTCAAGGACCGCGAAGACGCCAAGGCCAAGGCTCTCGAGCGTGTGGCAACCAACCGCAAGACGTTCCTTGCCCTCGTGAAACCCGGCGCACCCGCAACGCCCGCCGAACCTTGGGTCGCGCGGGTGCTCAGCGCCGAGGACTGGCCGAAGGTGGAGGCCTTCATCAGACAGCTGGACAAGGACGACATTCACTCACGCTGGTTCACCGTTTCCGTGGACGATGCGGTAGGCAGGGAGCGCGACGCCTTTCCGGGGGCACCCCGGTACAGGCCGGGATCGGTGGTGATGGGCCTGTTCGACCCCACCGGCAAGACCCTGGTGGCCTACGGCTCCATCAGCCTGCTGTCCGGGCAGCGGGCCGAGCCCGCAGTGGCCGTCCATCCGAACTTCCGAAAAAAGGGTTGCGGCAAACAAGCCATGCGCTGGATGGTGGCCTACCTGCGAAACCGGGGCTTCACCGAGTTGTGGAGCTACTACCGGAGTGAGAACCGGGCGGCCAGTGGCCTGTTGCACAGCATGGGGCTGGGAGAGCTGCCTCCGGACCCGCAACAACACGGCACTCCGCGCGACTGGTCCACCACCACCTGGATTCACCAACTGCCAGCACCGGACGCGGACAGTGCGGCCTACGAGGAAAAACACCGCAAGCTCAGCGCGGCCTGGTCGTCACCGACCCCGCACTGACGCCCCGCCCACCTCGCCGTGGCCCTCAGGCCCGGCGGGGTCACACTGGCGAGGTCACACCAGCTGGGCGTGCATTTCCTGAACCGAGATCACGCCCAGGCTGTCCAGGTACTTCATGCCCTCCACCGCGGCTTCGGCGCCGGCGATGGTGGTGAAGGTGGTCACGCGGGCCAGCAGTGCCGAGGTGCGGATCGCGCGCGAATCGGTGATGGCGTTGCGGCGCTCTTCCACCGTGTTGATCACGAGTGCAATGTCCTTGTTCTTGATCATGTCGACGATGTGCGGTCGGCCTTCGGTCACCTTGTTCACCGTCTGCACCGCCACGCCGGCCTCGCTGATGGCCGCGGCCGTACCGCGCGTGGCGACCAGCTCGAAGCCCATGGCCACGAGCTGGCGCGCGATGTCCACCGCGCGCGGCTTGTCGCCGTTCTTCACGGTCAGGAACACCTTGCCCGAGGTCGGCAGCTTGGTGCCGGCGCCGATCTGGCTCTTGACGAAGGCTTCACCGAAGGTCTTGCCCACGCCCATCACCTCGCCGGTGGACTTCATCTCGGGGCCGAGGATGGTGTCCACACCCGGGAACTTCACGAACGGGAACACGGCTTCCTTGACGCTGAAGTACGGCGGCGTCACTTCCGCGCCGATGCCCTGCGCGTCGAGCGACTGGCCGGCCATGCAGCGCGCCGCCACCTTGGCCAGCTGGATGCCCGTGGCCTTGGAGACGAAGGGCACGGTGCGCGAGGCGCGCGGGTTGACTTCGAGCACATAGATCACGTCCTGGCCATCCACCTCCTGAATGGCGAACTGCACGTTCATCAGGCCGATCACGTTCAGGCCCTCGGCCATGGCCGCGGTCTGGCGCTTGAGCTCGTCCACCGTGGCCTTGCTCAGGTAGTACGGTGGCAGCGAACAGGCGGAGTCGCCGCTGTGCACGCCAGCCTGCTCGATGTGTTCCATCACGCCGCCGATGAACACGCGTCCGGTGTGGTCGCGGATCGCGTCCACGTCGCACTCGATCGCGTCGTTCAGGAAGCGGTCCAGCAGCACCGGCGAGTCGTGGCTCACCTTGACGGCCTCGCGCATGTAGCGCTCCAGGTCGCGCTGCTCGTGCACGATTTCCATCGCGCGGCCACCCAGCACGTAGCTCGGGCGCACCACCAGCGGGTACCCCAGCGCGGCGGCCTTTTCCAGCGCCTCGGGTTCGGCGCGCGCGGTGGCGTTGGGCGGTTGGCGCAGGCCCAGGGTGTGCAGCAGTTGCTGGAAGCGCTCACGGTCTTCGGCCGCGTCGATCATGTCGGGGCTGGTGCCGATAATGGGCACGCCCGCGGCCTCCAGGCCGAGCGCGAGCTTCAAGGGCGTCTGGCCGCCGTATTGCACGATCACGCCCAGCGGCTTCTCCTTGTCGACGATCTCGAGCACGTCTTCCAGCGTGAGCGGCTCGAAGTACAGGCGGTCGCTGGTGTCGTAGTCGGTCGACACGGTCTCGGGGTTGCAGTTGACCATGATGGTCTCGTAGCCGTCCTCGCGCATGGCGAGCGCGGCGTGCACGCAGCAGTAGTCGAACTCGATGCCCTGGCCGATGCGGTTGGGACCGCCGCCGAGCACCATGATCTTCTTCCTGTTCGTCGGCTCGGCTTCGCACTCACCGTCGCCGTGGCCTTCGTAGGTCGAGTACAGGTAGGCGGTGTCGGTGGCGAACTCGGCCGCGCAGGTGTCCACGCGCTTGTAGACCGGGCGGATGTTCTCGGCGATGCGGCGCTCGCGCACGGCCTGGTCGTTGGTCTTGAGCAGCTTGGCCAGGCGGCGGTCGGAGAAGCCCTTCTTCTTCAGACCGCGCAGCGTGTCGGCGTCGATCGCCTCCAGGCTGGTTTTTTCCAGCGCGAGTTCGATCTGCACGATCTCCTCGATCTGCACCAGGAACCAGGGGTCGATCCTGGTGAACTGGTGCACTTCTTCCAGCGTCCAGCCGGCGGCGAAGGCGTCGCCCACGTACCAGATGCGCTCGGGGCCGGGTTCGCCGAGCTCGCGCTCCAGCGTCTCGCGGTCCTGCGTCTTCTCGTTCATGCCGTCCACGCCGACCTCGAGGCCGCGCAGGGCCTTCTGGAACGATTCCTGGAAGGTGCGGCCCATGGCCATGACCTCACCCACGCTCTTCATCTGCGTCGTCAGGCGGCTGTCGGCGGTGGGGAATTTTTCGAACGCGAAACGCGGGATCTTGGTCACCACGTAGTCGATACTGGGCTCGAAGCTCGCTGGCGTGGCGCCACCGGTGATCTCGTTGCGCAGCTCGTCCAGCGTGTAGCCGATGGCCAGCTTGGCCGCGACCTTGGCGATCGGGAAGCCGGTGGCCTTGGAGGCGAGTGCGGACGAACGCGAGACGCGCGGGTTCATCTCGATGACGACCATGCGGCCGTCTTTCGGGTTGATGGAGAACTGCACGTTGGAGCCGCCGGTGTCGACACCGATCTCGCGCAGCACGGCCAGCGAGGCGTTGCGCAGGATCTGGTATTCCTTGTCGGTCAGCGTCTGGGCCGGCGCCACGGTGATCGAGTCACCGGTGTGCACGCCCATGGGGTCCAGGTTCTCGATCGAGCACACGATGATGCAGTTGTCCGCCTTGTCGCGCACCACCTCCATCTCGTACTCTTTCCAGCCGAGCAGCGATTCTTCGATCAGCAGCTCGTTGGTGGGCGAGGCCTCCAGTCCGCGCTTGCAGATGGTCTCGAACTCTTCCGGGTTGTAGGCGATGCCGCCACCGGTGCCGCCGAGCGTGAAGCTGGGGCGGATCACCACCGGGAAGCCCACGGTCTTCTGCACGCCCCAGGCCTCTTCCATGCTGTGCGCAATGCCCGAGCGCGCCGACCCCAGACCGATCTTGGTCATGGCGTCCTTGAACTTCAAACGGTCTTCGGCCTTGTCGATCGCCTCGGGCGTGGCGCCGATCAGCTCCACGTCGTATTTCGCGAGCACGCCGTGACGCCAGAGGTCGAGCGCGCAGTTCAGCGCGGTCTGGCCGCCCATGGTGGGCAGGATGGCAAAGCCGCCCTGGGCCAGCGGGCGTTCCTTGGCGATGATCTTCTCGACCGTCTGCCAGGTGATGGGCTCGATGTAGGTGACGTCGGCCGTGGCCGGGTCGGTCATGATGGTCGCGGGGTTGCTGTTGATCAGCACGACCTTGTAACCCTCTTCGCGCAGCGCCTTGCAGGCCTGCACGCCGGAGTAGTCGAACTCACAGGCCTGGCCGATGATGATCGGGCCGGCGCCGATGATGAGGACGGTTTGGATGTCGGTTCTTTTGGGCATGGTTCGCGGTGGGTGTGCGCCGGCTCAGGCGGTGGCGGGCACGCGGGCCTGCATCAGGTCGATGAAACGGTCGAACAGGTAGCCGATGTCGTGCGGGCCGGGCGAGGCTTCGGGGTGGCCCTGGAAGCAGAAGGCCGGCTTGTCGGTGCGGGCCAGGCCCTGCAGCGTGCCGTCGAACAGGCTCACGTGCGTGGCGCGCAGCGTGGCAGGCAGCGTCTTCTCGTCGACCGCGAAGCCGTGGTTCTGGCTGGTGATGCTCACGCGGCCGTTGTCGAGGTCTTTCACCGGGTGGTTGGCACCGTGGTGGCCGAACTTCATCTTGAAGGTCCTGGCGCCGCTGGCCAGCGCCAGGATCTGGTGGCCCAGGCAGATGCCGAAGGTGGGCACGCCGGCTTCGATGATCTCGCGCGTGGCGGCGATGGCGTAGTCGCACGGCTCCGGGTCGCCCGGGCCGTTGGATAGGAACACGCCATTGGGCTTGAGCTTGAACACGTCGGACGCGGGCGTCTGCGCAGGCACCACGGTGATCTTGCAACCGCGTGCACTGAGCATGCGCAGGATGTTGTACTTCACGCCGAAGTCGTAGGCGACCACGTGAAAGCGCGGCGCGATCTGTTCACCGTAGCCGAAGCCCAGTTGCCACTCGGTCTGCGTCCAGGGGTACGGCGCGGTCGCCGACACCACCCGGGCCAGGTCGGTGCCCGCCATGTTCGGTGCGGCCTTTGCCGCGGCCAGGGCGGTGACGCGGTGTGCGTCGGTGATGGCCTGGCCTGCGGGCAGTGCCAGGATGCAACCGTTCTGGGCGCCGTGCGTGCGCAGGCGGCGGGTGAGCGCGCGCGTGTCGAGGTCGGCGATGGCCACGGTGCCTTCGCGCTGCAGGTACTGCGACAGCGTCTCGCTGCTGCGGAAGTTGGAGGCCAGCAGGGGCAGGTCTTTGATGATCAGGCCGGCGGCATGGATGCGGCTGGCTTCCACGTCTTCGGCATTGATGCCGGTGTTGCCAATGTGCGGGTAGGTGAGCGTCACGATCTGCTGGCAGTAGCTCGGATCGGTGAGGATTTCCTGGTAGCCGGTGAGCGCGGTGTTGAACACCACCTCGCCAGCGGTCTGACCGGTGGCGCCAATGGAAACGCCTGTAAAGACCGTGCCGTCGGCGAGCGCGAGAAGGGCTTTCGGGTGGACGGGAAGCACGGAATTCTCCAGAGTGGGGGCTGCAACGTCCTTGCGCCGGCGGCAGGTGCCGCGCAGGCTTCGCACCCGCCTTGCGCCGGGCCATGGCCGGGCAGAAACGGATCAAGAAACCTGGGGTGAAAAGCCGGGGCGCGCAGGGTTTGCGCCGGTTGCGGGTAAACCCCGGAATTATAGCCCGGCGGCCCCGCGCGATGCCCGATCAGCTGGTGCGCGCGGCGGCGCTGGCGTGCAGGCAGATCGCCGCCGCCGCAGCCACGTTGAGCGACTCCTCGCCGCCGGGCTGTGCAATGCGCACGAACGCACCGGCGTGCGCCATCAGCGCCTCGCTCACGCCCTGCCCTTCGTGCCCCAGCACCCAGGCACAGGGCCAGGGGAGCTGGGCCTGGTGCAGCCAGTCGCCCTGGTGCGAACTGGTCACCAGCAGCGGCACGTCCAGCGCCGCGAGATCGTCAACCGCCAGGCCTTCGGTCAGGCGCAGCCCGAAGTGCGCGCCCATGCCCGCGCGCACCACCTTGGGCGACCACAGGGCCGCCGTGCCCTTGAGCGCCAGCACCTGGCCAAAGCCGAACGCCGCCGCGCTGCGCAGGATGGAGCCGACATTGCCCGCGTCCTGCAGGCGGTCGAGCACCACCGTGGCCTGGCCGCCCTGCAGCGCCGCCGCGGCCGGCAGGTCCCACACGAAGCCCACGCCGGCGGGCGATTCGAGCCCGCTGATGCCGGCCATGAGCGCATCGGGAATGGTGACGACATGGTCGGCCGCATCGCGCAGGTCGTGGGGCGCCTGCGGCCAGAAGGATTCGGTGAACACCGCCGTGGCGGGCCGCTGACCGCGCGCCAGCAGGGCGCGGCAGAGGTGGTCGCCCTCGAACCAGACCTGGCCGAGCTTGCGGTAGGCCGTGCTGTCGTGCGCGAGCAGGCGAAGGCGCTTGAGCAGCGGGTTGTCGCGCGAGGTGACGGCGGTGGGCGTGGCGGTCACGGCGCGGTGTCCCGGTCGAGCGTCGGATCGGCCAGCGCACGCGCCACCGGCGCGAACGAGCGGCGGTGCACCGCGAGCGCGCCGTGCTTCTTCAGCGCCTGCATGTGCTGGGCCGTGCCGTAGCCCTTGTGCCGGTCGAAGCCGTACTCGGGATGCAGCAGGTGCAGTTCGCACAACAAGCGATCGCGCGTGACCTTCGCCAGGATGGAGGCGGCGGAGATCGCTGGCACGAGCGCATCGCCCGAGACGATGGCTTCGGCCAGCACGTCCAGCGGCGGCAGGCGGTTGCCGTCCACCAGCACCTTGCTGGGCTTCAGGCGCAGGCCC
>QZKF01000054.1 GCA_003599455.1 Comamonadaceae bacterium
CTTCGGTGGTGCTGGCCCACGAAAATCGCTCCGCATGCGCCCGCGTGGCTTCGCGCGCCGGGTATTGTGCAAGGAGCTGGTGCCACGCCCTGGCGAGGCCGGCGCCGCTGCGCTCGTCCATCAGCAAGCCGGCCGCGGGTGTGCTCACCACCTCGGGCGTGCCCCAGATGTTGGACGCGATCACCGGCGTGCCACAGGCCATGGCCTCCAGCAGCACGTTGGCCCAGCCTTCGCGGCTGGAGCACAGCGCGAGCGCATCGGCCGCGCCGTACCACCACTTGAGCTCGGCCTGCGGCACCACGCCGACAAAGCGCACACGGTCCTGGACGCCCAGCCGCGCGGCCTGTGCCTGCAACCGCGACAACTCGGGCCCGGCGCCCGCGATGAGCAGTTGCACCTGCGGCAGTGTCGCCAGCGCGTCGATGGCAAGGTGGTGCCCCTTGCGCTCGATCAGGTGGCCCACCGAGAGCAGGTAGCGGCCATCCGGCTCCAGGCCCAGGCGGGCACGCGCGGCCGAGCGGGGTTCGGGTGTGAAGCGCTCCAGGTCCACGCCGTTGCGCAGGGTGTTGAGCTTGCCCTCCTCGGCCCCCAGGTCTTTCAGGCTGGTCATCAGCGCCTGACACACGCCGATGGAGGCACTGGCCTCCTGCGCGGTGCGCAGGATGAGCTTGCGTGGAAACGGGTAGTCGGGGATCAGGTTCAGGTCGGTGCCACGCGCCGTCACCACGAAGGGCTTGCCCAGCCAGCGCGAAAGCAGGCCCGCGGCCACGCCATCGGGGTAGTAGTAATGGGCGTCGATCAGGTCGAAGTCGAAGCCTTCGCGCTGCAGGCGGCGCACCGTGGCCAGCGCGCCCAGCGCCATCGCGTAGGGCGCCAGGTTCATGCCCACCTTGGGCAGCAGCAGGTAGCGCGGGTGGTGCACGTCCAGGCCATTGCGGTGCTCGAACCGCGGCGTGCTGGCGAACTGCGCGTACTCGCCAAACCGGCCATGCCGCAGCGGGAACCAGGGCACCGGCGCGACCACGCGGGCCTGCACCTCACCGGTCTTGAGCAGTTCGCGCAGGCGCGTCTCCACGAAGATGCCGTGGATCGGTCGCGCCGAACTCGGGTACAGCGAGGAGAACAGCAGGACTTTCATGCGCAGGTCCTTGCCAGTTCGGCCACGCGCCGCGCATTGCCGACCCAGGTCAGGTCCAGCCGGTCGATCGTGTCGTGGGCGCCCCGGGCCAGGCGCTCGCGCAGCCCGGTGTCGGCACACAGGCGGGTGAGCACCTGCTCGAGCCCGCCTTGCGCATCCTCATCGAACAGCAGCGCATTCACTTCGTGTGCGAGAACCTCGCGCAGATTGGGTGTGCCGGGCGCCACGATGGCTTTGCCGAGCACGAGGTACTCCATCAGCTTGAGCGGCGACGCATAAGGCGTCACGGCCGGCTGCAGGGCCACGTCGAAAGCCGCCACGTGGGCCGGCACCTGCTCGCGATGGATCACGCCCGTGAAGGCCACGCGCCCGGCCAGGCCCAGGCGCTGCGCCTGCTGCTCCAGCGCCTGGCGCACCGGGCCGTCGCCCACCACCAGCAAATGGGTGTGGAGCGGCGCATCCGGTGTGGACATCCAGTCCACGATGCGGTCCACACCATGCCAGTCGCGCACGAAACCCGTGAAGCCCAGCACCAGCCGGCCCTGCAGGCCCAGGCGTGCCTTGGCCTCGTCCGGCGCGGGCGCCTGCGCGAAATGCGCGCGGTTGATGCCGTTGGGAATCACCTGGATGCGCTCCTCGGGCACGCCATAGGCCCGCACGTGATCGGCCAGCACCCGGGTAACCGGCAACACGCGATCGGCACCGCGCCACGCGAGGCCTTCGGCCCAGCGCGCCAGGGCCGGCAGCGCCAGCCCTCCGCTGTGGCGGGAACGCTCCAGCACCAGGGGCGAGTTCACCTCCAGCAACAGCGGCAGACCCAGGCGCCGTTTGGCCATCAGGCCGCTGAGCAGGAAGAGGTTGTAGCGCTCGTAGATCACATCGGGCCGGAAATCGCGCGCGGCCGCCATCAGTTTGCGGTAGGCCACCAGGCTGTAGGCGAGCTCCATCAGTTCGTAGACCGCCTTGGGCATGAGCGCCTTGAGGCGGTGCACCCAGCCCATGTCGCCCCCCATGCGACCGTTGCCGCCCTGACCCGAAGGACCACTGTCGCCGCCGGGCTCACCCGGCGCGACGACGCGCACCTCGTGGCCTTCGCTGCGCAGGGCCTCGATCATTTCCTCGATGTGGACGGCCTGGCCGTCTTTCGAGGCGGTACGGTGGTGGTAGAGGATGCGCATGGGAAGGGAAATGGCGCGCTCAGGCGGCCGCCCGGAGGCGGCGGCCCGAGAACAGCGGGAGGTAAGCGTCGACCATCGCATCGAGTGCGAAGTTTTTCAAGGCTCGCTGCCGTGCGGTTCGTGCGAAAAGACTGGTTTTGGCCCGATCCTGGTACAGCGCCCAGATGGCCGCTGCCATGGCGGCTTCGTCGTCGGACGGCACCAGGCAGCCGGTGACGCCCTCTTCCACCAGATCGGCCGTGCCGCCGACGGCGGTGGCCACCACCGGCAGGCCGCTGGCCATGGCCTCCTGCAGCGTGCAGGAGGTGCCTTCGGCCTGCGAGGGCAGCACGAAGCAGTCGAGCATGCGCAACACCGCCGCCACATCGTTGCGCGCGCCCGCCAGCCACGCCAGGTGCGACACGCCCGCAGCAGCCAGCGTGGCCTCGACCTCGGCGCGCAGCGGACCTTCGCCGACCACCACCAGGCGCAACTGCTGCGCCGCTTCGGGGTGCTCGCGCAGCAGCCGCACGAAAGCGCGCGCCAGCAGCGGCTGGTTCTTCACGGTCTGCAGCCGTCCCACGGTGCCCAGCAGCCAGTGCCGGCCAGGCTCGAACGGGCAGCCCGGCACGGCCGGCGCAGGTGGCACGGCGGGCGAGAACGCCTCGGTGTCCACCCCGTTGGCAATGAGGCTGCGCCGGTGGGCGGGCACGCCAATGGCACGTTCCAGGTAGTCGTCCAGGTCCCGGGAAACCGCCACATAGTGGCTCACGAACGGCTTGTAGAGCTTGCGCAAACGCTGGTAGCGGGGATTGCGGCCCTGTGGGTCGTGCGCGTCCCAGCCGTGCTCGGCGTGCACGCGCACCGGCACACGCGCCAGCCAGGCCAGTGGCGTGACTTCCAGCGCCGCCAGGTTGCAGGTGTGCACCACGTCAGGCCGCAGTTCGCGCAGCAGCCGGTAGATGCGCGGGTACAGCGGCACGGCGTGCCCGGGCGGTTTGTTCAGTTCGATGAAGCGCACGTCGGCCCGGGTGATGCGGTTCCTGAAGTCGCTGATCGTGGTCAGCGACAGCACCACATGCTCGAACCGGTCGGCCGGCAGGCGGTTGATCAACTGCACGATGACGTTCTCGAGCCCACCGACGGAGAAGCCGTAGACGACGTGAACGATGCGGCAAACCCTTGACGACGACACAAGCTGAACCTTCGCGCGTCAGCGCCTGGCGCCGAGCGAGTAGTACACGCGCTTGGCCATGCGAAAGGCCAGCGTGTTCTCCCCGGCAAACGAGCGGATCACCTGCTCACTGGCGGTGGCGAAGCGGGACATGGCCACGCCCACCGGATCGCGCATGACGTAGTGGTGGAAGTAGCGGGAGAGTTCGCGCTTCGATTTCGCCCCGCCGTTGTCGGCGTACTTCGCCACGAAGGGGCTGAAGTCCGGATAGAGGCCCTCCACCTTGAACAGGGTGGTCTTCATGTAGTTGCCGATCAGCAGGTCGTCGAAGATCTCGTACTGGATGCTGGTCATCAACGAGTGGCGGGGGCACTCGAAACGGATCCCGACGTCCTTGAGCGCGGGGTTGAGGTCCACCACGTGGCTGCGCCCGCCGGCGGAGAGCTCCACGAAACCGAAGTGGTCCGAGAGATGTTCCCGCTGGCGAAAGTACTGGTTCAGCAGCGGAATGTCCTCGTCCGTGAGGCGGTCGCTCCAGCTGTCGTTGAACGCCTCGGGCTTCTTCAGCTCAAGCGCGGTACGCGGCGGGTTCAATGGCGTGATCTCGTCGGTGTCGCAGTCCACGTGCACGAAGGCCGGCAGCATCTCGGGCCCGGTCGGGTGGGCATCGGCCTGGTAATCGTGCAGTTCGGGCACCAGGGCGTTGGCCCAGGCGCTGTCTTCCCGCTGGTAGCGGTGGAACGACGAGAACGGTATGACCTTGTTGGCGCCGTGCTGCATGGCCGAGCGCTGCGCGCGCGGCGCGATCGAGCGGCGCTTGGTCTCCACCACCGTCAGGGGCGCTCCATCCGGACCGAAGAGATTCATCATGTCCGCGCCACCCCACCCGTGCAGCTGGCACATGTAGACATGGCGGTACTGCCTGGCAATGCGCTTGATGTGCCACGACGCACCGAAGTCGGGCGAGTCGTTGGCATCGATCACCAGCCGCCCGTTGATGTCGATCAGCAGCACCGAATCCTGGTTCTGGTTCGCGAACGACATCACCTTGATGCGACGGGACAAGGGCACCCAGACCCGGTCGCGCAGCACCTGCACCTCGTGGCCCGCCGCCGTCAGCTCGCGGTGAATGCGGCTGCCATGGTGATCCGAGAGCAGGAACTTTCCCTGCGTCAGGGAAGGCAGGGAGTCGATGTTGAGGTGGTCCGGATGGCCGTGGCTGAACCAGTGGTACTTCGCCCGCTTGATGGCGTCCATCTGCGCGGCGGGAATTTCGTAGTCGTGCGTCCAGGAGCCGAAATAAGCGTCGCCGTTGATCCAGGCGTCGGTGGTCAGCACCGGAACCTCGTCGTATGCCACGATGGTGGCGCTGCCGATGGTCTCAAAGCCCAACATCACACACCTCCTCCGAAGGATCGCTCAAGGGTAACGTACCACGTGCGGATGGCCTCATGCCGGCACCTGCGAGCGGCGCAGGAATGCGTCGAACATGATGAGCATCCACAGCGAGGTCGAATGATCGGACTGCCCGCTCAGGTGCTGCTGGATCAGCGTCTGCAGCACCTCGCGGTTGAAGTAGCCGGAGTCGAGCATGCGCGGGCTCAGCACCGATTCGCGCATGCGCTGCGCCAGCGGGCCGCGCAGCCATTTCGCCAAGGGCACGGAGAAACCCATCTTGGGTCGGTACAGCACATCGTGCGGCAGCAGCGGCTCGAAGGCTTTCTTGAACACCGCCTTGCCCTCCCCGCCCTGGATCTTCAGACTGCTGGGCAGCGTGGCCAGCCATTCGATGAGCTGGTGGTCCATCAGCGGTTCGCGCACCTCGAGCGAGTGCGCCATGCTGGCGCGGTCGACCTTGGTGTTGATGTCGCCCACCAGCCAGGTCTTGTAGTCCAGGTACTGGATCAGGGCCAGCGGGTCATCGGTCTGTGCCTGCTGCGCGTGGCGGCGGAACACCTCGAGCGCGTTGTAACCGCCCAGGCGGCGCTGGAACGCGGGCGAGAACAGGCGCACACGCTGGTCCGCGCGCAGGTGCGACATGCTGTGGTGGTAGGCCTGCACGCTGTCCATGGCCATGGCCTGGAAAGTGGTCTTGGCGCGGAACACGCGCGGCGCCCAGTCGGCCTTGGGGTACAGCTTTCCAAGGGCGCCAAACACCGGGCGGCGCAGACCGTAGGGCAAGCGGCCGCGCACGGTCTCTTCGCCCAGGTGCATGCGGTAGCGACGGTAGCCGCCCAGGCTTTCGTCGCCGCCGTCGCCCGAGAGCGCCACGGTGACGTGCTTGCGCGCCATCTGGCAGACACGGTAGGTCGGGATCGCCGAGCTGTCGGCGTAGGGTTCGTCGTACAGCCAGGCCAGGGTGTCGATCAGGTCGAAGTCGTCGCTTTTCACGACCTCCAGGCGGTGATCGGTCTTGTAGCGGTCGGCCACCTGCTGCGCGAATTCGGACTCGTTGAAGCGCGGGTCGTCGAAGCCGATGGCGCAGGTGTGCACCGGCGTATCGGACAGGCCGGCCATGGTGGCCACCACGGCGCTGGAATCGACCCCCCCGGACAGGAACGCACCCAGCGGCACGTCGGCAATCAGGCGCAGCTTCACCGACTCGCGCACGCGGTCGCGCAGCTCGGCCTCGGCGGCTGCCTGGTCGATCGGGTTGTCGTTGGTGAACTGCACGTCCCAGTACGGCACCGGCGAGGCCTGGCCGCTCTCGCCACGGCGCAGCAGCAGCGTGTGGGCCGGCGGCAGCTTGTGGGCGTTGCGGTAGATGCATCGCGGGTCCGGCACGTAGCCGAACGAGAAATAGTCTTCCACCGCCAGCGGGTCGATGTCGCGCACGAAGCCCGGATGGGCCGTGACCACCTTGAGTTCGGAGCCGAAGATGAACGTGCCGTCGGGCAGCCAGGCGTAGTGCATGGGCTTGACGCCCATGCGGTCTCGCGCGAGGAACAGCGTTTGCTGATTGCGGTCCCACAGCGCAAAGGCAAACATGCCGCGCAGGCGGTGCACGCAGGCGGTTCCCCAGGCTTCCCAGGCGTGCACGATGACCTCGGTGTCGCTGCGCGTCTTGAAAACGTGGCCCAGCGCCTTGAGTTCGGGCACCAGTTCCTGGAAGTTGTAGATCTCGCCGTTGAAAACGATGCCGACGGTGCCGTCTTCGTTGAACAGCGGTTGCTGGCCAGTGGCCAGGTCGATCACCGACAGGCGGCGATGGCCCAGCGCGAGGCCGGGCTCGAAATGCAGGTCGTCCTCGTCCGGGCCGCGGTGCGCCTGGATGTTGTTGATGTGAGCGGCCAGTGCGCGGTCGAAGTCGCGCTCGCCCTGGGTATCGAACAGGCCGGAGATGCCGCACATGTCAGTGGGCCTCCACCGGGGCGATGGCCGCGCCGGGCGCTTCAAGGCAGGCGTCGATGCCGCTCAGGTGGGCCTGCCAGCTGAAGCCGGCCACCACAAAGCGCCGCGCGGCCCGCCCCAGCGTTGCAGCGCGTTCGGGCGAGTCCAGTACCTGCTGCATGGCTTGCAGGAAGCCATCGGTGTCGGCGGCGCGCAGCAGCCCTTGATCGGCGGTGGCGCCGATCGCGTCGGCGCACGATGGCACCGTGATCACCGCCTGCTCCATTGCCATGGCTTCGAGAATCTTGTTCTGGATGCCGCGCGCCACGCGCAGCGGCGCCACCACCGCGGCGGCGTGCTGCAGATAAGGGCGCACATCGGGCACGGTGCCAGTAACCACCACGTGCTCGCTGGCCAGCGCCTGGACCTGCGGCGAGGGGCTGCGGCCCACGATGTAGAAACGGGCCCGTGGCCAGTGCACGCGCAGGCGCGGCAACATGTCCGAGACAAACCAGCTCACGCCATCGATGTTGGGCCAGTAGTCCATGGCGCCGGTGAACACCACCGCCTGCTCGCTGGCCAGGAAGGGGCTGGCGCGCTGAGCGTCGGGCGCGAAGAAATCGGCGTCCACCCCGTTGCTCAGCGACTGCACGCGGCCCTCGCATTCGGGCGCCTGCGAAAGGAACAGCGCGGTCTCGTTGGGCGTGACGAAAAACGAGCGACGCGCCTGGCCCGCCACCTCGCGCTCGTAGGACAGCAGGCGCGCGCCCTCGCGGCGGTACACCGCGGAAAGCGGCCAGCGGTGCGCTGGCGCGTACTGCGTCCACTTGGCCGAATCGACGTCGACAAAATCGACCAGCATGGGAACGCGCGGCGCCAGCGGCTGGGCGTACTGCGCCATGGCCGAAGAAAACACCACGCTGGCCTGCAACTCGTGCGACTGCGCGACCTGCCGGACCCAGCGCTGCATACCGGCGCTGCGGTAGTAGGCCAGCGTGAGCGCCTCGCCATTGAGCAGGCCGGTGAGGCTCATGAGCCTGGCCGTGCGGGGGGCGATGCGTTCGACATGCAGGTCGGGACACAGCGCCTTGAGCGTGGGCAGGTGCTGCTCGTCGTCGGGATCGTCGATGAAGGTGCCCAGGAACACCCGGTGGTGCTGCAGCAGGTGGCGCAACAGGTGGTACGAGCGCACCTTGTCGCCCTTGTTTGGCGGGTACGGCAGCCGGTGGACGAGGTACAGCAGGTTGGCCATGGCGCTGGAGGGGCGGCTGGTCAGCCCAGGTTGCGCACGATGAAAGGACCGAGCCAGTTCGCCACGCCCAGGGGCAAACGCCGCCAGGTGGCGATCAGCAGCTTGTACTTGGCGTTGGCCGGGTTGTTCTGCGGAATGCTCTCGCGTTTGTACAGGCGGTATTCGTAGTGCAAGGGCGTCGGCTCGAAGCCCCAGTTGCGCTTGAACGCGTAAGGGCCGGTGCCCTCCTTGCTGCGGCCGTAGTCGAACACCCGCAGCCCGCGCGCGCAGGCCAGCCGCATGAGCTCCCAGTACTTGAAATCGTTGGCGGCCAGGTCGCGTGCGGCCTCGTCGTCGCCCGCGTAGTACGGCAGCACCTCGTCGCGGAAGTAGAAGCTCAGCACGCTGGAGAGCGGGCGGCCTTCGGCGGAGCACACCGTCAGCACCTCGCAGTCGGGGCCGAAGGTCTTGAGCAGGGTCTCGAAATAGCGCTTGGGCATCGCGGGCGTGCCATGGCGGTGCACGTTGTCGGCGTACAGCGCGAAGAAGCGGGCGGCATTGGCATCGACGTGCGAGGTCAGCCCGTTCTTGATCCCCTTGCGCACCATCGCGCGCTGCTTGCGCGGAATGGCGAGCATGTTGTCCTCTTCCTTGGGCAGGATGGACTTGCGGAAGGTGACGTACAACTCCTGCACCGGCCAGTCGTCGTGCCGGCGCTCGATGTGACGCAGCTCCAGATGGTCGGTGCCCAGTTCGATCGCCAGGCGCTGTGCCTCGGCCTCCAGCGCATGGGCCGCCTCGGGTGTCGCCGCAGCCACCCCGCCGTACACGGCAAACGGCAGGCCCGTCAGCGCGTTGCCGAACAGGCGGCTGTTGACGTGGGCCAGTGGCAGCACGCCCTGGATCTCGCCATCCACCTCGGCGTACAGGAAGTGGGTGTCGTGGCGAAAGACGTCGCGGATGACGGTCTGCCAACCAGCGCGATGGAAGAAGGTGGCCTGCGGCTGGCCCATGACGAAGGCCTCCCAGCGGGCGACCTGATTGGGCTGGGAACTGTCGAGGCGGTGAATGCGCAGGGCGGCAGGCTCAGACAACGGACACCTCTTGCGCGCGGTCCTTCAGGAAGATCTGGTCCATGCGGCCCCAGCGGAAATCTTCCAGCAGGCGCGCGAGCCGCTGTTCGGTGCGCCCGATGTTCACATAGTGGCGAAAACGCGTCTTGAGATCGATGCCCTCCACGCGGGGTTGACCGGGATCGATCTCCCACGGGTGGAAGTAGAAGATGGCGGACTGCGCGTCGCGCCGGTTCACCTGCTGCAGCATCCAGCGCGACAGCGAGTAGGGCAACAACCGGAAGTAGCCGCCACCGCTGGACGGCAGGTTGCGGTTGAACATACGCAGCGTGGTGGGTGGCACCTCGAGCAGGCCATCGCGGATCTGGTGCGCAAAGCGCGGAGCGTCGGGCATGCCGTAGTGGTCGTGCTGCACCGGGTAGATGCTGGAGCTGTAGCGGTAGCCTGCGCGCTGCAGGGTGTCGAGCGCCCAGAGGTTGGCTGCACCGATGGAGAAGCTGGGCGCACGGTAGCCGAGCACGGGCTGACCACCAATGTCCTCCAGCAGACCCTTGGCACGGTGGATGTCATCGTAGAACTGAGCCTCGCTCAGGTCGGTGACGCGTTGATGACCGTAGCCATGGCTGGCCAGTTCATGGCCTTCACGCACGATGCGCCGCACCATCTCGGGGTAACGCTCGGCCACCCAGCCCAGGGTGAAGAAGGTGGCATGGGTCTTCTTTGCGCCGAGCAGTTGCAGGATGCGGTCGATGTTGTGTTCGACGCGGCATTCGCGCTGGTCCCAGTGCGCGCGGTCGATGTAGGGTGCAAACGCCGACACCTGGAAATAGTCCTCGACGTCGATCGTCAGGGCATTGGTGATGGGTGCTTGCTGCGACATGGTGGCGCTCACTCGTGTCAGCTGCTGGCGCCGTTGTTGCGGGACTTGCGGGTTGCCGCCACGATCTTCTTCAGGGCGCCCAGAATTTCCAGGCTCACGCGTTCCTGGCGCAGCACGCTGCGTTCCATGCGCAGCAGCCGGGTGCTGAGCTGCTCGGCCGACACGCGGGTGAGTTCTTCACCAATGTCGTCGACCAGCGCGGGATCGAGATCCAGGTCTTCCGGGCCGATACCATCCACCAGCGAAGGCCGCGGCAGGGCGCCCTCGCCGGCCTTGGGCAGATGCGCCCAGCGGTCCTCCGTTTCCTCCGGGCTGGGTGTGGGCACCGCGCTTTCGGCGTTCATCTCGGCCACCACCTCGTTGAGCGCTTCCAGCGTGAGCTTGGGGGCCTCCGAGAGATAGCCCTGCAGCAGCAGGCGATCGCACAGCGTGTTGATGCGGCGGGGAATGCCCCCGCTGTGCTGGAAGATCGCGGCAAACACCGCCGGCTCGAACACCGGTTTGTCGACCGCGCCGGCACATTTGAGGCGGTGCTCGATATACGCACGCGTGTCTTCCTCGTCGAGCGGGCCGAGGTGGCAGCGCGCGGTGACACGCTGGCGCAGCTGCAGCATGCCGGGGCCCTGCAGGATGCTGCGGAACTCGGGCTGGCCGACCAGAAAGGTCTGCAACAGCGCCTGTTCACCAAACTGGAAATTCGACAGCATGCGCAACTCTTCAACCGCGAGCGGCTGCAGGTTCTGCGCCTCGTCGACGATCAGCAGGCAGCGCTTGCCCTGGGTGGTCTGGGTGATGAAGAAGGCTTCCAGCGCCATCAGCATGTCGGCCTTGCCGGTGCCACGCACCGTCACGCCAAAGGCCGCACACACCAGCTTGAGCGCGTCTTCGGCACCGAGTTGCGTGCTGACCAAGTGCGCCGCCACCACCGAGCCGTTTTCCAGGCTGTCGAGCAGGTCGCGCACGATGGTGGTCTTGCCCGCCCCGACCTCGCCCGTGATAACGATGAAGCCTTCGCCCCGCATGACCCCGTACACCAGGTACGAGCGCGCACGCCGGTGCGGCTTGCTGCTGTAATAAAAACGCGGGTCGGGATTGAGTTGGAAGGGTTTGCTGCTTAACCCGTAATAAGCTTCGTACATGAATCAGAACCGGTGCGTGATGTTGGCCGAGATCGCGGTCTCGCTGTAGGGCGCTCCGACCTGGTCGTAGACCGAGCGTTGCAGCTGCACCGCGCCGGTGGTGCGCAGGCCAAGGCGGGTGATCAGGCCCGTCGTGAAGACATTGAGCCGGTTGCTCAGGCCTGCCACCGCGCCGTCGTTGCGCAGCCGGGCCATGCCGAGGGTGTAGGTGGTCAGCGGCGTGATGCGGTGCGAGTAGTTCACGCTCCAGGAACGCTGGTCGATCTGCTGGCTGAGGTTGAAGTCGTCACCCAGGGTCGGCGCCGGGCCCAGGCGGCTGGAGGTGGTGCGCAGCAGCAGGAAGGTGATGGCATCGCGCGGGCCCAGCAGCGCCAGGGACAGCTGCTGCGCGCGCACCAGCGTGGCCGAGGACGTGAGGACGGTGTTGAACGCGGCGGCGTCGGCCGGCAGCCCGCGGGCCAGCAAGGCCTCCTGGATGAGTTGCGCACGGATCACCGGATCGGGCTCACCCGCATAGAAATTCTCGAGCTGGCTGTAGACCGAACCCAGCGTGGCACCGCTGTCCAGCGGGTTGTTGACGGCGTCGCGCGTATCGCTGTAACGCCAGACCGTGGCCGCCGTGCGGTGCTCGAACAGCACGTTGTGCCCGTTGCCGAAGTAACGCCGCTGCACGCCGGCCACCATTCGGGTCCGGTTCGAGGGGCGCCAGTCGGCGTTCAGACCGGTGATGCTGTACGACTCGCGATTGGCCGTCAGCACGTCGTTCGATTCCGTGCCCGCCTGCAAGGTGAGCAGCAGCTGCGGTGTGGCCGCGTAGTTCAGCCCGGCCAGCACCTGGTCGGAACGGGTGTTGCGGCTCAGGGAGTACTCGGTCTCCTGCGTCAAGGCGAACAGCGACCAGCCGAACCGCCGCCCTGTCATGTCGCTGGCCATGCTCAGCGAGATGTCCTGCACATTCACGTCCGAGCGCTCGTCGGTGGAGGTCGTTGCTCGCTCCAGTCCATAGCGCAGTTCGTAGGTGTTCGCATTGCCGAAAGTGCCGCGCACGTAGGGAGACACCCGAAAGTTCGTGGTCCGCGATCGGTTGGCGTCGACCGGGCGCAAGGCCTGGGTGTTGAAGGCCGAGACCGTCTCGTCGCCCACCACGCCGGAGACATCGACGAACACGCGGTCGCCCAGCGCCTCGAACGTCATCGCGGTGTTGAGCTGGTTGCGCAGGTAGTCGCCGGACGTGCCCTGCAAGCGGTACTGGGCACTGAGCGAATAGTCGAAGAACCCCTTGGCGCGGGCTGAGTTGATGATCGCCCGCACGCCCGGCGAGACTTCCAGAATCTGCTCGCTGCGCGGCGTCGGGGTCTGGGTGCCGTTGTTGGTGATCAATACACCGGTCGAAATGGCCGGTGAAATGAGGACAGTGCGGCGCGGGCCGCCTTCGGCGTTGACCGAGCCATCACGCACCTCGCTCTGTTCGGCCACTTGTGCCCAAGCGGGCGCGCTCAGTACCGCGAAGCAGGCCAGCGCCACCGCCCGCAGAGCGGGACGTCCCGGGGCTTGCGCTCGCAGTTTGTGTATTTTCACAATGACCTCCCTGGTCTTTCTCATGCGGATGCGGATGCCGGTGCCTGAGCCTCCTGGCCGACGGGTTGTCCTTGACCATAACCGTATCCGTAGCCGTAGCCATAGCCGTAGGCGTCCTGATCGCCACCGCGTGCCCTGTTGAGCAGCACGAGCTTGATCGGGCAGGACTCGATGGTGGTCATGGCGTGGCGAACCTGAGACTGCAAGGTCTTCTCGGCCTGCACCACGACCACGACCTGCCCCATGTGCGAAGCCAGCACGCGGGCTTCGGTGGTCATCAACAGCGGAGGCGAGTCGAAGATGATGATGCGGTCGGGATAACGCTGGCCCATCTCCTCGATCAGGTGGGTCATGGCATCGCTGGCCAGCAGTTCGGTCGCGCGCGGATGCGGCGTGCCGCTGGGCAACAGGCTGAGCTTGTCGACGTTGGTGCGCAACAGCACATCGGACATCTCCACCTTCTCGTCGAGCAACAGGTCCAGCAGGCCTGGACCGGAAGGCAGGCCAAACGACTTCATGAGCGAGGGACGCGCCACGTCCGCATCCACCAGCAGCACCCGGTAGTCCAGCTCCATCGCCATGCTCATCGCAAGGTTGATGGCGGTGAAGCTCTTCCCTTCACCGGGCATGGCGCTGGTGATCATGATGCGGTTGCCGTTGCGCACCACCGAGGCGCCCTTGCCCGTGGCGTTGGCCAGCAAGGGGCGCTTGATCACGCGGTACTGGTCCGCGATCGCAGAGCGCGGGGCGTTGGGCGTGACGTAGCCGGCGGCCGTGAGCGAGGTCAGGTCGATCTGCACCGTCTTGGACACCGACTCTTCTGGCACGGCTACAGGCCGGACGGTTTCGCGGGCTGCGGTCGCGGTTGGCTCGGCGACATCCGGCGCGGCCACAGGCTTGCCGCGCGGGGCGGCGTTTTCCAGCGCAGCGGTGTCCACACCGGCCTGGCGCAGTTGCTCCAGACGAAGGGCCGCTTTTTCAATCAGGCTGCTCATGGTTTCCAATCACTTCACGAGGCCGGACCGGTATGACAGGATCGCCATGCCGACCAGAATCACCAACACCAACGCCCCCAGGGCGGCGCCAAAGCGCATCAAGCTGCTGCGCTCGTGCCGACGGATCGTGTCGTTCCTCACCAGGGTCACAACGCCCAGCAGAGGCAAATCGGTGGCACTGCGCAAAGCGTTCGCGTCGAAGAACACCGGCCGGATCTGACTCATCAGGAAGGTGACGCCCAGACCTGCGCCCAGCGCCACCACCAGGACCAGGGGCAGCAGCAACACGCGGTTGGGCGCGACAGGATGGCTGCCCGCGCGCGGTGGATCGATCACGCGGAAGTCCGCCAGGCTGGACGAGCTCTCCAGCTCGCCGCTCATGTTGATCGACTCGCGGCGCACCACCAGGTCCTCATAGTTCTTGCGGTGCACCTCGTAGTCGCGGTTGAGTTGCGCCAGCTCTGCTTCCATCTGCGGCGCGACTTTCATCTGCTCGCGGGCCCGCGCCGCACGCGATTCGTACTCGGACACCCGCGCACGCAGCGAGGCCACCTGCACCTCGGCGGACGATTGCATGCGCGCCAGCTCCTGGATCGCGGGGTTCGCCGACACCAGCGGTTGCCCGGGGTTCGCGGCGGCCTGGCGCTGCAGCTCGGCCACTTCGCGGCGCTTCTGGTCTTCCAGCTCGCGGATCAGTCGGCGCGTGTTGGCCACGTCGGGATGCTGCTCCGTGAAACGCTGCAGCAGCGCGTCCAGGCTGCGCTTGAGGTCGGCAATGCGCAGGTCGATCTCCGGCGTCGCGACGGTGGTCGTGGCCTGCGGCGCGTTGCGCTGCGACGCGCGCACAGCCTCCAGCTGGCGCGCGGCAGCCTCCCGGGCGCTCTCGGCTTCCCGCAGCTCCAGGCGCGCCTGGTTCAGCGTGGCCGTGAGTTCGGCCATGCGTCCTGCCGCGTCGGGACCTCCCTGTGCCTGCATGTCGAGGTTGCGCAGGCGGAATTCCTTCAGGCGGGTCTCGGCCTCGGTCAGCTTGACCTCGTAGTTCTTGATCTGCTCTTCGATGAATCGGCGCGCACTCTCCGAATCGCTCTTGGAGCTGCCCATGCCCGACTCGACGAAGATGGTGAGCAGCGAGCCCACCACGCGCAGCGCCGTGTCAGGGCTCTCGCCACGGTAGGACAGGCGGTAGAGGTTGTCACGGCCGCCCGCCTCGATGGACACGGAGCCAGCCACCTGCGAGATCAGCTGCTCCTGCTCTTCCTTGGACTTCGCGCTCATGTCCAGGCCGGCCATGCGAACGAGCTTCTCGACGGTGGGGCGGTTGATCAGCGTGCGGCTGAGCATGGCTACCTGTTGTTCCACATTGGGCTGTACGGCCAGCCCCGCCATCAGCGGGCGCAGGATGGACTGGGTGTCCACATACACACGAGCCGATGCTTCGTAGCGATCAGGGATGAGCATCACGCCCACGGAAGCGGCGCTGGCCACCAGCCAGGCCACCAGCACGCCGAGGCGGCGGTATTTCCACATGCCCCTCAGGTAAGTCGTGATTTGATTGATGAGGTCGTGCATGCAAGCAACCGAATGAGACTGCAAAACAGCGAACCATCCGACCGGCGCGAATGCGGGTCGAAGGGCGCACCAGGCGCGAGGGTCAGAACCAACCCTGCGGGATGATCAGGACATCGCCGGGCAGCATCTCCACGTTGGCGGAGATGTCCCCTCGCTTGATGAGGTCGCGCAGGCGCACGCTGTAGCGCTTGTTGCCCTCGGCAGCGCGCACGATGGTGGCCTTGTTGCCATCGGCGAAGTCGGTCAGGCCGCCCACCGCGATCATCACGTCCATCACCGTCATCTTCTGCCGGTACGAAAGAAACTGCGGTTTGGCGGCTTCGCCCACCACGCGGATCTGCTCGGAGTAAGGACCGACGAAGTTGGTGACGATCACCGTCACAACCGGATCGCGCACGAACTTGCCCAGCGCCTTCTCGACATCGCGCGCGATTTCCTGGGAAGTCTTGCCCTGCGCCACCAACTCGTCCACGAGCGGTGCGGACACCTTGCCATCAGGCCTCACCGGCACGGTGGCAGAAAGTTCGGGGTTGCGCCAGACATTGATGTTGAGCACATCACCAGGGCCGACCACGTAGTTGTAGGCCGTCGTGGAGGCCACCGCCGGCGCCGGCGGATACGCCGAGCTGAAGCCCGCGCAACCCGACACGACCACCACGGAGGCCACCAGAGCCAAGCGCGACACCATGGTGCACATGAATCCTGAAGTATTTGTTTGCATGGCTCATTACCTCCTAAAGCGGCGAAATGTTAGTAAAAGTTAATGGTCTTTTTGAATATACCCCAGACGGGCACCAAACCCCATTCGGGCCGCGCAACGGTTCGCGCAAAGTCCGGATCGGCATGCACAAGCGCACACTCGGCGCGATTTCGTTCGAACTGCCCGGCCTGACCTACCACATTGTTGGGCACGGAGAGGCCAACAGTAAAATGCCGGGTTCGACCATCGCCAACTCCCAGGAAACCCAGCATGTCCCTCTTCTCCGCCGTCGAAATGGCCCCGCGCGACCCGATTCTGGGTCTGAACGAACAGTTTGCCGCCGACACCAACCCCAACAAAGTCAACCTCGGCGTGGGCGTCTACTTCGACGACAACGGCAAGCTCCCGCTGCTGCAATGCGTGCAAGCGGCCGAGAAGACCATGATGGACAAACCCACGGCACGAGGCTACCTGCCGATCGACGGCATCGCCGCCTACGACGCGGCCGTCAAGAGCCTGGTCTTCGGCGCGGACTCGGAACCGGTGAAGTCGGGACGCGTGGCCACGGTACAGGCCATCGGCGGCACCGGCGGCCTGAAGATCGGCGCTGACTTCCTCAAGCGCCTCAACCCGGGCGCTACCGTGCTGATCAGCGACCCGAGCTGGGAAAACCACCGCGCCCTCTTCACCAACGCCGGCTTCCAGGTGGACAGCTACGCCTACTACGACGCCGCCAAGCGCGGTGTGAACTTCGAGGGCATGCTGGCCAGCCTGAACGCGGCCACGCCCGGCACCATCGCGGTGCTGCACGCCTGCTGCCACAACCCGACCGGCTACGACATCACCGCGGCGCAATGGGATCAGGTGATCGCCGTCGTGAAGGCGCGCGGTCTCACGCCCTTCCTGGACATGGCCTACCAGGGCTTCGGCCACGGCATCGCCGAAGACGGCGCGGTCATCGGCAAGTTCGTCGCCGCGGGCCTCACCTTCTTCGTGTCCACCTCGTTTTCCAAGAGCTTCAGCCTGTATGGCGAGCGCGTGGGCGCGCTGTCGGTGCTGTGCGAAAACGCCGAAGAGGCCTCGCGCGTGCTGTCGCAACTCAAGATCGTGATCCGCACCAACTACTCCAACCCACCCATCCACGGTGGCGCGGTGGTGGCTGCGGTGTTGAACAACCCGGAGCTGCGTGCCCTGTGGGAAAAGGAACTCGGCGAGATGCGCGTGCGCATCAAGGCGATGCGCCAGAAGCTCGTGGATGGCCTCAAGGCCGCCGGTGTGAAGCAGGACATGGGCTTCATCACCAGCCAGATCGGCATGTTCAGCTACTCCGGCCTGAGCAAGGACCAGATGGTGCGCCTGCGCAGCGAGTTCGGCGTGTACGGCACCGACACCGGCCGCATGTGTGTGGCCGCGCTCAACAGCAAGAACATCGACTACGTCTGCCAGGCGATCGCCAAGGTCGTCTGAGCCGGTCGACCGCCCCACGAAAAAGGCCGCTCTCGAGCGGCCTTTTTCGTGGGCGAACCGGTCGACCCGCTCACCCCCAGACCACGGATCGCATGGAGATCGACGCGCCCTGGAAACCATCGTTGAAGAACCGGGGTGCTTCGTCCGCGTGAACCGCACCCGCCGTGTACAGCAACGGCAGGTAGTGCTCCCAACTGGGGTGGGCCATCTGCGCCACCGCGCCAAGCTGCTGAAAGTCGTTCAGGGCCTCCAGTCGGCCCTGTGCGATGTGCTCCGCCGTGATGCGGTCGAACTCGATGGCCCAGTCATAGGCCTGGTTGTCGGCCGCTTCGCGGCGCATGGTGCGCAGGTTGTGCACCAGGTTGCCGCTGCCGACGATCAATACACCGCGCTCACGCAGGGCCGCGAGCTGGCGGCCAACGGCGAAGTGCTCGGCGGCCGGACGGCTGTAGTCCATGCTGAGCTGGATCACCGGGATGCTGGCGTCCGGAAACATGGGCTTGAGCACCGACCAGGTGCCGTGGTCCAGGCCCCAGGCGCCCTCGTCCAGGCCCAGTGCGCGGTCCGATCCCGGTTGCCGCACCGCGCCGCTGATGGCGCGCGCCATGGCCGGCGAGCCGGGCGCGGGGTACTGCTGGTCGAACAAGGCCTGCGGGAAGCCACCAAAGTCGTGGATGGTGCGCGGATCGTCCATGGCCGTGAGCTGCCAGCCCGGCGTCAACCAGTGCGCCGAGACGCACAGGATCAGGCTCGGTGCGGTGCCGCGGGCCTGCAATTCCTGGCCCAGGGCCTGCCAGCTGCGCCGCCAGCGGTTGTCCTCGATCGCATTCATCGGACTGCCGTGCCCCAGAAACAGCACCGGCAGGCGCTCGGTGGCGGGCAAAGGCATCAGGCTGTCCAGGCCGGCGGCGGCGCTGGCGGAAGTGGAGGATGGGGTGTTGGTCATGTGGGCTCCGAGGGCCGCAGCAGCGGCGACAAAGCCACCACCCGCGAAAAGAATCGAACGTCGTTGCATGGGAGATGTGTCTGTGGAGCTGCACCGTCGAGCCCTTCAAGCGACCGGAAGTTCCCTCGCCCGCATCGTTTCGCGAAGACGCACGCGCCTTGCCTCGACTCAGGTACGGGCATCGTCAGGAGCGGCCTCATGCGGCACCTGCCGGACCCAGTCCACCGTGTTCCGCAGCCCCTGCCGCAGTGGCGTGGCGGGCTGCCAACCCAGCAGGCGCACGGTTTTACCGATGTCAGCGGCCTTGACCTGCTCCATCGGGCGGTCGGGCAGCGCGCCGAAGGCGGGCGTGCCGGGCGGTTCGACCATTCCGCACAGGAGGTCGACCACCTCGCGCAGCGTGACCAGTTGGCCGCTGCCGAGGTCGACGGTTTCGCCATCGATGCCGGGCACCAGCGCCAGTCGCAGCAGTCCTTCCACCACATCGTCGATATAGACCCAGTCCACCGGGCGCAGGCCGCTGGAAAGCTGGGGAATCCCACCCTCCAGCAAGGTGCGCGCGACGTAGGGGACCAGTTTGCGGAAGTCCCTCTGTCCCGGCCCGTACACCATGAACAGGCGGGCCAGAACCACCGGCGTCTGGTACAGGGCATG
The DNA here is from genome assembly GCA_003599455.1 of Comamonadaceae bacterium. Classification (GTDB taxonomy): domain Bacteria; phylum Pseudomonadota; class Gammaproteobacteria; order Burkholderiales; family Burkholderiaceae_C; genus Hydrogenophaga. Next base: position 19,032 of record QZKF01000054.1, read on the forward strand.
GAACATCCGGGCATAGCTGCTGGCCGCCCATTTGGCGGCGGCGTAGGGTGAACACGGAATGGCGGTGGCCGATTCGCGTTCGTCCGGCTCTTCCAGCGAGCCGGCCAGCACCATGCGCCGGCAGCCGGCCTGGGTCGCCGCCGTCAGCAGGTTCACGGCCCCCAGCAGGTTGCCGCGCAGCGTCGGTGCGACCAGCGCGACATCGCGGCCGCCGGTCACCTCACTGGCCAGGTGAAAGACCATGTCCGGCCTGACACGGGAAAACAACGCGGCGACGGCCCGCTCATCGGCCAGATCCACCTGGTGCCAGTGCAATCGCCCTGCGGCGTCAGACGCCCAAGCCGAGCGCGATACGGCGTGCACGGTGGCGCCCTCGGCGAGCAGACGCGCCTTCAGGGCCGCGCCGATGAAGCCACTGGCGCCGGTGACGAGGATGCGCAAGTCCTTGAATGCCGGCGTGTGCAGCGCAGATGCGGTGTCGGGGTGGTGCATGGGGGCGGAGCGACTTGAGCGACGTTGGCGGGCGTGCCGATGCTATCGCAGCGCAGGCCGCGCCTGCCAGCAGGGTCCGGCGAGGCGGAAAAAGGCCGGCTTTTCTAGGTGTTTTCACGCTGACAAGACTGGGAGCATACTGTTATATTGCACTGCAACATAACGGAAGTTGACGCCCCATGCTGTACCAGATCTACGAAACCCAGCGCTCCATCATGGAGCCGTTTGCCGACCTGGCCGAAGTCGCTGCCAAGCTGTACAACAACCCCATGCTGCCGCTGGCCCAGTTGCCAGGGGCCCAGCGCATCTCCGCCGGCTACGACCTGATGCACCGGCTGGGCAAGGACTACGAAAAACCGGTGTTCGGCATCCACACGGTGGATGTGGACGGCGTGGACGTGGCCATCCACGAGCGCATCGAAATCGACAAGCCGTTCTGCGAGTTGCGCCGCTTCAAGCGTTTCTCGGACGACACCGACACCCTGGCCAAGCTCAAGGGCCAGCCCGTGGTGCTGATCGTCGCGCCGCTCTCCGGTCACTACGCCACGCTGTTGCGCGACACCGTGCGCACCATGCTCAAGGACCACAAGGTCTACATCACAGACTGGAAGAACGCCCGCCTGGTGCCGCTGGCCGACGGCGAGTTCCACCTCGACGACTACGTGAACTACGTGCAGGATTTCATCCGCTACCTGCAACAGGGTTATGGCAACTGCCACGTGATCAGCGTGTGCCAGCCCACGGTGCCGGTGCTCGCGGCGGTCTCGCTCATGGCCAGCCGGGGCGAAACCACGCCCTGGTCGATGACCATGATGGGCGGCCCGATCGACGCGCGCAAGTCGCCCACCGCGGTGAACAACCTGGCCACGCAGCGCAGCCACAGCTGGTTCGAGAACAACGTGATCTACCGCGTGCCGGACAACTTCCCCGGCGCCGGCCGCCGCGTCTACCCGGGCTTCCTGCAGCACACCGGTTTCGTTGCGATGAACCCGGACCGCCACGCATCGAGCCACTACGACTACTTCAAGGACCTGATCAAGGGTGACAACTCCAGCGCCGAGAGTCACCGCAAGTTCTACGACGAGTACAACGCCGTGCTCGACATGGACGCCGACTACTACCTCGAAACCATCGAGACGGTGTTCCAGGACTTCAAGCTGGTGAACGGCACCTGGGACGTGAAGAACGAAAAGGGACAGCTCGAGCGCGTGCGCCCGCAGGACATCACGCGCACGGCCCTGCTCACCATCGAAGGCGAGCTCGACGACATCTCCGGTTCCGGCCAGACCGCCGCCGCGCACGGCCTGTGCACCGGCATCCCCAAGACGCACCAGATGCACTACGAGGCCGAAGGTGCCGGGCACTACGGCATCTTCAGCGGTCGGCGCTGGCGCGACATGGTGCACCCGGTGGTCAAGACCTTCGTGCTGGCCCACCAGCCCGCGGCGGACGCAAAACCCGCGGCGGTGGCGAAGAAGGCCGTTGCCAGAAAGGCCCCCGCCAAACCGGTGGCACGCAAGGCCGCCGTGGCGAAGGCGCCTGTCGCGGTGCGCAAGACGGGCCGCAAGACCGCCAGGGCCTGACCCCCTGCGGCGCCGCCATGGCGCCGGTATATTCGTCGGCATGAACGAGTTCGCCCGGCGCATCGACGCCGCCCTGCCGCAGACCCAGTGCACGCGCTGCGGTTACCCCGATTGCGCGAGCTACGCGCAAGCCATCGCGACCGGCGATGCCGGCATCAACCAGTGCCCGCCAGGCGGTGCCGAAGGCATCCAGCGCCTCGCCGCGCTCACCGGCCTGCCGGTGCGGCCGCTGGACACCTCGCACGGCATCGAAGGCCCGGTCACGGTCGCCGTGATCGACGAAGACTGGTGCATCGGCTGCACGCTGTGCATCCAGGTCTGCCCCACCGACGCCATCGTCGGCATGCACAAGCGCATGCACACCGTGGTCGAGCCGCACTGCACCGGTTGTGAACTCTGCCTGCCGGTGTGTCCGGTGGACTGCATCTCGCTGGAGGTCGTGAGCGGCGAGCGCACCGGCTGGCAGGCCTGGACGCCCGCGCAGGCACAGCAGGGCCGCGAACGCTACGCCAGCCGGCAGCAGCGCCTGGCGCGTGAGAAACAGGAACACGCGGAGCGGCTGGAAGCGAAGGCGCGCGAGAAGCTGGCCGACCTGGCCGCCCACTCGCGGATCACCGACGCGGCCACCCTGGACAAGAAGCGCGCGGTGATCGAGGCCGCACTGGCCCGCTCGCGCGCGAAACGCGGTGCGCCACCCGGCTGAGCGCCAGCCTCAGGCCGGCTGGCGGGCGGCCACCGTCTTGTAGACGCCGCAGCCCACATAGAGGTCGTCGACCTTCACGACATAGGACATCTTGGCCTGGATCGCACCGCTGACCGGGTTGGCGATGTCGTACTCGACCCAGCCTTCGCCGACCTCGCCCTGCGCCACGATGGCGTTGAGCAAAGCCTGCCCGTCGACACCGGCGATGTCCTGCACCCGGCTGCCCACCTTCTCGGGCTTGCCGCCGAAGGCGCGGTAGACGCCCCCCTGGTCCAGCGCGAAGACGTACATGTCGCGGTCGTGAAAGCCGCGCGACGGATCGGTCACCTCGCGCGCGAAGGCCTCGCGCCCACGCTGCTGACGCATGGCCTGGGCGCGGCTCACCAGCTGCATGGCCTCCTCGGCCGTGCCCTGCTGCAGCCTGAAGGACGACACCGCCCTGGAGAGGTGGGCCGCGCGCTGCTCCAGCTGGTCGGCCTGCGCCACCGCGCGTTCCACCATCTGGGCGTTGCGCTGGGTGATCTCGTCGAGCTGGGTCACGGCCGACGAGATCTCGCTCAAGCCGGTGCTCTGCTCGGCGCTGGAGGACGAGATCAGCGACATGTTGGCCGCCACGCCACGCACACCGCTGACGATCTGGCCCATGCTGCTGCCCGCGGTGCGGATCTGGACCACGCTGGCCTCGACCTGGCTGCGCGAGGCTTCGATGAGTTCGCGGATCTCCCTGGCCGAAGCGGCCGAGCGTTGGGCGAGCGTGCGCACCTCGTTGGCGACCACCGCGAAACCGCGGCCCTGCTCGCCCGCGCGCGCGGCCTCCACCGCGGCGTTCAACGCCAGGATGTTGGTCTGGAACGCGATGCTGTCGATCACGCCGATGATCTCGTTCATCTGCTGCGCGCTCTTCTGGATGCCTTCCACCGACTCGACCGCGCGACCCATGGACTGTGCGCCCGACTCCGCCACATCGCGCACCTTCGCGGCCTGTTGATCGGACTCGCCGGCGGTGCGGGCGTTCTGCTGCACCGTGCCGGAGAGCTCGTGCACGCTGGCCGCCGTCTGCTCCAGGTTGGCCGCCTGTTGTTCGGTGCGGTCGGCCAGGTCGCGGTTGCCCACGGCCAAACTCTTGCCCGCGTGCGCCACCAGCGCCGAGTTGCTGCGCACCTCGGCCACCATGGCCGAGAGGTTGCCGATCGTGCGGTCCAGCAGGCGCGCCAGGTCGGCCAGTTCGTCGCGTCCGCGCACCTGCACCACCGAGCGCAGGTTGCCCGACGCCGTCCGTTCCATCGCCTGGAGCACACGGCGAAAGTCGCCCACAAAGCTCGCGTAGAAGGACAGCAGCAGGTAGGCCAGCACCCCGACGCCCAGCAGCGTGGCCACGAGCGCGCCGGTTCGCAGGGACGGCTGCCCCGCGAAGGCCTGGACGATGAGCAGCGGCAGCACCGAAGCGGCTGCCAGCACCAGCAACTTGCCGCGCAGGCGCAGGCGCTGCATCAGCCAGATGCCGGGCGACAAGGGGGTGAATCCGGACATGCGCTCAACACTCCTGTATATGAATGTGTGGATATCGGCGCCCGGCAGCGGGACTGGAGGCGGGAAAACCCCCGCTCAGTGCATGCCGGCGATACCGGACTGACGCGCCTCGAAATGCCGGAACAATTGCACGGCCATCAGCCGCAGCGTGTCGTCGGCCATGTTGTGGGCGTGGGAGAGCTGCTCCAGCGCGTAGCGGCGGTCGCAGATCATCAGGGCGCGGCTCACGCACATGCCCTGTCCGGACATGCGCAGGCAGAAGCTCTCCAGCAGCTCGCCGGGCCAGGCCGGCGCCATGTCCTGCTCGCGCCAGGCGTGCGGACTGGGAAGGTTTTTTGGTGGCTGGCCGGGGAACGGGTTCATGGCGAACTCCTGCAACACAGGGGGTGGGCCGCGCCGGAATCGGCACAGCCCTCGTATGTCACAAGATTAAGGTCGCACCCGGTCCCGCAATGGGCCGAACAGCGCCGGGAAACGCGCCCTGCTCCGGCTTTCCGCCGGCGCGCCGCTCAGCCTGGCTGGCCGGCCAGACGGGCGAAGGCGCTCACCACCTCGGGCGGCGCCTGCACCAGCTCGATCAGCACGCCCTCGCCGGCGATCGGAAACTCCTCGCTCGCCTTGGGGTGCAGGAAGGTGATGTCGAAGCCCGCGGCCCCCTTGCGGATGCCCCCGGGCGCGAAGCGCACGCCCTGGGCGCCGAGCCAGTCCACGGCCGTGGGCAGGTCGTCTATCCACAGGCCGATGTGGTTGAGCGGCGTGGTGTGCACCGCGGGCTTCCTGTCCGGGTCCAGCGGCTGCATCAGGTCCACCTCGACCTTGAACGGGCCGCTGCCGATGGCGCAGATGTCCTCGTCCACGTTTTCCCGCTCGCTGCGGAAGGTGCCGGTGACTTCCAGGCCAAGCATGTCGACCCACAGTGTCTGCAGGCGCTGTTTGTCGGGCCCGCCGATGGCGATCTGCTGGATGCCCAGCACCTTGAAGGGACGTTGCAAAACCATGTCTCAGTGAACTCCGTTGAGGGAACCGGGCACCCGTTCCAGCGCCCAGACCGTGGCCGGGGGCAGGTTGGCCCAGACCGAGGCCGCGCGGCGCCAGCGCCAGCCGGGCGGGATGCCGTTGAATGGCCGCAGGTGCGGCGCCGCATAGGTGTACTGGATCAGGCGCGAGCCGGGCTGGCGGGCGATCAGGGCCAGCATGGCATCGACACACTGGCGGGCTTCGTCACGCGGCATGGACAGCAGCGGCAGCGACGATACCAGCGTGACCGGCGACAGCGCCTCGATGGTCAGCGAGTCCACGTTGGACGCACAACGGTTGAGCACCTCGGCCAGCGGAAAGGCGGTGCGCAGCAGGCGCGCGAAATCGGGGTCGCGCTCGATCACGACGAAGCGGTCCGGCGCGGCCACCGAGGCGGCGAGTTCGCGCGTGATGGCGCCGGTGCCGGCCCCGACCTCGATCAGCACACCGGGTTCGGTGCGCCGCACCTCGCTCACGATGGCCCGGGCCAGTGCCCGGGAAGCCGGAGCGATCGCCCCCATCCGGCGCGGATCGCGCAAACACCCCAGGGCAAATGCCAGACCATGCCTCATGCGAACCCTTCCAAGCCGAATTGACCCGAAGGGTATCCCATTTCATACACCGCCGTCCGTTTCCAATGGTGGCCCGCGCCGGGCTCAAGCGAACTCGACGATGGGCTGGTCGACCACCAGCGACTCGCCCTTGGCGGCGAGCACCCTGGACACCACGCCATCGGCCGCGGCGAACAGCACGTTTTCCATCTTCATGGCCTCGATCACGGCCACGCGCTCACCCGCCTGCACCTTCTGGCCGGGCTGCACCGCCACGTCGACCAGCAGGCCCGGCATGGGCGACAGCACGTATTTGCTCATGTCGGCCGGGGCCTTGAACGGCATCAGCGCGTGCAGTTCGGCCATGCGCGGCGAGACCACCATGGTCTCGATGCGCGTGCCGTTGTGCTGCACCACCAGCGCCAGCGGGTTGCGCGGCGTGCCGCGCTCGATCTGCGCGGTGAAAGCCTGGCCGTTGCACTCGCCGGTGATGCAGATGTCGTTGAGGCGCGAAGGGCTGCTGATGGCGTAGCGCTTGCCAGCCACGGTGACCAGGGCCGAGCCGATCTGGCCCACCACCTCGTCCACGTGCACCGGCTTGTAGAGGTGCTGGCCGGTTGCACCGAGCACGACCACGCAGAAGTCGTGACCCACCTTGACGCCGTAGCCCGGCAACTGACCCGACAGGCCCGCCGCGCGCTCGCGCGACTTGCGGCGCACGAAGGCGGCGAGCGCGACCAGGAAGTCCGGGTCGGCGTGCGGCACGTCTTCTGCCTTGAAGCCGTGCGCGTAGTGCTCGGCGATGAAGCCGGTGTTGAAGTCGCCCGCGACGAACTTGGGGTGCGCCAGCAGCGCGGCCTGGAACGGGATGTTGCTGCTGATGCCTCGAATCACGAAGCCGTTGAGCGCTTCGCGCATCTTGGCAATCGCGTCGAGCCGGTCGGTGCCATGCACGATCAGCTTGGCGATCATCGAGTCGTAGAACATCGGGATCTCGCCGCCGTCCTGCACACCGGTGTCCACGCGCACACCCAGCAGCTCGGCCGTGTTGCCCTGCCACATGCTCTGTGCGGGTGGCGCGAAGCGCACCAGCCGGCCGGTGCTGGGCAGGAAATTGCGGAACGGGTCTTCCGCGTTGATGCGGCATTCGATCGCCCAGCCTTCGCGCTTCACGTCGGCTTGCGTGATCGGCAGCTTCTCGCCGGCCGCCACGCGGATCATCAGCTCCACCAGGTCCAGTCCGGTGATGCATTCGGTCACCGGATGCTCCACCTGCAGGCGCGTGTTCATCTCCAGGAAGTAGAAGTCCTGGTCCTTGCCGACCACGAACTCCACCGTGCCGGCGCTCTGGTAGTTCACCGCCCTGGCCAGCGCCACGGCCTGTTCGCCCATGGCCTTGCGCGTGGCATCGCTGATGAAGGGCGACGGTGCCTCCTCGATCACCTTCTGGTGGCGGCGCTGGATGGAGCACTCGCGCTCGTTCAGGTAGATCACGTTGCCATGCGAATCGCCCAGCACCTGGATCTCGATGTGGCGCGGCTCCTGCACGAATTTCTCGATGAAGATGCGGTCGTCGCCGAAGCTGTTGCGCGCCTCGTTCTGGCACGCGGTGAAGCCTTCCAGGGCTTCCTTGTCGTTGAAGGCCACGCGCAGGCCCTTGCCACCGCCGCCGGCACTGGCCTTGATCATCACCGGGTAGCCGATGTCCCTGGCGATCTCGACCGCGCGCGCGGCGGACTCGATGGCGTCGTTCCAGCCCGGAATGGTGTTGACCTTCGCCGCATTCGCCAGCTTCTTGGACGCGATCTTGTCGCCCATGGCCGCGATGCTGAAGTGCCTGGGGCCGATGAAGGCCATGCCCTCCTCTTCCACGCGCTTGGCAAAGGCCTCGTTTTCCGACAGGAAGCCATAGCCCGGGTGAATGGCCTGCGCGCCGGTCTGCTTCGCGGCGGCGATGATCTTGTCGGCCACCAGGTAGCTCTCGCGCGAGGGCGCCGGGCCGAGCAGCACGGCCTCGTCGGCCAGCTGCACGTGTCGCGCTTCCTTGTCGGCCTCGGAATACACCGCCACGGTGGCGATGCCCATCTTCTTCGCGGTGGCGATCACGCGGCAGGCGATTTCGCCGCGGTTGGCAATCAGGATCTTGGTAAACATCTTGTTCTTCTCCTTCGTGATCACAACGGAATGTTCCCGTGCTTGCGCCACGGGTTTTCCAGCTTCTTGTCTTTCAGCATCACCAGCGAGCGGCAGATGCGCTTGCGCGTCTCGTGCGGCAGGATCACGTCGTCGATGAAGCCGCGCGCGCCCGCCACGAAGGGGTTGGCGAAGCGGGCCTTGTACTCGGCCTCGCGCTGCGCGAGCTTGGCCGGGTCCTTCTTCTCCTCGCGGAAGATGATCTCCACCGCACCCTTGGCGCCCATCACCGCGATCTCGGCATTGGGCCAGGCGAAGTTCACGTCACCGCGCAGGTGCTTGGAACTCATCACGTCGTAGGCGCCGCCGTAGGCCTTGCGCGTGATCACGGTGATCTTGGGCACGGTGCACTCGGCATACGCGTAGAGCAGCTTGGCGCCGTGCTTGATGATGCCGCCGTACTCCTGCGAGGTGCCAGGCATGAAGCCGGGCACGTCGACGAAGGTGAGCACCGGGATATTGAAGGCGTCGCAGAAGCGCACGAAGCGCGCGGCCTTGATCGAACTCTTGATGTCCAGGCAGCCGGCGAGCACCAGCGGCTGGTTGGCCACGATGCCCACCGTCTGGCCGTCCATGCGCGCGAAGCCGATCAGGATGTTCTTCGCGTACTCGGGCTGCAGCTCGAAGAAGTCGCCGTCGTCCACCGTCTTGACGATCAGCTCCTTCATGTCGTAAGGCTTGTTCGGGTTCTCGGGCACCAGCGTGTCCAGGCTCATCTCCATGCGGTCGATGGGGTCGCCGCTGGGCCGCACAGGGGCCTTCTCGCGGTTGTTCAGCGGCAGGTAGTTGTAGAGCCGGCGCAGCATCAGCAACGCCTCCACGTCGTTCTCGAACGCCAGGTCGGCCACGCCACTGCGCGTGGTGTGGGTGATGGCGCCACCGAGTTCCTCGGCCGTTACTTCTTCATGCGTCACGGTCTTCACCACCTCGGGGCCGGTCACGAACATGTAGGCCGAGTCCTTGACCATGAAGATGAAGTCCGTCATGGCGGGCGAGTACACCGCGCCGCCGGCCGAGGGGCCCATGATCATGCTGATCTGCGGCACCACGCCGCTGGCCATCACGTTGCGCTGGAACACGTCGGCATATCCGCCGAGCGAGGCCACGCCTTCCTGGATGCGCGCACCGCCCGAGTCGTTCAGGCCGATCACCGGCGCGCCAACCTTCATGGCCTGGTCCATCACCTTGCAGATCTTCTCGGCGTGCGCCTCGGAGAGCGCGCCACCGAAGACGGTGAAGTCCTGGCTGAACACGAACACCAGGCGGCCGTTGATCATGCCGTAGCCGGTGACCACGCCGTCGCCCGGGATCTTGTTGTCCTGCATGCCGAAGTCGGTGCAGCGGTGCTCGACGAACATGTCCCACTCTTCGAAGGTGCCTTCGTCCAGCAGCACCTCCAGCCGCTCGCGCGCGCTGAGCTTGCCCTTGGCGTGCTGCGCGGCAATGCGCTTCTCGCCGCCGCCCAGGCGGGCTGCGGCGCGTTTTTCTTCGAGTTGTTCGAGGATGTCCTGCATGGTGTTGTTCTCCAGAGAAAGCTTGGAATCAGTCAAAAAGATCGAGCAGCTGGCGCGCTGCGGTGCTGGCGGGCAAGGTGCCAGCGAGCACGCGCTGCGTGGCGTTGTCCAGGGCGGCACGCACCTTGGGGTGCGCGCGAAAACGTTGCTTGAGCCCGGCGTCGATGCGCTCCCACATCCAGGCGCGGGCCTGCTGCTGGCGGCGCGCGGCGAGCTGGCCGTTGCCGGCCTGCAGCGCGCGAAAGCGTGACACCTCGGCCCAGAACGCATCAACACCCCGGCCCAGCAAGGCGCTGAGCTGGATCACCTGCGGGTGCCAGATGCGTTCGTCGTGGTGCGCGTGCTCGGGATGGCCGTGCAGGCCCAGCAGGCGCAGCGACGAGGTGATCTGCGCCCGCGCGTGCGTGGCGGCGTCGGGGTCGAGGTCGGCCTTGTTGATGACCACCAGGTCGGCGAGCTCCATCACGCCCTTCTTGATCGCCTGCAGGTCGTCGCCCGCGTTGGGCAGCTGCATCAGCACGAACATGTCGGTCATGCCGCTCACGGCCGTCTCGCTCTGGCCCACGCCCACGGTCTCGACGATCACGATGTCGTAGCCCGCCGCCTCGCAGACCAGCATGGCCTCGCGCGTCTTCTCGGCCACGCCGCCCAGCGTGCCGCTGCTCGGGCTGGGGCGGATGTAGGCCTGCTCGTGCACCGAGAGCTTTTCCATGCGCGTCTTGTCGCCCAGGATCGAGCCGCCCGACACCGTGCTGGAAGGATCGACGGTGAGCACCGCCACGCGGTGACCTTTGTCGATGAGGTACAGCCCCAGCGCCTCGATGAAGGTGCTCTTGCCCACGCCGGGCACGCCGCTGATGCCCAGGCGGAAGGCTTTGCCGGTGTGCGGCAGCAAGGCGGTGAGCAGCTCGTCGCCCTGCGCGCGGTGGTCGGCGCGGGTGGACTCGAGCAGCGTGATGGCCTTGGCCATGGCGCGGCGCTGCCCGGCGGGATCGCCGTGCACGATGCCGTCCAGCAGCACCGAAGGGGTCACCCGAGCGCCTTCTTGATCTGCTCCAGCACGTCCTTCGCGCTGGCGGGAATGGGGGTGCCCGGGCCGTAGATGCCCTTGACGCCGGCCTCGTAGAGCATCTCGTAGTCCTGGCGCGGAATCACGCCGCCCACGAACACGATGATGTCGTTGGCGCCCTGCTTCTTCAGCTCGGCGATGATGGCCGGCACCAGGGTCTTGTGGCCGGCCGCGAGCGTGGACACGCCCACCGCGTGCACGTCGTTCTCGATCGCCTGGCGCGCGCACTCCTCGGGTGTCTGGAACAGCGGGCCCATGTCGACGTCGAAGCCGAGGTCCGCAAACGCCGTGGCCACCACCTTGGCGCCGCGGTCGTGGCCGTCCTGGCCGAGCTTGCTGATCATCACGCGCGGGCGCCGCCCCTGGGCCTCGGCGAAGGCGTTGATCTCGGTCTTGAGGGCGTCCCAGCCCTCGGCGGAATCGTAGGCAGCTGCATACACACCGGTCACCTTTTGCGTATCGGCGCGGTGGCGCCCGTAAACCTTCTCCAGCGCATCGCTCACCTCACCCACGGTGGCGCGCAGGCGCATGGCCTGGATCGTCAGGCCGAGCAGGTTGCCCTCGCCGCTGTCGGCGGCGGCGGTCAGCGCGTCCAGCGCGGCCTGCACCTTCGCGCCATCGCGCGTGGCCTTGATCTGCTTCAGTCGCGTGATCTGCCCTTCGCGCACCGCCACGTTGTCGATGTCGCGCGCCTCGATCGCGTCCTCGGTCTTGAGCTTGTATTTGTTGACGCCGACGATCACGTCCTTGCCGGAGTCGATGCGCGCCTGCTTCTCGGCCGCAGCGGCCTCGATCTTGAGCTTGGCCCAGCCGCTGTCCACGGCCTTGGTCATGCCGCCCATGGCCAGCACTTCCTCGATGATGGCCCAGGCCTTGTCGGCCATTTCCTGCGTCAGGCTCTCCATCATGTAGCTGCCGGCCCAAGGGTCGACCACGTTCGTGATGTGGGTCTCTTCCTGGATGATGAGCTGCGTGTTGCGCGCGATGCGGGCGCTGAACTCGGTGGGCAGCGCGATGGCTTCGTCGAAGCTGTTGGTGTGCAGGCTCTGCGTGCCGCCGAACACCGCGGCCATGGCCTCGATGGTGGTGCGCACCACGTTGTTGTAGGGGTCCTGCTCGGTGAGGCTCCAGCCCGAGGTCTGGCAGTGCGTGCGCAGCATCAGGCTCTTGGGCTTCTTCGCGTTGAAGCCCTTCATGATGCGCGTCCACAGCAGGCGCGCGGCGCGCATCTTGGCGATCTCCAGGTAGAAGTTCATGCCGATCGCCCAGAAGAAACTCAGGCGCCCGGCGAACTCGTCCACGTCCATGCCCTTGGCGATCGCGGTCTTCACGTACTCCTGGCCGTCGGCCAGCGTAAAAGCCAGCTCCAGCGCCTGGTTGGCGCCGGCTTCCTGCATGTGGTACCCGCTGATGCTGATCGAGTTGAACTTGGGCATGTGGCCGGCCGTGTACTCGATGATGTCGCCGATGATGCGCATGCTCGGCTCGGGCGGGTAGATGTAGGTGTTGCGGACCATGAACTCCTTGAGGATGTCGTTCTGGATCGTTCCGCTCAGCTGATCCTGCGCCACGCCCTGCTCTTCGGCCGCCACCACGTAGCCCGCCAGCACCGGCAGCACCGCGCCGTTCATGGTCATGGAGACCGACACCTTGTCCAGCGGGATCTGGTCGAACAGCACCTTCATGTCTTCCACGCTGTCGATCGCCACGCCGGCCTTGCCCACGTCGCCGGTCACGCGCGGGTGGTCGCTGTCGTAGCCGCGGTGGGTGGCCAGGTCGAACGCGACCGACACGCCCTGCCCGCCAGCGGCCAGGGCCTTGCGGTAGAAGGCGTTGCTTTCCTCGGCGGTGGAGAAGCCCGCGTACTGGCGGATCGTCCAGGGCCGCACCGCATACATGGTGGCCTGCGGTCCGCGGATGAAGGGCTCGAAACCCGGCAGCGTGTCGGTGTGCGGCAGGCCGGCCGTGTCCTGGGCGGTGTAGAGCGGCTTGACGCGGATGCCGTCGGGCGTCACCCAGTCCAGCGCGGACACGTCGCCCCCGGGGGCGGACTTGCGGGCCGCCTGGGCCCAGGCTTCCAGGGTGGCGGGGGCGAATTCGGGCTGTTTCTGGCTCATGGCGGAAGTTCGGTTGGGCGGGTTCGAAACCGTCTGGATTTTACATCATTCATAATTATTGATGCAAAATATTCCTACCGGCTTACAATCGGCCGGCTGCCACCGCCCTTGAACGTCCTGATACAGACCATGTCCGCCCAGTCGCTTTCGCCCCGCGCCCTCTACGAAGAAGTGGCCGAACTGCTGCGCCAGCGCATCTTCCGGCGCGAGCTCGAGCCCGGCAGCTGGATCGACGAACTCAAGATCGCCGAGGAGTACGGCATCAGCCGCACCCCCCTGCGCGAGGCGCTCAAGGTGCTGGCCGCCGAAGGCCTGGTCACGATGAAGGTGCGGCGCGGCGCCTACGTGACCGAAGTGTCCGAGAAAGACCTGGCCGATGTCTACCACCTGCTGGCCCTGCTCGAATCGGACGCCGCCGGCGTGGTGGCCGAGCGCGCCAGCGACGAGGAGCTGGCCGGCCTGCAGGCCCTGCACGAGGAACTGGAAGCCGCGTTGGGCGAGCGCGACCGCTTCTTCGCGCTCAACGAGCAGTTCCACATGCGCGTGCTCGAACTCGCGCGCAACCGCTGGCGCGAGCAGATGGTGGCCGACCTGCGCAAGGTGATGAAGCTCAACCGCCACAACTCGCTGCTCAAGAGCGGGCGCATCGAGGAGTCGCTGGCCGAGCACCGCGCCATCGTGGCCGCGCTCATGCAGCGCAACGCGGCGCTCACCGCGCAGCGCATGCGCGAGCATTTCCAGAACGGGCTGGAAGCCGCGGCCTGAACCCCGCCGCTTCACCGGGCGCAAGGCTGTGGCAACGAGCCGCTGGTAGATTCCAGCGATCACCGGGTGCGCCCCAGGGCGACCCGGCCCTCCCTCAACCCACTGGAACCCTATCGATGTCCCTCGCCCCACCCGCCCAGCCCGGCATCCTGCAACCCGTGCCCGCTCAGGCGCGCTACCTCACCTGCCAGCTGCGCGTGGGCGCCGAGCCGCGCGCCGTGCTGCGCGCGCTGGCCGCGCTCGCCGACGGCGAATCCATCGTGGTGGGCCTGGGCGAATCGCTGGTGCGTGAACTCGGGGCGCAGGTGCCCGGCCTGAAAAGTTTCTGCGGCATCGCCGGCGCGCGCATCAAGCTGCCCGCCACGCCGGCCGATCTGTGGATCTGGCTGCGCGGCCCGGACCGCGGTGACCTGCTGATCCGCAGCCGCCACCTGCAGGCCCTGCTGGCCCCGGCGTTCGACGTGCAGCTCATCACCGACGCCTTCAACCACAACAACGGCCGCGACCTCACCGGCTACGAGGACGGCACCGAGAACCCGCAGGGCGACGAAGCACTCGCCGCGGCCCTGCTGCCCGAAGGCGCGGGCCCGCTGGCCGGCAGCAGCTTCGTGGCGGTGCAGCGCTGGCGCCACCACATGAGCCGCTTCGAGGCCATGCCGCGCCAGCAGCAGGACCACACCATCGGCCGCGACCGCGAGAGCAACGAAGAGCTCGACGACGCGCCCGAGTCGGCGCATGTGAAGCGCACCGCGCAGGAGAGCTTCGACCCCGAGGCCTTCGTGTTGCGCCGCTCCATGCCCTGGGCCGAGGGCAACGAGGGCGGCCTGGTGTTCACCGCCTTCGGCCATTCGTTCGACGCCTACGAGGCGCTGCTGCGGCGCATGTCGGGCGCCGAGGACGGCCTGACCGACGCCCTCTTCAGCTTCACCGAGCCCGAGACCGGCGCCTACTTCTGGTGCCCGCCGGTGCACCAGGGCCGCATCGACCTGCGCGCGCTCGGGCTCTGAGGCTCAGGCCCAGAACGGGTCGAGCTGCGCGGTGAAGGCCGCGAGGTCTTCGAAGTACGGCAGGGCGCCGCCCTCGATGGCGTGGAAGCGCCAGTTGGCGCGCCGCTCCACCGTGGCCTTGCCCTGGTAGTCGGTGAAATCGCCGCGCGTGGCCATGCTCACCCACACCGGGCAGTCGAGGGCTTCATACAGCGTGTTGATGTCGGCGCTGAAAAGGAAGGCCGATACAAAGTACAGCGGCGCGTGCTTCGCGCCCGGCTGGCGCGTGGTCAGCACCGCGTACCGCCACAGGGCCTCGTCGATGCGTTTCGAGCCCCAGGTGCGCTGCAGGAAATAGCGGATCACGCCGGGGCGGGTCAGCGTGTTGTAGATGCCGTCGGACCAGAATGGGCGCGTCAGCAGGCGGTACAGCCAGGGCTGGCCCAGCGTGCTGCCCGGTAGCCCGTAGCGGCGCCGGGCGCGGCTGAAACCGGTGGGGCTCACCAGCGCGATGCGGCGCAACTTCTGCGGCGCCTCGCGCTGCGCACGCGCCACGAACTCGCCCGCCAGCGACACACCCAGCACATCCACCGCCGCCACACCCTGCTCGCGGCACATCAGGTCCACCACGGCGTGCAGCGCGTCCGTCATGAGGCGTGGGGTGTAGGCGCGGTCGCTGCGCTCCGAATGGCCGAAGCCCGGCAGGTCCAGGGCGTACACGGCGCGCGTGCCGCGGTGGTGCTGGAACAGCGGCGCGACCTCGGCCACCGAGCCCGCCGCGTTCACGCTGTGCACCAGCAGCAGCGGCGGCAGCGCGCCGGTCCCACCCTCGGGGCCGGCCCGGTACACCGCGACGCGGCCGGCCGGCGTGTCGTGCAGGCGCATATCGGCCGGCACCGCCGGTGGCAGGGTCGGCGGGTGGTTCATGCGGCGGCCGGGTCGGTCTCTTCGAGCGGCTGACCGGCGTCCAGGCCCACATGGGCCTGCGCCATGGCCCAGACCTCGCGCGGCGGCAAGGGCTTGAGGTGGTGGTCGCTCCAGACCTGGCGCCACTTGCGCGCACCGCGCAAGCCATGCCGCAGGCCCAGCATGTGGCGCGCGATCGCGTACCAGGGGCAGCCGTCCTCGGCGAACGCGCGCTCCATGTAAGTCACCATCTGTTCTTCCACCGCTTCACGGGTGATCGTCGAGGGCGCGGCACCGAAGAAGGCCTCGTCCCAGGTGGTCAGCAGCCAGGGGTTGTGGTACGCCTCGCGGCCCACCATCACGCCGTCCATGTGCTGCAGGTGCTCGGCGATCTGCGCGTTGGTGGTGATGCCGCCGTTCACGCCGATGACCAGGTGCGGGAAGTCGCGCTTGAGGCGGTGCGCGAGCTCGTAGCGCAGCGGCGGCACCTCGCGGTTCTCCTTCGGCGAGAGCCCGTCCAGCCAGGCATTGCGCGCGTGCACCATGAACACGCCGCAGCCGGCCTCGCTCACCGTGCCCACGAAGTCGCGCACGAAGTCGTAGCTCTCGACCCGGTCGATGCCGATGCGGTGCTTGACCGTGACCGGTATCGACACCGCGTCCACCATGGCCTTCACGCCATCGGCCACCGTCTGCGGCTCCGCCATCAGGCAGGCGCCGAAGGCACCGCGCTGCACACGGTCGCTCGGGCAGCCGCAGTTCAGGTTGATCTCGTCGTAGCCCCACTGCTCGCCCAGCCGGGCGGCCTGCGCCAGCTCAGCCGCCTCGCTGCCGCCCAGCTGCAGCGCCACCGGGTGCTCCTCGGCGTTGAAGCGCAGGTGCCGCTGCACGCTGCCATGCGTGAGCGCACCGGTGGTCACCATCTCGGTGTAGAGCAGCGTGTGCTTCGACAGCAGCCGGTGCAGGTAGCGGCAATGCCGGTCCGTCCAGTCCATCATCGGAGCCACCGATAGACGCCATGGACTGAACTGTTGATTCGTTTGGATTTTTTCCACTTGGTTTTGCAGAGCTTCAGGTCATGTGCGGATGAAAGTGCACACGAAAGCCCACATTCTCCCAGCTACCGGGTGGCAAGTGGCGCGCACGGGTAAGTCGCACTGGACTCCAGTCCTGGCTACCGACGAACTCTAGGGACCGGGGTGAAGGAGTCGCCGAGCCAATCCATTTGGATGCCATTTACCAAGCGCGACTTGGCGGCGCACCCGCTCACGATGTACCACAGGCGTTGGGGGCTTGGCGCGCTTATGACGCGTGTGGTTGCAACGCGCGCACGCGGCAACGATGTTTTCTCGAGTGTCTCGCCCGCCTTCGCATTGGGGAATCAGATGCTCCGCTGTGCATTGGAGCGGCATTGCCTCCCGCTCACTCAGACCGAATGGCTCCGTCAACTCTTGTGGGACATACAGCCACATGGAGAGGCTGCAGTAATAGCACTGACCGCCCTGCGCGATATAGGCCTTGTAACGTGATTTGGCTAAGGTATTTGGCATGGGGAACTCCGTGATTGAAGGGTTCCCCGCTGTCCCGTATCGGGCTAAGGCGGGCATCGTCGCTTGAAGCGTATCGATGAGCTGGTCCGTATTGGTTGTCCAGCGGTGTCGGGCGACCGCCCAACAGCACCGCGATTTTGACTTGACCTTCGACCGTTGTCGAGCCCCCTGAACTCGATGGAGACGCGCACGACAATACATGACCGAATACGGGCATGAGAACGATCTGATGGAGGGCAGCGATGAGCACCGAAAATTCGAAAGCCACTAGGGAAGCGCCACGGGTTTGGTGGATTCTGGGCATCCTGCTTGGGGTACTTTTGCTGCTCGGTTTGAACTGGTGGCTATTGCACGGGGCTAACGACCGCGGCACCTTCGGCGACATGTTCGGGGGAGTAAACGCTCTATTCAGCGGCGCCGCGTTCTCGGTGCTGGCCTACACCCTGCTGCTGCAACGCTACGAGCTCAAGCTGCAACGCGAAGAACTGGCGGCCACTCGGACCGAGCTGGAAGCGCAGCGCCACCAGATGACATCCCAGGCAAACACGCTGAAGCTCCAGCAGTTCGAGAACACGTTTTTTCAGCTGATCAAGGGGCATGGCGACATCATTCGGAACATGGCTGTCTGGGAAAACCGAGAAATCCTAGGTCGGGCCTGTTTCCCTCATTTCATAGGGCATCTAAGGGGCAACTACACACGCCTTGGTGGGGAGCAAGCTGAGCGCATTGAATTTGCGCTCAATGAGCTGTATCAAAAATACGAGTCAGAGCTAGGACACTACTTCCGTCACCTCTATCACATCCTCAAGTTCATCGATGCGCACAAGGATGTCGATAGACTCCGCTATCGCTCCTTCCTCCGAGCTCAGCTTTCCGCAGATGAGTTCACGCTGCTCTTCTACAACTGCTTGGGGCACAGAGGGGAAAAGTGCAAGCCGCTGGTAGAGAAGTACGGGATGCTAAAGCACCTGCAGCCCACTAGCCTGCTCTACATAGACCATGCGAACTACTTCGCCAAACGGGCCTTCATGCCCACGGAATCGCTCGAAGACTGAGACCACGAGGCCCGCACGAGGTGGCTCGGACAGCGTTCTATGCAGAGGCGGCGAAGAGTTGAGACGTTGACTAGACGGCTTTCTACGCTGAGACGATTGACGTCTAGAGCGGCGGCCTGCACGGTTCGCCTGGTTTCCAGTCCGTCACATCGGCCCACATATGTGTGAAACCGAGCGCCGCACAGAGGTGCAGCCGATGGAAACCCTCACGCAATTCGAAGCGCGATTCGCCAGCTCGCTGAAATAGCAGCACCGCCGGCAGCGGCACGCCCTCTCGAATGGCATTCAGGATGCTGGTGCTTCGCACAACATCAGGGCGATCAATATCTGGCTTGTCAAAGTTCGGCACCCCTACCCCTCGCACAGGCGGGTCGATGAACGCGATCGCCACCAAACATTGCCCACTGCCTGGATGGGCTTCGCTCGTCGGAGTGAAGTCCTCCATGCCTGCGTTGATGACCAGGGTACGAGCTTCGGCAAGTGTCTGAGGGTCGATCGCCATCAATGCCGACACTGCACGCAAACGGCACACGACAGCGCTACAACCCGCATAAACGTCGACTTTTCGCAACCATCCATCCTCGGCGCGGCGAACAGGCGCCAAGGACTGTGGGGAATGATCTCGCCCGTCATGCCGCCACCCGCGCACCCGCCCGGCGGGAATGGTCCAGCACGTAGCGCGTCATCGATTGCGCCAGTTCCTCTTCGCCCAGGAACACCTTGCCCGCGTCTTCCTTCTCGAGCAGGCTGGCCTCTTCCTCGCTGTGGGTGCGCACCACGGTCTGGATCTCGGGGTTGAGCGCGCGCGCGGTGGCGATCATCTGCCGCACGTCGAGCGTGTCGGGCGTGGCGATCACCAGCATGCCGGCGCGCGCGATGTGGGCCTGGATCAGCACGGCGGGGTCGGCCGCGTCGCCAAACACCGCCGCGATGCCCTGCTCGCGCAGCTTCTCCACGATGTCGCGGTTCTGCTCGGCCACCACGTAGGGCAGGTGCTGTTCGTCCAGCGCCTCGGCGATGCGCCGCCCGACGCGGCCGTAGCCCACCAGCACCACCTGGCGCGAGAGGAATTTTTCGTCGGTGGTCATGGGCAGCTCGGCCAGCGGATCGTCGCGCTGCTCGAGCTGGCGGGCGAACGCCGAGTTCTGGCGCAGCCACTCCTGCAGGGGATTGATGGCCTTGAACAGCACCGGGTTGACCGCGATGGAGATCAGCGCACCCGCCAGCACCAGGCTCTGGCCCTCGGGCGGCAGCAGACCGAGCGAGGCACCCAGCCCGACCAGGATGAAGGAAAACTCGCCGATCTGCGCCAGGCTGGCCGAGACGGTGAGCGCGGTGTTGAGCGGGTAGCGCAAGGCCACCACCAGCGCCGCCGCGGCGAGCGACTTGCCCACGATGATGATGGCGACCACGCCGAGCACCTGCAGCGGCCGCTCGATCAGCACCGCCGGGTTGAACAACATGCCGACCGAAACGAAGAACAGCACGGCGAAGGCGTCGCGCAGCGGCAGCGACTCCTGGGCCGCGCGGTGGCTGAACTCCGACTCGCGCAGCACCATGCCGGCGAAGAAGGCGCCGAGCGCGAACGACACGCCGAACAGCGCGGCCGAGGCGAAGGCGATGCTCACCGCGGCGGCCACCACGCACAGCGTGAACAGCTCGCGCGAGCCGGTGCGCGTGACCTGCCAGAGCAGCCAGGGGAACAGCCGCCGTCCCACCACCAGCATCAGCGCCACGAAGCCGCCGACCTGCATCAGCGTGAAGCCCAGGGTCTTCCAGACCGACCCGGCGTCACCGGCCGCCGCGTTGCCACCGAGAAAACCGGCCAGCGGCGGCAGCAGCACGAGCACCAGCACCATGGCAAGGTCTTCCACCACCAGCCAGCCGACCGCGACGCGGCCGGTGAACGAATCGAGAATGCCCAGGCTCTCGAGCGCGCGCAGCAGCACCACCGTGCTGGCCACCGAGAGCGAGATGCCGAACACCAGGGCGCTGCCCCAGCCCCAGCCCCACCACAGGGCCAGGCCCATGCCCATGATCGTGGCCACCACCATCTGCACCACCGCGCCGGGCAGCGCGATCTTGCGCACCGAGAGCAGGTCGTCGAGCGAAAAATGCAGGCCCACGCCGAACATCAGCAGCATCACGCCGATCTCGGCCAGCTGCGCGGCGATCCCGGCGTCGGCCACGAAGCCGGGCGTGAACGGCCCGATGATCACACCCGCCAGCAGGTACCCCACCAGCGCTGGCAGGCGCAACTTGGCCGCCAGGAAGCCGAAGATGAGCGCCAGACCCAGGCCCGCAGCAATGGTGTTGATCAATGAAATGCTGTGCGGCATCGGCCGGGAACTCCTTCGGACGGAACGGGGAGACAAGGGGTGGGGGGTACCGGTCGAATTTACACCACCCCCCTGCGGCACGGCGCGGGCAACAAAAAACCCGCCGAAGCGGGTTGGCAGGTCGAACGGGCCCGGACGGGCCGGCGTTCAGCCCATGTGCAGGCCGCCGTTGACGGAGAAGTCGGCGCCCGTGGCGTAACCGCCCTCCTCGCTGGCCAGCCAGGCGATGATGGAGGCGATCTCGCTGGGCTCGCCCAGGCGCTTGACCGGTACCGTGGCCACGATCTTTTCCAGCACGTCGGGGCGGATCGCCTTGACCATGTCGGTGCCGATGTAGCCCGGGCTTACGGTGTTGACCGTCACGCCCTTGGTGGCGAGTTCCTGCGCCAGCGCCATCGAGAAACCGTGCATGCCGGCCTTGGCGGCCGAGTAGTTGGTCTGGCCGGCCTGGCCCTTCTCGCCGTTGACCGACGAGATGTTGACGATGCGGCCCCAGCCCTTTTCCACCATGTCGGCCACGACCTGCTTGGTCACGTTGAACATGGAGTTGAGGTTGGTCTCGATCACCGCGTCCCAGTCCTCGCGCGACATCTTGAGGAACATGCGGTCGCGCGTGATGCCCGCGTTGTTGACCAGCACGTCGATGGTGCCGTGCTCGGCCTTGGTCTTGGTGAAGGCCTCGACGGTGGAGTCCCAGTCGCCCACATTGCCGACCGAGGCGTGGAAGCTGTAGCCCAGGGCCTTCTGCTCGTCGAGCCACTTCTTGAAGTCGCGCGTGGGGCCGCAGCCCGCGATGACGGTGAAACCTTCCTTGTGCAGGCGCTGGCAGATGGCGGTACCGATGCCACCCATGCCGCCCGTGACGTACGCGACTTTCTTGCTCATTCTGATTGCTCCTTTTGCCCGGTGGGCCTTGTTGTGACCGGAGGGCCGTCCCTCCGGTGATCCGTTCCGATTTAACCGTGAATTCAGCGTTCGACCGCGAGGGAAACCCCCATGCCGCCACCGATGCACAGGGCCGCGAGGCCCTTTTTCGCGCCACGGCGCTGCATCTCATGCAGCAGCGTCACCAGGATGCGGGCGCCGGATGCACCGATGGGGTGCCCGATGGCGATCGCGCCGCCGTTGACGTTGACACGCGCCGGGTCGATGTCCAGCGCCTTGTTGACCGCGCAGGCCTGGGCCGCGAAGGCTTCGTTGAGCTCGAACAGGTCCACATCGGAGGCCTTCCAGCCGGCGCGCGCCAGCGCCTTCTGCGAGGCGGGCACCGGCCCCATGCCCATGGTGGCGGGGTCCAGGCCGCTGGTGCCGAAGGCGGCGATGCGCGCCAGCGGCTTCAGGCCCAGCGCGGCGGCCTTCTTCGCGGTCATCACCATCACGGCGGCCGCGCCGTCGTTCAGGCCCGAGGCGTTGCCGGCGGTGACCGAGCCGGCCTTGTCGAACGCGGGGCGCAGACCGGCCAGCGCTTCGGCGCTGGTCTTCTTGTTGATGAACTCGTCGGCGTCGAACAGGACCGGGTCGCCCTTGCGCTGCGGAATGCTCACGCCCACGATCTCGTCCTTGAACTTGCCGGCGTCCTGCGCCGCGCTGGCCTTCTGCTGGCTGCCCAGGGCCAGCGCGTCCTGCGCGTCGCGGCTGATGCCGTGGGCCTTGGCCACGTTCTCGGCGGTGATGCCCATGTGGTACTGGTTGTAGACGTCCCACAGGCCGTCGACGATCATGGTGTCGGTCATCTTCCAGTCGCCCATGCGCTGACCGTCGCGGCTGCCGTTGAGCACGTGCGGCGACGCGCTCATGTTTTCCTGGCCACCGGCGATGACGATCTCGCTGTCGCCCCAGGCCACGGCCTGCGCGGCCAGCATCACGGCCTTGAGGCCGGAGCCGCACACGGCGTTGATGGTGAGCGCCGGCGTTTCCTTCGCCACGCCGGCCTTCATCATGGCCTGGCGCGCCGGGTTCTGGCCCACGCCCGCGGCCAGCACCTGGCCCATGATCACCTCACCGATCACATCGGCCGGCAGGCCGGTGCGCTCCAGCATCGCCTTGATGACGATGCTGCCCAGCTCAGTGGCCGGGGTCTTGGCGAGCGTGCCGCCGAACTTGCCCACGGCGGTGCGGGCGGCTGAAACGATGACGATGTCTTCCATGGGTCTGCTCCTTGTTGTGCTGAAAAAAATGGGGGGGTCAGGCCTTGGCCTTGACGTAGCGGCCCGGCGCGGGCTCGATGGCGGCGTAGGTCTTGCCCTTGCCATAGGTCTTGGGCGCGGCGATCAGCTTGCCCGCCTGCGGCTTGAGCCAGGCGGACCAGTCGGTCCACCAGCTGCCCGGGTGTTCGGTGGCGCTGGCGATCCAGTCCTTCACGTCCTTCGGAAACTTGCCCGCCGGGCCGATCCAGTGGCTGCGCTTGTTCTTCGAGGCCGGGTTGATCACGCCGGCGATGTGGCCCGAAGCGCCCATGACGAAGCGCTTCTTGCCAGGGAACACCTGCGTGCTGCCGTAGGCGCCGCCGATGGGCACGATGTGGTCCTCGCGCGAACCGTAGATGTAGACCGGCAGCCTGACCTGGCGGAAGTCGATCTTCTCGCCGCAGACGGTGACCTTGCCGGGCTTGACAAGGTTGTTCTCCAGGTACATCTGGCGCAGGTACCAGGCGTAGTACGGGCCCGGCAGGTTGGTGCTGTCGGAGTTCCAGTACAGCAGGTCGAACGGCGGCGGCGTCTCGCCCTTGAGGTAGTTGCCCACCACGTAGTTCCACACCAGGTCGTTCGGACGCAGGAAGCTGAAGGTGGTGGCGAGGTCGCGCCCGGGCATGAGCCCGCCCTGGGCGAACTGCGCCTCGCGGTACTTGACGAAGTTCTCGTCGATGAATACGTCTAGGATGCCGGTGTCGGTGAAGTCGAGCAGCGTGGTGAGGAAGGTCGCGCAGTGCACCGGCTCCTCGCCGCGCGCGGCCAGCACCGCCAGCGCGGTGCCCAGCATGGTGCCGCCCACGCAGAAGCCCAGCGCGTTGATGGTCTCTGCGCCGGTGATGTCCTGCGTGACGGCGATCGCCTTGATCACCGCATCCTCGATGTAGTTGTCCCAGGTCTTCTGCGCCAGCGACTCGTCGGGGTTGCGCCAGCTCACCACGAAGGTGCGGTGGCCCTGCTCCACGCAGTAGCGGATCAGCGAGTTCTCGGGCTGCAGATCGAGGATGTAGAACTTGTTGATGCAGGGCGGCACCAGCAGGAACGGGCGCTCGTAGACCTTGGCCGTGAGCGGCTTGTATTCGATCAGCTGGAACAGCTCGTTCTCGAACACCACCGCGCCCTCGGTGGTGGCCACGTTCTTGCCGACCTCGAACACGCTCTCGTCGGTCATGGACACATGGCCCTGGCGCATGTCGTGCAGCAGGTTGGCCACGCCCTTGGCGATGCTCTCGCCCTGGGTGTCGATCGCCATCTTCTGCGCTTCGGCGTTGAAGGCCAGGAAGTTGCTCGGCGCGCTCGCGTCGATCCACTGCTGCACCGCGAAGCGCACGCGGCTGCGGGTCTTGGCGTCGCCCTGCACCGCGTCGGCCAGCGCCATCAGCGTGCGCGCGTTGAGCAGGTAGGCCGCGGCCGCAAACGCGGCCATCGGGTTGCTGGCCCAGGCGTCCGAGGCAAAGCGGCGGTCCCCGGCCGGTTTCACGTGGGGCCCCTGGTTCCACAGGCCCGCGACGTCCTTGAGGTAGGTGTTCTGGATCTCCAGAAGCTGCGCCGGGTCGAAGCTGACCTGCTGGCCGTTGTTGGCCTGGCTGAACAGCTCGCCCATGGCGGGCAGGCCGGGCATCGCGGGCATGCCCGGGAAGGCCGCGCCGGTGGTGGGCATGGCCATGCCGAAGGGGTTCGCGGCGCCGGCCTGCGGCATGAAGGCCTTGAACGCGGCGAACGGGTCACCGGCCCCGGGCTGCGCGTTCGCTGCGGCACCGGGAAAGGCCTGGGCCGCCTGGGTCCATTGCGCCACAAGGTTCTGCTGGAACTGCTGCGCGTTCGCCAGCCAGTCGGTGGGGGGGGTCTTGCCCGATGTCATGCTGGTCTCCTGGGGTGTTGCCTGCGGCTTATTATGGGTACCTCGTCCGAGGGATGGATTCCGGGTTCTCCCAGTATCGGCGTGCCGGCTTCCTGCAGGCTGACACGGTTTCCCGGGCTGCAAGGCAAGCTGTGTATCTGGTGGTAATTGGCTGGATGTATGTGGTGCTCATGATGTCGGTGGCCGAAGCGACCAACACCACAGGCTCTGTTCTGGGAGCCATTGTGACCTTTTTTCTTTACGGCTTGCTGCCGGTGGCACTGGTGGTTTACCTGATGCGCACGCCGCAGCGGCGCAAGGCGATCAAGGCACGCGAAGCGGCCGAACACCAAACACGGATGAACGCGGAATCAGGCAATCCAGACGCAGGCGGCCATGCGCCCGGTGCTGCCGAGGATGACCGCATCGCGCCGGTGCGAAAAGAACCTTGAAGCCTGCGTGACGGTGCACCACGCGGCACTGCCGTCGTTGCCGTGCACGTCGGTGATGCCCGCGGCCCGAAGCCGGCGCCGCGCCAACGCGGGCAGATCGGCGAGGAACTTGCCCTTGCCGAGCGGCCAGAAATGCGCGGCAGCGCCATGGTCGAGCGCAACAAACGCCTCGCACACCTCGGCCCCGACTTCGAAAGCCCGCGGTCCGATGCAGGGACCGAGCCAGGCCATGAGTTCGCCCTCGCCCGCGGCATTGTGCAAGGCGCGCGCGGTGACCTCGAGCACGCCGTCGACCAGACCGCGCCAGCCCGCGTGGGCCGCGGCCACCGCGGTGCCCGAGGCGTGCGCGAACAGCACCGGCAGGCAATCGGCCACCATGATGGTGGCCGCCACGCCCGGCCCTTGCACCACGCAGGCATCGGCCACGGCGCCATCGGGCATGTCGGGCGTCAGCCGCACGACCTGCGTGCCGTGCACCTGCCGCAGGAACACCGGGCGCGCGGGTGCGGTCAGCGCCGCGAGCCGCTCGCGGTTGCCCCTCACGGCCAGGGGCTCGTCGCGCACGTGATCACCCAGATTGAAACTGTCGAATGGCGCCACCGACACGCCGCCCGCCCGGGTGGTGAACAGCGCCCGCACGCCCGCCGGCGCGGGCCAGTCGGGAATGATGCCGTCCACGGCAAGCGCCATCAGGCTTCGGCGTCGGGACAGGCCGAAGGCTGGGCCTGCTGGAAGGACGTCAGCGCCATGCAGGCCTCGAACGCCGCCATGGTGCGCGGCAGGCCGCTGAAGTCGACGTTGAAGCGCTGACCGTTGAAGATCTGCGGCACCAGGCAGCAGTCGGCCAGCGTGGGCGCATCGCCAAACGAGTAGGTGGACGGCGGCAGCTGCGCGAGCTGGCGCTCGAACGACTCCAGCCCGGTGCGCACCCAGTGGCGGTACCAGGTGTTCTTCGCCTCTTCCTCCACCTTCAGCTCGCGGGTGAGGTACTTGAGCACGCGCAGGTTGTTGATGGGGTGGATCTCGCAGGCCACGATCTGCGCCAGCGCCCGCACCCGCGCGCGGCCGATCGGATCGGGCGGCACCAGCGCGGGCGCGGGTTGCAGCTCGTCGATGTACTCGATGATGGCCATCGACTGCGTGAGGCGCGTGCCGTCGTCGAGCTCGAGCACCGGCACCAGGCCTTCGACCGAGATGTCGCCGAACGCCGGCAGCTTGTGGTCGCCGCGCGCAATGTGCACCGGCACGTACTCGTAGGGAATGCCCTTGATCGCGAGCGCGATGCGCACGCGGAACGAGGCCGAGGATCGGAAGTAGTTGTAGAGCTTCATGGGTGCCTAGGATAAACCGGCACGCCCGCTCGCACTACGCCGCCAGCGCCGGGTAGTCGGTGTAGCCCTTCTCGCCGCCCCCATAGAAGGTGTTGCGATCGGGGGCGTTGAACGGGCCGCCCTGCTTGAGGCGCTCCACCAGGTCGGGGTTGGCGATGTAGGTCTTGCCGAAGGCGACCAGGTCGGCGCCGTCCTGCAAGGCGGTCTGCGCCAGCGGCAGGTCGTAGCCGTTGTTGACCATCCAGGCCGCCGTGCCACCGGCCGCGCGGTAGACGGTGCGCAGGGCGGCGTAGTCGAAAGGGCGGTCGGCGATCTCGCGCGGGCCGCCGGTGGCGCCTTCGATGAAGTGCACATAGGCCAGGCCCAGCGGCGCGAGCTGGCGCATCACATGGTCGAACAGCGGCTGCGGGTCGGCATCCACCACGTCGTTGGCCGGGGTCACCGGCGATAGGCGGATGCCGGTGCGGCCACCACCGATGGCGCCGGTCACGGCCCGGACCACCTCGATCAGCAGGCGCGCGCGGTTCTCGATGCCGCCGCCGTACGCGTCGGTGCGCTGGTTGCTGCCGGTCTTGAGGAACTGGTCGATCAGGTAGCCGTTGGCGGCGTGGATCTCCACGCCGTCAAAGCCGGCTTCGATCGCGGCCAGCGCGGCCTTGCGGTAGTCCTCGACGATGCCGGGGATTTCGGCGAGTTCGAGCGCGCGCGGCTCGGAGGTCTCGACGAAGGTCGGCACACCGTCCTTGATGAGCACGGTCTTGGTCTTCGCGCGGATGGCGGACGGCGCGACCGGCGCGCCGCCACCGGGCTGCAGCTCGGTGTGCGAGACGCGGCCCACATGCCAGAGCTGGGTGACGATCTTGCCGCCCGCCGCGTGCACCGCATCGGTCACGCGCTTCCAGCCGGCGATCTGCTCGGGCGCATAGAGGCCAGGCACGTCGGCGTAGCCCTGGCCCTGGTGGCTGATGGCAGTGGCTTCGGTGATCAGCAGGCCGGCGCTGGCGCGCTGCCGGTAGTAGGTGGCCATGAGCGGCGTGGGCACGGCGCCCGGCGCGCGGTTGCGCGTGAGCGGCGCCATCACGATGCGGTTGGACAGCGAGAGGCTGCCCGCGGTGGTGGGGGAAAACAAGGTGGTGGTCATGGGCGCGGTACGGTCCGTTGAAGCAACAAGGGGAAGGCCCGAGTATTCCCCCGGACCCGGACGCCCGCGTGGGGCATGCCCCCATAACCCGCCCGGCGCACGGCCATTTATCAGATGCCCTGCAACGCGGCCACGACAGCAGGGACGATGCTCACGGCATTGGACGCGTGCGCGATGCAGTCGGTGCTCCAGATTTCACCCACGCCCGAACCGCGCACCAGCTGCACCGAGCCCGGGGCAAACAGCGCATGCGTCACCGCCACGTCGACCGAGGCCGCGCCCGCGGCGCGCAGCTTCACGGCCGCCCGCGCCAGCGTGTGGCCCGAGCTCGCCACATCGTCCATGAGCACCACCGCGCGACCGGCCACCGGCAACTCGGGCAGCTCGATGTCCACCTCGCAATCGCCATGGCGCGTCTTGCGGCACACCGCGTGGTCCCAGCCGTGGCGCCGGGCCGCCAGCGCGACCCACTGCAGGGCTTCCTCGTCGGGGCCCATCAGCAGCGGCTGCCGGCGCTGCGTGGCGATGTGGTCGGCCAGCAGCGGCGCACCGCTGAGCGCGATCGCGTCCTTCACCGGCATGGCCTCCTGCAGCGTGGCCACGCGGTGCAGGTGCGGGTCCACGGTGATGATGGCGTCGAACAGGTCCGCCAGAAAACCGCCGACGATGCGCTGGCTGATGGCCTCGCCCGGGTTGAATGCGATGTCCTGCCGCATGTAGGCGAGATACGGTGAGACCAGCGTGAGGTGCTTCGCGCCCAGCGTGCGCGCGGTCCGGGCGACCAGCAACACCTCCACCAGCTTCTCGTTGGGCTGCTGCAGGCCCCGCCAGAGCACCACGCGCGCGGGCAGTTCGGCCGGCAGGCGCAGGCGCAACTCGCCATCGGGAAAGCGGTGGCGATCCACCACGGCCAGCGCCAGGCCGGCGGCGCTCGCAGCCTGGCCGGCCAGCGGCGCCTCGTCGTCGAAACACAGCACACAGCCGTCAGCGGGTTGGCCTGGAAGGGACATCAGAACTCCACAAAGACATGGGGCACCTGGGCGGCGGTGCCCAGGCTGAAACCGCTGGCGCGCGCGCAGGCCTGGCGCGCGAATTCCAGATCGGCCGGGTAGCTGGCGTGCACCCGGTAGAGCACCTCGCCGGCGGCCACCGGCTCGCCGAGCTTGACGCACAGGTCCACGCCCGCGCCCCGCACCTTGGGTGCCCCGGCCAGCCGGGCGATCTGCGCGATCTGCAGGTTGTCGATGCCGATGACCACCCCCGCCGCGGGCGCCTTCACCTCCAGCGTGAGCACGCCCAGCGCCGGGTGGTGGTGGTCAAAGCCGCGCTCACCCTGCGCCTGCACGATGGCGCGCATCTGTGCGAGCGCACGGCCCGAGTCGAGGATGTCGCGGGCGATCGAAAAGCCATCGCCGCCGCGCACATCGGGGCTGCATTCGATCAGCCGCCCGGCCAGGCGCAAGGATTTCTGCCGCAGGTCGTCAGGCGCACGCGGGTCGTTCTCCAGCACCAGCATCACGTCGCGCGCCTCCAGCACCGGGCCCACGCCACGCCCCACCGGCTGGCGGCCGTCGGTGATCACCACGTCCAGCGAGAGGTGCATGCGCTGCGCCACGTACTCGAACAGGCGGCGCAGGCGCTGTGCCTCGGGCATGGAGCGCACCTTGGCCGTGGGGCCGATGGGGATGTCGAGCACGAGGTGCGTGGCGCCCGCGGCAATCTTCTTCGACAGGATGGACGCGACCATCTGGCCAGGCGAATCGATGGACAGCGGGCGCTCGACCGAGATCAGCACATCGTCGGCCGGCGACAGCATCGCCGCGCCACCCCAGGCCAGGCAGCCGTGGTGCTGGCGCACGATGCCGGTGAGCTGTTCGAACGGCAGCTCCACGTTGGCCAGCACCTCCATGGTGTCGGCCGTTCCGGCGGGTGAGGTGATGGCGCGCGACGAGGTCTTGGGAAACACCAGGCCATGGGCCGCCACGATGGGCACGACCAGCATCGAGGTGCGGTTGCCCGGGATGCCGCCGATGCAGTGTTTGTCCACCACCAGCGGCTCGTGCCAGTCGAGCCGCCGCCCGCTGGCCACCATGGCTTCGGTCAGGAAGTAGACCTCCTCGCGGTCGAGCTCGCTGCGGTTGCAAGCCACCACGAAGGCGGTGAGCTCGATCTTGGAGTAGCGCAGCTCGGCGATATCGCGAATGATGTGGCGGAAGTCGTCGCGGCCCAGGCGCTCGCCGTTGATCTTGCGAAACAGCGCGGGGATGGACTCGGGCGGCTCGGCCGGCAACACCGAAACCGGGTGGCCACCGGCCACGTCCAGCCGGGCAAAGGCGTCTTCGGACACCCCGATCTCGTTGCAGCCCACGATGCTGCTGTCGTCCACCACGTTGAGCGTGGCCAGGATGCGCTGGCCGTTGGCCCGCACCTCCACCTTGGACAAGGCCTGGAAGCCTTCGGCCCGCACCACCTCGCAGTCGCGGTGCAGGTAGGCCACGTTCTCGTGGTAGGTGTCGATGGCCACGCGCCTCAGCGTGAGGCCGGTGGTGGTGGTGGTGGTAGGTGCGGGTTCGGCGGCGGGCTGCATGCCCGGGACGATACACCGCCGCCATGTCAGCCCACGACCAGGCGCATCACGGGCATGACGCGTTCGGACTCGGCGCGCCGCTCCAGCGCCAGGCGCATGTTCATCTGCGCCACCTCGGTGTGCTCCACCGCCAGGGCCTGGGCGCGCGCGCCTTCGCCGCGCAGCAGCGCGTCGAACAGCATGTGGTGCTGGCGGTGCGCATAGAGCATCCAGTCGCGGTCCAGCGCCACCGTGCCCTGCATGGGCAGCATGGCCGAGGCCGGCGCGAACGGCAGCTTGTCGTTGAGCGCCACCGCGCGCTGCAGGGCGCGGTTGCCGCAGGCCTCCAGCAGCAGCGCGTGAAAGCGGTCGTTCATCACCGCATACGCCGCGTAACTTTCGATGGTCAGCGGGCTGTCGGCCAGCAGCCGGTCGCCCTCGTCAAGACAGGCCTGCAACTGGCCCTGCAGCTGGCGCGGCACGCCGTGCTCGGCCACCAGGCGCGCGGCCATGCCTTCGAGGTGGCCGCGCACGGCGATCGCGTCGCGCACCTCCTGCGCGGTGAACTGGCGTACCAGGTACTTGCCGGTGTCGTTGGCCTCGACCAGGCCCTCCTGCTCCAGCGTCACCAGCGCGGCGCGCACCGGCGTGCGCGAAGCGCCCAGGCTGTCGGCCAGCTGCTGCTCGGCCAGGCGCTGGCCGGGCTCGAACTGGCCGCTCAGGATCAGGTCGCGCAGTTGCATCAACACGGTTTCTTGCAAGCTCATGGCACAAACTGTACACCGAAACTTAAAAACGGGATACCATTTCGCCCAACCCCTTGTTACGTCCGTTGGAGATGCCATGAAAGCCGAACTCAACCAGCGCCTCACCCAGGTCGGGCCGGGCACACCCGGTGGCGAGATGCTGCGCCGCTACTGGCAACCGGTGGCCCTGCTCGACGAGTTCGACCCCGCGCTGGACCCGCGCATGGCCGTGCGCCCGGTGAAGCCGGTGCGCGTGCTGGGACAGGACTTCGTGCTGTTCCGCGACGCCACAGGCACCTACGGCCTGCTCGACCGCGACTGCCCGCACCGCGGCGCCGACCTGGCGTACGGCCGCAACGAAGGCGACGGCCTGCGCTGCCCCTTCCATGGCTGGAAGTTCGACACCACCGGCCAGTGCATCGAGACCCCGGCCGAGCCCGCGGGCAGCCGCATGTGCCAGCACATCCGCCAGCGCAGCTACCCGCTGGTAGAAAAAAGCGGCGTGCTGTTCGGCTGGTTCGGACCCGAAGGCCAGACACCGCCGCCCTTCCCCGCGCTCGACTGCTTCACAGCGCCCGCCACGCACAGCTTTGCGTTCAAGGGCCTGTGGCACTGCAACTGGCTGCAGTCGTTCGAGGTCGGCATCGACCCGGCGCACGCGTCCTACCTGCACCGCTTCTTCAACGACGGCTCGCTCGAGGACAGCTACGGCAAGCAGTTCCGCGGCGCCAGCGCCGGTGACGTGGGCGGCGAGCGCTGGCCCATGACGCGCGTGATGCGCGAGTTCGGCCAGCCGCAGATCGCGTTCGAGGCGCGGCCGCACGGCCTGCAGCTCACCGCGCTGCGGCCCATGACGGACGAGCTCACCCACGTGCGCGTGACCCACGCGGTGTTCCCGCAGACCTTCGTGATCCCGCTGTCGGAGACCATGACGATCACGCAGATGCACGTGCCGGTGGACGACACGCACAACTACTGGTTCGCCTTCTTCACCAGCTTCACCGGCCCGGTGGACAAGGACGCCATGCGCACGCCGCGCCTGCAAGCCGTGACCCTGCCCGACTACATCCCGAAGGCGGGCCGCCACAACCACTGGGGCTTCAACCCCGAGGAACAGCAGACCCGCACCTACCTCGGCATGGGCGAGGACGACATCAATGTGCACGACCAGTGGGCCTGCGAGAGCATGGGCGCGATCCAGGACCGCACGCGCGAGCACCTGGGCACAACCGACAAAGTGATCATGGCCAACCGGCGCCTGCTGATGCAGGCGATCGACGCGGTGGAGCAAGGCGGCACGCCACCGGGCATTGCCGACCCCGCCCTGCACGACCAGATCAGCGGCCCCGACACGGTGGACGGTATCGCCCCCGCGCAGGCCTGGCAGGCCTGGTGGCAGGACGCGGTGCGCGCCCGGCGCGAAGGCGCGCCCTGGAGCGATACGGCCGTCCAGGAAACGGCGGGCGCGAAATGACGCATTTCGCCGAGCGCTGCGGCCTGCACACCGCGGCGCGCGAGGCCGCCTGCGCACGCGTGGCACGGCTGATCGAGGCCAGCGGCATCGAGCTGGTGCGCTTTGGCTGGTGCGACACCCACGGCATGCTGCGCGGCAAGACGCTGAGCGCGCAGGCCGCCCTGCGCGCGCTGCGCGACGGCGTGGGCATGGTGGGCACGCTCATGCTGAAAGACACCGCCGACCGCACCGCCTGGAAGGTGTTCGAGCCCGGTGGCGCGGCCGAGCTGCCCGGCTTCGCCGGCGCGGCCAACCTCATGCTCATGCCCGCCCCGGACAGCTTCACCACCCTGCCCTGGCTGGCGCGCACCGGCTGGCTGCGCTGCCAGCCCTGGTTTGCCGACGGCACCCCCGTGCCGCTGGACACGCGGCGCGTGCTGCAGACCGCGCTGGCCCGGCTGGGCGACGCCGGCTACGGCCTCAAGACCGGGCTGGAGGTCGAGTTCCACATCTACCGCATCACCGACACCGGTCCCCAGCTCGACCCCGAGCTCGCGGCCTGGCCCGGTCTACCGCCCGCGGTGGAAATGATCCACCCCGGCTACAACCTGCAGGCCGAGGCCATGATGGACCTGAGCGACGAGCCGCTGCGCATCGTGCAGCGCACCGCGCAGGCGCTGGGCCTGCCACTGCAGTCGCTGGAGATCGAGCTGGGGCCCAGCCAGGTGGAAGCGGTGTTCGACGCCACCGACGCGCTCACCGCGGCCGACCAGATGGTGCTGTTCCGCAATGGCGTGCGCCAGGCGCTGCGCCGCGCGGGTTACCACGCCACCTTCATGTGCCGCCCGCCGTTCCCGCACATCATGTCCAGCGGCTGGCACCTGCACCAGTCGCTGGTGGACCTGAAGACCGGCCGCAACGCCTGCGTGCGCGACGCGCCCGCGCCCGGCAGCACGCGCGCCGACGCGACCCACACGCTGTCGGACGCCGGCGCGCACTGGCTCGCCGGCCTGCTGGCGCATGCGCGCGGCATGACCGTGCTGTGCACGCCCACCGTCAACGGCTTCGCGCGCTTCCGGCCCAACGCGCTCGCGCCGCAGGCCGTGCTCTGGGGGCAGGACAACCGCGGCGCCATGCTGCGCGTGGTGGGCGCGACGGGCGACAGTGCCACGCGCATCGAGAACCGCGTGGGCGAACCGGCCGCGAACCCCTACCTCTACATGGCCGCGCAGATCCACGCCGGGCTCGACGGCCTGCAGCGCGGCTTGCTGCCGGCACAGGCCAGCGAAACGCCCTATGCCGACGGCGCTGAAAAAATACCGACCTCGCTGGGCGAAGGCATCGCCGCGCTGCAGGCCGACGACGCCCTGCGCGCCGGCTTCGGCGACGATGTGGTGCGCTACTTCTGCCGCATCAAGCAGCAGGAGCTCGACCGCCACACGCAGGCCGAGGACAAAACCGACTTCGAACGCCGCGAGTACTTCGCGCGCACCTGAACCGCTTCAACGATCCACACCATGATCTCCATCCGCTTCATCCACGCCGACCAGACGGTGCAGGACATCCAGACCACACCGGGCCAGAGCCTCATGAAGGCCGCGGTGGACGCCAACCTCAAGGGCATCGAGGCCGATTGCGGTGGCAGCCTGACCTGCGCCACCTGCCACGTGATGATCGACGCGCCCTGGGCCGCGCTGCTGCCG
Source organism: Comamonadaceae bacterium (assembly GCA_003599455.1). GTDB lineage: Bacteria > Pseudomonadota > Gammaproteobacteria > Burkholderiales > Burkholderiaceae_C > Hydrogenophaga. Next base: position 52,823 of record QZKF01000054.1, read on the forward strand.
CCGCCCGTGCCCGACGAGACCGACATGCTCGACTTCGCCTCCAGCCCGGTGCTGCCCACCAGCCGGCTGAGCTGCCAGGTGCGCCTCACGCCCGAACTCGACGGCATGGTGGTGCGCCTGCCTCCCACCCAGCACTGAGCGACGCGCGGACCCCGCGCCCGCCCGTGGCACACTGATTCCCCCGACCCCTTCCACCCGCCGCCATGCCAGACATCGTTTACCCCTTTGCCCCGCCCGCCGTCGTCAGCGTGCCCGTGGTGGGCCGCACCGAGCGCTTCCCGGTCCACCGCATCTACTGCGTGGGCCGCAATTACGAGGAACACGCGAAGGAAATGGGCTTCACCGGCCGCGAGCCACCGTTCTTCTTTCTCAAGCCGGCCGACGCCATCGTGGTCGCCGAACCCGGCCAGGCCGCGACCATTCCCTACCCCAGCCTCACCAGCAACCTGCACCACGAAATCGAACTGGTGGTCGCCATCGGCACCGGCGGGAAAAACATCAAGGCCCCGGACGCGGCGAAACACATCTACGGCTACGCCGTGGGCCTGGACATGACGCGCCGCGACCTGCAGAACGACATGAAGAAGCAGGGCCGCCCCTGGTGCATCGGCAAGGCCTACGACCACTCCGCGCCCATCGGCCCGATCACCCCCGCGGCGCAGGCCGGCGACGTGAACAGCGCGCCCATCTGGCTGCAGGTCAACGGCACGGACCGTCAGCGCAGCACCGTGGCCAAGCTGATCTGGAACGTGGCCGAAACCATCGAGCACCTCTCGGCCGCCTGGGAACTGCAGCCCGGCGACCTCATCTACACCGGCACCCCCGAAGGCGTCGCCGCCGTGGTGCGCGGCGACACCCTGCACGGTGGCGTGGACGGCCTCACCCCGATCCTGGTGAAGGTGGCCTGAGGGTAAGACCTCTCGAATCCATCGCTGTCCCCGCGTATCCTTTCGCCACTCTCGTTTCCTTCCCTCGACCCCAGGAGATTTTCAACATGATCCAGCGCAGAACCCTGCTTCAGTCCGGCGCCGCCGTCGCCCTCGGCGCGCCCGCCCTCTCGGGCTTCGCCCAGCAAAGCGTCACCCTCAAGTTCCACACCTTCATGGCGCCGCAGTCCAACGTGTGGCTCAACATGCACAAGGCCTGGATGGACCGCGTTGAAAAGGACTCGGGCGGCCGCATCAAGTTCGAGGCCTATCCCGCCATGCAGCTCGGCGGCTCGCCGGTGCAGCTGTTCGACCAGGCGCGCGACGGCGTGGTCGACGTCGTCTGGACCCTGCCGGGCAACACGCCGGGCCGCTTCCCGCGCATCGAGGTGTTCGAGCTGCCGTTCATGATGAACAACGCCGAAGCCACCTCCAAGGCCTACTGGGAGTACGTGCAGACCGTGGCCAAGGACGAGTTCAAGGAAGTGCAGGTCATCGCCCTGCAGGTGCACGGCCCGGGCATGTTCCACATGCGCAGCAAGCAGATCAAGACCGCCGAGGACCTGCGCGGCTCCAAGGTGCGCGGCCCGACCCGCCAGATCACCAAGATGCTGGGCTACCTCGGCGCCACGCCCGTGGGCATGCCGCTGCCGCAGATTCCGGACGCGCTCTCCAAGGGCGTGATCGACGGCTGCGTGATCCCCTGGGAGGTGGTGCCCTCGGTCAAGGTGCAGGAGCTCACCAAGTTCCACAGCGAGTTCGACCCCTCGGGCGGCGCGCTCTACACCACCACCTTCGTGATGGCGATGAACCGCAACAAGTACGCCTCGCTCGCACCCGACCTCAAGGCCATCATCGACAAGCACTCCGGCATGGAGACCTCGGGCTGGCTCGGCAAGACCCAGCAGGCCGGCGACGTGCCCGGCCGCGAAAGCGCCGTCAAGCAGGGCAACACGATCTACACCATCCCCGCGGCGGAAGCGCAGGAATTCAAGCGCAAGGCGCGCCTGGTCGAGATCGAGTGGGTGCAGGACATGGACAAGCGCGGTTTCAACGGCAAGGAATTGCTGGACACCGCCAAGGCGCTGATCGCCAAGCACGGCAAGAAGGCCTGAGCCTTCCCGCCGTTCGCAAAAAGCCGGGCTTGTGCCCGGCTTTTTTTCGCCGTCATCACAGCCCGCTAAACTGGCCCGATGCTGCGCCCACCCGCCAAACACTGCCGCAACTGCGGCACCGCCGTCGACATCCGCCTGCCCGACGACGGCGACACCAAACCCCGCGCCGTCTGCCCCGCCTGCCACACGGTGCACTACGACAACCCGCTCAACGTGGTCGGCACCGTGCCGGTGTGGGGCGACACGGGCCAGTACGTGCTGCTGTGCAAGCGCAACATCGAACCGCGCTGGGGCAAGTGGACGCTGCCGGCCGGCTTCATGGAACTGGGCGAGACCACGGCCGAGGGTGCGGCCCGCGAGACCGACGAGGAAGCCGGCGCGCGCTTCGAGATGGGCGAGATCTTCACGCTGATGAACGTGGCGCGCGTGGGCCAGGTGCACATCTACTACCGCGCCCGCCTGCTCAGCGAACACTTCAACCCGGGCCACGAAACCATCGAGGCGCGGCTGTTCACCGAAGACCAGATCCCCTGGGACGAAATCGCCTTCCGCACCGTCAAGGAAACCCTGGAGCACTACTTCGCCGACCGGCGCCAGGGCCGATTCGGCTTCCACACCTTCGACATCGCCTGAGCACAGGGCACATGGCGGCCGAGCGCAACTGGCCCCTTGTGCTGCGCCTGGGCACGGCGCAAACCCTGGCCTGGGGGTCCACCTACTACCTGCCGGCCCTGCTGGCACGGCCCATGGCCGACGGCCTGGGCCTGCCGGTGTCGCACATCTGGGCGGCTTTCACGGTGGCGCTGCTGGTCTCGGCCGTGCTCGGGCCGCTGGCCGGGCGCACGATAGACCGCTGGGGCGGCCGCCCGGTGCTCATGGGCACGAGCGTGCTGTTCGCGCTGGGCCTGGCCGCGCTGTCGCAGGTGCAGGGCACGGTGGGCCTGGTACTGGCCTGGCTGCTGATCGGTGTGGCCATGGGCAGCGGCCTGTACGAAGCCGCATTCGCGGCCCTGGTGCGGCTCAAGGGCACGGGGGCGCGGGCGTCCATCACCGGCATCACGCTGATCGCCGGCTTTGCCAGCACCGTGGGCTGGCCGCTGAGCGGCTGGATGGAGGCCGGGTTCGGCTGGCGCGGCGCCTGTCTGGGCTGGGCCGGCCTGCACCTGCTGCTGGGCCTGCCGCTGAACGCGAGCATCCCGCGCGCCAGCGCCCTGCCCGAACCCGTGCGGGATGCGCCGGCCGGACCGCAGGCCGCGCCGGGCGAACCCGCCGCACCGCACCCCTGGACCGCCTGGGCGCTGTCGTACGTGTTCGCCGCCACCTGGTTCGTGAGCACCGCCATGGCCGCGCACCTGCCCACCCTGCTGGTGGCCAACGGCGCCACGCTGGCGGGCGCGGTGGCGATCGGCGCGCTGGTGGGACCGGCGCAGGTGGCGGGCCGGCTGTTCGAGTTCGGCCTGCTGCGCCGCCTGCACCCCCTGCTGGCCGCGCGCGCCGCGGCGCTGGGCCATCCGCTGGGCGTGGCCTGCTGGATGCTCTTCGGCCCGGTGGCCGGGCCGGTGTTCGCGCTGCTGCACGGCGCGGGCAACGGCATCCTGACCATCGCCAAGGGCACGCTGCCGCTGGTGTACTTCGGCCCCGGCGGCTACGGCCAGCGCCAGGGCCTGATCATGGCGCCCTCACGCGTGGCGCAGGCGTTTGCGCCGCTGGTGTTCGGCGCCTGCATCGAGCGCTGGGGCTCGGGGGCCTTGTGGATCTCCAGCGCGCTGGGGCTGAGCGCGCTGGCCTGCCTGCTCTGGCTGCGCACGGCACCGCGCCGCTGAGGCGCACGCTCAGGGCGTGGCCGCAAACCCGGGCGCGGGCCAGTTCAGCAGCTCGGCCAGGCGGGTGATTACCCAGGTCGACTCGGCTTCGTTCACCACCGCCGGCTCCACCCGCAGGCCCTGCAGGCAGCGCGCCAGCACGTCGGCCTCGGTGATGCCCAGGCTGAACTCCATGTTCCGCGCGGTCTCGGTGAGCATCTGCGCCATGTCTTCGCACAGCTCGTAGCGCGCGGCCAGCTCGGCGCGCGGCAGACCGGGTTTCTGGCGCCCGGGCGCGAGGTACAGCGCCATGAAGGAGCTGGGGATTTCGATCTGCGATTCGTCGGACATACCGCACTGTATTGCACCGGCATGCGGCTTCGGGCACGATGATCCGACTTCCGCAACCACCCGACACGAGGCAGACACCATGGGCATCTGGATGGAACTCGGCATCTTCCTGGTCGTGCTCGGCGTGGGCTTCTGGCAGCTGCGCGATGTGAAGAAGGCCCAGCGCGAGCGGGTGGAGCGCGAAGCGAAACAGAAGGCGGGGCCGGGGCCGGACTGACGCGGGCTCAGGCCGGCGGCGGCGCTTCGATCATGCGCCGCGCCCAGGCGGGCAAGGCCGCCTCGTCCTGCCACACCACGCGACCCCCACGGCAACGCGCCACCAGGCGCGGCGGCTGCACCACGCGGTTGCGCGGATTCGTGGTGTCGTACAGCAAGGCCAGGTCGACCCGGCGCACCGCCTGCTGCAGGTGCGCGAGGGTGCGCGGGTAGCGCGCCAGAATGCGCTCGGCGGGCACGCCGTGACCGCCCTCCTGCTCGCGCTGGCGCACGCGTGCGAGCAACTGCCGCGGATCATCCACGCAGACCACCAGCAACACCACGGCAAAGCCAGTGTCCTGCGCGGCCGCGACCAGTGCCAGCTTGGAAGGGTGCGAGAACACCGTCTCGCTCACGAACGACAGACCGGCGGCCAGGCAGTCGGCGCGGCGCTGGTCGGCCCACTGCCGTGCCATCTGCGAACGCTTCAAGGGGCTGGTGACCTGCTGCAGCTGCGCCGCCTCGTGCAGGTCGGCGTTGACGAATTCGGCCTCGCTCGGGATCAGGCCGGAGGCCACGGCCGCGCGGTACAGCGTGGACTTGCCCGCGCCGTTGGGACCGGCCAGCAGGTAGAAAACCGGTCGGGTCACGCCGCGCGGCGGGCGGCGGGCGCCTTGCCGCGGTTGTCCAGCACGGTCTGGCGCACCGCCTGGGCCAGGCGGCCGCTGGACTCGGCGGCCAGGAAGCGGGCCTCGATCGCGTCGACCGGATCGGCCTCCACGGTGTGGCGGGCCGCGGCGTCGTAACGGGCGATGGCCTCGCGCGCTTCCTGCACGGTCAGGCCGGTTTCTTCGGCAATGCGGCCCAGCGTGGCCCAGTACTCGATCTGGCCGGCGACCGAGCGGCGCTGTGGCTGCGCAGCCTCACGCGCTTGCCGGACCAGACCGGCGGGCAACTTGACCGAGGAAAATGCGCTGCTGGAGGACGACATGGAAAATCTCCTTAATGGCGCATTTTGCGCCATTTGGGATACCATGGCAACCGACCGGATTTTCCACAGCAACTCTCACACGACCGCTCATGAGAAAACAGGGAACCGTGGTGCGATGGGACGGCGAGAAGGCGTTCGGCTTCATCCGCTGTCCGCAGATCACCGCCGACGTCTTTTTCCACCTGCGCGATTTCAGCGGCCCCGGCAAACCCGCCGAAGGACTGCAGGTGATGTTCGAGGACATCCACGTGGGCGGCAAGGGGCCGCGCGCCCTGTCGGTGGAGCCGGCGCGCAACGCCATCGTGGCGCCGGCGCAGCCTCCCGCCCCGCCACCGCTACCGCCCGAAGCCGAATTGCTGCCGCGCGGCAAGCCGGCAGCGCGCGCGCCGTCACCGCGGCAGAAGCGGCGCGAGGACATGCCCCTGTGGATCGGCCTGGGCCTGATCGCCTTCTGGCTGCTGCTGTGGCTGGTGGGCATCGGCATGGGGCGCTTCCCCTGGGTGGTCCTGACCGCGGTGGTGCTGGTCAACCTGGCCACCTTCTACATGTACTGGCGTGACAAGCACGCGGCCATCAACGAGACCCAGCGCACGCCGGAGGACTGGCTGCACGCGCTGGCTGTGGCGGGCGGCTGGCCCGGGGCCTGGTTCGCGCAGCAGATCCTGCGCCACAAGACGAGCAAGCAGCCGTTCCGGTTGATCTACTGGGTCACGGTGGCGGTCAACATGCTGGCGCTGCTGGCCTGGATCGTGTGGCCAGCGTTTCAGTGAAACACCCCCGCGCCGCCTTCGGCGTCACCCCCTGAAGGGGGCGCACCCAGCGGCCCGGCGAAGCCGGTTCCGCGGGTGCCCCGAACATTTAACGCGGTTTGCGCTTGCCCGTGCCCACTGGCGAACCGGGCCGCCCGGCGCCGGTCACACGCGGCGGCAGGCCGGTGTGCTGTGTGAGCATGCGGCCCTTGGCCGGCTGGGCGCCCAGTGCCTTGTTGCCCACCACCGGCGTGCTGTTCTTGCGGCGCGCGCTCTGGTAGCTGCCATCCGTCATCGGCTGGAAGGTGGGGATCAGGTGGTGCTTGCCGTTGCCGATCAGGTCGGCGCGGCCCATGGTCTTGAGCGCCTCGCGCAGCAGCGGCCAGTTGTTCGGGTCGTGGTAACGCAGGAAGGCCTTGTGCAGACGGCGGCGCTTGTCGCCACGCACGATGTCCACGCGCTCGCCCCGCTCGTCGCGGTGGATGCCCTTGAGCGGGTTCAGGTTCGTGTGGTACATCGCCGTGGCGGTGGCCATGGGGCTGGGGTAGAAGGTCTGCACCTGGTCGGCGCGGAAACCGTTCTTCTTCAGCCACACCGCGAGGTTCATCATGTCCTCGTCGCTGGTGCCCGGGTGCGCGGCGATGAAGTACGGGATGAGGTACTGCTTCTTGCCCGCCTCTTCGCTGAACTTCTCGAACAGCTGCTTGAACTTGTCGTAGCTGCCGATGCCGGGCTTCATCATCTTCGACAGCGGCCCGCCTTCGGTGTGCTCGGGCGCGATCTTGAGGTAACCGCCCACGTGGTGCTGCACCAGCTCCTTCACGTACTCCGGGCTCTTGATCGCCAGGTCGTAGCGCAGGCCGGAGCCGATGAGCACCTTCTTGATGCCGCGCAGCTCGCGCGCGCGCTTGTAGATCTTGATCAGCGGGCCGTGGTCGGTGGTGAGGTTGGAGCAGATGCCGGGGTAGACGCAGCTGGGCTTGCGGCAGGCGGCCTCGATCTCGGGCGTCTTGCAGCCCAGGCGGTACATGTTGGCCGTGGGGCCGCCGAGGTCGGACACCACGCCGGTGAAGCCTTCCACCTTGTCGCGGATGTCTTCCACTTCCTTGATGATGGATTCTTCCGAGCGGCTCTGGATGATGCGGCCCTCGTGCTCGGTGATCGAGCAGAAGGTGCAGCCGCCGAAACAGCCGCGCATGATGTTCACGCTGAAGCGGATCATTTCCCAGGCCGGGATCTTGGTGGCGCCGTCGTGTTTGCCGTGTTCGTCGGCGTAGGCCGGGTGCGGGCTGCGCGCGTACGGCAGGTCGAAGACAAAGTCCATCTCCGCCGTGGTCAGCGGAATCGGCGGCGGGTTGATCCACACATCGCGCGAGGTCGCGCCCTCGCCGTGCGCCTGCACCAGCGCCCGGGCGTTGCCGGGGTTGGTTTCCAGGTGCAGCACGCGGTTGGCGTGCGCATAGAGCACGGCGTCGCTCCTGACCTGCTCGTAGCTGGGCAGGCGGATCACCGAGCGGTCGCGCGCGGGCGGCTTGCGCTTGCTGTGCAGGGCCGGGTTGGGCACGAACTTCAGTGTCTGGATCGCGGGATTGACCTCGGCTGGCGAGGCATCCCCCTCCTCCTTCGAACAGGTCTGCCCTTGTGCCTGCGCCTGCTCGCTGGTCGTCAGGTACGGGTTGATGTGGTCCTCCACCCGACCCGGCATGTCGACCTCGGTGGAATCGATCTCGATCCAGCCGGCGGCCGTGGGGTCGCCCGGGCGGCGCACGAAGGCCGTGCCGCGCACGTCGGTGATCTGCTCGATCGGTTCGCGCGCGGCGATGCGGTGCGCCACCTCGACCAGCGCGCGTTCGGCGTTACCGTACAGCAGGATGTCGCACTTGCTGTCGACCACGATCGAGCGGCGCACCTTGTCGCTCCAGTAGTCGTAGTGGGCGATGCGGCGCAGGCTGCCTTCGATGCCGCCGAGCACGATGGGCACGTCCTTGAAGGCCTCGCGGCAGCGCTGGCTGTAGACGATGGCCGCGCGGTCGGGCCGCTTGCCGCCCACGTCGCCCGGTGTGTAGGCGTCGTCGCTGCGGATCTTGCGGTCCGCCGTGTAGCGGTTGATCATGGAATCCATGTTCCCGGCCGTCACGCCCCAGAACAGGTTGGGCTTGCCCAGGGCCTTGAAGGCCTCGGCGCTGGTCCAGTCGGGCTGGGCGATGATGCCCACGCGAAAGCCCTGCGCCTCCAGCACCCGGCCGACCACGGCCATGCCGAAACTGGGGTGGTCCACGTAGGCGTCGCCGGTCACCAGGATGATGTCGCAGCTGTCCCAGCCGAGCTGTTCCATTTCGGCGCGGCTCATCGGCAGGAACGGCGCCACCCCGAACCGCTTGGCCCAGTAGGGCCGGTAGCTGGTGATCGGCTTCGCGGCGCGCGCGAAGAAGGAGACGTCGATGGGGGCGTTCATGGGGCTGGCACAACCCGGAGCGCGGGTGGGTGGAAAACCCGTGATTTTACCGGCCCACCCTCTTTTCAGGGGCTTTCAGGGGTACTCGCCAGTCTCACGCCCTTCGAGGCGCTCGTGCATCGGGAAACCTGCCGCGGCTCATGCGCGGCGCCCATCCTTGAGGGAATGGGCGATGAGTCGGTCAAAAAATGTTTCAAGCTGTCGCTGCTCGCTGCTGGAGAGGCAACCAAAGATGTCGGCATTGCGCTGTGCGATCAGGCGCATCACCCGTTTCCACAGCAGCTTGCCGCTGCGCGTGGGCGTGAGCACCACGCCGCGTGCATCGGCGTCGCTGGCCGACTTGAGCACCAGCTCGCGCTCCACCAGCATCTGCGCGGCGCGGCTGGCCTGGGCCTTGTTGAGGTTGGCGCGCGCGGCCAGGTCGTTCACCGACAGCGGCGCGAATTCGCCGATGGCCGCCAGGCAGCGCGCCTCGCCCACGCCCAGCCCCAGCGAGGCGGCGTAGGCCTCGCTGCTGTGGCGGTCGGTGAGCTTGTTGAGCCGGTGCAGGCGGTAGGTCAGGAAATCCTGCAGCGAAGGGATGGGTTCAGTGCCCATCGGCGGCTCCCGCATCGCTTTGCGCCAGCGCGTTGGCGATCAGCGGCAACACCTGGTCGGCGCGCTCGAAACGGCTCATGAGCGACAGGAACAGCATGGCGAGGAACATGGGCGCCCGCGCCTCGCCCACCTGCGTGAGTGCCTCGCACACGGCGCTGTAGCTCTGGTCCAGATCGGTATCAGTCATGCGAACACCCCCGTGTCTTTCAGCGCGGCGCGCAGTGGCGCCGGGTCCAGACCGTGCCAGCGGCCCATCACGTAACCATCGGGCCGCACCAGCACGAGCGCGGGTTCGTTCGGCCCGGCCAGGCCGTAGCGCTGCCAGGCCTGGCCCAGCGTGTCGGCATCAGGGGCGATGGCCAGCGTGTCCACGCCCACATCCTGCAGATCGGGCGGATCGCCAAAGGCCAGGCACACGAAGCCGTGACCGAAACGGCTGGTCAGGTGAAACGGCCCCTGCGCGCCCTGCAGCAGCGCCTCGGGCGCGGGCGCGCCAGGCGCGGCGAGCGCGCTGGTCCAGTCACCGGCGGGCGCCGTGTTGAGGGGCGAGCCCACATAGGTGACGGGTGAGGACTGGCGCGGGTTGATCAGCGAGCGCACCTGCGCGTCGCTCACCGCCAGGCGCAGTGTGGCTTCGCGCATGAGCCGGTAGGCAAAGTTCGGCGGCGCCATGAACTCGGTGCTCTTGGCGCCGTAGGCAATGTTCTCGCGCGTGGCGTGCACGCGCTCGGTGGAATACGAGTCAAGCAGGCCCTCGGGCGACTCACCGCGCAGCACGCGCGCCAGCTTCCAGGCCAGGTTGCCCGCGTCGTCCAGGCCCGAGTTGAGGCCGCGCACGCCGAAGATGGGCACCAGATGGGCCGCGTCGCCCGCGAACAGCACGCGGCCATGGCGGTAGCTCGGCAGCGTCAGGCACTTGGCGTTGTAGATCGAGATCCAGAGCGGCTCCCAGGGCTCGGTCTCGCCGATCATGTTCAGGTGGCTCTGCACGCGCGGCAGCACGTTCTCGGGCTTGACCGCTTCCACCGGGTCTTCGTCGTCGCGGATCTGGTAGTCGATGCGCCACACGTCGTCGGGCTGCCGGTGCATGAGGATGGTGGAGCCGGGGTTGGACGGCGGGTCGAACCAGGCCAGGCGCTCCACGTCGCGGCGCGTCTTCTGCACGATGTCGACGATCACGTACTTGCCGTCGTACTGCGTGCCCTCGAGCTGCAGGCCGAGCTGCTCGCGCACCGTGCTGCGGCCACCGTCACAGGCCACCAGGTAAGCGGCCTGCACGCTGCGCGGGCCATCGGGCGTCTGCACCTCGACCTGCACACCACCGGCCACCGGGCGCACCGCCGTGACGCGGCTGCCCCAGGCCACCTGCGCGAGCCCGCCGGCCGCCTGCGCCGCGCGGTGCGCAAATTCCTCCACGTAGAACTGCTGGATGTTGACCATGGGCGCGAAGCGCTGTGTGGGCTCGCTCGGCATCTGGAAATGCAGCACCTCGGTGTTGCGCCAGTGGCTGCGCCCGCCCACCCAGCTCAGGCCCTTGGCCACCAGCGGCGCGTCGGCACCCACCCATCCGAGGATTTCCTGCGAGCGGCGCGACATGCAGATGGCGCGGCTGCCGCTGCAATAGCCCTCGTCGGCCTCGACCACGAGGTGGGCAATGCCCTGGCGCGACAGCAGCGCCGAGAGCGTGAGGCCCACGGGGCCGCCGCCAGCGATGAGCACGGGGATGGTCGAAGGCAAAGGTGATGTCATGTTGTGAATTTCGTTGCGTGCGCAACTATATGGGCATTCGGTTGCGCGCGCAACCTTTTTCGGAAAATGGGCCCGCACGCTGTCGCCAACGCAGCCATGGCCGGACCCACCGCTGGCTATCATGAAAAAACCATTCCCAGGAGACCACCATGCCCACCTACTCCACCCTGCGCATCGACAAGGACAGCGCCCAGCCGCGCATGGCCCGGCTGCTGCTCAACCGCCCCGAGCGGCTCAACGCGATCAACGATGAAATGCCGCGCGAGATCCGCGCCGCGGTCGACTGGGCCAACGCCGACGACGAGGTGCATGTGATCGTGGTCGAAGGCGCGGGCAAGGGCTTCTGCGGCGGCTACGACCTCTCCATGTTCGGCGAGGGCGAGATCGACCACCCCTGCCAGCAGGAGCGCCACCCCTGGGACCCGATGGACGACTACGCCTACATGAAGCGCAACACCGAAGACTTCATGGCGCTGTGGCGCAGCCCCAAGCCCACGATCGCGAAAGTGCACGGCGCGGCCGTGGCCGGCGGCAGCGACATCGCGCTGTGCTGCGACCTGCTGGTGATGGCGGACGACGCGCGCATCGGCTACATGCCCACGCGCGTCTGGGGCTGCCCCACCACCGCCATGTGGACCTACCGCCTGGGCGCCGCGCGCGCCAAGCAGATGATGTTCACCGGCAACGTGATCGACGGCCGCACCGCCGCGGCCTGGGGCCTGGCCAACGAGGCCGTGCCCGCGGACCAGCTGGAGCGCGCCACGATGCAACTCGCCGGGCGCATCGCCGGCGTGCCGCGCTCGCACCTCGCCATGCACAAGATGGTGGTCAACCAGGTCATGCTCACCATGGGCCTGGAGCAGACGCAGATGATGGCCACACTGTTCGACGGCATCACGCGCCACAACCCCGAGGGCCTGTGGTTCCGTCGCCATGCGCAGGAAGCCGGTTTCAAGGACGCGGTGCAGTGGCGCGACAGCGGCCGGCCCATTCCCGAGGGCGATGAAGCGCGCGCACTGGTCCGCGAAATGGAAAACCGCAAGAGGTCATCCCCGGAAAAATGAAACCGCATGTACGGTTCATCTCGTTACCCCTCTTACGGGACGGACCAGAATGTAAGGTGCGTGGCCCTTAGCATGACTGCTTCACTTTTTGAAGGAGCTGGCATGGCACTGCACTTTGGCAAACGCGAGAACGAACAACCCAAGACCCTCAATTCCGGCATGGCCACGCCGCGCTACGGGCAACCCGCGAGCAGCAGCGCGACCGCATCCCAGGCCCAGCCGCAAACACCTCCCCAGGCACCGGCGACCACCGCCGTGCCCGACCTGGACCTGGCGTCTCCCGCCACCACCACCGCCAGCTCCACCGCCCCCGAAGGCGGCAGCAAGCTCACCGTCGGCCCCAACATCAAGCTCAAAGGCGTGGAAATCACGGACTGCGACACGCTGGTGGTCGAAGGCCTGGTGGAAGCCACGATGGACTCGCGCGTGATCCAGATCGCGCAACAGGGCGAGTTCAAGGGTTCGGCCGAGATCGACATCGCCGAGATCCGCGGCGTGTTCGACGGCAACCTCACCGTGCGCCAGAAGCTGGTGATCTACGCCACCGGCCGGGTCACCGGCAAGATCCGCTACGGCAAGGTGGTGATCGAGGAAGGCGGCCAGCTCTCCGGCGACATCGAGTGCTCTGCCTCGACCAGCGCGAAGTACCCGGCATCGTCGTCGCAGCGCACCATGGCCCTGGCGGCCTGATCCGTTTTCTGTCCGCACGGCGCCCGGTCTTCGCGCAAGACCGGGCGCCGTTGCCCGCCCTGGGCGGCCCCGTTATGCTCTGGGGCATGTACGCCGAATTCTTCGGGTTGAAGCAGGACCCGTTCTCCATCGCGCCCGACCCGCGCTACCTCTTCATGAGCGAGCGCCACCGCGAGGCCCTGGCGCATCTGCTGTACGGCATTCGCGGCGGGGGCGGTTTCGTGCTGCTCAGTGGCGAGATCGGCGCCGGCAAGACCACCATCTGCCGCTGCTTCCTCGAGCAGATCCCCGAGCGCTGCCGGGTGGCCTACATCTTCAATCCCAAGCTCACGGTCGGCGACCTGCTCAAGACGATCTGCAGCGAGTTCCACATCGAGGTCCGGCACGAAGGCATCGGCCCGGCCACCATCAAGGACTACCTCGATCCGTTCAACGAGTACCTGTTGCGCAGCCACGCCGCCGGCGAGCGCAACGTGCTCATCATCGACGAGGCGCAGAACCTCACCCCCCACGTGCTGGAGCAACTGCGCCTGCTGACCAACCTGGAGACCAGCGAGCGCAAGCTGCTGCAGATCATCCTGATCGGCCAGCCCGAGCTGCGCACCGTGCTGGCCCGGCCCGAGCTCGAGCAGCTGGCGCAGCGCGTTATCGCGCGCTTTCACCTCGGCGCGCTCAACGAGGCCGAAACCCGCCAGTACATCCAGCACCGCATGCAGGTCGCAGGCCTGCGCGGGCCGCTGCCGTTTTCCAACCAGGCCATCCAGCGCATCCACGAGATCGCGCGCGGCGTGCCCCGGCGCATCAACCTGCTGTGCGACCGCGCCCTGCTCGGCGCCTACGCCAAGGCGGTTAATAGGGACATTCGACGAATCCGGGCGGCAGCGGACGCCCTGTATGAGGTGAATTTGGGTGCCACTGCCGTAGGAACTGGCCTTAATGCCAAAAGGGAATATATTGATTTAGCCATCAAAAAGCTACGAAAAATTTCTGGCCTCCCCCTCAGGGGAACGGAACACCTGGTGGATGCCACTCAAAATACTGATGTACTGGCAGCCTTCTCGGGTACGCTTAAAACACTGGCCATGAACCTGTCCAAGATAGCTAATGACCTCAGGTTGATGTCCTCAGGCCCTCGGGCGGGTCTTAATGAGGGTCTTAATGAAATAAATCTTCCACCCATGCAGCCAGGTTCTTCTATCATGCCGGGTAAAGTC